>NZ_JBHJYS010000003.1:557677-559230 GCF_042270245.1 Streptomyces sp. NPDC055955
CGCAATGACACGACTTCGGCGGTACGCTTGAGCCCCGCTACATTGTCGGCGCGGAATCACTAGACCAGTGAGCTATTACGCACTCTTTCAAGGGTGGCTGCTTCTAAGCCAACCTCCTGGTTGTCTGTGCGACTCCACATCCTTTCCCACTTAGCGTACGCTTAGGGGCCTTAGTCGATGCTCTGGGCTGTTTCCCTCTCGACCATGGAGCTTATCCCCCACAGTCTCACTGCCGTGCTCTCACTTACCGGCATTCGGAGTTTGGCTAAGGTCAGTAACCCGGTAGGGCCCATCGCCTATCCAGTGCTCTACCTCCGGCAAGAAACACACGACGCTGCACCTAAATGCATTTCGGGGAGAACCAGCTATCACGGAGTTTGATTGGCCTTTCACCCCTAACCACAGGTCATCCCCCAGGTTTTCAACCCTGGTGGGTTCGGTCCTCCACGAAGTCTTACCTCCGCTTCAACCTGCCCATGGCTAGATCACTCCGCTTCGGGTCTTGAGCGCGCTACTGAACCGCCCTATTCGGACTCGCTTTCGCTACGGCTTCCCCACACGGGTTAACCTCGCAACGCACCGCAAACTCGCAGGCTCATTCTTCAAAAGGCACGCAGTCACGACGCAAGGAACAAGTTCCTTGCGCGACGCTCCCACGGCTTGTAGGCACACGGTTTCAGGTACTATTTCACTCCGCTCCCGCGGTACTTTTCACCATTCCCTCACGGTACTATCCGCTATCGGTCACCAGGGAATATTTAGGCTTAGCGGGTGGTCCCGCCAGATTCACACGGGATTTCTCGGGCCCCGTGCTACTTGGGTGTCTCTCAAACGAGCCGCTGACGTTTCGACTACGGGGGTCTTACCCTCTACGCCGGACCTTTCGCATGTCCTTCGCCTACATCAACGGTTTCTGACTCGTCTCACGGCCGGCAGACCGTGAAAGAGAGATCCCACAACCCCACATGCGCAACCCCTGCCGGGTATCACACGCATACGGTTTGGCCTCATCCAGTTTCGCTCGCCACTACTCCCGGAATCACGGTTGTTTTCTCTTCCTGCGGGTACTGAGATGTTTCACTTCCCCGCGTTCCCTCCACATACCCTATGTGTTCAGGTATGGGTGACAGCCCATGACGACTGCCGGGTTTCCCCATTCGGAAACCCCCGGATCAAAGCCTGGTTGACGGCTCCCCGGGGACTATCGTGGCCTCCCACGTCCTTCATCGGTTCCTGGTGCCAAGGCATCCACCGTGCGCCCTTAAAAACTTGGCCACAGATGCTCGCGTCCACTGTGCAGTTCTCAAACAACGACCAACCACCCATCACCCCGGACCAGCAGATCCGAGTGCACTGGGGTCGGCACTGAAGGCGACCATTCCGGCCGTACCTTCAGACACCCAACAGCGTGCCCGACCCGGTCCCGCCCGGAGATCATGCTTTCCACGCCCCGAAAGGGCAGTACTCACAGCCTCCGACCCGTGAACCCGGTCGAATAGTCAACGTTCCACCCTTGAGCAACCACCGTCGGACATTTGCCGACGAAATGGCTC
>NZ_JBHJYS010000004.1:0-551731 GCF_042270245.1 Streptomyces sp. NPDC055955
AGGTACGGCGCCGCCCCTGACCCGTCCAGCGAGGGCCCTCAGGACTGGGGGCGCTTGCCGTGGTTCGCGGCGTGCTTGCGGCGGGCCTTCTTCTTGCGGCGTCGCTTCGAGGACATTGCTACCTCCCAGGTGTCGCTGTGCTTCGGTCCTGCCTGGATGAGCGGGCCCACCCAGACGATCATCCGGCCGCCTACCCAAGGACGCGACCGGTAATGACGTAGCCCATGCCACCACTCCCGCCCGTGTTCCCTAAGGTGTGCGCGGACTTGCCTAAAGCTATTAGGTAACTGCATAATCGATTTCGTTGATTGGGGTGAAGGTGATGGTGCGAGTGGGGCTGACCAGGGAACGCCTGGTCCGCGCGGGTGCCGAGCTGGCCGACGAGGTCGGGTTCGACCAGGTGACCGTCTCGGCGCTCGCGAGGCAGTTCGACGTCAAGGTCGCGAGCCTGTACTCGCACCTGAGGAACTCCCAGGAGCTCAAGACCGGGATCGCGCTGCTCGCCCTGGAGGAACTCGCCGACAGGGGAGCGGCGGCGCTCGCCGGTCGCGCGGGCAAAGACGCCCTCACCGCTTTCGCGAACGTCTACCGCGACTACGCCAGGGAACACCCCGGTCGCTACGCGGCGGCCCAGCTGCGGCTCGACCCGGAGACGGCGGCCGCCAGCGCCGGCGTCAGGCACGCCCAGATGACGCGGGCGATCCTGCGGGGCTACGACCTCACGGAGCCGGACCAGACCCACGCGGTCCGGCTCCTGGGCAGCGTCTTCCACGGCTACGTGAGCCTGGAGATGCAGGGAGGGTTCAGCCACAGCGCACCCGACTCGCAGGAGAGCTGGTCGCGGATCCTCGACTCGCTCGACGCCACGCTGCGGAACTGGCCCGCACCCTGACCGCGGCCCCGCGTTTCGACCACGGACGCATGGACGGCGGCCGAACGCATCCAGCCACTCAGGCATATTGATCAACAGGGTTGAGGCAATGCATATGAACGACCACTGGACCACCACTCCCGTCACCGCGGACCTCGTGCGTGGCGCGTACGAGGTGGAGCGCACCGAGCGCGGCGTGCTCCCGCACCGGCTGCCCGCGCGGGCCCGGGCACAGTGCTCCGACGCGCAACTGGCCATGGCGGAGGCCCAGCCCTCCGGCGTACGGCTGGTGTTCCGCACCCGGGCCACCGTCATCGAGCTGCACGCGCTCCGCACCAAGATGGCCTACAAGGGCGCTCCGCCTCGTCCCGACGGCGTGTACGACCTGCTGGTCGACGGCCGCCTGGCCGCGCAGGCCGGCGTCACCGGCGGCAACGTGCAGATGATGGACATGACCACCGGAACCAGGGAGACCCGGCCCGGCCCCGTCGGTACCGTGCGGTTCACCGGGCTGCCCGACCGCGTCAAGGACGTCGAGATCTGGCTGCCGTACAACGAGATCACCGAGCTGGTCGCCCTGTGCGCCGACGCCCCGGTGGATGCCGCGCCGGACAGCGGGCGCAAGGTGTGGCTGCATCACGGCAGTTCGATCAGCCACGGCTCGGACGCCGCGAGCCCCAGCACGACCTGGCCGGCGCTGGCCGCCTCCCTCGGTGGCGTGGAGCTGATGAACCTCGGTCTGGGCGGCAGTGCTCTGCTGGACCCGTTCACCGCGCGTGCCCTGCGGGACACCCCGGCGGACGTGATCAGCGTCAAGATCGGGATCAACATCGTCAATGCCGACCTCATGCGCCTGCGCGCGTTCGCTCCGGCGGTGCACGGCTTCCTCGACACGATCCGTGAGGGGCACCCGACCGCTCCGCTGCTGGTCGTGTCGCCGATCTACTGCGCCATTCACGAGGACACCCCGGGCCCCAGCATCCCGGACTTCGGCAACCTCAGTGCGGGCAGGCTGCAGTTCGTGGCCGCGGGTGAGCCCGCGGAGCGGGTGGCGGGAAAGCTGACGCTCAACGTCATCCGGGACGAACTGGCGCGCGTCGTGAAGCAGCGGGCGGCGGAGGACCCGCACCTGCACTACCTCGACGGCCGCGACCTCTACGGTGAGGCGGACTTCGCCGAGCTGCCGCTGCCGGACCAGCTCCACCCGGACGCCGCCACCCACCGGCGCATGGGCGACCGCTTCAACACCCTGGCCTTCGGCACGGACGGGCCGCTCGCCCTGCCGGTGAACTAGTGTCCCCGAGGCTCTTCGCAGCGGGTCGAGCCGACGGGCGCGGACGCGGCGCTGCTTCCCGAGGCGCGGGCCGTCCTCGACATCGCCCGGGGAGCGCTGGACGCCTTGCGGACGAGCAGGGGATTCGTGTGCGGCACCCCGCACATCGGGTTCCTCGCGGTGGTCCGGCTGCCGGACCTGTCCTGCCTGCTCACGTTCTTCCACGCCGGCCATCCGGACGTGGCGGTGCGTCCGCGGGCGTCCCCGAGCGCACCGGCGGGGCTCGCCCGGAGCCGGCTCGTCGGGCGTCTCGACCGCTGTGAGCGGCGACGAGCGGGCCTGCAGCCTGTGGTCAGGCCGAGTGCCTGCCGGGGGGAGGGCGATGTGACAGTTGCACGAACGATCACTGTCGTGGTGTTGAACCGGGTGTTCTGACGGTGCCGTTCCTGGCACCGTCGGCCTTCTGTGGATGCTCGCCCTGCTGTTCGCATCCGTGATCACGGTCTTGCCGAAGTGGAACCGGATCAGGCACGGCTGACCGGGGTCGGTGATATTTCAGCCATAACGTCGACGTGTGGTCGATACACCAATTCCGCAACCAATGCCCATGGTTTGACGATCCGTATGCATAATGCTCGGCATGAAGAAGTTGATCTCCGCGGCCCGGGCCCTGTCGGCTCGAACGTGTCCGTGTCCGCATCGGGATCCGTGACCACGGACTGACCGAATCCGGCCGGACAATCGGCGAGCCACGGGGGGCTCGCGACTCTCTTAGACGTGGAGACAGTGAATCGATGCGCCCCCGTACGCTCTTAAGAGCCTTGCTGACGGAGCGGGGCTGCGGCCACTTCGCTACGTTCGAAGAAGAGTTCACCCGGTCCGCACAGCTGGCAGCCGCGAAACTGAACCGCCCCGACCTGGCGACGGTGACCGCCTCCCAGGCCACCTGGAAGCGCTGGCTCTCGGGCGACCAGATACCCCGCAGCGACGCCGCAGCGGTCCTCGAGTTCATGCTCGGCGTCGATGTGGAGACGCTGCTGCGGCCCGCGGTGGAGCGCGGCGTCGTACTGCCGCAGATAGCACCCAGCGCCGCGCGGGACGCGGCGCGCCTCCTGAACTCCATGTTCGACACGTCCTATCTGGACCCCCTGGGCCGGGCGTCCGGCATGGAGGGTGTGTGGCACCTGGACGGCCAGCGGTTCTTCGACGGGACCTCCGTCGCCGTCCAGCTCTACGAGGCCGACGAGCAGGACGGCCGCGTGGCCATCGGAGCCCACCACCACGCGCACGTACGGGCCTTCACTCGGGCCACCCGCCGCGCGCTGGTGCTCGGCACCCTCGGCGACGAGGGTCTGTACGCCATCGACGCCGCCCACGCCCGCCGTCAATTGGCGGTCACCGCCGATACGCTGCCGATCTCGACCCCGTACAAGATCGACGACCTCACGTACGGGCTGCTGTGGGCGATGCTGAACCTGGACGACAGTCTGCTGGCCAACGACCATGTGCTGCACGCCGAACAGCAGACCCTGGAACCCCTGTGGGCGCAGCGGCGTTCGGCGGTCGCCCGGTCCGCCGTGCCGGAGCTCACCAATGTCGGCAGCGCCTGGCTCGGCATGTACTTCTGTGCCGAGCACATCATCCGGCGTCTCGACGAGGGCAGTACGCCGCCGGTCTTCTGGAGCCCGGTGCGGACGGGGGAGGAAGCGGCGGTGTGGCTGTTCTTCGCGTCGTGGACGCAGTTCCGTCACGCGCTCCAGGAGCGTCTCGCCGACGACGGCCCCGCTCCGGAGCGCGTGTTCTGCATCCCGGCGACGGACGCCGGGGCGAGCCAGCGCTACGAGCGGATCCTGCTGTGGCTGGCCGTGGCCATGATGGAACGCGGCGGGCAGACGATCTCGGTGTGCGCCGAGCCGGAGTACAAGCGCATCGACGGCTTCGTACTCGTGCCCGGACGCCGTGTCATCTCCGCCAACTGGCTCGGCTCCGAAGGCATCTGGCACGTCGACACCACCGACAGCCTCGCCGAGGTGAGCGCCTACGCCCAGGTCGTCGACCACGCCCGCAGTCAGAGCGTCACCAAGGGCGACAGCTCGCAGGAGCGGCTGCGGTCGCTCGCCCATCATCTCGACCTCGACTGGGGCTGGCTGGTGCGGCGTTGCCGCGAGCTGGGCGCGTACGGCATCGCAGGGATGCTGCGCCCGCGCAGCCGCCTCATCTCCGTCGAGGAACTCGAACGGGTACTGCGCTTCGCGGGCGGGTTCGACGACTGAGGGTGACGGTGGAGTCGGGGACCGGGCGCGTGATCGGGCCCGGTCTGGCCGCCGGGGAGAGCAGGGTCGTTTGCGGGTCGTTGGAGGTGTGGCCCTGGCCCGGGGGGAGGGGCGCCGCGCGCGACTACCCGGCGGTAGGCGTGCCGGGCGGGTGCCGATCTCACACCTGGAAGAGGGAAACGACCCCGGAACGACCCTGGTTTCCCGTAGCTCCGCCCGGGCCGGACCGACAGAGTTGATGTTCGTCGCGGAGGCCGTTTTGCCACGCGACAGCCACCCTGGACAAGATGCACGCCAGTCACAACGAGCCTCCACCACAAGGAGGTTCGGACGACCGCAGGCGCGGCCGACACGTACAAGGACGCCGGCGCGCCGGCGCTGCCCCCGCTCGTCTTGAGGACGCCTATGTCTCACTACTCGTCGGACGCCACCGCATCCGGCGCCCACCGCAGCGGCCGGAGAGCCGGCAAGGCCGCCCCGGCCGACCTGAGGACCGAGCGTGGCCTGCGCCGACGCACCACGATGCTCGGCATGGCCCCCGCCGGAACGGTGGCCGTCCTCGCGGGCGGAGCGTTCGCCGTCTCCGCGGCGGGGGCCTCCGGACCGATGGTGTGGGGTGCGGGGGTCTCGGCCGGGGTGTGCTGTGCGGCGGTCCTCGCCGTCGCGCGGCGAGCCGCGCACGGCACCGCTGACGCGCTCGTCCGGCAGCGGGCCGAGAACGACGCGGCGGTCGGCGAGTGGATCAAGCACCTGACGTCGCTCGCCGCCGAAGGGCACCAGAGCGTCGCCCGGACCGCGGAACAACTGCGCGGCGGCGAGCGCCCCGACGTCCCCGCGCCCGTCCCCGAGACGGCCGCGACGCACGCGTTCGGCGCGTTGGAGCAGCACCTGCGGCACTTCCAGCACACGGCGCAGACCGCAGTGATCCACGCGGGCACGCGCCAGCAGGTGGACGCCTTCGTCAACATCGCCCGACGGCTGCAGCTCCTCGTGACGCGCGCGCTGAAGCAACTCGACGACGCCGAGCGGGTCGTCGAGGACCCCGAGCACCTCGACCGGCTCTACACCATCGACCACCTCGTCACCCGCGTGCACCGCGCGGTGGAGAGCCTCGCGGTCCTCGGCGGCGCCGTGCCCCGCCACTTCAGCTCCCCGGTCCCGCTCGCCACGGTGCTGCGCCAGGCCGTCGCCGAGATCGAGCACTACCCCCGCGTCCGCGTGCTGCCGCCGCCGTCCGGCTACGAGGTCCTCGGCCACTCCGCCGTCGAGATCATCCACCTCATCGCCGAACTCGCCGAGAACGCCACCAAGTTCTCGCCGCCCCACACGCAGGTGATGATCCGCGCCCAGATGGCCGCGTCCGGCATGGTCGTGGAGATCGAGGACCGCGGCCTCGGCATGCCCGCCGAGGTGCGGGACGAAATGAACCGTCTCCTCGCCCAGCCCGAACTCTTCGATGTCGACCAGCAGTTGCAGGACGGTCGCACCGGCCTGTTCGTGGTCGCGAAGATCGCCAGGCGGCGCGGGCTCGCCGTACAGCTTCAGGAGAACCTCTACGGAGGCGTCCAGGCCGTCGTGGTCCTGTCGCACTCGGTGCTCAGCGAGTCCCGCGCCGGGCAGAAGGCGGCGCAGAAGCCCGCGGCTCCGACGGCCCCCGCCGAGCCGGAGCCGGCCCGCGCGCCCGCCCCGGTCGCGAGCCGCCGGGCCCAGCCGTTGCCCGCGGCGGTGGATCCCGCGCGGCCGCACACACCCCGGGAGGCCACGGCCGTGACCACCCAGCCGCCCCTTCCTCAGCGGCAGGTGCCCGGCGCGCCCGCCGCCCCCGCCGCCGCGCCGGCCGAGGACCCCACAGGGCGCCCGGTCCTGGCCCAGCGGAACAAGGAACGCCGCTCACACATCTCCCCCCAACTGCGCGAGCAGGGACCGGCCGCGGACCACGGCGACGGCGAGGCGATCGACGCCGGTCTGCTCGCCCGCTTCACCGCGGGACTGCAGCGGGCCGAGCAGGACGACGGGGCCACCCCCGGATTCCCGGTGGCACCCACTCAGCGCCATGACTCCCAGGAGTACCGATGACCCAGCCCTCATTCGACCAGGACCTGGACTGGCTGCTCGCCGACCTCGCCGCCAGGGTGCCCGCCGTGACGGGCGCGGTCCTGGCCTCCAGCGACGGCGTGATGCGGCACAGCCACGGTCTCGGTTACGACGACGCGGACCGGCTGAGCGCGATCACCACCGGCATGTGCTCCCTCGGCGGTGGTCTCGGCACCATCCAGCGAGCCTTCGGCGGTGTCGAGCAGGTCATCGTGCAGGGCGACGGCGGCTATCTGTTCGTCTCGCGGGCCGGCGTCAACGGCGTACTCGGCGTGCTGACCGACAAGAGCGCGGACGTCGGAGTGGTCGGCTACGAGATCGCGATGCTCGTGAAGAGCGTCAGGGGCCACCTCGGCACGCCCGCGCGCACCGCACCGGGGCCCTCCGGCGCTCTGGTCGACTGACGGTGCCGGACTTCACCGACGAGCCCTGGCTGGCCGAGGACACCGCTCAGCTGCGCCTCTACGCGCTGACCGGTGGCCGCACCCGCCCGGCCCGTGCCCTGGGACTCGTGTCCCGGGTACGGGCTGCCCCCGGCCTCGCCCCCTCGATCGTGGACAGACTCGGCCCCGAGAGCGCCCAAGTGCTCGAACTGTGCGGCCGGGAACCGCGGTCGGTCGCCGAGATCGCCGGCCGGCTGGGGGTCCCCGTACAGGTCACCAAGATCCTTCTGTCCGATCTGCTCGACTCCCACGTACTCGTTCCCGCGCATCCCCCGCGAGAGGCGGACGGAAGCGACCCACTCCTCCTGGAGGCGGCACTTGAAGGCCTTCGAAGCCTCTGACGACATCCCACTGACCGCGCTGAAGATACTCATCGCCGGCGGCTTCGGCGTGGGCAAGACCACGATGGTCGCCACGGTCAGCGAGATCGAACCGCTGACCACGGAGGAGATCCTCACCACGGCCAGCGCGGCCACCGACAGTCTGGTCGGTGTGGAGAACAAGACCACCACGACCGTGAGCATGGACTTCGGCCGCATCACCCTGTGGCGCCAGCAGTTGCAGCTCCTGCTGTTCGGCACGCCCGGTCAGGACCGTTTCTGGTTCATGTGGGACGACCTCGCCCTCGGCTCCATCGGAGCCGTCGTCCTCGCCGACACCCGGCGCCTCGACGACTGTTTCAGCGCCGTCGAGTTCTTCGAGGACCGGGGCGTGCCCTTCGTCGTGGCGGTCAACGAGTTCGACACCGCCCACCGCTACACGGCGGAGGAGGTGCAGTCCGCGATCGAGCTGAACCCCGACGTCCCCGTCATCATGTTCGACGCGCGCGCCCCGTTCTCCACCCAGCAGGTCCTGATCAAGCTCGTCGAGTACGCGCTCACGCTGTCGCTGCGCTCCGCGTCGGCGTCCGAGCCCGCTCTCGAGCCGCCCGCCCCCACCCCTTCACCTTCGTTGCCCTCCTCCGCCGCCTCCTTCGACGGGAACCCGCACCGTGCCCTTTGACGCTGAGACGGGGCTGCACATCACAGCCCCCGACACCGAACTCGACGCGCGCGTCGAACGCCTCGCCCAGCTCGGCCTGGGCGAGGCCGCCGCCGACCTCGACGCCCTCGCCTCGGAACTCGCCGAGGCTGCGGGCACGCCGTACGCCATGGTCAACCTCATCACCGACCAGCAGTTCTTCGCCGGACTGCACACGCCGCAGGGCCTGCCCAACACCCTCGGCCCGCACGACGCGACGGGCGGGCCCGAGGTCGGCCGTGTGATGGCCCGCGACCACGGCTACTGCCCCGAGGTCATCAGCCGCCGCATCCCGCTCGTCCTGCCCGACGTGTACGCGGCGCCCCGGTTCGCCGGCAACCCGGTGGTCGACGAACTGGGCATTCGCGTGTACCTCGGGGCGCCGCTCATCGACGAGGCGACCGGCATCGCGCTCGGCACCGTCTGCGCGGTGGGCACCGAGCCCCGCGCCCTGGCGACGGCGCGCGGCTCCCTCGACCTGATCAAGAGGTTCCGCGACCAGGCCATGGTGCGCATCTACGAGCGCGCCGGGCAGCCCCGCCCCTGACGTCGCTACACGGCCGCCGCTTCGGGAACGCGCGGAGCGGCGAGCCGGCTCGACCAGTCGCTGAGGGACGTGCCGAGCGCGACCTCGGCCAGCCGGTACAGCTGGATGTCGGACGTGCCGGCCGGGGCGTAGATGTGCGAGGCGTCCCGGGCGAAGCGCTCGACGGGCCGGTCGGGGAACAGGCCGCACGCGGCGTGGATCTCCATGGCGGCCCGCGCCGAGTCGATGGCGGACTCCACGTTGAGGTACTTGGCGTTCATCAGCTCCGCGTCGCAGGCGATCCCCGAGTCCAGCAGGTGCACGGCGTGATAAGCGGCCAGGCGGGCGGTCATCAGGCGTGACTGCATCTCGCCCAGCTTCTGGCGGATCGTGGGCAGCGCGCTGAGCGGCTTGCCGTAGCGCAACTGCTCCGACGTGTAGCGGGTCGTCTCCTCCAGGAGCGCCTGATGGATGCCGAGCGACACGGCGGTCAGGTTCGGTCGGCCGTAGAGCACGCTGGAGGAGTACGCCACGTCGAGGCCCTGGCCCTCGTGGCCCAGCAGGTTCTCGGCGGGGACACGGCACTCGTCGTAGCGGATCTCGCCGAAGCTGAATCCGTGCAGGCCCATCGCGGGCCGGTGCGGGGCCAGCGAGAATCCGGGACGGTCGGACTCCACGAGGAACGCGGACAGACCGGTGGATCCCTCGCCGGTGCGCACCACCACTCCGTGCAGGTCGCCCACGTGGCTGTTGCCGACGAAGACCTTGCGTCCGTTGAGCACGTACTCGTCACCCTCGCGCCGCGCCGTCGACTCCATGCCGAGAACATGTCCGCCGGACTGGGGCTCGGTCACCGCGATCGTGGGCAGGCAGTCGCCGGCCGCGACGGCCGGCAACCATTTCAGCTTCTGCCGTTCGTCGCCGAAGTGGATGATCTTGGCGACGCCGAGCTGCGATGCCTGCACCATGGCGCCCATCGCGCCGCTGACGCGCGAGAGTTCCTCGATGATGATCGTCTTCGCCAGATGGCCCATGCCCATGCCGCCGTAGCCCTGGTCGATGGTGACACCGAGCCAGCCCTCCTTGGCGATGAGCCGGGACAGTTCGTGCTCGACGGCCCGCGATGCCTCCATGTCCGCTGTCCGGGGAGCCACCTTCGCCTCGGCGAAGGCGCGGACCTCGGCCCGCAGTATCTCGTGACGCTCCGTCATGAAGTAGCCGTCCATCTGTAACCCTTCCTTACACGCAGGCCGCTTGGATCCCGGTCCCGCCCCGACGGGCTCGTGGCCGGGCCGGCCGTCTGGTGGACATACGAAAACGAGGAACAGGAAGACGTGGTGTTCGCGCGCGGTCGATCGCGGTCCGGCCCGCCGCCCCAGGCAGCGAAGCCCTGAGAGGACCCTTCGGTCAGTGGGTGAATCGCGCGTTCGCTGATGGGTGGCGGATCGCGGACGTCCGCCGCCGACACTTCATCCGGCGGGCCTCCGTGACAGGAGCGACCGGGCGGGAGCGGGCGGGGGCGCGCCTGTGCGCTCGGCGCGGACCTTCGCGTCGACGGCGCGCACCTGGATCACGTATCGCCTCACTTCGCTCCTGTGGTCGGACCGGCATGTGTGACGGCCACACGGTGTGACCGCTGCCGGAACAGGCGGACGGTCCCGCTCCTGAGCGCGTCGCCGCACCTCGGAGGAGGACCTGTCTCTACGGTGACGATCTACCGGCCGGTTTTCACTACATGCCGGGGGTCGTTTGAGGGTCGTTCTTTACGAGTGGACGCGGACACGCCGCTTCCGGATCGTGCCGCCGGGGGCGGACGGGCCGCACGTACCGGTGTCCGGACGGCTGGTTCGCAGCACGGAATCTCCACCTCCCAGGGGCGGGTCCTTGGATGTTCAACCAAGACCCATATCGCTCGCGCGCTCTGGCATTTACGATGCGATGACTCGCACTCGCCTGGCGAATGTGAGAAACGGGGTGCCGCTTTCCTGCGTCCCCGGGTACACAGGGAGTCAGAGCACATGCACATCGAACATCTCCTGAGGGACGAGTCACTCGGCCTGCGCCTGCTCTGGGCCGACGAACCGCACCTGCGGCAGGAGATCAGCGGCGTGACCGTCACCGACCTGGAGGACCCGGCACGCTTCGTGCGGCCGGCCGAGGTCGTGCTCAGCGGCCTGGTGTGGTGGACACAGCGCAGCGGGCGGGCCAAGGCGGACCGGTTCGTCTCCGCGCTGCGCACGGCCGGGGCCGCCGTGCTCCTCGCGGGGGAGGAGACCCACGGCGCCGTCCCGGACGACCTCGTCGAAGCGTGCCGCCGCCACGGACTCCCCGTCGCGGCGGTCCCGGCGCACATCATGTTCCGCGCCATCACGGACACGGTGTACCTCCAGCAGTGGGGCGAACTCAGCCGCCACCACGCCCTGCCCGAGAACGTGCGCACCACGCTGAGCCGCCTCCTGGCGCAGGAGGCGGACCCGGCCGCGATCGTCGACGCCGCCTTCGCCCACCTCGACCGGCCGGTCGCCTACGTCCTCACACCGACGGGACGCACCGTGGCCGCCACCGCCGCCTCGGCCGATCTCCCGACGCGGGACGCCGCCGCCCTGATCGCGCCAGGCACGACCCCCGCACACGGGCACAGCCACAACTCCTCGGGAACCAAGGCCGCTCCGCCGCTCGGCCGGACGTCCGTCACCGTGCCCGTCCACGCCGACACCCACACGGTCTCGCCCTACGAGCGCTGGCATCTGCACGTGCCCGACGCCGACGACGCCCCGCCGCGCATGCTGCACGAGATCGCGGAGGTCCTCGGCCGATGCCAGGAAATCCGGGCCCGCCGCCGGGCCGACAGGGACCGCGCGGTGCGCGAACTCGGCACACTGCTCACCGCGCCCGACACCGACAAGGCCGTCCTCGAAGCCGCGCTGCGCGGCTGCGGGCTCCCGGACGTGGGCCCGTACCGCGTGGTCGTCGCCGAAGTCGGCTCGGGGCGCGAGGACGCGGCGCAGGGCGCGCTGACCGAGGCGGCCGCTCATGTCCCGCACACCGGCGCCGCCGCGGGCCGGCTCCCCGACGGCACGGCGTTCGCCGTCATCGCCGGGGCGGAGGCCGTGAGCGAAGCGCTGGCCGACGTATGGCCGTTGCTCACGGCCGGCGAGCCGTCCGACCCGCTGTACGCGGGCATCGCCCTCCCGGCCGCCGCACCCCGGAACCTGAACGGCGCGCTGTCCGAGGCCCGTTACGCCCTGACCTCGGCCCGCGCCACCACGCCCGGCACCTCGCGGCTGACCGACGCGGCCTCGCTCACCGGCCTGGAAACGCTGCTCACCGGCGTACCCGCCGAGGTGCGCGCCGCGTTCAGCCGCACCGTGCTGGGTCCCTTGCTCGACGAGACCAACGCGTCCGCGTCCGCGCTGCTGCAGACCCTGGAGACATTCCTCGCCTGCGACGGCTCATGGGCGCGTACGGCGGAGGCCCTCCACCTGCACGTCAACACCGTCCACTACCGCATCCAGCGCATCGAGCACTTCACCGGCCGTGATCTCTCCCGGCTCTACGACCGCGCCGACCTCCGGGCCGCGCTGCTGAGCCGTGAGACTCCGGTCACGACCGGTCGACGTGCACGCTCGTCGACTTCACGCGAGCGGTGACGGTGACCCCGACGGCGAGGCCCAACTCCTCGACGGCCTCACGCGTCACCATCGACACCATCCGGTGCGGGCCGGCCTGGATCTCCACCTGCGCCACGACGTCGTCGGCCTTGAGCGCCGTCACGATCCCGGTGAACGAGTTGCGCACCGACGTGCGCGGCGCCTCGGCCACGCCCCGATCGGCTTCGGCGGCCCGGCTCTTGGCGAACCGCGCGAGGCCGGCACCGTCGATCACACGGTTCCCCGTCCCGTCCCGCCCCATGGTCAGCCGGCCGCTGTCGGCCCACCGACGCACGGTCTCCCCACTCACCCCGAGCAGGCGCGCGGCCTGGCCAATGCTGTACGACGACACATCGGAACCTTAGCCGTGCCGGGCGCCGGGCCCGCCCGGGGGAGGCGGCTCACCGGTGGGGCTTGGCACGGACGTGCATCCGTTCCCCCTGGCGCCCGAACAGGCTGAGAAGTTCGACGGGCCGGCCGTCCGCGCTGGTGAACCAGTGCGGCACCCGGGTGTCGAACTCGGCGGCCTCACCGGGGCCGAGAACCAGATCGTGCTCGGCGAGCACCAGCCGCAGCCGGCCGTCCAGCACATACAGCCACTCGTAGCCCTCGTGTGTACGGAGATCCGGCTCGCAGCCCCGGTCGGCGATGACCATCTTGTACGCCTGAAGAGGGCCGGGCGACCGCGTCAGGGGGACGAACGTGCCGCCGCTCGGCATCGGGCGTGGCGTCAGCCGGACCCGGGGATCTCCCACCTCGGGAGCGCCGACCAGCTCGTCCAGCGGCACACCGTACGCGCCGGCCAGCGGCAGCAGCAGCTCGAGGCTCGGGCGGCGCTGCCCGGACTCGAGACGGGAAAGGGTGCTCTTGGAGATGCCGGTGACCTCCGAGAGCGCCGCCAGGGTGAGACCGCGCCGGTCGCGCAGCCGTCTCAGCCGCGGGGCCACCTCGTCGAGGACCGCCTGATAGGGCCCTGGTGCGACCGCGTCGTCCCTGCCGCCCATGCCGTCTGTGTCCTCCATGTCGTCCGTGTCCTCCACGTCCTACATCGTCCCTGTGGGCATCTCGCCCAGCTGTCCCGGAAATGGCAACACAGATTGCCGTTCACGCGCGACGGGTGCACGCTCCTGGCCATGAGCACACACAGCAATTCCGCGCAGAGCCACGGACACGGGAACGGACGTGGTCACGGTCACGGGCATGACCACGGTCCCGACAGCACCGAGATCGACTGGGAGGCCATGTCCGACACACTGGAGAACAGCGGCGATCTGCACCTCCCGGTCCTGCGGCAGACGGCGGCCCGGCTCGCTGAACAGCTCGGCCCGGACAAGCAGGTCCACCGCATTCTCGACATCGGCAGCGGCCCGGGCGTGATGACCTGTGCGCTCGCCGAGGCCTTCCCCGACGCCGAAGTCGTCGCGGTGGACGGCGCCCCCGCACTCCTCGACCGCGCCCTGGCACGAGCCGAGCGGCTCGGCCTCGGCGACAGGGTGAGGATCCGCCACGCGGAGCTGCCCGGCGATCTGGAGGGCGGCGAAGGCCACGCGGGCGGCGCTCTCGGCGAGGCCGATCTGGTCTGGAGCAGCAAGGCCGTGCACCACATCGGTGATCAGCAGGCGGTCCTGGACGCGCTCACCGGCGCGCTGCGGCCCGGCGGCATGCTCGCGGTCGCCGAGGGCGGACTGCCGATGCGCTGCCTCCCCCGCGACATCGGTATCGGCACGC
Organism: Streptomyces sp. NPDC055955; assembly: GCF_042270245.1. Classification (NCBI taxonomy): domain Bacteria; kingdom Bacillati; phylum Actinomycetota; class Actinomycetes; order Kitasatosporales; family Streptomycetaceae; genus Streptomyces; species Streptomyces sp. NPDC055955. The sequence continues at coordinate 13,879 of NZ_JBHJYS010000004.1, forward strand.
CGGGCTTCCAGGCGCGGCTCGACGCCCTGCAGGAGTACTGGTTCGAGCGGATGCGCTCCGAGCTGCCGGGCAGTATCAGCACGGTCGAGGACTGGCCCGCGATGCTCGCCCGGGCAGGGCTCACGGACGTCGGCAGCTTCACGTACCTGCTCGACCTGCCGGCGCCCCTGGGGGAGACGGCCCGCACGTTCTTGCGCAACCAACTGACCCGGCTGCGCGACGTGATGAGCGAGTCCCTGGACGCCGACGACCGCAAGACGCTCGACGTCCTGCTCGACGACGCGGCGCCGGAGGGCATCCTGCGACGCCCCGACGCGTTCGTGCTCTCGGCCACCACCGTCTTCGCGGGTGTGCGCCGGGCGTCCTGACGGTCGGCGCTCGCGGTGCTCCGTCCGCGTGGAACGTGTGGGCTCGTTTGTGTGATGCGCCTGTGTGGCTGGCGTGACCCGTGTTCCCGGCTGTGCTTACCGTGGCCTCTCGTCGAGGGTTGGAGCGCGCATGCCCGAGCAGGAACTTGAAGTGGAGACGCGGCGGGAACCGTCCGTGCCGTTGGGTGTCGGGGTGCGGCGGGCCACGCTGGACGACGGCCGTGTGATGACCATCGTGTGCGAGGCGGGGCTGCCCCAGGACGAGGTGAACGCCATCGCCGCCCGCGTGGCCGAGTCGAGCCTGAGGCGCTGACGCGTCGACGCCGCAACGCCCCCGCTCACCCGGAGCGGGGGCGTTGCGACGTACCGAACAGAGGCACGTGAGTCTGCAGAGGCATGTGGCGTTCAGTGAGCGCCGGCCGTCCGGCGTCGCGGTGGACGACCCCCGGGGCAGCTGACCCTGCATCAGATGTCCCCATGGCCCCGCCGTCGCGGTGCGCTGTCGGCGCAGGGCGCGACCGGCGGTTTCCCCGCGAGGAGGGAGCCGCGCCGGGCCGGAATCCGGCTGGTGGCCGACGGAAGTTGTCAGGACCATGGAGCGATGACGAGGATCCGCGAGGCTTGCCCCGGTGACATCGACGCCATGGTCCGTCTCAGCGGCATGGTCCAGAGGCTGCACGCGCGGCACCGGCCGGACCTGTTCGTCAGCGAGCCGTCGCAGGCAGCGATGGCGGAGCGCTTCCGGGGCTGGTCGAGGGACGAGGCCGCGACCCTCCTGGTCGCCGAGTCGGGCGAGGGTGAAGTGGTGGGTTACACGTTCTGCCGCGTCGAGAGACGGGAGGCATCCGTGATGACCCTGCCCGCCGCGGTGGTCTCCATGGAGCATCTGGCCGTTGACCCCGCCGCCGCTCGGACCGGGGTCGGCGCGGCGCTGGTGGAAGCCGTCCGTGAAGTGGGTCGCCGAGCCGGATGCCGACGCCTGGTCGCGAGCGTATGGGAGTTCAACGCCGCGGCACGGCCGTTCTACGAGGCCATCGGGATGCGGCCGATGCAGGTGCGGATGGACCAGCCGCTGTAAGGCGTCCGCGGCGGGGGCGGGGCCGGTGCGTCACGTCACCCGAGCAGGGCGGCGGGGCGGGACATGAGCCACCTCTGGACGGCGAGCGCGACGGTGTCGTCGAGGGCGCTGAGCGCGTCGATGGCCTCCATGTCGTCGGGGTGGGGCGGGATCCCGGCGGTGGTGAGCGTGGCGTTCAGGCTGAGACGGTGCCGGTCACGGGAGGTCAGGCACGTGGGGGCCGGTGGTGTCAGGTCCAGGCGCTGCGCCGGGTCGGGCAGCGGGAGCAGGAAGTCGTCGCCCGCGTCCAGGTCGGGGGTCGGCAGGACGGTGGCAGGAGAGTTCATGGCACTTCCTCACGACGGTCGGACTGTGTCGGTCTGTGTCGGTCAGGAGGCTGCCGGGCCGCAGGTTGGTTGCGTCCTGACCGACACAGCACCCGAACGCCGTAATCACCGCACAAAGGGGGACATCAACTGCCAATCGGAGAAGGCGTCTTCACTTGCCCTCTCACCTGCGCCTTCACCCGCGCTTTCGCCTGCGTGGCCACCGGCGCCCCGGCGATACGGCGCGAAGCTCGCCCACCTGTCGCATCGGCCAAAGCGTCCTGCCGCTCTTGTACCGATCCGACGTTGAGCCGGCGCTCCGGGTGCCGCAGCATCCCCCGCAGCCCCTCGCGATCCACCGCGGGGCGTGGGACACCCAGGAGGACGCATGCGCGTGACGGCCCGTCAACTGTGCCGCCGCAAGCCGCTGGAGAGCATGATCGGCGAGGCGGAGGGCGAGGCCTCGGGGCCGGCCGGTCTGCGGCGCAGTATGGGGCTGACGCAGCTGACCCTGCTGGGGATCAGCTCCGTGGTGGGCACCGGTATCTTCTTCGTGCTCGGCACCGCGGTCCCCAAGGCGGGACCGGGCGTGGTGCTCTCCTTCGTCGTCGCGGCGGTGGTCGCCGGACTGGCGGCGCTCTGTTACGTCGAACTGGCCGGCGCGATCCCGGTGGCGGGCAGTACGTACTCGTACACCTACGCCTCCCTCGGCGAGGGGGCGGCGTATCTGGTCGCCTGGTGTCTCATCCTCGAGTACGGCGTCGCGGTGTCCACCGTGGCCGTGAGCTGGGGGCAGTACCTCAATGAACTCACCGACGCGCTCTTCGGGTTCACGCTGCCGGACGCGATCAGCCAGCCGCCGGGGGCCGGGGGAGTCGTGAACGTCCCGGCGCTCGTCGTGGTGCTCCTGTGTTCCCTGCTGCTGGCGCGCGGCACGCGCGAGTCCGCACGCCTCAACGCCGTGATGGTGTGCGTCAAGCTGAGCGTCCTCGTGCTGTTCGTCGCGGTGGCGTTCACCGCCTTCCAGGCCGGTCACTTCGCCGACTTCGCGCCGCACGGAGCGTCCGGCATCGGGGTTGCGGCCTCCGCCGTCTTCTTCTCCTACGTCGGCTTCGACACCGTCGCCACGGCGAGCGAGGAGGTCCGCAATCCGCGGCGCACCATCCCGCTCGCGCTGCTCCTGACGCTCGGCGCGGTCACGGTGCTGTACATCCTGGTGTCCCTGGCCGCGGTCGGCGCCCAGCCCACCGGCCGGTTCGGTGCGCAGGCCGACGCGGGCGAGGCGGTTCTCGCCGAGATCCTGCGCGACGTCACGGGCGCGGGCTGGCCCGTCGTGCTGCTGTCGGCCGGTGCCGTGGTGTCGATCTTCAGCGTGGTGCTGGTGACCCTGTACGGGCAGACGCGCATCCTCTTCTCGATGGCCCGCGACGGGCTCGTTCCCGAGATCTTCCGCCGTGTCGACCGCAAGCGGCACACGCCGGTGGGCAACACCTGGATCGTGGGCGCCGGCGTCGGAGCGCTGGCCGCGTTCGTGCCGCTCCAGTACCTGGCCGACCTGACCAGCATGGGAACCCTGGTCGCGTTCGTGGCCGTGGCGGCGGCCGTGGTCGTCCTGCGCCGCATCGCGCCCGACGCGCCGCGGCCGTACAAGGTGCCCCTGTACCCGGTCGTGCCGATCGTGTCCGCGGCGTCCTGCCTCTACCTCGCGTGGCTGCTCCCGGGTATCACGTGGGCGCTCTTCGGTGGGTGGCTGGTGCTCGCGGCGGTGCTCTACCTGATGTTCGGCCGTCGCCACTCCTGCCTGCGCGAGCGGGCCGCCGTGCCCGATCACGCGGCGACCGACGTCTCGACCACGGCTGCGCAAGCCTGAGCCAGGGGCCGACGTCTCGGCCATCGCTGGGCAAGCCTGAGAGGCAGGCCGGCGTCACAACTTCCTCTGGGCAGGCCCGAGGCGGAGGCCGGGCGTCACAACCTCCGCTGCGCAAGCCTGAGTTCGAGCCATGCGGCAAGCCGCACGTCGCGGTCGTCGAGGTCCAGGCCGAAGAGTTCGCGTACGCGCCGCAGCCGGTAGCGCAGGGTGTTGGGATGCACCCGCAGGCCGGCCGCGGCGTTCGCGACGTCTCCGGTCGCGTCCAGCCAGGCCGTGACCGTCGCCGCGTAGTCGGTGCCCTGCTCCGCGTCGTGCGCCAGCAGCGCGGCGACCCCGGGCAGCCGCAGCCACGGCTCCCGGCGCAGCTCGTCGGCAAGCCGGTTGAGCAGGACGACCTGGCGTACGTCCTCCGCGGCCGCCGTGGGCGCGCCGGCCCCGCCGCCGTCGGTGGCCCGGAGGATGTCGTCCGCCTCGCGCCGCAGCGCACCGGCCCGCAGCAGATCCGGGTACGCCCGCGTCACCACGGCCCGTACCGGCGTGCCGAGGGCGGCCCGCACGGTTCCCAGCGCACCGTCCGCGAACCTCCTCGCGGCGGCGGGCGAGAGCGAGGCCAGCAGCACGTACACCGCACGTGCCGATGCCGTCACCGTCGCCGACGGGAGGTGCGCCGCGCAGTACCGGACCAGGGAGGACTCGAGGTGGGCGATGAGGGCGCTGCCCTCGTCCGGGGCGAACGCGGCCAGGCACACCCGCTCCCCCTGGCCGAGCCCTAGCCGCGACGCGGCCTCGTCGGCCGGTGGCCCGTACCCCTCCAAGACGGCGCGCAGCGTGTCCCGGCGGATGCGCTGCTCGGCCTCGGTCGCGTTCAGCGCGCGCAGCAGGTGCGGGGCCGCCAGCCGCGCCGCGTCCCGCAGCGCCGACTCGGCCCGCTCCGACAGGCCGCCCTCCGGCTCGATCGCCCACAGCGTCCCCAACGGCAGCGTCCCCGCGCGCACGGCGACCGCCGCACGCGCCAGCTCGTCGCGGGCCCGGGGGAACCGGACCACGCCGTCGGCCGCCAGCACGTCGCGGTACTGCTGCCGCTGGCCGGGGTCGTCGGGAACCCGCCGCTCCAGGATGCCGCGCTCGCGCAGGCTGTCGATGCGCTGGCCGGGGACGTTCGAGTAGGCGACGACATGCTGGTCCAGGTCCTCGACCGCGACCGAGCCGCCCACGACGGCCGCCACGGCGTCGGCCAGCGAGAACAGCTCCTCGGTTCCGGCGGGGGCCGAGGGGGACAGGTCACCCACCCCGTACGCCGCGAGCGCGCAGCCGATCTCCGCATCCACGTACCGCCACGGCACCGCGTCGCCGGCCGCGAGCACGGCCAGGGAGCACCGCTCGGCCTCGGCCGTCAGCCGGTCCGCCTCCTGGCCACGGCACTTGACGACCACCCCCGCGTACCCCTCCGCCGCCGCGCGGCGCAGCACGGTGCCCGTACGCGGATCGGCCACGTCGGCCCCGACGAGCAGCAGCAGTGCCGACGGGGCCGCGGGCAGCGGGTCGCCCGGGTCGTGGATGACCGTGCCCCGCACGGGGACGTCGAGGCCGTCGGGCGCTGCGAGTACGCGGAGGGGGCCGGTGGAGCCGACCAGGAGGCGCAAGGAGCCGGCGGCGCGGCCGTCGGGGATTGTCCGATCAGACAATGGTGGCCTCGATTCCTGGGGCGGGACGCCGGTGAAGGCGACGGGGGAAGCCGTCAGGATAGGCCCATCGACCAGGGACAGGAGCCATCGCCCATGAGCGCCACGACCGCCACCTCAGATATCGTCGGACTCTTCCCGAACGGGACACATCTCGCCCCGGACGGCGAGATCGTCGTCGGTGGATGCCGCCTCGACGACCTCGCAGAGCGCTTCGGCACCCCGGCCGTCATCGTCGACGAGGGTGCCCTCAGGGCCCGCGCGCGCGAGTACGTGGACGCCCTGAGCCGCCATTGGCCGAACGGACAAGTCGTCTTCGCTTCGAAGTCCTTCCCGTGTACCGCCGTCGTCCGGGTGATGGTCGAGGAGGGGCTCGGCGTGGACGTCGCGGGCGGCGGGGAACTCGTGGCCGCACTCGCCGCGGGCGCCGACCCGGCCCGGCTCGTCGTCCACGGCAACGCCAAGACCGACGAGGAACTCGCCATGGCGGTCGGCGCCGGAGCCGGCACGATCGTCGTGGACAACTTCGACGACATCGACCGGCTGGAGAAGATCGTCACGGACGAGCAGCGCGTGCTGATCCGTGTCATCCCCGACGTCGAGGCCGACACCCACGAGGCGATGGCCACCGGCCATGCCGGTTCCAAGTTCGGGCTCTCCGTGCCCGACGCCGTGCGGGCCGCTGCCCGGCTGCGCGCCAGTGACCGGCTGCGCCTCGACGGCGTGCACGTCCACGTCGGCTCGCAGCTCCTCGACACCGCCCCGTTCGCCCGCGCCGTCGAGGCCGTCGCCGCCCTCGGCGAGCTGGGCGAGCACGCCGTGTACGACCTGGGCGGCGGCCTGGGTGTCCGCTACACGTACGCGGATCAGGCACCGACCGTCGACGCGTACGTACGGACCCTGACCGACGCCGCCCGCGCCCACCTCCCCGCGAACGCCCGGCTGATCATCGAGCCGGGGCGGTCCCTGGTCGCCGAGTCGGCGCTCACCCTCTACCGCGCGGTCACCGTCAAGCGGGGCCGTCCCCGCCCTCTCGTCGCCGTCGACGGCGGCATGGGCGACAACCTCGAACCGATGCTGTACGGCCAGCGCTTCGAGGCGACCGTCACCTCCCGCGTCGGCGGTGGCGAGCCCTGTGACCTGGTCGGCCGTCACTGCGAGTCGGGCGACACGCTCATCCGTGACGTACCGCTGCGGGCCCCGGCCGTCGGCGACCTGATCGCGGTGCCGGTCACCGGCGCGTACTGCTACTCGATCTCCAACAACTACAACGGTGCCCGCCGTCCCCCCGTCGTCTTCTGCCACGACGGCGAGGCCCGCGCGGTGGTCCGCAGGGAGACGTACGAGGACCTGCTGCGCCGCGACCAGTGACGGTGTCCCTGTGTGCCCGCATCGGGGAGTGGTGTGTGAAGGCCGCCAAAGCCCCCGGGCTACACCGACCGGGCGACGGCTGCCACTGCCCGGGCCGTCGCCAGGCCGAAGGCGCGGACGGAGGCACCGGCGACGCAGCGGTCCGCAGCCGGGTCGTACACGCAGCCGAGCACCCCGGCGTGATCAGTGGCCTGTTCGCCCAGTGCGCAGTCCCAGCCCTGCGCGCGCAGCGCTGCGTGCAGTTCCCGCGAGGACTCGACGGGGGCGGAGGCGTCCTCCGTGCCGTGCACGAGGTGTACGGGTACCTGGGCCGTCGCGCGCGAGAGCGCCTGGAGCGGCACCGCGCCCGTGGTGCGCGCCGGGCGCTCGTAGCGTCCCGCGATCCCGACGACCGCGGCGGGCGGCCGGCCGCCGAAGAGCTCCGGAGCAAGGGCCACCCCCAGTGCGGCGCCCGCACCCGCCGACCACCCGGCGACGACCAGTTCACGGGAGTCGCCGGCGAAGTCGCGGGCGAAGCGCAGCGAATCGGTGAGATGCGCGCGGCCCTCGTCGGGGGTGTCCGAACGCCAGTCGGGGACGAGGACGGTGAGGCCCAGTGCGGCGATGTCCTGGGCCAGCGGGGCCATCACATCGCGCTCGTCGCTCCCGATCCCGTGCCACAGAAGGACGCAAGGGCCGTCGGTCCGGGGCGAGTTGTGGATGTCGAGGGACTTGTGCTCTGTGCCGGTGGGATAGGACGCGGTGCGGATCGTCGCGCTCAAGGCCGTTCCTCCTGGCCGCCGGAATGCTGCATCATGACCCCATCCTTGCCGCACCACCGTCGCGCCGTCTCCCCGGGTGGCCGGGACGGACACACGCGACCTGCCGCGACCGGACAAAGTAGGCTGGATACGCGTATCCGAAGGGACGTCACGTCACCATGAGACTGACCGGACCGGACGGCCGCGGGGTGCAGGAGCGGCTGGGAAAGAACCTCTTCGCCCGCGTGGCGGGCCCCGAGGGGCCGAAGAACCGCGTTCGTATCCATCAGACCCCAGGACCCCGCTGGTTCGGCCCGGACCGCCCCATCCGCACGGTGCACGGGGACGCGTCCATGTTCATCGGCGGGATCTCGGCTCTGCTGCTCCAGTCGCTCCACCCCCTCGCCATGGCCGCGGTGTCCGCCCACTCCGGCTTCCGGGGTGATCCCTGGGGCAGACTCCAGCGCACGAGCACCTTCCTGGCCATGACGACATACGGCCCTGCCGAAGGCGCCCAAGAGGCCTGCGACCGGGTGCGGGCTGTCCACGCCCGGGTGCGCGGGGTGACCGCTGACGGCGAGGTCTACCACGCGGGGGACCCGCATCTGCTCGGCTGGGTCCACATCGCGGAGGTCGACAGCTTCCTGCGCGCTCATCAGCGGTACGGCGCCCACCCGCTGACCGGCGACGAGTACGACGGATACGTCGCCGACGCGGCGCGCGTGGCCACCGCGCTCGGCGTCGTGGACCCGCCCACGAACCGGGAGGAGCTCGCCGCGCGGCTGACGGCGTACCGGCGTGAGCTGCGTGCGACGCCGGAGGCACGCGGCGCCGCTCGTTTCCTCCTCCTCAACCCGCCGGTGCCGCTGGTCGCCCGGCTCCCGTACGGGGTCCTCGCCGCGAACGCCGTTTCCCTGCTGCCCAGTTGGGCCGCGGCGGAACTGCGCCTGCCGCGGCTGCCGTTGGTCGACACCGTGGCCGTCCGTCCGCTCGGCCGCGGCGTCACTTCGTTGGTGCGCTGGGCCATGGCGCCCAACCGGCCCCTGCCGACCCCACCGGCGGCCTGACGTCACCTCGGTGGGGCCGGTCCTGGGCGTCCTGCGTCACCGACCTGTGTGCGCCTGCGGTTCGGAGAGCTGCGCGGCACGGGTTGCTCTGGGCGATGTGGTGTGGCCGTCCCGTTCTCGAAGGTGGCGGTGCCCGGTGCCTGGATCTACAGGGCGCAATTGCCCGCTCCGTCGATGCGGGTGTCCTTGAAGTGCCTGGCCGTCGGTCGTGCCCTCGATGAGGTGGATCGCGGCGTGCGAGCTGCGCGGTCGTGCGCGCCGCCTACTCTGGTGATCATGAGTGGAGAGAGAGATCTGCGGGCGCTGTTGAGCGGTATGCGGCCGGAGCTGAACCCGGGGCGCTACGTCTTCACCACCGTCGACGGCGCGGTTCCGCCCGGCGTCACCCCCGCGGTGACCGTCGCCGAGCGGGAGGCCCTGACGCTGGTGGTCCCCCTGGAGCAGGCCGACGCGGCAGGTCTCGCCCACGACTACGTGGCGGGGTGGATCACCCTGCGCGTCCACTCGGCGCTGGAGGCGGTGGGCCTGACCGCGGCCGTCGCTCAGGAGCTCGCCGCCGCGGGCCTGAGCTGCAACGTCGTGGCGGGCTTCCACCACGACCACCTCTTCGTCCCGCACGAGCGGGCGGAAGAGGCGGTGGCGCTGCTGGAAGACCTCGCGCGCCGGTCGGCCGTCGTGTGACGAAGCGGACCCGGCTCACCCGAGGACGCGGCCCTCAAGTGCCGTGCGCCAGGCGGGCGGTGTCGGTTCCTGGGCCGGGGTGTCGCGGCGGCCGCCGCGGGCGAAGAAGTCCTCCAGGGGAAGGGTCGCCGCACCGACGGTGACCGCGTCGGGGCCCAGCTTGCCCAGCTCGATGGTGGCCTTGCCGGCCGGGTAGGACAGGGCGTACTTCGTCGTGTGCCTCCGGACGTCGTCGAGGAAACGGGAGCCGAACTGGAGCCCGGCCCAGCCGCCGATCAGGATGCGCTCCGGCTGGAAGAGGTTGATCAGGTCGGACAGCCCGGCGCCCAGGTATTCGGCCGTCTTCGCCATGACCTCGTAGGCCACCGGGTCGGGATCGGTCCCGTCCGTCGGGCAGGCGGCGGCGAGCAGCGTCGCCAGCCGGGTCTCCTCGTCGGCGTGCCGGGGCGGCCGTCCACCGGCCTCGCGCCACCGCTCCAGTACGGACTCGGCCCCCGCGTACGCCTCCAGGCAGCCCGGCGCGCCGCAGCGGCACGTCCGCCCGCCGGCCTGCACCGTCAGGTGGCCCCACTCCAGCGCCCGCCCCTTGCCGTCCGCGAAGAGGCAGGCGCCGACCCCGGTGCCGAAGAGGACGATCGCGGCGCTGCGCGCTCCGCGCCCGGCGCCGAACCACATCTCCGCCTGCCCGAGCGTCTTGGCGCCGTTGTCGATGAAGTACGGCACGCCGGGCGGGAGTTGGGAGGACGATCGCAGCAGCGACTCCAGGGGGACCGCGTCCCAGCCGATGGTCTGGCAGTGGACCACGGCCCCGGACCCGGGGACCCGTTCGACGACGCCGGGAACGCCTATCCCGATCCCGAGAAGGTCGTCCGCCGGCACGCCGGCCTCGGCGAGTACCCGCTCGATGCCGCTGCGGATGTGTTCCACGATGACGGCGACGTCGTACCCGTCGCCCGTCAACGGTATGTCGGCGCGGGCGAGTTCGGTGAGGGTCACGTCGAAGACCTCCACGCGGACGCGGGTCTCGCCGACGTCGATGCCGATCAGGTTGCCGCTGCGCGGGCTGACACGGAGTAGGATGCGCGGCCGGCCGCCGTCGGAATCCAGGCTGCCGGCCTCCTCCACCAGCCCGTCGGCGGCGAGTTCGGCCACGACGTTGCTGACGGATCCTGAACTCAGACCCGTGAGAGGGCCGAGCGCCTGGCGGCTTGTAGGGCCGTCGAAATACAACTGTTGCAGTATCACTGCTCGGTTGGCTCTCCGCAGGTCACTCACCGTGCGTCTGCTCCGCCGATCCATCTGGGCTCCTCTCCGACCTGCGACAGACGCAACGTACCCCTGCACAAACCCTTGACGCGACCTTTCCGCGCGGTTTAACTCACAGCCTAAATTAAGTCGTGGGTGACTTCAGGAACTGAACGCCGAGCGTCTCGGCCTGCAGACCCGCGCCCCGGCTTGGACGCTCCTGAGGAAGGGACACCTGGAGCCATGCGAAGAATTCGAGCAGTCGCCAGCAGCGCGGTCGTCGTCTCCCTGCTGGCCGCGGCGACCGCCTGCGGCGGGGGTTCAGCCGACGAGGGGTCGAACGAGTCGCCCAAGACCCTGACGTACTGGGCGTCCAACCAGGGGCCGAACATCGAGGCCGACAAGAAGATCCTCCAGCCCGAACTCGCCAAGTTCGAGAAGCAGACCGGCATCAAGGTCAAGCTGGAGGTCGTCCCCTGGTCGGACCTGCTCACCCGCATCCTCACCGCGACCACCTCGGGTGAGGGTCCCGACGTCCTCAACATCGGCAACACCTGGTCGTCCTCGCTCCAGGCGACCGGCGCCCTCCTCCCGTGGGACCAGAAGAACTTCGACAAGGTCGGCGGCAGGGACCGCTTCGTCGAATCGGCGCTCGGCTCGACGGGCGCGCCGGGCAAGGACCCGGCCGCCGTACCGCTGTACTCGATGGCCTACGCGCTCTACTACAACAAGGCGATGTTCCAGGAAGCCGGCATCACCGAGCCGCCGAAGACCTGGGACGAACTCACCGCCGACGGCGCGAAGATATCCAAGGGCGGCAAGTGGGGACTCGGCGCCGAGGGCTCCAACCTCTCCAACAACATCCACCAGGTGTTCGTCCTCGCCAAGCAGCACGGCGGCGACTTCTTCACCGCGGACGGCAAGGCCGACTTCACCAACGACGCCGCGGTCGCGGCCGTCAAGCAGTACGTCGACATGATGGCCACGGACAAGATCATCGCGCCGGGCAACGCCGAGTACGCGAAGAACCAGTCCCTCAGCGACTTCTCCAAGGGCAAGACCGCCATGGTGCTGTGGCAGGCCGCGGCCACCACGTTCAAGTCGCAGGGCATGAAGGACGACGAGTGGGGCGTCGCCCCGGTGCCGGTGCAGTCGGGTCAGCCCGGCCCGGGCAAGGCCACCAACTCGATGGTGGCGGGCATCAACCTCGCCGTCTTCAAGAACACCAAGAACATCGACGGCTCGCTGAAGTTCGTGAAGTTCATGACCAGCGACGCCGAGCAGAAACTGCTCTGCAAGACCTACGGCTCCATCCCCCCGGTCAAGGCCGCCCAGAGCGACCCGGCGTTCGACAGGCCGGAGCTCAAGGTGCTGCGTGACACCCTCGCGACCAGCGCCACCGCGCTGCCCCAGGTGTCGAACGAGTCCCAGTTCGAGACCTCGGTCGGCACGGCCGTCAAGAACCTCTTCGCCCAGGCCGCGAACGGCAAGAAGCTCTCCACGGCGGACGTCAAGGCCGAGCTGACCAAGGCTCAGCAGCAGATGGCCAGTCAGTGAGCGACGTGCCCATGACCACCATCGTGAACTCCCCGAAGGGGGATCCGGCGGTGCGTGAGGACACCCCCGGGGCGACGCGCAAGCCGCGCCGCCCCGGGCGCATCCGCCGCTTGGGGCTTCCGTACCTGCTGCTGCTCCCGGCGCTGCTGCTCGAGATCCTCGTCCACCTGCTGCCGATCGCCATGGGCTTCGTCATGGCCTTCAAGCAGCTGACCCAGAACTTCCTGCACGACTGGGGCACGGCTCCCTGGGCCGGCCTCGCCAACTTCGACGTGGCCGTCGACTTCAACGAGCCCGTCGGAAAGGCCCTGCTCCACTCCTTCTGGGTCACCTGCGTCTTCACGCTCATGTCGGTCGGCCTGTGCTGGCTCCTCGGCACGGCGGCGGCCGTCTTCATGCAGGAGACGTTCACCGGCCGCGGCTTCCTGCGCACCCTGTTCCTGGTGCCGTACGCGCTGCCCGTCTACGCGGCGGTGATCACCTGGGCGTTCATGTTCCAAAGGGACAACGGTCTGGTCAACCACGTGCTCCACGACCAACTCGGACTCACCGACGGACATCCCTTCTGGCTCATCGGCGACAACAGCTTCTTCGCGCTGCTGACCGTGTCGGTGTGGAAAGGCTGGCCGTTCGCCTTCCTCATCGTGATGGCCGGGCTCCAGAACATTCCCAAGGAGCTCTACGAGGCCGCCGCCATGGACGGCGCGGGCATCTGGCAGCAGATCCGGCGCATCACCCTTCCCTCGCTGCGCCCGGTCAACCAGGTCCTCGTACTCGTCCTGTTCCTGTGGACGTTCAACGACTTCAACACACCGTTCGTGCTGTTCGGGCGGGCGGCGCCCGAGGCGGCCGACCTCATCTCCGTGCATATCTACCAGTCGTCCTTCGCCACCTGGAACTTCGGCACCGGCGCGGCCATGTCCGTACTCCTGCTGCTGTTCCTGCTCCTGGTGACGGGGATCTACCTGGCGCTCACCTCACGAGGGAGGAAGGTCTCCCGTGGCTAGCCCCACCGTCCCCCGCGGCGCGCCGCGCTCGCCGATGGCGTCCCCGCGCTCCTTCATCTGGTCCCGCCGGATCTTCCTGACCCTGCTCACGGGCTTCGTCCTGCTGCCCGTCTACGTCATGATCTCCAGCTCGCTCAAACCGCTGGAGGACGTGTCGGGCAAGTTCCGCTGGATGCCCAGCGGGCTCACCATCCAGCCCTACTTCGACATCTGGAAGACGGTCCCGCTGGCGAAGTACTTCTGGAACTCGCTGATCGTGGCCGGCGCCGCGACGGTCTGCTCCGTCGTGATCGCCGTCTTCGCCGCCTACGCCGTCAGCCGCTACCAGTTCCGCGGCAAGCGCGTCTTCACGGTGACGGTCCTGTCGACCCAGATGTTCCCCGGCATCCTCTTCCTGCTGCCGCTGTTCCTCATCTACGTCAACATCGGCCAGTCCACCGGGATCGCCCTGTTCGGCTCGCGCGGCGGACTGATCCTCACGTACCTCACGTTCTCCCTGCCCTTCTCGATCTGGATGCTCATCGGGTACTTCGAATCGGTCCCCAGGGACCTCGACGAGGCCGCGATGGTGGACGGCTGCGGACCGCTCAAGGCGCTGTTCCGCGTCGTCGTCCCGGCGGCGATCCCCGGCATCGTCGCGGTCGCCGTGTACGCCTTCATGACCGCCTGGGGAGAAGTGCTCTTCGCGTCCGTCCTGACGACCGACGCCACCCGCACCCTCGCCGTCGGCCTCCAGAACTACTCCACCCAGAACGACGTGTACTGGAACCAGATCATGGCCGCCTCACTCGTCGTGAGCATCCCCGTGGTCGCCGGATTCCTGCTGCTCCAGCGCTACCTCGTCGCCGGTCTGACCGCCGGAGCCGTGAAATGAGCGGTGCACCGGACCGTGCCGCCGACCCCTCGCCCGAAAGGACGTCAGTGTCCAAGCCCATCGACTTCGCCGCTCTCCCGAAGGACTTCGCCTGGGGCACGGCCACCTCCGCCTACCAGATCGAGGGAGCCGTCGCCGAGGACGGCCGCGCCCCCTCGATCTGGGACACCTTCTCGCACACCCCCGGCAAGGTCGCAGGCGACGACCACGGGGACGTCGCCTGCGACCACTACCACCGCTGGCGCGAGGACATCGCGCTGATGAAGCAGCTCGGCACCAACGCATACCGGCTCTCGCTCGCCTGGCCACGGATCGTGCCCGGCGGCGACGGCCCGGTCAACGCCAAGGGCCTGGACTTCTACGACCAGTTGATCGACGGCCTCCTCGAAGCCGGCATCGAGCCGTCCGTCACCCTCTACCACTGGGACCTCCCGCAGACCCTCCAGGACCGTGGTGGCTGGCCCGAGCGGGACACGGCGCACCACTTCGCCGACTACGCCACCGTCGTCGCCGAACGCCTCGGCGACCGCGTCACCCAGTGGGCCACCCTCAACGAACCCCTGTGCTCGGCCTGGATCGGCCACCTCGAAGGCCGCATGGCCCCCGGATTCACCGACCTGACCGCCGCTGTCCGCGCCTCGTACCATCTGCTGCTCGGCCACGGCCTCGCCACCGGGGCGATCCGCGCCGCGGCGCCCGACGCGCGCATCGGCATCGTCAACAACCTCTCCACCGTCCAGGCCGCCACCGACCGGCCCGAGGACCTCGCGGCGGCCCACCGCATGGACGGCCACACCAACCGCTGGTGGCTCGACCCCGTCCACGGCCGCGGCTTCCCCGCCGACATGCGCGACGTCTACGGAGTCGAACTCCCGGAACAGGCAGGGGACTCGGAGGCGATCGCCGCCCCGCTGGACTGGCTCGGCCTGAACTACTACATGCCGGCCGTCGTCGCCGACGACCCCACGGGCCCCGCCCCGTACGCCCGCGAGGTGCGCCGCCTCGGGGTCCCGCGCACCGGCATGGACTGGGAGATCGACGCCGGCGGCATCGAGACCCTGCTCCTGCGTCTCACCCACGAGTACGGCGCCCGCAAGCTGTACGTCACCGAGAACGGCTCCTCCTTCCCCGACGTCGTACGGCCCGACGGCTCCGTCGACGACCCCGGACGCATCGAGTACCTCGAGGACCACCTCGCGGCCTGCGCCTCCGCCGCCCGCAAGGGAGCACCGCTCGCCGGGTACTACGCCTGGTCCCTGCTCGACAACTTCGAGTGGGCCTACGGCTACGACAAGCGCTTCGGCCTCGTCCACGTCGACTACACCACGCAGCGCCGCACCATCAAGGGCAGCGGTCACCGCTACGCGGACATCGTCCGAAGGCACCGGCAGGGGAGGGGGCTCAGGGGCAACGCGGCCTGACGCGTTCCCGCGGCTTTTGTGCCCGTACGCTCGCGCATGTCCGCTTGAATGCGTGCGGGATCGCCTCCAGCATGGTCGGGCTGACGAAGCTCGAGGTGCGGCGGCACGCCGCGAGGAAGGTTTCCCCATTTCTGGAGCGGGCGAGAACCGGAATGTCGGGGGCCGGCGCGGTGCGCGGCGGCGCGACTGCCTCGGCGCGCTGAGCGGACTGCTGGCCGGTTACGCCGCCCTGGCCGCCGCCGAGCTGGCGGCGGCCGTCGTCCGTCCCCAGGCGAGCCCCGTGGTGGCCGTGGGAGGCGCGGCCATCGACCGCACGCCGTCCGCGCTCAAGGACTGGGCGATCCGGAATTTCGGGACGCACGACAAAGTCGTTCTGCAGCTCGGCATCGTCGCCGTGCTGGCCGTCCTCGCGATGGTCCTGGGACTCGTCGCCGTCCGCCACCGTCGCGTCGGATCGGCCGGCGTCCTGCTGTTCGGCGCGATCGGCGCGCTGGCGGCCACCACGCGTCCCGACTCGACGGGCATCGCCGACGCCGCGCCGTCCGTGGTCGGCGCGCTGGTGGGTGCCTGGCTCCTGTACGCGCTCAGCGGACGCGTGCGTTCCATGCCGACCGAGGAGCCGCCCGAGGGCAGCACGGAACCCGGATGGGACCGGCGCGGGTTCATCACGCTCGCGTCGGCCGCCGCCGTCATCTCCACCGGTGCCGGGCTGCTGGCCCGGTCGGCTCGCGGCACGCAGGACGTGAACGCCGTGTCCTCGCGCAACGGCGTCAGACTGCCCGCTCCGGCGTCTCCGGGAAAACCCACGCCGGCGGGCGCCCAGTTGGCGATCCCCGGCATCGGCGCGTTCATCACGCCGAACGAGGAGTTCTACCGGGTCGACACCGCCCTGGTGGTGCCGATGGTGGACGCGATGAAGTGGCGGCTGCGGATCCACGGCAAGGGCGTCACCCGCCCCGTCACCCTGACCTTCGACGACCTGCTGCGAAGGCCGGACGGGGTTGGCGGAATGGTCGGTGGACGCCCCGGAAGGGCCGACTTCCAGCAACGTCTGTGAGTTGACCGCACCGGCGTCGATGAGGAATCCGGCCAGGCGCACACCGTCGACATCGGCGACCTTCACCGCGGTGACACCGTTGTCCGGGATGAGGGTGGCGTAACCGAGGCCGAGGACCACGGCGTTGGCGCGCTTCACCTCCATCGCCGCGTCCAGGTGGTAGATCCCGGGTGTGAGAAGGAGGTTGAGGCCCTGGTCGAGCGCCGCGTTGAGGGTGGCGGCGGTGACACCGGGCTTCGCCACGTAGAACTGGGTCAGGGCGAGCGAGGTGCCCCGGGGCGTGCCCCCGCCCCAGGTGGTGCCGCGCGCGTCGGTGCGCTTCTCGGGCAGGAAGACCTTGTAGTCGGCACCGTCGAGGTACAGGAAGGGCTTCTCGCGGGACACCGGCGTCGTGTCGAGGGTGGTGTACGGCGGGTCCGGGAAGCTCTGGGCGGGGGCTCCCTCGACGCCGGAGAACACCATGTTCCAGACGGCGTTGGTCCAGCCGCCGACGGAACTGTCGCGGGTGTACCACTGCTGCTGCGAGTACGGCCCGACGGTGCCGTCGATGCGGCTGTCGGCTATGTAGCCGCCGCTGGCCCAGCCGTAGCCGTCGGGGGCGAGGTTGAGGCCGCCTCTGACGTGCATGCGGCGGAACGGCGCGGCCTGGGCGACGGCCCAGCGGTTGGTGCCGTTGACGGGAGTGAGGGCGAGGTTCTCCGCGGAGCGCCAGAAGTTCTGGGTGGCGTTGCCGTTGAACCAGCCTGCGTCGACCGTGACATCGCCGTTGATCGCGGTGTCGTCGGGGGACAGACCGAGACCGGCGATCGAGGTGTAGAAGCCGAGTTGGGCGTTGAGGCCGTTGTACGTGCCGGGCTTGAACAGGAACGCGTAGCGGCCGGTGCCGAACTGGGCGGACTCCTGCTGCTTGAAGATCTCGTCCAGCTTGGCCTGGATGCCGGACGTGGAGGGGTCGAACACGATCACGTTCGGGCCCAGGTCACCGCCGCCGGGCAGCGGATCGGCGGCCGGCGCCGCGGAGGCGGGGGACCCGAGCGCGAGGAGGCCGGGGACGGTGGCCGCGGTCGCCGCCATGGCGCCGAGAACGGTGCGTCGCGAGGGGGAGGCGGAGCCGGCTGCGGACGAACCGGAGGCGGCCGAAGGGTCCGTGGGGGGTGTGAGCATAGGGGCGACTCTCCTAGTTCAGTAAATGAACGAATGGTGGGGGTGGGAGCGCTCTCTTGCGGTCGAATGCTTCATCTGTGTGAACGATGCGTCAAGACTTAAATCCAGAATCACAGAAATTAGTGGCGAGCGTGAGCCTGTTGGGGCTCGCGTGAAGTCACGCAGTCACCCTCGGTGCTCCAACACCCTTTGAACGCAGCGATGTTGACCATCGTTCGCCGGCCGGTGGAGGAGACGGTGGGAGCGATGGCCCGCCGCCTCCAGGAACGCGTCCAGGGCACGCGGACCGAGCCCACGTCTCTGAGCCTCGAGCCCGAACTGGTGCTCCGGCAGTCGGCGTAGACCCAGCGGGCGGAGAGGGTGCAGGGCGCGGCCCCCCTCTCCGCCTGCCCGACCGGTCAGTCCTGGAGCGGAGCGGTGAGGAACACCGAGCGCAGCTCGAGGTCGTCGGTGGCCGGCCTGCCGTGCGGACGCAGCGTCCAGGAGTCTCCTTCGCAGTCGGGCCCGGTGAAGACCAGGGCCCACTCGTCCGTGTCGTTGTGCGGGGCGAACGCCGGTTCGGAGGAGCTCGGGTCCGCGACCTCGGGGAGGGTGACGCACTGACGGCTCGGCAGCTCGTGGAGGGTGACCGACTGCGGCCGGCCGTTGAGCCCGACGAACTGGTACGAGAAGTCCCCGGTGGCGGCGTCGGCGGAGGTCGGAAGGGCCAGCGCGAGGGCGAACGCGGCGAGGGAAGCGGCAACGGCGGAGCGACGGCGCATGGACGGCCTCATCATTCGGTGCTCGGGGAAGGTCCATGGCAGCTTCGCCGATGGACCTTCCCGTCACGCCGGTGACAGAAGCCGAAAGGATTCACTGCCGCCCGTTCGGCGGAACGCCCCGAGGTGTACCTGCGACGTCATGCGGGCGAGAACGTTCACGGCGTACGGCCGTCGAGGGCGAGACGGTCGTCGACGTCGGTGGGGAGCGGCGCGAACCCGAGCAGACCGCTCACGATCCGGCCGGTCTGACGGTGCCAGGAACCGGCCTGCCGCAGCATCGCGTGGTCGCCGCCCGGCATCAGCAGCGTGCACGCCTCGGCACCCGCGGCGGAGGCCCGGTCGGCGTAGTCGACGGAGGCCGCGGGGTCCGTCGTGCGGTCCCGGTCGCCGTGGAGCAGCACCACGCGCCGGCCGCGCAACTGCGTCACCGGCTCCCCCTCCGGACACCACGGAGCGAGTCCCACCACGCCTCGGACGAGCCGATGCCCGCCGGCGCGCAGCGCCGCACGTCCGCCCATGGAATGACCGACCAGCACGGTCGGCACGTCTCCGGCGCGCACGGCCAGTTCGTCCAGCGCCCGCAGCGCGTCCCGCAGCGGATCCTCCCGGTCACCGTTCCAGCCCCGGCAGCGATAGCGGACGCTCCCCACCAGCAGCCCCTGGTCCTCGCACGCCCGCTCTACGGCCCGGGCGAACGGACGCATGCGCGCACTCGCGAGACTCAGCCACGGCACCGCTTCCGTCCCCTCGGAGCGGCCACCGTGCAGGAGGAGCACCGCGGCCCGCGGCGGTTCGGCGCCCACGTGTGCCGTGAGTGCCGATCGCGGATCGTCGTCCCATACGAGCACGCTGTCTCCCCTTCGTCGTGCCGGCCGCGGCCCGGCGCCGCGAGGCCATCATGACGAATCCGTAGCCGCGGGCCGAACGGATGGGTGCGGGGCGGCGCGCCTCAGCGACGGGCGAGCTGCCGCTCCCCTTTCGCCCCTGGCTCGTACGGCAGTCCGTAGTGCCGGAACAGGGGTTCCTCGTCCCCTGCGGGCAGCACGTCGTCCGTGCCGATCGACGGGCTCTCCTTCACCAGCGCCTTCGCGTGGTCGACCTTGACGTAGGTCGGCCCGACGACCGCGCCGTCCAGCGGTACGAAGACGAGCCTGTGCCGCGTGGGGAGGCCGATCAGGACCGTGGCCATGGCCGGCTCGTCGGTCCGGGTGTTCACGTAGACCGCCTCGAGCGTGCCGATCCTGCGGCCGTCCGGGTCGACGACGTCGTAGGAGCGCCACTCGCGGAGATCCGCGACCTTGATCATGGTCGAGCCCCTCCGTGTCAGGCGAACATGCCTGTTCTGAGCTTGGTGAGGGTGCGGGTCAGGAGCCGGGAGACGTGCATCTGGGACACGCCGATCTCGGCGCCGATCTCCGCCTGGGTCATCTCCTGGCCGAACCGCATCTCGAGTATGCGGCGCTCACGGCCGTCGAGCTGTTCCAGGAGCGGCGCCAGTGTGTGGAGGTCCTCCACGGTCTCCATGGCCGGATCCGGCTCGCCGAGAACGTCGGCGAACGTCCTCGAGGCGTCGGTCGGGTGCTCGCCGGGATCGCTCGGCATGTCGATGGACCCCGCGGTGTAGCCGTTCGAGGCGACCATGCCCTCGATGACCTCGTCCTCGCTGATCTCCAGGTGCTCGGCGAGTTCCTTGGGGGTCGGCTCGTGGTCCAGGACGGTGGCCAGTTCGTCCTTGCCCTTGGCCAGGTCGACGCGCAACTCCTGGAGGCGGCGCGGCACGTGGACGGCCCAGCTGGTGTCGCGGAAGAAGCGCTTGATCTCGCCGACGATGTACGGAACGGCGAAGGAGGTGAACTGGACCTCGCGCGACAGGTCGAACCGGTCGATCGCCTTGATCAGACCGATGGTTCCGACCTGCACGATGTCCTCCATCTCGCCACTGCCACGGTGACGGAAGCGGGACGCCGCGAAGTGGACGAGGGACAGGTTCATCTCGATCAGCGTGTTACGGGCGTACTGGTAGTCCTCGGTGCCCTCTTCGAGTACCTGGAGCTGCTCGAAGAACACCTTGGAGAGATCCCGTGCGTCCTTGGGCGCGACCTTGCCGGCGTCTTCGACCCACGGAAGCTCACCCGCGCCGACGGTCTCGTCGGCGTCGTGCGTCGTCGTGGCCTGCGCTCGCGCATCTTCATGAGCGTGCACCGAACTTGCCGTCATGTCCCTGCCTTTCGTGTCGGCCCCGTGGAGAGCGTGTGCCCTCGCCCGCTCCCGATATGCCTTCCATCGGTGGAAGCGGCGTGGACCGACTGGGACTTGACCTATCTCTGTCCCAGGTAGGCGTGGGACATCTGCTCGGTGAAGTAGTCGCCGTCCTTGGGGCGTCCAGGGGCCCTTCGGTTCGGCTGGTGGGCGGGTTCCAGGTGGGGAATGTGCTTGGAGCAGTGGACGTACGCCTCGTGCACGGTGATGTGTATCCACATCTCGGCCTGCCGCCCGGGGGCCGGATCCCTGGGCAGCGTGGGAAAGGCGGCCCGTAGCTCACGATCGCCGACCAGTCGGGCCGATCCGTTCACGTGCAGCCCTATGTGGTCATGGGTGAAGTCGACGAAGAGCAGGCCCACATGGGGGTTCTCGGTGATGTTGCCCGCGCTGGCCATGACTCCGTTGCCCCGGTACTCCGGGTAGGCCAGGTGGAGGTCGTCGAGGACCGCGACGAACCCGGGCGGTCCGGCGCGGAAACTGGCGTCGCAGTGACCACGTGTGTCCGCCGTGGACAGGAACACCATGGTCTGCCGGGCGACGAAATCACTCATCGCCGGCGTCAGACGGGGCTGGACCTGACGGTCGTAGAAGTCGTCGGCGCGCTCGCTCGTACCCATGTGGGCCTGCAGGGCGCGCTCGCCCTGGGAGGGCACGGGGCGGGGGGTGTGGGGGCGGAGGGGCATGCCGTGATCACGTCTCAATCGCCGGGGGCGGACAACGAGCGAGCGTGGCGCCCACTCGAACTGTGGGGCCACGCTAGGCCATTGACGATACGCGGACGGGACGGTTCCGCCAGGAACGGGTGCCGGCCGGTGCTACGCGGCGATCACGGCGGTGCCGACGCGGCCGCCGTCGACGTCCACGACCGTACCGTGGACGAACGCCGACTCGTCCGACGCCAGCCAGACCGCGGCGTACGCGATGGCATCGGGCGTGCCGATCGTGCCGAACGGCGTCCCCTTCATCATGATTTCGCCCGGATGCGGCTCGCCGCCCTCGGGGGCGCGGGGGACGATCACGCCCGGCGAGATCGCGTTCACCCGCACCCCCTGGGGGCCGAACTCCGCCGACCACGCGCGCGTGAGCGTCTCCATGGCTCCCTTGGTGGAGCTGTAGAGCGACCCCACGGGGATGCCCAGGCGGGCGATCCAGGAGCCGAGATTGACGATGACTCCGCCGCCCTTCCGTGCCATCTCCGGGGCGACATCCGCGGTCAGGAAGAAGGGCGCTTTCACATTCACCGCGTAGACCTGGTCGAAGGTCTTCTCGTCCGTCGTGGTGGTGGTTCCGGGCGGGTAGATGCCCGCGTTGTTCACCAGCACGTCGAGGCGCCCGCCCGCCGCCTCGCGGGCCCGCTCCGCGAGGCGGCGGGAGGCGTCCGCGCTGCCGTCGAGGTCGGCCTCGACGAAGTCGGCCCGCCCTCCGGCCGCACGGATGCCCTCGACGACGCGCTCGCCGCGCTCCCTGTCGCGCCCCGACACGACGACGTGGGCCCCCTCGGCGGCGAACGCCTCGGCGATCGCCTTTCCGATGTTGCTGGTCGACCCCGTGACGAGTGCGGTCTTGTCCTGCAGTCGTCCAGTCATGGCCGGCTCTCCTCGGTCTTGGTTCTCCCGCTGACCGAGCCGGTCGGGAACACCGCCCGACCTGGCTCGGCGGTCCGTTCGGCGGACCGTGGGGCCGACTGTGCTCCGATGAAATTGGACCCGCAAGTCCAGTTTCTCCGACCCCGTCTACGCCTTGGCCTCGGCCGGTGCGGCAGCCGGTTCGGTGCCCGCTCCGACGGGGGTGGCACGGACGGCCGGGATGACCGCGGCGATCAGCGCGGCGACGAGCGCGATGCCTCCGCCGACCATCAGAGCCGTACGGAATCCGGCCTCGGAACTGAAGCTGTAGCCGCCCATGGTGGTCGTCATCTGGGAGAGGATCACGCCGATCACCGCGGCGCCGACCGAGGTGCCGAGGGAGCGCATCAGCGTGTTGAAGCCGTTGGCGGCGGCGGTCTCCGAGAGCGGGACCGAGCTCATGATGAGCGCGGGCATGGAGCCGTACGCGAGTCCGACGCCGCTGTTGATGACCATGCAGACCACCATGAGACCCAGGCCGGAGCCCATCAGCACGAGCGACAGACCGTATCCGGCGGCGATCACCAGGACACCGCTGATGAGCGTGAACTTCGGGCCCCGGGCATCGGTGAGCTTCCCGCCGAGCGGGGAGACGATCATCATCATGATGCCGCCGGGCGCCATCCACAGGCCCGCCGCGAGCATCGACTGACCCAGGCCGTACCCCGTGGCCTCGGGGAACTGCAGCAGCTGCGGGATCACGAGCATGCTCGCGTACATGCTGAAGCCGACGAAGATCGAGGCGACGTTCGTGAACAGCACGCGGGGCCGGGCCGTCGTGCGCAGGTCGACCAGCGGGTCACGGGTACGTGTCTCCCACCAGCCCCAGCCCAGCAGTACGAGGACGGCCGCGGCGAAGAGTACGAGCGTCGTCGCCGATCCCCAGCCCCATTCGGCGCCCTTGGAGACCGCGAGGAGGAGGCAGACCAGGCCCACGCCGAGGCCGAGCGCGCCGGGTGTGTCGAAGCGCTGACCCTTGGCGCTCGCCGGGACGTCCGGGATGAGGAACCAGATCAGGGTGGCGATCAGTGCGGCCAGGACGGCCGAACCCCAGAACAGCACGCGCCAGTCGGCGTACTGGGCCACCGCGGCGGCGATGGGCAGGCCGAGGCCGCCACCGATGCCCATGGACGCGCTGACCAGGGCGATCGAGGAGCTGAGCTTCTCCTTCGCCACCACGTCCCGCAGGAGGGCGATGCCCAGCGGCACCATGCCCATCCCCATGCCCTGCAGGCCGCGTCCGACGATCATGGGCACGACGGACGACGACAGCGCGCACACCACGGAGCCCGCCATGAGCGGGACCGAGCAGACGAGCAGCATGCGGCGCTTGCCGAGCAGGTCGCCGAGTCGTCCGGTGACCGGCACACACACGGCTCCCACCAGCAGGGTCACGGTGATGACCCAGGCGGCGTTCGACGACGTGGTGTGAAGGATCCTGGGCAGCTCCGCGATGAGCGGGGTGACCAGGGTCTGCATGATCGCGGCTGTGGTACCGGCGAAAGCCAGAGTGGCGACCACGCCGCCGGCGCGTGCCGTCGGCTGGGGGGCGTCCATCAAGGGGCTCCTTGCGTGTCTGCGGGATTCGGGTGCCTGCGGGGGCATCGGTGGGGTGGGCGTCTGCAGGGATCTGGGGCGTCGGCGGTGAGGTCGGTCGGCTGCCGGTCGGCAGGTCCGTCGGGTCACCGAGGCGCGTTGTGCATCGTACACATTGAATGCATGGAGCACATTGTGTGGTGGATACATTTGGCTGTGGGACGATGGGCGCGGGGGTGTGCACGAACGCGCGGTGCGACGCCGCGGAACGACAGCAGGAGGCAGCGGACGCATGGCCAGGCCCACGTACGAGCTCGAGTACGAGCAGATGCTGCTCAGCCGGCACGGACTCGTTCACCACAAAGGCGGGCGCCCCGAGAACGGCACTCTCGAGCGCAGCGCCTACATCCTGCTGAGTCGCATTCGCATGCAGGGGCCCATGTCCATCGGCGAGCTCAGCGACGCGTTCGGGCTCGACGCCTCCACCCTGAACCGGCAGACCGCCGCCGCGATGCGTGCCGGACTGGTGGAGCGCATCCCTGATCCCGAGGGCGGCATGGCCCGCAAGTTCCGCATCACGGACAAGGGCGCGCGCGTCCTCGACGAGGAGCGCGACCACATCGTGGGCAGCCTGGACCGCGTCATGGCCGACTGGGCGGACGAGGACATCGCGGCCTTCACCACCTACCTGAGGCGCTTCAACATGGACATCGAACGCCTGGGCGGCCGGCCGTGGCCCCGGCCGTGACGTGTGCGGCGGAGCGCGTGAGGCGGAGCAGGTGAGCCCGAACCGCTGATGCCCTGCCCCCGGGGAAGTTGGGGCGTCGGAGCCTTCCCGGGAGGTGTCTGCCGTTAGAATCCGCTCTCATGTCGAACCCTGACGAACTGCTCGTCGATATCGCCGGCATGGTGGAGTCCGGGCAGAGCAATCAGATGTCCCTGACTGTGGTGACCAGCGGTGCTGTGATCACCGGACGCCTCGCCCCGGAGGCCGTGTGGAGGCAGCGCGTCTCGGAGGTCCTGACGGACTCGGACCGCCTCGGCTCCTTCTCGGAGATCTTCACCGCCGGCGAGAAGCCCGATGAACGGAAGCGGGGCGGGGCCGGTGACGGCCTCGCCCCCACCCATCTGCACTTCCATGTGGCCCGGATCCTTCAGGGCACCGTCGGCATCCCCGAGACGGGCGGCATGTACCGCGTCGCGATCCAGGACGTGAGCGCCTGGACCGTGGGCGACTTCAGCTACTCCGACAACTGACCTGCGGAGGGGTGCGTTCGCGTCACTGGTCCGTGGGCCGTAGGCCCCGGACGTCCGGACGCCCCTCTCCGGCTACCCCAAGAAGCCCGCCGTGGCCGTCACGAACCGGTCCGCGTCGTCGAGCCACGGGAAGTGTCCGGCTCCGGCCTGGACGACGAACTCGGCGTCCGGGAACAGCCGCGCGAACGCGGCCGTGGTGCGCGGAGGCGCCCCGAGGTCGACCTCGCCCGCCAGCAGGAACACCGGAGCCGTGAACCGCGCCAGCGCGGCGCGCGCGGCATCGGGGTCGAAGGCACCCGCGGCGCCGTAGGCCGCCACCACCTCCCCGTTCATCCGCTCGTCCCCGGCGGCCTGATGCGCCTGCGCCGCTGCGTCCCAGCGGCCGTACGAGAACGGGGCGACGGCCTTCCAGTGCTCATCGGTCGCGTTGCCGGCGACGACCGCCTCCAAGGCCCGGAACGCCGCCGGGAACCATGGTTCGCCCCGGCGCAGCCGCGCGGTCTCGGTCCGCAGATCGCCCGTGATCGTGAGGCCGACCGCCCGGACGCTGGGCGTGATCAGCGCGAGGCTGCTGATGCGTTCCGGGTGGCGGCCCGCGAACAGGACGGCCAGATTCGCGCCGGCGCAGTGTGCGAGCAGATCCATCCGTTCCAGACCGAGATGCTCGCGCAGGGCCTCGATGTCGTCGACGAGCCGGTCGCAGCGGTACGACGTCGGATCCTCCGGTACGCCCGACAGGCCCGTGCCCCGAAGGTCGAGCCTGATCAACTGCCGGTGCGCGCCCAGGCCTCCGAGATCGCCCAGATACTCGGAATCCGTAGGTCCACCGGGCAGGCAGATCAAGGGAGTTCCGTCGCCGAAGGTGCGGTACGCGAGCTTGGTGCCGTCGTGCGCGGAGAAGGTGGTGACGTCGTCGAGGGGGAGCTGTCGCATAGGTTCATTGCCTTTCGGGATGCCTGCGGGCACTCCCGGAGCCACCTATGTCAGGTGAACCGCACCACCGCGCGGGAGGAGAGCACCCAGCCTGATACAGCGGTAACGGGACTCACCTCCTCGGTCGAATACGTGCACGGGACGCTACCAGTCGACCTCGCTGCGCGGGAACAGAATTCGGGGCCGGGCGGCCGCGGCGGCAATACTGCCGCTTCACCTGCCGGCCCTCGCGCCAGCGGTTGCCGTTTTTCCGGCGACGCCGGGCCACTTCTTGCGGGCACCCTGCCGGGTGGTACCCCTAGGACAACCCCGTGGATGCGCGAGGCGGGCCATAAGGCGCACCCGCAGGAAGCCATAAGGTCGCCTTATGGGGTCATAGACCCAGCCCGACTACTAACTAAGGTTTGCCTTAGTTTAGGATTCCCGATGAGTGCCCATGCCACGAAGGGAACCTGATCATGCCTCGCCCTCTGCGGGTAGCCGTTGTGGGAGCCGGCCCCGCCGGTATCTACGCCGCTGACGCGCTGCTGAAATCCGCGGTGGCCGAAGACCCTGGTGTGTCCATCGACCTCTTCGAGCGGATGCCGGCCCCGTTCGGTCTCATCCGGTACGGCGTCGCGCCGGACCACCCGCGGATCAAGGGCATCATCACGGCCCTGCACCAGGTCCTCGACAAGCCGCAGATCCGTCTCTTCGGCAACGTCGACTACCCGGGCGACATCAGCCTGGACGACCTGCGCTCGTTCTACGACGCCGTGATCTTCTCCACGGGAGCCACGGCCGACCGCGCGCTCGACATACCGGGCATCGACCTCGACGGCTCGTACGGCGCAGCCGACTTCGTCTCCTGGTACGACGGTCACCCCGATGTGCCGCGGACCTGGCCGCTCGAAGCGGAGAAGGTCGCGGTCCTGGGTGTCGGCAATGTCGCGCTCGACGTGGCCCGCATCCTGGCCAAGACCGCGGACGAGCTGCTGCCGACCGAGATCCCGCCGAACGTCTACGACGGCCTCAAGGTGAACAAGGCCCTGGAGGTCCACGTCTTCGGCCGCCGCGGTCCGGCGCAGGCGAAGTTCAGCCCGATGGAGCTGCGGGAGCTCGACCACTCCCCGAACATCGAGGTCATCGTCGACCCCGAGGACATCGACTACGACGACGGCTCGATCGCGACCCGGCGCGGCAACAAGCAGGCCGACATGGTCGCCAAGACCCTCGAGAACTGGGCCATCCGCGACGTCGGCAACCGGCCGCACAAGCTGTTCCTGCACTTCTTCGAGTCCCCGACCGAGATCCTCGGCGAGAACGGCGAAGTGACCGGCCTGCGCACCGAGCGGACCGCGCTCGACGGCACCGGCAACGTCAAGGGAACCGGCGAGTTCAAGGACTGGGACGTCAAGGGCGTCTACCGCGCCGTGGGTTACCTGTCCGACGAACTCCCCAAGCTGCCGTGGGACTTGGCGTCGGGCACCGTTCCGGACGAGGCCGGCCGGGTGATCGAGGAGTCCGGCGAGCACCTGCAGTCGACCTACGTCACCGGCTGGATCCGGCGCGGCCCCGTGGGCCTGATCGGCCACACCAAGGGCGACGCCAACGAGACGGTCGCCAGCCTCCTGGACGACCGCGAGAACGGCCGCCTGAGCACCCCCTCCGCGCCCGACCCGGAGGCCGTGGACGCGTTCCTCGAGGAGCGGAACGTGCGCTACACGACATGGGACGGCTGGTACCGCCTCGACGCCGCGGAGAAGGCGCTGGGCGAGCCGGAGGGCCGTGCGCGCGTGAAGATCGTCGAGCGTGAGGACATGCTCAGGGCGAGTGGCGCGTAGCCCCTGGCGGTGGCGGTGCCTGCCGTCCTGGCAGGTGGTGGTCAGAAGTAGCTGCTCCGATGGCGTACGGTGGTGTCTACCGACGCGGGGTGGAGCAGCTCGGTAGCTCGCTGGGCTCATAACCCAGAGGTCGCAGGTTCAAATCCTGTCCCCGCTACTGCCGACCAGGGCCCGGATCCGATGGATCCGGGCCCTGGTGCGTGGTGGCTCCGTGCGGCGAGCGCGTTTCAGGGGTTCGTCGGAGCTTTCGCCGGGACGCGCTCCCCGATGATGCGGCTCGCCAGTTCGGCGGCCAGTTCGGGGACGGTGAGGCGCAGTTCGGCCTCCGCCGCGGCCCGTTCGGCTTCGATCAGGGTCTGGCCGTCGGCGAGGAGCGTCTCGCGTTCGCGCAGTCCGTCCTCACGGGCGGCAGCTATCAGCGCCGCACCTTCCTCACGTGCCGCCTGCGTGATCCTGGCGGCGTCGCGACGGGCCTCGGCGAGCAGGGCCTGGGCGCCGGCGTGCTCGGCGGAGGCCTCCGCCCGGATCGCCTCGGCGCGCTCCAGGGCGCCTTCGGTACGGTCGGCGCGCTCGGCCAGCACCTCGTTGATGCGGGGCAGGAAGCGCTTGAACCAGAGGAAGACGACGGCGAAGAGGATGAGGGCCACTACTAGGACTTCGATTTTTGCGTTGAGCGGTCCAAATTTCATCGGCAGAAGGTACATGCCCCCTGCTTACCTGTTGATGGGTGCCGGTCCAATGCCCATTTGCGTCAGGTTTGGCGGAATGCCGTCTGTGGGGCGCCGTGCGACACCGAATCGATGGCGTACCTCGGTTCGTCAGTCGTGCCCGGTGCCGCGCGATCGGCCCGCACCGGCCCACGGGCGCTGAGGCTCGCCCCTGCGCACGGAACCGGGTGCCCGGCGCACCGGGCGGTTGGCGTGCGCGGACGAGGTGAGCTGCCAGGGCACGCTCGTTACCATCACGCCGGGCGTGAACAGAAGACGGCTTTTGAGCCAGAGCGCCGACTGGTTGTGGAGCAGGTTCTCCCACCAGCGACCGACCACGTACTCCGGGATGAAGACGGCGACGATGTCGCGGGGGCTGTCCCGGCGGATGGCGCGCACGTACTCGACGACGGGCCTCGTCACCTCGCGGTACGGGGAGTCGATGACCTTCAGCGGTACGTCGATGCCGTACTCGTCCCAGCTCTCGCGCAGGGCGGCGGCCTCGTCGCGGTCGACGGACACGGTCAGCGCCTCCAGCCGGTCGGGGTGGGAGGCCCGCGCGTAGGCCAGGGCGCGCATCGTGGGCTTGTGAAGCCTGGAGACCAGGACGATCGCCAAGACCCTTGAGGGGGAGACGAGTTCGGCGTGCGGGTCCTCGACGGCCAGTTCGGCGGACGTCGTGTCGTAGTGGCGGCGGATGCCGCGCATCATCAGCCACAGCACCGTGGCGGCGAGCACGGCCAGCCAGGCTCCCTCGGTGAACTTGGTGACGAGCACGATCAGCAGGACGAGGCCGGTGACGCACGCGCCGACGGTGTTGATCGCGCGGGCGGAGTGGTGGCGGCGGCGGGCCGCGGGGTCGTGTTCGGTCGCCAGCTCCTGGTTCCAGTGCCGCACCATGCCCAGCTGGGACAGGGTGAACGAGGTGAACACGCCCAGGATGTATAGGTGGATCAGGCTGGTGACGTTCGCCTTGAATCCCCAGAGCAGCGCGGCGGCGACGACGGCCAGCGCGAGGATGCCGTTGGAGAAGGCCAGCCGGTCGCCCCGGTTGTGCAACTGGTGCGGCAGGAAACGGTCCTTGGCGAGGATCGAGGCCAGCATCGGGAAGCCGTTGAAAGCGGTGTTCGCGGCCAGGATCAGGACGAGAGCCGTGGCGGCCTGGATGAAGAAGAACCCGACGCTGTGCTCACCACCGAACACGGCGGCCGCCACCTGCGCGATGACCGTGCGCTGCGTGTAGCTCCCGCAGTCCCCGTCGAGTCCCGTCAGCCGGCACGCGTCGTCCGTGATGTGCACCTTGCTGATCAGCGCGAGCGCCGTCACACCGACGAACATGACGACGGCGATGACGCCCATGGCCACCAGAGTCGCGGCGGCGTTCTTGGACTTGGGCTTGCGGAAGGCCGGTACGCCGTTGGAGATCGCCTCCACGCCGGTCAGCGCCGTACACCCCGAAGAGAAGGCGCGCAGCACGAGCATCACCAGGGCCAGGCCCGCGAGATGTGTGTCGGACTTCTGGGGCGTGATGCCGTACGCCGCGGTCTCGGAGACGGGCGCGTCCCCCAGGGCGTACCGGATCAGGCCGGTGATCACCATGATCAGTACGCCGCCGACGAAGAGGTAGGTGGGTGCGGCGAAGGTCTTGCCCGACTCGCGTACGCCCCGCAGATTGATCGCGGTGAGAAGGGCGACGAAACCGACGGCCAGCAGGACGCGGTAGTCGTTCAGTGCCGGGAGCGCCGAGATGATGTTGTCGACACCGGAGGCGACGGACACCGCCACCGTCATCACGTAGTCGACCAGCAGCGAGGCGGCGACCACGAGACCGGCCGAGGACCCCAGGTTGGTGGACGCGACCTCGTAGGAGCCGCCGCCGCTCGGATACGCGTACACGACCTGCCGGTACGAGAGCACGACCACCGCCATCAGCGCCACCACGGCCGCGGCGATCCACGGCGTGAAGTGCAGGTAGGCGAGTCCGCCCAGGGTGAGAACGAGCAGGATCTCCTGGGTCGCGTACGCCACCGACGAGAGCGGGTCGGAGGCGAAGATGGGCAGGGCGAGGCGCTTGGGAAGGAGTGTCTCGCTCAGCTCCTCGCTGCGCATGGCGCGGCCGATGACCAGGCGTTTGACCAGAGCGGGCATGTTGAACACTGCGTGAGCGTATGGCGGACGGTGCCACCGTTCGAGCCTGCGGACGTGTCGGCGGGCCGGGGTACACAAATGGTCCTACGGTCGGCGAACGGCGTGCTCCGTCTCGTGCGGCGGGGTCAGGGACTGGCGTGTCCCTGGAGCGCGTGGGCGAGACCGTGTTCGGCGTCGTCCGTCAAGGCGCGGTGGTACGCCGTGTCGTACGCGGTGTCACCTGCCGCCTTCCGGGCCTGTTGCTCCCACTGGTCGCGGATCTCCGAGAGCTCCGGGGTGCCGCGGTTCGGGTGGCCGAGCATGCGCCAGTAGGCGTGGCCGGTACCGGAGGTGCGGGCGGCTTCGAGACCGTTGCCCTGGGCCGCGTTGGCGCCGGTGAGCAGGTCGAGGCCGAGGGCGATCCCCAGGTTGTCGTTGAGGTTGTGCTTGCTGGTGAGCATGGCGCGGGCGTGGATCTCGGCCTCGTGCGGGCGGCCCTGGAGGAGGTTGATGAAGGCGAGTTGGTGGTCCGCGTAGGACCGTGCCCAGTGTTCGCCGTACTCGTGGCTGAGGCGGCGCAGGCTGCTGGCCTTCTCGTGCGCCTCGTCGAGGCGGCCCAGGGCGGAAAGGGCGAAGGCTCTGATCACCAAGCAGCAGAGCTGGGGGGCACCGGTCGGCGGTGTGCGGGCGTACGTGCTCAGGGCGTGCTCACTGACGTCGTACGCGTCCTGCGGGTGCCCCGTCATGAGGTGCGTGAGGCCGAGGGTGTGGGCGGCGAAGAGTACGGATTCGGGGGTGTCGTCCTGCTGCGCGGCGAGGGCGCACTCCTCGCCGACCCGCAGGGCGGTCTGGTGGTCGCCCTGGAGGGTGAGGGTGATGCCGAGCGCCCACAGGGCGCGGGTGCGGGACGGACCCTGGGGCGTGTCGAGTCGCAGGGCGCGTTCCAGATAGTCACGGGACTCGTACAGGTGTCCGCAGCAGGGCCAGAACAGGCCGGTGCGTCCCGCCATTTCGACGGCCGTGTCCGCGTCCTGAGTGAAGAGGTGGTCGAGCGCGGCGCGTACGTCGGCGTGACTGTCGGAGATGCGGTTGTACCAGGCGACCTGCCGGTCGCTGAGCCAGCCGGCCTCGGCCTGCTCGACGATGCCGGCGAAATGTGCGGCGTGGCGCTCGGCCACGGCGTGCTGCTCGCCCAGTTCGTGGAGCCACAGGGCACCGTACTCGCGCAGCGTGTCGAGCATCCGGAAGCGGGTGCCGTCCCGTTGCAGGACCGACTGGTCGGCGAGCCGTTCCAGGAGCGTGGGGATCTCGTCCGCGCCGAGGGGGCCGCCCGCGCAGACGGACTGGGCGTCCGCCTCGTCGACAGGGCCGTGGAACACGGAGAGCCTGGCCCACAGAAGGCGTTCGAGCGGCGCGCACAGTTCGTGGCTCCAGCCGATCGCGGTGCGCAGGGCGCGGTGGCGCTTGGGCCAGATCGTGTCGTCGACGAGGGTGTCCAGGCGGGAGGTCAGCCGCTCGGCGATCTCGTCGAGGCTGTTCTCGCGCAGTCGTGCGCAGGCCAGCTCGACGGCCAGGGGGATGCCTTCGAGGCGGCGGCAGATGCGGGAGATCGTGTCGGCGGCCTGGGCGGAGTCGAGCGCGACGTCCGGCGCGTCCGTGGCACACCGCTCGCGGAACAGGCGCACCGCCTCGTCGGAACCGCCCTCCTCGCCGCCCGTCGACAGTGGGGTCACCTCGATGCAGTGCTCGCCCCGGACCGCGAGGGGCTCCCTGCTGGTGGCGAGGACGGTCAGGTTCGGGGCGACGGTGAGGAGTTCGGTCACCAGGCCCCAGCAGGCGTCGAGGACGCGCTCGCAGCAGTCGAGGACGAGGAGGACGCGTCGTCCGGCCAGCCACTCGCTCAGCGCCTCGATGGGGGCACGCGGATTGTGGTCCAAGAGACCGACGGCGTCGGAGACCGTGGCGGTGAACAGCCGGTCGTCGTAGAGATGGGAGAGATCGGCCCACCAGACCCCGTCCGCGTACGCGCCCCGCACCTCCTCGGCGGTGCGCAGCGCGAGCCGGCTCTTTCCGACACCGCCGCTGCCGGTGAGCGTGACCAGCCGGTGTTCCTCCAACGACCGTGCGACAGCGGTCAGTTCGCTGTCGCGGCCGACGAAACTGGTCGTCATGACGGGGAGGTTGCCTACCACGCGCCCATCCTGCCGTGCGGCTGCGCGCGGCCCCACCCCCTCGCGAGAAACGGTCAAAAGCGATCAGTATCAGTTGGTGATCGGTCAGCCGGTGAAGGGGAGCGGGCCGGCCGGGCTGGATGCTCCCGACCGGCCGATCGACGGCTGACCGACCGACCCGCCGACCGGCCGTCAGACCGACCGCCCCGCCTTCTGGCCGACTGCCCCGCCGACCGGCCATCTGGCCGACTGCCCCGCCGACCGGCCATCTGACCGACCGCCCCGCCGCCCCGCCACCCGCGTCGTTCGCCGCGGGCGCGGCCGGGGGATCAGCCGCTGACGGACGCCGCGCCGGTCTCGATGTGGCCCGTGTAGCGGCGGGACCACGTCGTGTCCGTGCTGGACGTGATCGTGAAGTCGTACCAACCGTTCTGGTTCGCCACGGCGTTGAAGAAGTCCTCCGTCGAGCCGCCGGCGGGGACCGTGTAGTTCCACGGCCCGTCCGTACGGTAGTTGTTCGACGTGATGGTGAACTGGGCTGACGCGGAACCCGAGTTGACCATCTTGAACCAGATGGCCATCTTGCCGGTGCCGGACTCCACGGCGTACCGGGCGGCGACCTCGATCGCCTTGCCCGCCTTCGTGGCATCGCCCGTGAAGCGGCGCAGGAAACGGTTCGGTCCCGCCATCGTGATGTCGTAGGCGCCCGCCCCGGATCCCGTGCCGATGTTGAAGAAGTCCGTGGCCGTGCCGCCCGCGTCGACCGTGTACTGCCACGGCGTCGTGTCGCGGTAGGCGTTCGGGTGGATGGAGAGGTGGGCGGCGCTGCGTGCCGGGGAGCCCTGGTTCGCCATGGAGAACCACGCGAGGATCTTGCCTGCGGCGCCGAACTCGAAGTGGTCGAGGTTGCCGTTCGGCTGGTACGGGAGGGCGCGCGCGGGGCGGGTGCCGGGTTCCTGGCTGGGCAGGGCGTTCGTCTGCGGCGCGGGGTTGGGCAGCGGGCCGCAGGTGTCGTACCCGATGACCTTGGTGGCGGGCAGGCCGGACGGCATTCCGTACACGGGCCGGGTGAAGTCGAACACGCCGGTCAGGTCGCCGGTGACCCTGCGGCGCCACGCGCTGATGTTGGGGCAGGTCGCCGGGGTGCCGAGCGCGGTCGTCCAGGTCTCCATGAACCGCAGGACGGACGTGTGGTCGAACACCTCCGAGGAGACCCAACCGCCCCTGGTCCACGGGGACATGACGACCATCGGGACACGGAAGCCGAGACCGAAGGGGGTTCCGTCGAGGAACTCACCCGCTGTGCCGGCGGGAGGGGACGGCGGGGGCACGTGGTCGAAGAAGCCGTCGTTCTCGTCGTAGTTGAGGAAGAGGACGGTGGAGTCGAACACCTCGGGGGACGCGGCCAGGGCGCGGTAGACGAGGTCCACGAAGTGGGCTCCGTCGCCGGGCGGGGCGTAGGGGTGCTCGGAGAACGCCTGGTTGGCGACGACCCAGGAGACCTGGGGGAGGTTGCCGGCCAGCGCGTCCGCCTTGATCGCGGCGGCGATGTCGTCCGGCGTGGAACCGGTCACCGCGGGGACGGAGGCCATGCCGCGGTCGTGCAGCGGGTCACCGGGCGCGGCGCCGGCGATCTTCGAGAAGTAGGCGAGACCGTTGTCGCCGTAGTTGTCATTGGCATTCTGGTAGACCTTCCAGGTGACACCGGCCCGCTGGAGCGCCTCGGCGTACGTCTCCCAGGTCAGCCCCGACTCGTCGCCGCCGTCGTAGCTGGAGCCGTCGACCTTGCCGCTCCACAGATAGGTGCGGTTGGGCCCGGTGGCGCTGAGGGTGGAGCTGAAGTAGGCGTCGCAGACGGTGTAGTTGTCGGCCAGCGCGTAGTGGAACGGTATGTCGCCCCGGTCCAGGTAGCCGAGGCTGCGCACGTTGCCGACGCCGGCGACCCAGTGGTCGAGCCGGCCCTTGTTCCACGCGGAGTGCTGGGAGGTCCAGCTGTGCGGAAGATCGCCGTTGCACTGGGCGAGTGTCTCGCCGTCCACGCCGCCCGCGGCCGGGGTGGAGCTGAGCTTCCACGGGTACTGGCGGCCCGTCCCGTTCGGCTGGTTGAAGACGGGCTGCCCGCCGGAGAGCGTGATGCCGCTGCGGTCGCCGAACCCGCGGACGCCCTTGAGGCGGCCGAAGTAGTGGTCGAAACTGCGGTTCTCCTGCATGAGGATCACCACGTGCTTGACGTCCTTGACGGTGCCCGTGGTGGCTGCGTCCGCTCTGGTGGCGGGCAGCGCGGCGCCGGCCGCGATCCCGGCGCCCAGCGCGACAAAACCTCTGCGGCTGATCGGTGTCATCGGTTCACCCTTGTCTCACGCGTACGTCCTGACACAACGGGCGCAAGAGTGCCGACACTTAATGGTCTGCGGCTAGACCTCTACGTGGTCGAATTTGTGAACACCGGGTTCCGGCCGGTGGTCGCCGGCCGGAACCCGGTCAGGCAGGGCAAGGGCTGTCGGGGACCGGTACCCCGATGACGAGGGCATCGACCGCGAGGGCTCCCTCCGGTGAGACGCGGACCGGGTTGAGCTCGATCTCGCCGAGGTCGCCGCGGTCGGCGATCAGCTCGGAGACGGCGACGACGACCGCCGCCAAGCCGTCGACGTCGACCGGCCGTCTGCCGCGCCAGCCGGCCAGCAGCGGCCAGGACCGGAGCCGGCGGATCATCTCGCGCGCGGTCGCGTGGGAGCAGGGGGCGAGTTCGAGCGCGACGTCCTGGGTGAGCTCCGCCTGGACTCCGCCGGCGCCGACCACGACGACCGGACCGAACGACGGGTCGCGCCGAGCGGCGACGATCACTTCGACCACGTCGGTGCGCCGGTCCATCTCCTCGACCACGTACCCGTGGCACCCGAGCCGCGCCACCATGTCGTCGTACGCGACGCCGAGCGCGGCGGTGTCGCCGAGCCCGGTCGCGACACCGCCGTGCTCCGTCTTGTGCTCCAGCCAGTCGGCTTTGAGTACGACCGGAGGCGAGAGGGACCGCATCGCGCCGCCGGGATCAGGCGCACCCGGCGCGATCCCGACCGCGGGCGGGAACGGGATCCCCTTGTCGGACAGCACGCGCCGGGCGGCGAGATACCCGCTGCCTGGAGGTGCTTGACGCCCCTGCGCGGGTGTACGGCCTGCGCGCGGACGGGGTGCCTGAGTGAAGCGGTGCGCCGTCGCCACCGCCCGCAGCGCCGCCTCGACGTCGGCGAAGGTCGGGACCCCCGCCGCGTTCAACTCCCGTACTGTTCTGGTGTGTTCGGCCATCGAGTGGACCACGACCGGAATCGCCCGCTCGGCGGCCAGGGAGCCGATGGCTCGCGCGACCTGCGACTCGGCCGCCTGGTGTTCGGGGATGTCGCGACCGTAGCTGCCGAAGTAGCCGCTGAGCACGACGGCGTCGGTGACCGAGCTGTCGGCGAGGACCGCCGGTGTCGACGCGTACGTGGAGATGTCGTCCTCACCCGCGCCGGCGAGGTCGACGGGGTTCGCGACCGCGGCGTGCGGCGGCAGCCGTTCCGCGAGGCGCTCCTGGACCGCCGGGGGGAACTCGGCGACGGTCAGGCCGAGTCGTGACGCGGTGTCCGCGGCGACGGCCCCCTGTCCGCCGCTGTCGGCCACGATCGCGACCCGACGCCCCCGCACCGGCCCGCAACTGGTCAACAGCTTTGCTGTGTCCACGAGTTGGGCCGGTGTGTCGACGCGAACGGCACCGACCGTGCGGCAGGCTGCGTCCACGACGTCGATGCCTGACGTCATGGACCCGGTGTGCGAGCGGGCCGCCTGTCGCGCGGCCCTGCTGGCGCCGACCGTCAGCAGGAGCACCGGCTTGCCCGCCTCACGCAGACGGTCCAGGGCGTCCAGGAGCCGCTCGCCGTCGCCGAAGCTCTCCAGATAGACGGCGACGATGCGAGTGGCTTCGTGGTGGGCCAGGTCGGCGAGCAGTTCGGCGGCACACACGTCGAGCTGGCTGCCGACGGAGACGAACCGGGATACACCGATGCCCGCGCTCGCGGCCATCCCCGCGATCTCCAGTCCCAGCTGTCCGCTCTGCGACACGATCGCGAGGCTGCCGGGGGTGAACCGGCCCCAGGCCAGCTCCAGTTCGCTCGACGCGTCGTAGA
Organism: Streptomyces sp. NPDC055955; assembly: GCF_042270245.1. Taxonomy (NCBI): domain Bacteria; kingdom Bacillati; phylum Actinomycetota; class Actinomycetes; order Kitasatosporales; family Streptomycetaceae; genus Streptomyces; species Streptomyces sp. NPDC055955. The sequence continues at coordinate 50,725 of NZ_JBHJYS010000004.1, forward strand.
GGCCCAGGCAGTTCGGCCCGAGCAGCCGGGTCCCGCTCGCGGCGACGACGTCACCGATCGCGGCCTCGTCCTCGACGCCCGCCGTGATCGCGAGCAGGCCGGGTACGCCGAGCGCGACGGCTCGGGAGACACCGTCGGCGAGGACGGGGGCGGGGACGGCGAAGGCGACCAGGTCGGGGACCTCGGGCAGCGCGTCGAGGCCCGGAAGGGTGCGGCGGCCGAGGACCTGGCCGCCGCGCGTGTTGACCAGGTGCACGCGGCGCCGGTGGGCGCCCGCGACGGCACCGCGGGCGAGCCAGTGGCCCCACTTGGCCGGGTTGTCGGTGGCGCCGACGACGGCGACCGACTCCGGGGCGCGGAAGACGTCGAGTGCGGTCATGACTTCGCGAGCGCCCGGGAGATGACCAGCCGCTGGATGTCGGAGGTGCCTTCCTCGATCTCCTCCAGCTTCGCGTCACGCATCCACTTCTCGGCGAGGAACTCCTGCGAGTAGCCCCAGCCGCCCAGCGTCTGCACGGCGGCCCACGTGTTGAACATGGCGTTCTCCGAGCCGGTCAGCTTCGCCATCGCCGACTCGACGGTGACCTTCTCGCCCTGGTCGAAGAGGCGCGCCGCGCGCATCGTCACCAGATGGGCGGTGTCGGCGCGGGTCGCCATGTCGGCGAGACGGAACGCGACCGCCTGGTGCTCGATGACGGGCACGCCGAACTGCACGCGCTCCTGGGCGTACTCCACGGCCAGGTCGAGAGCGGCACGGCACAGGCCCGCGCAGGAGGCGCCGATCAGGATCCGGGAGGCGTCGAACGTGCGCATCAGCCCGGAGAAACCCTGGCCCTCTGCGCCGAGCCGGTCCGCGGCGGGGACGCGTACGTTGTCCAGGAACACCTCGGCGTTGACGATGGCGCGCTGCCCCATCTTGCGCATCGGCTTGCCCACGGTCAGTCCGGGCGTGTCCCGGTCGATGACGAACGCGGTCACGCCACGCGCGCGGAGCGACGGGTCGACCGTGGCGAACACGACGAACCGCTGTGCGTAAGGGGCGTTGGAGATCCACGCCTTCTGGCCGCTGAGCACGTAGTGGTCTCCGTCGCGCACCGCGCGGGTGCGGATGCCGGCGGCGTCCGAGCCGTGGTCAGGTTCGGTGACGGCGAGCGCGGTCAACGGGGGCGTGTCGGTGGTGAGCGGCCGCAGCCAGCGCTCCTTCTGCGCCTGTGTGCCGAGCTCGAGGACGGGGTCGGCGAAGAAGCCGCTGGAGGTCAGCAGGTTCCCGATGCCGATGTCGCCGTGGCACAGCTCCTGCTGGACGAGCACCTGCGTGACCATGTCGGTCACTCCGCCGCCGCCGAACTCCGCGGGGATCATGAAAGCGGCCAGGCCCGTCCTGGCGGCCTTGTCCCACAGGTCCAGCGGTGACTCGGTCTGGGCGTCGTCGACGGCGCGGGCGCGGGGGCGGATCTCGGCGGCGGCGAAGTCGCGGGCGAGCCGGATGAAGTCGTGCTGCTCGGCGGAGAGGCCGAGTGCGTCACGTACGGGGAAGGGCATGACGAACTCCGTGGTGGGAGGGTTGCTGAGGGGCTGTGACATTCACTGAGGGAGGCGCTCGCGCGGGGGTCGGTGCTCGGCGACGGCCGCGCTCTCCTGGGGCGTGCCGGTGAAGAACCGTGGCGCGACGCGCCCGTACGCCAGCATCAGCAGGTAGCCGAGGAGGAGAGTCCCGACTCCGATGATGAAGACTCCGCCGATGCGCCAGTGGGGTGCGAAGGGGAGGGTCCAGGACGTGTAGCTGTTCACCGGGTCCCAGTCGTTCTTCAGGCTCCACAGACCGGCCGCGACGAGGGTCAGGCCGCCGATCGCGGGCAAGGTCAGGCGCAGCCAGAAGTCGGCGGCACCCTGTCGCCACTCGGCGCGGTGGGCCCAGGCCGAGGTGAGGCCTGTGAGGCCGTAGTAGAACGCGATCATGAGCCCGCAGGAGGAGACGGCGTCGCCGATGACCTGGCCGTCGCTCAGGAAGTTCATGACGACATAGCAGATCGCTCCCGCGGCTCCGGTGGCGATGGTGCTGAACTGCGGGATCGAGTAGCGCGGGTGGACCTTCGCGAAGATGCGCGGCGCGGCTCCGCGGCCGCCCATGGCCAGGAGCGTGCGCCCCAGGGAGAGCACGGTCGTCTCGGTGGACGCGGCGGCGGAGGACAGCACCATCAGGACGAGCAGATGCCAGAGGAAGGAGCCGAGGCCGCTGTCGCCGAAGACGGCCTTGCCGATGGCGGAGAACACGTCACCGAAGTTGTCGGGGTTGCCGAGCCCCGCGCCGGTCGTGCCGATGCCGGCGAAGGCCAGGGTCGCCACGGTCGCGACGAGATAGAGCACGAGCAGCATGACTGTGGAGGAGACGGCGGCGACGCCGGGTGTCCGGTGCCGGTCGGTGGTCTCTTCGTTGACGGTGAGCGCGGTCTCCCAGCCCCAGTAGATGAACAGCATCAGGACGAGGCCGCTGACGAATGCGCTGGGTGAGGAGATCTCGAACGGGTTGAGCCACGACCAGTGCGGATGGCGTGCGCCGGCGGCGGCGTTCCCGGTGTAGACGCGTACGAGGGCGACCACGGAGAAGACGGCGAGCATGGCGAACTCGAGGAAGAGCAGGGCGCGTTGGACGGCGGCGGCCACCTCGATGCCGCGGTAGCAGACGGCCGTCATGAGGGCGATCCAGCCGAGTCCCACCAGGAGGACCCAGGGGCTGGACGGGTCGGATCCGATGCCTTTCGCGCCGAAGAGGATGAACACGTACTGGCCGGCGACCTGGGCCAGGCTGGCCATCACCAGGGTGAACGAGGTGATGATCGCCCAGCCGCCCATGAAGCCGACGCGCGGGCCGAGGACGCGGGTGGCCCAGGTGAAGATGGTTCCGCAGTCCGGCTCCTGGCGGTTGAGGGCGGCGTAGCCGAAGGAGACGAACAGGATCGGGACGAACGCGAGCACGACGATCGACGGCGCCTGGAATCCGACGAAGGCGACGATGAACGCGAGGGTCGCGGCGAGGCTGTAGGCGGGGGCGGCGGACGCCACCGAGAGGATCAGGCTCGTGGTCATGCCGAGGGCACCGGTGCGCAGGCCCTTTTCCTGCGAGCTGTCGGGTGCGGCTTCCGAAGTGGTGTCAGGTGACGTTGCCATGGGTGAACCCCCTGTCCGGGGTGGGCGGCGAATCGCAAGATTGATGCGTGGGTCAATGATGCTGGCGAGGAAAGGCGTGTCAAGGTTTCCGGACAGATTCATCGCAACGATTGACTCACCGATCAGTCTTGCGACATGCTCTGCGGCCATGTGGGAACAGACCGAAATGGACCTGGTCGAATCCGAGGTGGTCGTCGTGGGCGGCGGCTACGCGGGACTGGCCGCAGCTCTTCGACTCCACGACGCGGGCGTCGACTTCACACTCGTCGAGGCCGCCCACCGGGTGGGCGGCCGTGTGCTCACCGAGATCCGCGCGGACGGCGTGACGCTCGATCACGGCGGCCAGTGGGTCGGCCCGACCCAGACACATCTGCTCGCCCTCGCCGACCGCTTCGGCTGCGCCACCTTCCCGACCTGGGAGACGGGCAAGCATGTCGAGGTGTGGCACGACGGCGGCACCGTCCCCTACCTCGGCGCGGCACCGGCCGACGGCCCCGGCATCGCGGAGTACACCCGCGTCAGCGAAGTCCTCGACGAACTCGCCCGGACCGTGGACACCCGACAGCCCTGGCGCACCCCGCGATGCGCGGAGTGGGACGCCCAGACGGCCGAGTCGTTCTTCCGTGCGCAGACCGACGATCCGGACGCCCGGCGCCGGCTGGCACTCGCCGTGCAGGGCCTGTGGTGCGCGGAGCCGTACGAGATCTCCCTCTTCCACGTGCTGTTCTACATCGCCGCCGCCGGCGGCTACGAGCAGCTCATGGAGACGCGGGACTGCGCCCAGGACAGCCGCTTCGTCACCGGTGCGGCGGGCCCGGCGCACGCCGTCGCCGAGCTGCTCGGCGCGCGCGTCCGACTCGGCGAGCAGGTGCAGTCGATCGAGTACGACGAGGGCGGCGTCCGCGTGAGGACGGCGTCCACCGTGTACGAGGCCCGCAGGGCGATCGTCGCGCTGCCGCCCCAGGCGGTCCGCACCATCGGCTTCACCCCGGGGCTCCCCGTCAGCAGGGACGGCTGGCTGTCCCACAGCCCGATGGGACGCGTCGCCAAGGTCCACGCGGTGTACGACACCCCGTTCTGGCGGGCCGCCGGACTCTCGGGCGTGGCCACGCTCTACGACGACGGGCCGGTCGGCGTCGTGTTCGACAACTCGCCGGACGACGCCTCCCGTGGCGTGCTCGTCGGATTCGTGTACGGCGACCGGGTCACCGACTGGAGCGAACTCGACGACGCGGGCCGCCGCGCGGCCGTACTGGCGAGCTTCACCACCGTCGTCGGGGAGCGCGCGGCACGTCCGCTCGACTACACGGAGAAAATCTGGTCACGGGACGCCTTCGCGAAGGGCGGCTACGAGGCGTACGTGACTCCCGGCGGCTGGACGGGATACGGCCGTCGCGGCTGGCGGGAACCCGCCGGGACGGTGCACTGGGCCGGAACCGAGACGGCTAGTGTGTGGAACGGCTACATCGACGGTGCCCTTTCGTCGGGCCTGCGCGCGGCCGACGAGGTCGTGTCGGCACTCTCATCGCAAGCGGAAGGCTGAACGGACCCAGCGCAATGACGTCGATCCAAGGCGGGACGGAGGACATCGCGGACGACACCGCGACCCTGGCGGACCGGGCGCGGCTCGTGGTGCTCTCGGCGCCCATCAGCCAACGGGAGTTCGCCGACCGCGTGGGCATGGATCCCACCGCGCTGTCCAAGGCCCTGCGCGGCAACCGCCGTCTCCAGGACCACGAGGTCGCCGCGATCGCGCAGGTGGGCAAGGTGTCGCAGCGGTATCTGCGGACCGGCGCGGGAAAGCCGCCCGTCGCGCGCGGCGGTGCGGGTGGCGGGCAGCCGGCCCGCCGCCGCGCCGACGCCGTGGACGCCGACCTCCGCCGCGCCCAGATCCTGGAAGCCACCGCCCGCCTCATCGCCCGCCGCGGGTTCCACAAGGTACGGGTCGCCGACATCGCCCGCGCGTGCGGAACCAGCACCGGCACCGTCCACTACCACTTCCCGACGAAGGACGACGCGCTGCGGGCCGCCCTCGTCTTCTACGCCGACCGCTTCCACGCGCGCCTCGAAGAGGAGTTCAGGACGGCCGACACCACCGTCGAGAAGCTGCGCCGGCTGATCGAGGTACAGCTGACGACGACCGACGAGGACGCCGACGAGTGGTCGGTGTGGGTGCAGTCGTGGAACGAGGCCATCCTCGACCCGACCCTCAGGGAAGGCCAGAAGGGCGTCCACGTCCGCTGGCGCGAGATCGTCCTCGACCTGCTGCGGACCTGCCAGCAGGAGGGGATGGCACAGGGCGCGGACGCGGAAGCCATGGCCAGCCGCTTCACCAGCATGGTCGACGGCATGGCCATCCAGGTCCTCGCGGGGACGGGCGACATGGACGCGGCACGGATGCGCGAGCTGCTCCTGGACGCCTTCGAGCCGTACCTCACGCTGCGCTAGGGGCACTCGACGCAGGCCTTTCGGCCTCGCGTCACCGGTCGCCGGCGGCCCTCTCGATCGCGGCGACGACCGCTTCCACCGCGGTGTCGTAGAGGGCCTTCTGGCTGACGGAGCCGAGTTGGCCGATGTGGGCCCGAGTGGCCGGGTACTCGTCCGCGGGCAGATGCGCGTAGACCCGCGTCCACGCGCTGGCGTCCTTCTCCCGTACCTCGGGGTCCAGTGAGCTGAGCGCCGCGGAGTGGGCGCAGAGTCCGAGGGAGGTGTCGACGAAGGTCCTGTAGTACAGGACGGCCTCGGCGGGGGCGAGCCCCGCGCGCGTGAACGTGGCGAGCTGAAGCTCGACCAGCCGGGCCTCGCACGGCCCTCCCGTGGTGCGCGCGAAGGTGAGCACGGTGATCGCCGGGAAGCGGGTCTGCACCTGCCAGGTAGCCTCGGCGATCCGGCGCAGCGTGTCCTGCCAGGGCTCGTCGCCGGGCACCTCGCCGATCTCGCCGAGGATGGTCTCGATGGTGCGCTCGCACACGGCGAGGAGCAGCTCGTCCTTGTCGCGGAACAGCCGGTAGAGCACCGCCGCGTCGACGTCCAGCTCCTGGCCGAGCCTGCGCATCGTCAGGCCGGCGACACCCTCCCGCTCGGCGAGCGTGAACGCGGCGTTCACCGCCGCCTCCTGCCGCAGGGTCCTGCGCTCCCGCCGCGTGGGCTGCCGGGCCGCGTCGCCCCCGGACCGCTCGGTCGGGGCCGCGGTCGCGGTGTTCTTCACCATGGCGGAACTTTACCAAGGGGCGCCGGCAGAAATGACAACACCGTTGACAACAGCGTTGCGGATCGGGTTCCGTGTCCCCGTCACACCGATCGGCAGGCCGTCGAGTGCTCGTGCCGGTCCGTCCACCAGAGTCAGGAACCCCATGAGCCGCCACCTACGTCTCGCCCTTGTCCAGGCGCCAGCGGAATCCTTCGAGCAGTTCGCCGAGGGCCTGCGACTGCGCATGAAGTCGCCCAACGCGGCCGACCTCGTCGTCTATCCCGAGGCGCATCTCTACTCGCTGGGCACGGACTCGATGTCCGCGCAGGAGCTGTACGACGCCCACGCGGAGCCGCTGGACGGCATGCGCGGAAAGGCGCTGGGGGCCCTGGCCCGCGAGCTGGGCATCTGGCTCGTCCCCGGGACGGTCCTCGAACGCGACGCGGACGGCAGCGTCTACAACACCGCCGTGGTCTACAACCCGGACGGTGAACTCGTCGCGCGTTACCGGAAGATCTTCACCTGGCGCCCCTACGAACCGGTGTGCGTCGGCCGGGACTTCGTCGTCTTCGACATACCCGGACACGGCCGCGTCGGCCTCTCGATCTGCTATGACAGCTGGTACCCCGAGCTCACCCGCCATCTCGCCTGGATGGGCGCCGAGCTGGTGATCAACGTGGTCCAGACGCCGACCGCGGGACGCGCACAGGAAATCCCGATCAACCAGGCCAACGCGATCGTCAACCAGGTCTGGGTGGCCAGCGTGAACGGCGCGGCCCCCACGGCCCACGGCCGCAGCCTCCTCGTGGACCCCGAGGGACACGTCCAGGTCTCCGCCGCCGGCATGGAGGACGTCACGCTGACCAGCGTCGTCGACTTCGACCGCGTCGCCGCCGCGCGGAAGTTCGGGACCTGCGGGGACTCCTGGCCGTGGGACCACTTCACCGCCGGCGACACCCCGCTGGAGCTGCCGCTCTACAACGGCCGCATCGACCCCGCCACCTGGCGGCCCGCCGTCTCCCGCGAAACCCCGGACGAGCTGCGCCCCACCGGACACACGGTCCCGGAGCGCCCCGCCGAGGAGTCCGGCGATGAGTGACACCTCGGTGAGCCTCACCCCGAAGCTCTCGCTGACGTCGGTGGTCACCTTCGGCCTCGCCTACATGGCGCCCAGCATGGTCATGGTGATCTTCGGTGTGATCTCCGCGGCCAGCTCGGGCGCCGCGCCGACCGCGCTCCTCGTCGCCACGGGCGCCATGTTCCTCACCGCCCTGAGCTACGCGAAGATGGCCCGCCACTATCCGACGTCCGGATCGGCGTACGGATACACCAGGAACCTGTTCGGCGCACCCGTCGGCTTCCTCGTCGGCTGGGCCGTGCTGCTCGACTACCTGTTCCTGCCGATGGTCGCCTGGCTCGTCCAGTCGATCTACCTGAACGCCCAGTTCCCCGGCATCCCGGTCTGGGTGTGGATGCTCCTCAACGCCGGCCTGACCACGCTCGTCAACATCATCGGGCTCACCCTGACCGACCGCGTCAACAAGCTCCTGACCGGCCTGGCCGTGTTCATCGTGCTGCTCTTCGTCGCGTACTGCCTCGTCCACCTCGCACACCACGCGCCGAAGTCCTACACGCAGCCGCTGTGGAACAGCGGAAGCAGCCTCGGCGGGATCTCGGCGGCCGCCGCCATCGCCGCCTACTCCTACCTGGGCTTCGACGCGGTGACCACGCTTTCCGAAGAGACCCGCGACGCGCGGCGCACCATCCCCCGGGCCGTCGTCCTCGTCATCGCGGTGGGCGGACTCCTCTTCGCCGCCGTGGCCTACGTCATGCAACTCGTCCACCCGGGCGGCGTGTTCGAGGACCCGGAGGTCGTCTCGTACGCGATGTCCGTCGAGGTCGGCGGCCGGACGTTCGCCGACTGGACCAACATGGCCGGCATCGTCGGCGGGTTCGCCTCGGGCCTCGCCGTCCAGCTCAGCTCCAGCCGACTGCTCTACACCATGGGCCGTGACGGCGTGCTGCCCAAGCGGTTCTTCGGGGCGCTGTACCCGAGGACCCAGACCCCGGTGCTCTGCCTCCTGCTCACCGGCGCCATGTGTGTGCTCGGCCTCGACATCTCCCTCGCGACCGCGACGTCGTTCATCAACTTCGGGGCGTTCCTCGCCTTCACCGCGGTCAACGCCTGTGTCGTCGTCCACTTCGTCCGCCACCGCGGCGAGGGCGGCGTGAAGGCACTGGGCTACGTCGTCGCACCCGCGCTCGGCGCCTGCGTCACCATCTATCTGATGACCCGGCTCAGCGCGGTCGCCCTCACCATCGGGCTGTGCTGGCTCGCCGCGGGAGGCGCCCACCTGATCTGGCTCACCCGCGGATTCAGCCGCCCCACACCGGAGTTGAGCATGGGAGAAAGCTCGTGAGGTCCGTGGCTAGACCAGATCGAGGGACAACTCGCACCACACCGTCTTGCCGTTGCCGCGGGGTTCGATGCCCCAGGCGGTGGCGAGCTCCTCGACGAGCATCATCCCGCGGCCGGAGGTGGCCCTTTCCGGGGCGGCCCGGCGCCGGGGCGACGCGGTCGACGTGTCACTGACGGCCAGACGCAGGCCCCGGCCGCTGTGCCGTACCGGTCTGGCCGTCAGTGTGGCGCTGCCGTCGGTGTGCACCAGGGCGTTGGTGGCCATTTCGCAGGCGAGGAGTTCCGCCGTGTCACTGAGAGCCTCCAGCGACCAGCTGTGCAGCGCCTCACGCAACGCGATCCGCGCGTTGCGCAGGGCGTCGGGATCGCCGGGGTAGATGACCGCCTCCATACGCGGCGCCGGGGACGCCTTCCCCCGGGACCGGTGCAGCACCAGGAGAGCCACGTCGTCCTCCTCGCCGGTGAAGGCGGCCATGGTGTCCAGCAGGTGGTCGGCGAGCGCGTCGGGCGGCCCCGGCCCGGCGCTCAGCGCGTCGAGGAGACGCTCACGCCCCTGGTCGAGGTCCCCGGCGCGCGACTCGATGAGCCCGTCCGTGCACAGCACCAGGGTCGAGCCGGGTTCGACGACGGTCTCGAAGACCGGGTACGCGGGGTGGCCGCCCGGTGTGTTGAGACCGAGGGGGAGTCCGCCGGGGATGTCGAGCCAGGCACAGCTTCCGTCCGCGCCGCGCAGCACGGGCTCCGGATGGCCCGCGCGCACCACCGAGGTCATCCCCGTCAGCGGATCGACGAGGGCCATGAGACAGGTGGCGAAGCGGTCGGTGTCGAGTTCGGCGAGGAAGGCGGACGCGCGTGCCATGGCGGTGGACGGCGGGTGCCCCTCGGCGGCGTACGCGCGCAGGGCGATACGCAGCTGTCCCATCACGGCGGCGGCCGTCACATCGTGGCCCTGCACGTCGCCGACGACGACGGCGATCCGGCCGTCGGGCAGTGTGAGCGCGTCGTACCAGTCGCCACCGATGCCGCCCCGGGCCCGCGTGGGCCGGTATCGGGTCGCGAGGTGCACGCCGGGCACGTGCGGCAGGATCCCGGGAAGCATCGCCGTCTGCAGGCCCGCGGCGAGCTCGTGCTCCTGGTCGTAGAGCAGCGCCCGCTGGAGGGACTGGGCGATGACCTTGCCGAGCGCCGTCAGCACGGTCCGCTCGTCCGGGGGGAAGCCGGCCCGCCCCTCGTAGGTGAGCCCGACGGCACCGATCGGGGTGTCCTGCGCGATCAGCGGCAGGTACACCGCCGCCGCGGCGTCCGGGAAGTGCGACAGGTACGGCGTCAGCGCCGGAAAGCGGGCGATGAAGTCCATCCTGTTCGTCACGAACACCGCTTCGCGGGTGCGGGCCGCCTCCGTCAGCGGCAGCTGCTCACTCAGACGTGCCAGGTGAAAGTCCTGGATGAGGCTCTCGTGGACGCCGTTGGAGCCCACCAGTTCCATGCGGCCGTTGTCGATCAGGCCGAGCAGGACGCTGGAGGCGCCGATCCGCTCCATCAGCCGCGAGTCGGTGAGGGCTTCCGCGACGTCCTCCACGGTGACGGTCGGCACGAGGGCGTCGCTGACGTGGACGACGACGTCGGACGGACGGTGGCGCTCCTCCCGGGCCTGCCGCAGCAGATCGGTCTGGTCCACCGCCCGCAGCTCCTGGCTCGCGTCCCGGATGATCCCGATGACCCGCACCGGACGGTTGCGCTCGTCCCGGACGATGTGACCTTGCGTGTGGGTCCACTGCAGTCGCCCCTCGGGATGCCGCACCCGGAAGTAGAGGCTGAATCCGGAGCGCTCCCGCAGTGCCCTGTCCACCAGGTCCTCGATGGCCGGCACCTCGCTGGGCACGATCCGCTCACCCAGGGTGGTCAGCCGGCCGTCGAACTCGCCGGGCTCGAACCCCATGACGGCCAGGCCCCCGGCGTCGTAGTGAATGAGTCCCGCGTCCACGTCCCACGAGAAGGTGCCCATGCCGTTGACCGCCAGGGCGACGTGGGCGGCGGTCTCGGGATCGCTTTGTGTGTCGGGCACGCGGCTCGGTTCGAAGGGGAGATCCATGAAACCTCCTGGCCCTTACACCCTCGGTGACCGTGGGCGCGCCGGTTCGCGGCTGCGCCGGGCGTGGCCCCGCCTCCTCCATTCTGCGCGGAATGGAGGAGGGTCGCCTGTCCGGCAACGGGCCCCGGTGCGCGCGGGCCGTCACCTGGTGGAGCGGCTGCGCCTGCGCCTGATGGCCTTGATGACGAAGGGCACGGAGGCCAGGGTGAGCAGGGCGACGGCGGCCTCCAGATGGCGGGTGATGCGGGACGACGCGTCCGCGGACGCGGAGGTCTGCGCGGCGACGGCACCGTGGTGGGCCGCATCGGGGTGACGCGGCGCGGTGGGCGAGGGCGACCCGGGCAGCTGCCCTGCCGTCACGGCTTGGGGAGCGGCGTCGAAGCCCCAGTCCAGGAGTTGGCGGCTTTCTTCGTAGACGGCGTTGGCCGAGGTGTCCTGGGGATTCATGATGGTGACCAGGATCGTGCGGTTGTGGCGGGTCGCGGCGGTGACGAGCGTGTTGCCGGCCTCGGACGTGTATCCGTTCTTCACGCCGATCAGCCCCGGATAGGGCTCCACGCCGTGGGATCCGACCAGGAGGCGGTTGGTGTTCTGGATGCCGAACGAGTTGGGGCCGCCGGCCGCCGGGAACTGGGCCGATTTCGTGCCGCAATAGCGACGGAAGTCCGGGTTCCGCAGCCCTGCCTGCGCGAACAGTGACAGATCGTACGCGGATGAGTACTGCCCCGGAGTGTCGTATCCGTCGAGTGAGCGCACCGAGGTGTCGTGCGCGCCGAGCCGGTCGGCGGTGGTCTGCATGCGCGCGAGCGTGAGATCCGTTCCGCCGTTGAGCCGGGCGAGGGTGTGGACCGCGTCGTTGCCGGAGCTGAGGAAGACGCCGCGCCACAGGTCGCCGACGGTGTAGCTGGTTCCTTCGTGCACGCCGACGAGACTGCTGCCGGGGGCTACGTCGGCGATGTCGGCGGTGACGGCCGTGTGTTCTGTGGAGGCGGGCAACTGTGGCAACAGAGCCAGGGCGAACAGCGTCTTGAGGGTGCTGGCCGGCGGCAGGTGGAGGTGCGGCTCCTTGGCGGCCAGCAGTTTGCCGGTGCCGACGTCGGTGATCGTCCAGGACAGGGCGGACACGTCCGGTGCGTCCGGCGTCCCCGGCGCGGTCTGGATCTGATGGCCCACACCGTCGGAGCGGGGCACAGCGGCCGCGATGCCGCCGACCGGGCCGACCGCGATCGCCGCACCGGCGGAGCAGGCGACAACTGACTTGGTAATACAGGAGTAAAAGCCTACGAATCGTGCCATGGCGGAAATTTAGGGTCGTCCTCCTGTCCCTTGCCATCGCGCTTACGCCATTCGGCGGGGCTGGGTGACTCCATGTCACATGGCGTGGTGCCCGGCCCACCTGACGGCGGCGGTGGGGCAAGCGCGGTCTGTCGCGCGCGTACGCCGCCAGGGTCTCGCGGCGTGCGCCGCCGAGGCCGGACCCGCCGCGTCATCGTGACTTCGCGTACGCGGTACGGGATCTGATGTGCCGTGACGGCTGCGGGGCGGGCGGCGCGATCGACGCACCTTGGCGACGTGGGCAGCCGGATCGCGACCGCCGCGTGAACCGCCGCCCGAGGTCCGACGCCGAAGGAAGCGTCTGCGCTCTCGTGACGGCGCCGTAGTGAGAGCGTTGTGACGAGGCGCTGGGCGTGGTGCAACCTGCCGCGGTGACCTGCGAGACTTTGCCGCGTGAGCCATTCCCGCCGCCCCTTGGGCACCGGACCGAGCCTCGACGAGGCCACTGAGCCCGCGCGCGCCGCACGCGGCCGCACGGCTGCGGAGCGAGCAGGTGCCGCCCCGCAGCCTCTCGACCCCGAGCCGTCCTCCGCCGACGATGCGGAGCTGACGGACTCCGGCCGGCGCAGACTCGGCGTCGGCCCGCGGTGGCGGAACGACGATCCGGACGCGTAGCCCGATCCGCCCCCGGCGACGGCCTCGGTTTCCGGATGTGCTTGGTCAGTAACTCGCTTTCCCCGAAGGGGAGTTGCTCATCACGGCTTACGGGCCAGGCCGCCGTGCTCGGCGATGAGCTGCGGGGCCGGGGAGTCGGATTCCGGGCGCCAGAACGGCACCGAGACCACGCCGGGTTCCAGCAGTTCGAGGCCGTCGAAGAACGCCGTGATCTCGTCGACCGGGCGCAGGAAGTAGGGAACGGCGCCCGAGCTGTTGTAGCCGTCCTGGGCCTGCTCGAAGCCCGCGTCGATGCCGCGCGACCCGTCGTTGATGGAGAGGTAGCTGCCCGACGGCAGTCCGTCCATCAGCCGCTTGACGATGGTCCGCGCCTGCTCGTAGTCGCCCATGTGGCCCAGGATGTTGCTGAGGATCAGGGCCGTGGGGCGCGTGAGGTCCAGCGTCTCGGCGGCCGCCGCGAGGATGCGGTCGGGGTCGGCCAGGTTCGCGTCGACGTAGGCGGTCGCACCCTCGGGGGTCGACGTGAGCAGCGCGCGGGCGTGGGCGAGGACCATCGGGTCGTGGTCGACGTACACGATCTTGGTCTCGGGAGCGATCCGCTGGGCGACCTCATGGGTGTTGTCGCCGGTCGGCAGGCCGGTGCCGATGTCCAGGAACTGGCGGATGCCCGCCTGGCCGACCAGGTACGAGATGTTGCGGCGGAGGAAGGCGCGGCTGCTGCGGGCGATGGTGGAGATACCGGGGAACAGCGCGCTGTACGCGTCACCCGCCTCCTCGTCGACGGGGTAGTTGTCCTTGCCGCCCAGCCAGTAGTTCCAGATCCGGGCCGAATGCGGAACCGACGTGTCGATCTTCTGGTGAGCCGCAGCTCCGGGTGTCGTCGCGTGGTCCGTCATGGTTACCGTCCGTCTTCCAAGCGGGGCGTGAACTGTTTCCAGTGCATAACCTACGTCCCAACAAACGCGGTACGCACACCAGTTCACGCGATCGGCAGGAACCGGCGCGCGAACCCTCGTCGCGGGACCGGCCGGGCAGGGGCGCGGCGGTACCCGTCGCGGAGTTGATGACGTCCACAGTCGTCGGACGCGCGGCACGTCGGCAGGCATCGGCTGTCAGCGGTCGAAGTGGTGCAAGGTGTCTTCGAGTTGTTCGGGCGTGAGTGCGGGGGAGGGGAGCGGGGGCGAGGTCGGTGCGGCGCGGAGGCTGTCGCAGAGGAGTGCGAGGGGCCGGCGCCACGCGTCGGGGGTGGTCGCCGCGGTGAGCGCGGGGACCGCGCGGCCGAGTGCGGCCAGGGCGAAGAGCACGTCCTCGGTGGTGAGTTCGGGGCGGACGGTGCCCTGGTGGCGACCGCGTTCGAGGAGGAGTTCCACGGTGCGGTGGTTGTGGGCGTGTACGGCCTCCAGTGACTCGACGCCCTCGAGGTGGGTGGTCATGAGGTCGTTCGTCCCGCGGTCGGTGGCCAGGACGGTGAAGACGGCCTGGAGGTAGCCGGTCAGCCCGGTCCACGCGTCGTCGGCGTCCCGGGCGCGGGCGCCGGCGTCCATGGTGCCGGTCAACTGGTCGCGGAAGACCGCGTCGACGAGTGCGGCGCGGTGGGGGAAGTTCCGGTACAAGGTGGCGTTTCCCACGCCGGCGCGACGGGCGATCACGTCCAGCGGGGCGTTGAGGCCCAGTTCGGTGAACACCTCGTGGGCGGCTTCGAGCAGCAGATCTCTGTTGCGCCGCGCGTCCCGGCGGCGGACGGGGGCGCCGACGCCGGAACCGTCCCCGCGGTCGCCAGTTGCCCTGCCGCTGCCGCTGCCGCTGCCGCTGCCGCTGCCGCTGCCGCTGCCGCTGCCGCTGCCGCTGCCGCTGCCGCTGCCGGTGTCCGCGGTTCCGCCCGGGTGGTCCGTGCTGTCTGTCATCCTCATCGCCCTTCACGGTACCGGGGGGTGCTCCCCAGTACTGATGCTAACGTCGACGCAAGAAATGGGGAGTACTCCCCGTTTATGGTTTCGAGGGGTTGCGACATGAGCGACGTGAGCAACAAGAGCGAGATCGGTGACCAGGGCGGCAGAGACGGCACGGCACTGGTGCTGGGCGGTGGCGGGCCCGTGGGCGGGGCCTGGATGACGGGAGTGCTGGCCGGTCTCGCCGACGCAGGGATCGATCTCCTGAGCGCGGACGTGGTCATCGGCACGTCGGCGGGCGCGATCTACGGCGCGCGCCTGGCCTGCGGCGAATCCGCTCGCGAGTTGTACGAGCGGCAGCTCGCCCGAGCCGAGCGCATCGACCTGCCGGTCACCACCGCCCAGACCCTGCGTTTTCTCTGGGCGGCACTCGGCTCGCGTGACACACAGCGGTCCGTACAACGGCTGGGACGAGCCGCCCTAGCCGCACGAACGCCACCCGAGGCCGACGTCCGCCGCATCCTCGCCACTCTGCTGCGCGACGCCACCGCCTGGCCCGCGAACACCGATCTGCGGATCACGGCGATCGACGCACACACCGGATCCCTGGAGGCGTTCGACGCCGCCGGACAGGTCACCCTCGCGGAGGCGGTCGCCGCCAGTTGCGCCGTCCCCATTGTCTGGCCCCCGGCATCGGCGGCCGGGCGCCGCTGGATCGACGGCGGCAGCCGCGCCACCGCCAACATCCATCTCGCCCGGGGCTACCGCCGCGTCCTGGCCATCGCCCCGCTGACCTCCGCGCCGGGCCCGCACCCCAGCGCGCAGCAGCAGGCGGCCGAACTCGCGGCCGAGGGGGCCGACATCCTGCTGGTGTCCCCGGACCGCGCCGCCCGCCGCGCCATGGGACGCGACATGACCGCGGACACACGCAGGCCCGCCGCCGCACGAGCCGGCCACGCCCAGGCCACCACGCTCGCAGACGCGGCGTCCCGTCTCTGGAAGGTGTGACGGACATGGGAAAGCGCCCTCAACCACCCACCCTCAACGACCTGGCACCTGACGGGCACGACGTGACCGCGGACCCCTACCTCGTATACGCGGCCCTACGGGCCAAGGGTCCCGTGCACCGCGTCCTCGTCCCCGAGAGCGGGGAGGCGTGGCTCGTCGTCACACGTGACGCGGCACGCGCCGCGTTGACCGATCCTCGGCTGCGCAACGACATCCGGCACTCCTCCTCCTGGCACGACGACGGCGGACACGCCATCGGACGCAACATGCTCCAGACCGACCCACCCCGGCACACCCGCCTCCGCCGCCTGGTCGCAAGCCACTTCACCCCGGGACGTATCACCGCCCTGCGCCCCCGGATCGAAGCCATCGCCACCGACCTGCTCGCCGAACTCCCGCACCACGGGACCGTCGACCTGGTCACCGCCTACGCACTGCCCCTGCCGGTCACCGTGATCTGCGACCTCCTGGGCGTCCCCGCCTCCGACCGAGCCGCCTTCCACACCTGGTCCAACGCAATGGTCATGCCGGACGACCCAGAGCACGCGGCCTCGGCGGCCACCGAACTGACCACCTATCTCACCGAGTTGATCGAACACAAACGCCGCACACCGGACTCCGCCCTGCTCAGCGTCCTCGCCACCGCCGACACCGAAACCGGTGACGCTCCTGCGACCCCCGAAGAACTCCTCGGCATGGCCTTCCTCCTCCTCGTCGCAGGCCACGAAACCACCGTCAACCTCATCTCCGGCACGCTCCACGCCCTGCTCGGCCACCCCGACCAACTCGACCTCCTCAGGGCCGAGCCCGAGCTGACCGGCGCGGCCGTCGAGGAATCGCTGCGCCACAACTCACCCGTACACGCGAGCGCGTTCCGCTTCGCCGCCGAACCGCTCGACATCGCCGGAACGCACATACCCAAGGGCGACGCCGTACTCATCTCCCTCGCCGCCGCCTCCCGGGACCCCCTCCACTTCCCCGACCCGGACCACTTCGACCTACGCCGCCCGCCCCGCGGCCACCTCGGCTTCGGCCACGGCCTCCACCACTGCCTCGGCGCGCCCCTCGCCCGCGCCGAAGCCACCACCGCAGTGCGCCTGCTCCTCCGCGACCGCCCCACCCTCGCGTTCGCCACGGACCCGGCCACCCTCACCTGGCGCACCAGCACCTTGCTCAGAGGCCTGACCGCGCTCCCCGTGCGCGTCGGCTGAACCGCCACGGACGACAGCATCGCCCGCACGGAACGTGTGCGGGCAAGGGGAGGAGGTGCTCGTCGCTGCCCCGGCTGCCGGCCTGCGCCCGGCCCGGGGCGAGGTCCGGGTAGGTCTCAGGCCTCGCGAGACCCGGACGGAGAAGCCTGACCACCGGGGTGGTCAGTGCATCAGCGCCCTTGCGTCAGCCGACCAGCGTCTCGAAACCGGCCCGGTCGCAGTACGCGGCGACCCTGGCTCCGCTGTCCTGCATGCGGTACATGACGGCAGCCTCGGTGTCCCGCAGGATGTGACTGCCGCCTGTGTCCAGGTGCTCCCGGTCCAGCACCTTCGCCGCGTCGATCGCCATCTGACCTGAGACGGAGTCGGCGTCAGGCGTGTCGACCTCCTGCTGCCACTGGCCGAACTGGGCGCAGAAACGCTGCTGTTGGGCCGCAGCCCTCTTGGGGTCGGAGCCGTCGCCGAACGAGCACCCGGTGGTCAGGCCCAGGCACAGTGCCACCGCCCCGGCCACTGCCGCCGCCCGTCCACCATGAGATCCGCCCAGCCGTCCCCGCACCGCAGCCCCCATCTCCCAAGCCGTCCCACCGGCGTGACGTGCCCTGAAGACGGACCGCACGGACGGGGGTACTGATCTTTTCGACAAGCCGGGCAGCATAATCGCACAGCGGTCGCCCCGGCCTGCCGCACACTCAGACATACCTCGGGCCTCCCGCGGAATCGGACTGACAGGAGAAACACCACGATGCCCATCTACGCCGTGACCTACACCTACACCGATGACTCCGCGGCCCGCGACGCCGTCCGCCCCGCCCACCGGGAGTTCCTGGGGTTGCTCATCGAGCAGGGGATCAATCTCGTCTCAGGCCCCTTCGCCGAGGAGGAGGCGCCCGGCGCGCTGCTCCTGTTCCGCGCCGCCGACAAGCAGTCGGCTCTGGCGGCCACGGAGAAGGATCCGTTCCGTCTGAACGGGCTCGTCAGCGACGTCTCGGTCCGGGAGTGGATCCCCGTACTCGGACCGCTGGCCGACCAGCTGTCCTGAGGACCGGTGCGGCTGTCACCGACCCGCGCCGACAGCCGCACGCTCTCCTTCCCGGCCCAGCGCGATCCGGGCGGCCACGGGCAGGTGGTCGCTGCCGGTCCCGGGCAGCGTACGGATCTGGGTCACGGTCGCCGAGCGGGCCATCACCTGGTCGATCCGGGCCACCGGGAACGAGGCGGGGAAGCTGAACGCGAAGCCGCGCTGCGCCGTGTTCATGCGTGAGGTCAGCGGGGCCAGCCCGCGATCGTCGACCGTGCTGTTGAGGTCGCCCATGAGGATCACCGGCTCCGACTTCTCGGCGGCGACAGCCCGGCCCAGCATGCCCGCGCTCTCGTCGCGCCACGCGGATCGAAGGCCGCCCGCCCCGACGCGGACCGAGGGCAGGTGCGCGACGTACACCGCGATGTCGCCGTGCGGAGTACGGGCCACGGCTCGCAGCCCGCGCTGCCAACTGTCCGTGATCCCGCGGGGTTTGATGTCCACTGTCCGGGCGCCGGTCAGCGGATGCTTCGACCAGAGTCCGACCGTTCCCCGTACCGCATGGTGCGGATACCGCGGTGCCAGCGTCTTCTCATAGACCGGCAGCGCTGCCGGGAGAAGTTCCTCCAGTGCGATGAGATCGGGCTCGGCGTCGGCCAGGGAGCGCGCGGTACCCGCCGGGTCGGCGTTCTCGTCACTGACGTTGTGCTGCACGACGACCAGGTCGTGTGCGCCGTGTGTCGCCCCCGGCAGCAGCAGCCCGCCGCACAGGTGCGTCCATGCCGCCACGGGCAGGAGCAGGGTCACCAGCGCGATCGCCGAACGGCGTACCAGCGCCAGGACGAACAGCACCGCGACCACCAGGCCGAGCCACGGCAGGAGCTGCTCCAGCAGACTGCCCAGATTTCCCACGGAGTTGGGCACGGCCCGGTGGAAGGCCAGCAGCCCGGCTGTCACGAGGGCGAGCCCGGCGAGCACGCGCCCCCGTTCCCAGGCCGACCGATCCCACTTCACCACGGCTTCCCATCTGCTCGGCATCGCCTCTCAGGACGAGCCGTCGGACGGATCGGGTTCCTCGTCCGCGCCCGTTGTTACGATCTTGTGCATGGACCGCGCAGACACCACTGTCGACGGCGAGGACGTGTGCCGGGTCGTCACTCTGGCCGCAGACGTCCTGCGAGGCGCCGATCCACAGGCCTGGGAGGCCGAGGCGGGAACGCTCGAGTGGACCTGCTGGGAGACGCTGGAGCACCTGGCCGACGACCTGTTCACCTACGCGGCGAGGTTCGGCCTCGCGAAGCCGCCGACCGACACGCCGCTGCCGTTCCGGACGAGCAGTGACCGAAGCGGTGGGCCGGCGAACGTCATCTTCGTCGACCGGGCCGCGGGTCCTGACGGACTCCTCACCGTTCTGGAGGCGTGCGGTGGTCTGATGGCGTCCGTCCTGCGCACGGCTCCGTCGACCACTGTTTCCTACCACGTCTTCGGGCCCTCGGACCCGGAAGGCTTCGCGGCGATGGCCGTGGTCGAGACACTCGTGCACACCCACGACATCGCTCAGGGACTGAACCGGCAGTGGTCGCCGCCGAGGGAGTTGTGCGAGCGCGTCCTGCGAAGGCTCTTCCCCCACGTCACCGTCTGCGGCGATGCCTGGGACAATCTGCTGTGGGCGACCGGACGCACCGCACTGCCCGATCGGCCGCGACTCACCGAGTGGCGCTGGTACGGGACGCGGCGCGAGTAGTCCTCGCGCCGCCCCACTCACGCCCCCGCACCGCTCACGAGCGTGTCGCGGTCCCGCACTTCGTACCGTCGGCGCCCTGCATGCGCGCGTCCATCGACGTACTCCGGTCGTACGGGTCGACCTCGCGGCCGGCTTCCGGGCCGGTTCCCGTACGCGCGGACCGGAACTCCGGTACGTAGAAACCGGTGTGGTTGTCACAGCCGCCGTTGGTGGTGTCCGACTTGTAGGAGACGAGGGAGAACGTCCCCGGCTCGGTGATCACCTTCGCCGGGTCGTCCCAGCTCATCACCACCTCGCGGCGCACGATCGTGCGGGCGACCTCGTCCCTGCCCTCCGCGGCGTGCGCGACCGGGTAGACATAGGTGACGTCGGTGGTCACCTCGACCGCACCGCGCTTGCCCTCCCGGAAGGTGATCCGACCGCGCGTCTTGACCACGTCGCCGACGAGACGCACCTTCTCCTTCGCGAAGCGGCTGAACAGCAGGAGAGGATCGGCGTCCTTGCTCGGTGCGCGGAACGCGGTCGCCAGGTAGTCCTGGACGTCCTTCTGCTTCGGGTTGATCAACGCGATGGCCTTCTCGGGCGTCTGTCCGAGCAGCACGCCGGAGTCCAGACTGGACGCGGCGAGGAAGTCCCGGGACCTGTCGAGCGCTTGCGAGACCTGCGCCTTGCTCATCCAGCCGGTCGCCCGGGCCTCGGGCACGGTGATCCCCGCCGTTCCGTCACCCCATCGTGCCGCGGGCGATCCCTTGAACGGGTGCTGGAGAGTGGGCTGTTGGGCCGCTTCCGTCGCGGGTGGCTGGTCGGGGCGTTCCTTCTCCGCGGCGAGTGGGGTGTCGCCGCCTCCACCGTCGAACCAATCGGTCACGCGTCCGGGGTCCAGTGCGACGAACAGTAGGCCCGCGGCGAGGAGGAGGCCGACCGCGTACCAGCCCTTGCCGCGGCGCTGCCGGACCGGCTGATGGGTCCGCCACCCCTCGGGCCGGTCGGTCTCCTCCTGCAGCCGTCGCGTCACCATCCGGGCCCTGGCGGACGGTTCCTGGGGCGCACCCTGGGTTCCGGCCTCGGCCTCCCTCTGGAATCGCTCCCACTCCTCGTCCGATATGGACGCCCCGCCCTTGCTCACGATCTGCTCCCTGCCCCTTCCGCGGCACGTGACGTGGTGCTCCACCTTCACCGCGTCGAGTCGGCCGAGGGCATGGTTGCCACGTCGGCGTCGCTGATCCTAAACCGTGTGCACGTGGGGCGGGGTGTCTCGACGTACCGGTGCCGAGCCGTGGCCCGGCACCGGTACCGGTGGCTACGGCCGGGGCTGCTGCTGGGTGACGCAGTGGATGCCGCCCCCGCCCGCTCCGAGGCTGTCGATGTTGAGCTGCTCGACGGTGCGGCCCGGGAACAGCCGCTGGAGGGCCGCCTTCGCGCCGGCGTCCGCGCGGGTGTCACCGAACTGGGCCGAGATCACGGCACCGTTGCACACGTAGTAATTGGCGTACGCGGCGACGAAGTTGACGTCACTCGACCGGATGCGGGAATAGTCGGGACCCTGGATCTTGGTCACCGCGATCGGGGCGCCGTCGGCGTCGGTGGACGTGGAGAGGATCTGGTACTGCTGGCGGGCGTCCTTCGACCAGGCGTCGGTGTCGGTGGCCAGGGGCATCTGGACGAGTCCTTCACCGGCGGCGAGGAAGCGGGAGGTGGCGTCGACGTGGTCGTCGGTGATGTCCCGCCCGGTCACTCCGTTGAACCAGATCACCTTCGACGCCCCGAAGGCGTCGCACATCGCGGCCTCGATCTGCGCGGTGGTCATGCCGGGGTTGCGGTTCTTGTTGACGAGGCTGCTCCTGGTCGCCATGAGCGTGCCGTTGCCGTCCGTCTCCACCGCGCCGCCCTCGCCGACGAAGTCGGCGGTGGTGAGCCGGACCCCGACCTCGGCCGCGATGCGCTCGGCGACCAGTGAGTCCTTGGCGTGGGTCTGCTTGTCGCCCCAGCCGTTGAAGTTCAGGTTCACGGCGTCGAGGCCGCCGGCCCCGTCGGTGCGGAAGACCGGCCCGCTGTCCCGCATCCAGCAGTCGTCGACCGGGATGGATCCGATCACTGTGACGGCCGACCCGCAGGCGCTCCGGGCCTGTGAGACGCTGGCGGAGTTGGCGCACAGGGTGACGGGTTCGTACTTGGCGATCGTCTTCGCGATGAGGGCGATGTTCGCCTGGACGCCGGCCAGCTTGCGGCCCCAGATGGCGGTGCTGTCGGGCCACGCCATCCATGTCCGGGTGTGCGGGACGGTGTCGAGCGGCACGGCGCATCCCGTGCCGGCGGCCGGAACCGGGGTGGCGAGCGCCTTGCCGCCGCCGGTCGCGGCCCAGGCGGCGCCGGCTGCCGCGAGCCCCGTCGCGGCGAGGAAGTTCCTTCTGTTGAGAAGGCGCTGGGACGGGATCCGAGGTGCGCGGTGGTCGTTCATCTGTGATCTCCGATCTGTTGTGTACGGATCTCTGGTCGGTGGTCTCGGAGCCCCGGGGCTACAGAGCGCGGCGGGCCAGGGCGATGGCCTGCGGGTTCCATCCGGGGCGGGGTATCGACTCCAACAGCAGTCGTGTGTAGGGGTGTCGGGGGTCATCGAGGACCTGAGAGGTGGGTCCTGACTCGACGATCCGGCCCTGACGCATGACGATCACGTCGTCGGTGACGCAGCGCACCACGCCGAGGTCGTGGGTGATGAACAGGTAGGCGATGCCGGTCTGTTCGCGGATGTCGGCGAGCAGGTTGAGGATCTGTGCCTGCACCGACACGTCCAGGGCGGCGACGGCCTCGTCGAGTACGAGTACGGCCGGTTCGACGGCGAGTGCCCGTGCGATGGCCACCCTCTGGCGCTGTCCACCGGAGAGCTGCCGGGGCAGTGCGCCGGCCGCACGGCTGCCGAGCCCCACCTGGTCGAGGAGTTCGCCGAGACGGCGCCCGTGGTCGCCGTCGGGGAAGTGGAGGCGCAGGGTTTCGCGCAGCGCCGCGTCGACGGTGATTCTCGGATCGAGGGAGAGGAAGGGGTCCTGGAACACCATCTGGACGTCGCGGGCCCGCGCGAGCCGGGCCGCCCGGCCACGCGCCCGTACCGTCCGTGAAACGCCGCGCACCAGGACCTCGCCCGCGTCCGCGCGTTCCAGGCCCACGACGATGCGGGCGGTGGTCGTCTTGCCGGAGCCGGACTCACCGACGATGCCGAGCGATCCGCCCACGCCGAGCGTGAACGAGACGTCGTCCGCCGCCCGGACGTCGCGGTAGGAGCGGCTCACTCCGGTCACTTCGAGGACGGTCTCACGCATGGCCGGACTTCCCTTCGAGCCGTTCGCTGTGGTGGCACGAGACGCGATGCCGCTGCGGCTCGTCCTCGTCGCCGACCGGCCGGTCGACGGGCGATTCGTTCCGGCAGATGTCGGTGGCGTACGCGCACCGTGGCGCGAACGGGCATCCCGTCAACTCCTGTCTCAGGTCCGGTGGTTGGCCGTCGATCGCGGCCAGCCGCCCCTGCGGTGCGTCGAGGCGCGGTGTGGCCTCGAGGAGGGCGGCCGTGTACGGGTGCCTCGGCCGGTCGAACAGGGCGTCGGCAGGGCCGGTCTCGGCGATCCGGCCCGCGTACATCACGTAGACGCGGTCGCTGATGGTCGCGGCGAGACCCAGGTCGTGGGTGACGAAGAGCAGGCCGGTGCCGAACTGTTCGCGCAGGTCACCGAGGAGGGCGACGACCTCGGCCTGGGTGGTGACGTCGAGTGCCGTGGTCGCCTCGTCGGCGAGGAGCAGTGCCGGGTCGCCCATCAACGCGGCGGCGATCATGACGCGTTGCAGCATGCCGCCGGACAGCTGCCCCGGGTGGCGTCGCAGGACGTCGGGGGAGAGGCCGACCGCGGCGAGCATCTGCGCGGCGCGCCGGCCGGCGTCCTCGTTGCGCATCCCGGTGTTGAGGCGCAGGCTCTCGGTGAGGAAGTCGCCGATCCGGCGCAGCGGGTTGATGGCGGCCCGGGGGTCCTGGAAGATCATGGCGGCCGTGCCGGTGCGCAGCCGGCGCAGCCGTGGCGGCGTCATGGTGAGGACATCGTCGCCGGAGACCCGTACGGTCCCCTCGGACGTGGCCCCAGGCGGCAGCAGGCCCAGGACGCTGCGGGAGGTGAGGGACTTCCCGGAGCCGGACTCGCCGACCAGGGCGACCGTCTCCCCGGGGGCGATGGTGAGGTCCACGCCGTCGAGTACCGGGCGTGCGGTGTCCGGGAGTCGGAGCCGGAGCCCCTTGATGTCGAGCACGGGCGGGGTGTCGTTCATCTGTCCCTCCTGGCGACCTGGTCGGCCCAGCGTTCGCCGACCACGTTGAACGCGACGACGGTCAGCACGATCGCGGCGCACGGCAGGAAGGCCGACAGCGGATAGCCCCGCTGGACGGCGGTCTGGCCGTCGAAGACCATCCGGCCCCAGTCGGGCGTCAGCGCGGGCACGCCGAGCCCGAGGAACGACAGACCCGCGAGATCGATCAGGGCGTAGCCGAAGTTGATGGCGGACTGGGCGAGGACGACGGGCGCGATGTTGGGCAGGACGTGCCGCAGGCAGACCTGGAGCCCGGAGTGCCCCTGCACCGAGGAGGCGCTGACGTAGGGGCGTTCGCGCTCGGCCAGCGCCAGGGAGCGGGTGAGCCGGCTGACGTACGGGAGATAGGCGACGGCGAGTGCGATGACCGGGGCGAAGAGGCCCTCGCCGTACACGGAGACGATCAGGATCGCCAGGAGCATGCCGGGGAACGCGAAGACGAGTTCGGTGCTGCGGGACAGCACCGAGTCGAGCCAGCCGCCCCGCCAGGCGGCCGCGATCCCGACGGCGACTCCGGAGACGGTCGAGAAGGCGACCACGCCGAGCGGGCCGAGCAGTGAGGTCCGGGCGCCGGTGACCAGGCGGGAGAGGGTGTCGCGGCCCGAGGCGTCGACGCCGAGGGGGTGGGCGGTGGACGTGCCCGCGAGCGCGTTCCCGAGTTCGGCCGCGTTGGGGTCGGCCGGGGCCAGCCAGGGGGCGATCAGGGCCGTGAGGACGACCAGACAGACGAAACCGAGGCAGAGCACGTACAGGAGCGGACGGTTGGTGCGGAGCCGGGCGAGGCCGGGGCGGCGCAGAACGGCGACGGTCATGCGGCATACCTCCCCGGGGCGAGGGAGATGCGCGGGTCGACCAGGGGATGGACGAGGTCGACGACGAGGTTGACCGCCATGAACAGCCCGACCATGGTCAGCGAGATGGCCTGCACGGTGGGGAAGTCCTTGGTGGTGATGGACAGTTCGAGGAGCTGGCCGATGCCGCCGACACCGAACGCGGACTCCACGAGGACGGTGCACACCAGCAGGGTGGAGACGATCAGTCCGCCGGTGGTGAGCACGGTGCCGAGCGCGTTGCGGAACACGTGCCTGCTGATCACATGTCGCTTGGGGACACCTCGGCTGAGGGCCACGGTGACGTGCTCCTGGCTGAGGACGTCGAGCATGGCGCTGCGGGTGACGCGGGCCAGCATGCCGATGAGATACAGGGACAGGGCCACGGCCGGGAGGGTCAGATGCCAGAGCAGCTGTCCGAACCCTTCGCCCGTCCCGCCGGCGGGAAACCAGTGCAGTCGCACCGCGAAGACACCCTGGAGCACGACCGCGGCGACGAAGGACGGGGTGCCGACGGCGAGGGTGGTGGTGACGAGGATGGTGGCGTCGGTGGCGCCGCCGCGGACCGCGCCGATCCGGCCGAGAGCGAGTCCGACGGCCACGACGAGGACCAGCGCCATCGTGACCAGGAGCAGGGTGCTCGGCAGCCGGTCGGCCAGGAGCCGGGACACGTCGGTGCGGTATGTGATCGAGCGGCCGAAGTCGCCGTGCAGCAACTGGCCGAGCCAGCGGAAGTACCGCACGGCGAACGGGTCGTCCAGGTGGTACTGCTCGTTGAGCGCCCGCAGCGCGTCGGGTGAGGCGGACCGTCCCGACAGGAGGAAGCTCGCCGGGCTGCCGGGTGCCAGATACATCGCACCGAAGATCACGAACGAGGCGCCGAGCAGGGTGGCGGCCATCTCGGCCAGCCTCCGCAGTGTGAACGTGAGGAAGTTCATTGCGCGGCCCCGATGCCGGCGGCCCACGGGGAGTAGAGGTAGGAGATCGTGGTGGGGGCGCCGGTGATCCGCTTGTTGAGGAACAGGGCGGTGGGCCATTCGGCGACCGGGATCCACAGCACCTGATCGGCCGCCTTGCGCTGGAGCTCGGCCTCCTTCGTCAGCCGCTCGACCGGGTCGTAGGTGGCGCGGGCCCGGTCGACCAGACGGTCGTAGGAGCGGTCGCTGTAGCCGGCGAAGTTCTGGTAGGCGCCCGTCCGGAAGTTGCCGAGCAGATCCAGCGGATCGGTGATCGAGTCGTAGTACGTCTCGGGGAACATGTCGATGCCCTTGCGCGCCTGCGGGTCCGTGAACAGCGCGGTGAAGGCGTTGGGGGCGACGGTCTTGAGCTTGATGTCGAGCCCGATCTCGCTGCCTGCCGCCTGGACGGCGGTGGCGAGCAGTGACACGTCCTGCCCGATCGAGCTGGTGGCGACGGTGAGTGTCCTGCCGGTGGCGCCGGCTTCCTTGATGAGCCTCCTGGCCTTGGTGAGGTTCGGCTCGGCGGAGGGGAGTCCGTCGAAGGCGGCCTTGCGGACCGACTCGGGGGCGGCGGCCCAAGCAGCCTTGGTGGTGAGGGAGTTGGTGATGGTTCCCGCGCCGCTCAGGCCCGTCTTGAGGAAGCCCCGGCGGTCCAGTGCCAGGGACAGCGCGCGGCGGACCCGGACGTCACCGAGGGGTCCGCGCATGTTGGTGACGTTGACGTTGACGGTGCTGAGACCCTCGCCGAAGTAGAGGGTCCCGACGCCGCTGGAGCGCAGCGCGCCGTAGCTCTCGGTGGGGATGAGGTATCCGCCGTCCACCTCGCCGCTGAGCATGGCCTTGGTGCGCGCGGAGGAGTCACTGAGGAAGCGGAACACCGCCTTCGCGGACTTGGCCTTCGTGCCCCAGTAGCGGTCGAAGCGCCGCAGCTCGATCGACTGCCCCTTGTCCCACGTGCCGAGCTTGTACGGTCCCGTGCAGGCGAGGCTGCCGGAGGTGCCGTAGTCCCGGCCCGCGGCCCTGACTCCGGACCGGCTTGCCACCACCCCGGCGGCGGTTGCCATGTACTGGGGGAACTGCGAGTCGGGCCGCTTCAGTTTGACGGTGACCTGGAGCGGCCCGGTCCTGTCGAGCGAGGCGACGTTCTCGAAGACCTGCGCCCACGCCGCCCCGTTGTGCGGGTTCATCTGCCGGCCGAGGCTGAACAGGACGTCGTCGGCGGTCATGACGCGCCCGTCGTGGAAGCGCACGCCGTCGCGCAGGTCGTACACCCAGGTCAGCGGATCGGGATGGGACGTCTTCCGGGCAAGGCCCGGCGCCAGTCTCAGGTCGGGCGTCCACCGCATCAGGCTCTCGCACACATTGGAGAGGATCATGTTCTGCGGGTAGTCGAACGCGGAGATGTAGTCGAGCGTCGGGGGCTCCGCGTAGAGCGCCCAGGTGAACGAGTCGATCTGTCCCTTCGCCCGTGGTGTGCTCGTGGACAGCCGGAATTCGGTGCCCGCGCCCGAGGCGCCGGTGCCCGGCGGCCCCGCGCACGCGGGCACGAGGAGGACGGCGGACAGGGCGGCTGCCAGCAGGGCCGGCCGGCCGGCCCCGCGTCTTCCCGGCCTGGGTGGTGTGGTGTGCATCGGCGCGGTTCCTCTCCGTACGTGCGTCGCCGAGGGTGAGGAACTGCTCAGGCGCGCGGACGCGCGGCGGGGACCTGCTGGGTGATGCAGTGGACACCGCCGCCGCCGTGGGCGATCACGCGCGCTTCGACGCCGACGACCTTGCGCCCGGGACAGGCCTGCGCGATGACTTCCAGGGCCTGCGCGTCCTGAGGCAGTCCGGCGACCGGGACGACCACGCCGCCGTTGGCCACGTAGAAGTTGAGGTAACCGACCTCGACCGGCTGTCCCGCGACCTCGACGAACGCGCTCTGCGGCAGATCGACGATCTCCAGCGTCCGTCCCGTCGCATCGGGCGTGGCCTCGAGGACCGCCCGGTTGGCGCGCATCCGCGCGTAGTCGGGGTGCTCGGGGTCGTCGGGGAGCTGTACGACGACCTTGCCGGGGGCGACGAAGGCGCAGACGCCGTCCACATGGCCGTCGGTCTCGGTGTCCAGGAGCCCGCCGTACGGCAGCCAGATCACCTTGGTGACACCGAGCCGGGCCTTCAGCTCCGCCTCGATCTCCGCCCTGGTCAGGCCGGGGTTGCGGTTGGGGTGGAGCAGGCACTGCTCGGTGGTGATCAGCGTGCCCTCACCGTCCACAGTGATCGCCCCGCCCTCCAGGATCATCTCGGAGCGGTCGGCCGGAACACCCAGCCGTTCGAGCAGCAGCGCGCTGATCCGGTCGTCGGCGTCGTACGGGTGGTGCTTGCCGCCCCAGGCGTTGAAGCGGAAGTCCACGCCGGCCCGGCGGCCGTCGGCGTCGAGCACGAACAGCGGCGCGGAGTCACGGAACCACGAGTCGTCCATGGGCAGTTCGATCACCTCGACGTCGTCGCCGCACCGTTCGCGGGCCTCGGCTCCGTGGCCGGGCGGAGCGACCATGGTCACGGGCTCGAACCCGGCGATGGCGCGGGCCACTGCGGCGTACTCACCCTTGACGGTCTCCAGGACGTCGCCCCACAGATCGGGGCGGGTCGGCCAGGCCATCAGGCAGCGCTCGTGCTCGGTCCACTCGGCAGGCATGCGGAAGGTCATCAGGGTTCTCCCTCTCCGGATTCATCCGGGTTCGCAGCAGACAAAGAAGGTGACTGAAAATTCAGTCAGGACGTGGGAGCCGAAAGGTCTCGGCGATTGTGCACCGGTCGGTCTCGGTGCGTTACAGGAAGTACAGGCGGTTGAGCGGCACTTCGGACGCCGGTTCCGAGCGGACCGGCGACCCGTCCAGCGTGACCAGGCCGCTGTCGGCGTCGACGTGGACCACACCCAGGCGCGCGTTGTTCACCATGTCGGCCGGGCCGATCCCGCGGGTGCCGCGCACGGCCACCCGCCGGCGCCGGGTGGCCAGCGCGTCGTAGGGCCGGCCGAAGGAGCCGGACTCCGCGGCGGCCCGGCTGACGAACGCGACCGACAGATCCGCAGCGGTCGCCCCGTGTCCGCCGAACAGCGGGCCGAGGACGAGCGGTTCGCATCGGTCGTCTGCCGCGTTGGGATCGCCGGTCACCCCGTAGGCGGGAAAGCCGGCCTTGAGGACCATCTGCGGTTTGGCGCCGAACGAGTCGGGCCACCACAGCACGATGTCCGCGAGCTTTCCGCTCTCGATCGAGCCGACCTCGTGGGACAGGCCATGGGCGATCGCCGGATTGATGGTCAGCTTGGCGATGTAGCGCAGCACGCGCGCGTTGTCGTCGTCGCGTCCGTCGCCCTCCAGCGGGCCGAGCTCGGCCTTCATCTTCCCTGCCACGGCGAAGGTGCGGCGCACGGTCTCCCCGGCCCGGCCCATGCCTTGGGCGTCGGACGAGGTGATGCCGATGACGCCGAGGTCGTGCAGCACGTCCTCGGCGCCCATGGTGCCCGCCCGGATGCGGTCCCGCGCCATGGCGGCGTCACCCGGGAGGTCCGGCTGCAGGGCGTGCGCGCTGAAGATCATCCCGTAGTGCTCGGCGACCGCGTCCCGGCCGAAGGGGAGGGTCGGATTGGTCGACGAGCCGATGACGTTCCGTACGCCTGCCATCTTCAGCACGTTGGGCACGTGCCCGCCGCCGCATCCCTCGATGTGGAAGGCGTGAATGGTGCGCCCTTCGAGGACGGCGAGGGTGTCCTCGACCGAGAGGCACTCGTTCAGACCGTCGGTGTGCAGGGCGACCTGGACGTCGTGCTCCTCGGCGACCCGCAGCGCGGTGTCGAGCGCCCTGGTGTGCGCGCCGAGGTCCTCGTGCACCTTGAAGCCGCAGGCGCCGCCCTCGGCGAGCGCCTCCACCAGGGGCGCCGGGTCGGAGGACGACCCCCGGCCCAGGAAGCCGATGTTGACCGGCCAGGCGTCGAAGGCGTTGAACGCGTGCCGCAGCGCCCAGGGCGAGTTGACCCCGACGCCCCAACTGGGGCCTATCTCCTGCCCGATGACGGTGGTGACGCCGGAGGCGAGCGATGCCTCCATGATGCGCGGCGACAGCAGGTGCACGTGCGTGTCGATCGCACCCGCCGTGGCGATCATGCCCTCTCCGGACACGATCGTCGTCCCGGTGCCGACCACGACGTCCACGTCGGCCAGGGTGTCCGGGTTGCCCGCGCGGCCGACGGAGGCGATGCGCCCCTCCCGGATGCCGATCGACGTCTTGCGGATGCCCTGCGCCGCGTCGATCACGAGCACGTTGCTGATGACGACGTCGCAGGTCTCACGGACGGCGGCGGCCTTCAGATGCAGTCCGTCGCGGGCGGTCTTGCCGAAGCCGGCCAGGAACTCGTCGCCCGGGGCCTGCGAGTCGGACTCGACCCGTACGACGAGTCCGGTGTCGCCGAGGCGGACCCGGTCGCCGGTGCGCGGGCCGTGCACGGCGGCGTATTCCTGCGGATCGATGGTGGTGCTCACGATGAAGCCTCCTGGTCGTCGTCCGGCCTGGCGCCGAGGTAGCCGCAGGCGGCCGCGCGGAGCAGCGCGTCGCGGCGGGCGCCCGGCGCGTCCAGCGGCCCGTCGACCAGACCGGCGAAGCCGATCACCACGCGGTCGCCGCCGATGGGGAGGAGCCCGACCTCGCTCCGAGAGCCCGGCGCGAACCGGGTGGACGCACCGGCCGGCATGGCCAGACGCATGCCGAAGGCGGCGGCCCGGTCGAAGTCCAGGCGGGGGTTGGCCTCGAAGAAGTGGAAGTGCGAGGTGACGCTGATCGGTACGGAGGCGGTGTTGTGGACGGTGACCGTCCGGACCGGCACGGGCTCCCCGGCCGGTGCCTCCGCCGTGGGCAGGACCGCGCCGGGTGCCTGCGTTCCCAGGCTGCCGCCGCCGAACGGATCGCTGACCACGGCCAGCCGGGTCCCGTCGTCGAAGACCGCCTCGACGTGGATCTCGGTGACCACATCGGGCACGCCGGGCAGGACGTCGTCCGGCCCGAGGGCCTTGCGTGCGGCGGCGACGGCCTCCGCGAGGCGGGCGCCGTCACGGGCGGCCTCGCACGCGGTGTCGGCGATGAGCGCGGTCGCCTCGGGCACGTTCAGGCGCAGACCGCGGGCGCGTCGGGCGCGGGCCAGTTCGGCGGCACCGAAGAGCAGCAGCCGGTCGCGTTCCGTCGGGGTCAGCCGCATACCGGCGGCTCCCCGGATCTGCCCCGGTCGGGCGCGTGGGTGGTGGCGTCGTCGAGGTGCATGGTGGTGAGTCGCTCTCTGTGGTGGTTCATCTGGTGCTGACCTGAAGATCTCACTGACTGAAAATTCAGTCAAGATGTGCGACGTGACTTCTCCGCATGTGCGCCGGGCGGGACCGCCGGACGGTCCGGCGGCCATGCGTCCGGCGGGCGTGCGTCAGGCGGCCGTGCGTCCGGCGGTCTTGTCGTCAGGCGGTCTTGCGGTAGTGACGGACGGAGACCGTCACGGACTCGCTCGTCGTCGGAGCGTCGATGAGATGCACGATCGCGATGTCCTTGCCGTCCGCGCTGCGGATGCAGAACGGACGCCACTCCTCCAGGTCGTCGAAGTTCAGCGTGGTGACCGGCTCACTGTCGATCCCCTCCTCGCAGCCGCCGGGGGAGAGCGTGTCGTCGTAGGCGATGTAGGCGTCGCTGTCGTCGGGGAACTCGAATGCGTCGGTGGTGCGTGCCAGGTACCAGGCGGCGGTGGACTCGGGGGCGACCGTGCCGTTGCGGAGGTCGAACTCGTAGCTCGGGTCCGGGGAGGTCAGCTCGGTCTCGGCGTACACCTGCCGGTATCCGGCACCTGGCGAGGCGGTCGACTTCGCGGGCCCCGAAGAGTGCGGCCGCGACGGTGGGGCCGAGCCCCCGTCGCGCCCGCTGGACCCGCTCGCCCTCGACGGGTCCCCGTTCGAGTCGCTCAGGCGGTAGGCCGTCGCTCCGGCGACCAGAACGGCCACCGTCACCGTCGGCACGACCCAGCGCCGGCGCCTCCTGCGCCGGGCCGGCGCGGGCTGCGCGGTGACGGCCGTTTCCGTGCGGGCCGGGGCCGTGGGGGTGGCCGTCATCGTGGGCTGCGCGTGTGACGGCTGGAGCGGTTCGGGCAGATCGCTGCGGCCGGCTATGTCCGCACGGATCGAGTGCGGCAGCCACCCGTCGGTGAACCGCAGCTGCGCGCCCGCGGCCGGATGGCGGCGCACGGCCTCGATCAGGGCGCCGGTGGTGGGCCGATCCCCGGGGCTCTTCGCCAGGCACTGCCACAGCAGGTTCTGCAGTTCGGGCGGTACGTGCCTGAGGTCGGGCTCTTCGTGCACCACTCGGTACAGGGCCGCGGACTCGGGGCCGCCGCCGAACGGGGGCGCGCCGCAGACCGCGTACACCGCGAGCGCCCCCAGCGCGAAGACGTCCGTCGCGGGTGTGGCGGCTGCGCCCAGGGCCTGCTCGGGGGCCATGAAGGCGGGTGTGCCGATCTGCAGGCCCGCGCTGGTGAGCGCGACGGCGTCGGCGGCCCGGGCGATGCCGAAGTCGATCACTCGCGGGCCGTCTGAGGCGAGCAGTACGTTGGCGGGCTTGAGGTCGCGGTGGACCACGCCGGCGGCGTGGATCGCCTGGAGCGCCTCGGCGATGCCGGCCATGAGCAGCAGCACGGTCGGAACGGGCAGCGGGCCGTGCCGGTGGACCACCTCGTGCAGCGAGGGGCCCGGCACGTAGGCGGTGGCCAGCCAAGGTGTCGCGGCGTCGGTGCCGGAGTCGATCACCGGGGCCGTGTACAGGCCGTGCACGCGCTGCGTGTTCGTCACTTCCTGGGCGAACCGGTGGCGGAAGGAGGTGTCGCCGGCAAGCTCCGGGCGTACCACCTTGAGGGCGACCGGCCGGCCGCCGGGCGTGAAGGCCAGGTAGACGTGGCCCATGCCGCCCGAGCCGAGCCGGGCGCACAGCCGATAGCCGCCGATCTCGTGCGGATCGTCCGCGGACAGGACCTCGAAGGCGGGTGGCGCGGCGCGTCGGTCGGTGGTCATGCGATGGCTCTCTCGGGGTGTGACGGACTGGGGGCTGCGTGCGGCACGCGCGGGACAGGGGGAGGGATGGACTGCATCGTGCCCGTGACTGAAGTTTCAGTCAATATGAGGTGAGGTTCAGTCGGCGAGAGCGGTTAGGGTAGGGATCGTGGGCGACCGTCGAACAGCGATCATGGAGGCAGCCGCGCGGGTCATCGCCCGCCGCGGAGTGCGCGGGCTGCGGGTGGAGGAGCTGGCCGCCGAGGCCGGGGTGTCCACCGCGCTCATCTACTACCACTTCAAGGACCGCGCCGGGATCCTGCGCCGGACCCTGGAGTTCATCAATGACCGCGCCGAGCGCTACACCACGGAGCGCGACGCGGACGCCGAGCCCTTGACCCCGCGTCAGGAGCTGGAGCGCACCCTTCTCCTGGAACTCCAGGACGATCCGGTCGTACGCGAGAACAGCACGGCGTGGGGCGAGCTGCGCGCCAGCGCCATCTTCGACCCCGATCTGCGGGAAGACCTGGCCAGGGCGACGCTGGTCTGGGTGCAGGAGATCTCCGAACTGCTCGGCCAGGTGCGGCCGATGGCCACCGTCACCACCCTCGCCACCTCCGCCGAGCGTCTGACGCTTCTGGTGGAGGGCATCAGCATGCGCTGGCTCAGCGGCATCCTCCCGCTGGAGCACGCCCGCGAGCTGATGCTGGACGCCGTCGACGCCGAACTGGGGCGGCTGGAGCGCCGGTAGGTGCTGCCCGCCCCGGCGTTGTGCGCCGCACCTGCGCCCTGACCTGCTGGTTACAGTACGGGCGTGAGTACTCGACGCGCCAAACTGCTGGAAGCCACCTGCCGAGTGATCGCCCTGCGGGGAGTGAGAGGACTGCGGGTCGAGGAGGTCGCCGCCGAGGCGGGTGTGTCCAAGACCTTGATCTACTACCACTTCCGTGACCGGTCGGGCCTGGTCACGAGCGCGCTGGAGTACGTCAACGACCGCGCCGAAGGGTATGCGGGCATCTCCGACGACGACGACGCCCCCGTCCGCGAGCTGCTGCTCCGGCTGCTGGCCGGGGAGTTCCAGGACGACCGGGCCGTGCGGGAGAACTCCGCGGTGTGGGGCGAGGTGCGAGCGGCGGCCACCTTCGACGAGGGGCTGCGGCCGGTCCTGGCGACGCTGACCGAGCGCTGGCTCGTCGAGCTGGCGGAGGTGATCGAGGACGGTCAGGACGAGGGTGACATCCCGGCCTCGGTGGACTCGCGTGCCGCCGCGGTACGGCTGACCTCGCTGGTGGAAGGGCTGAGCGGGCGCTGGCTCGCCGGCCTGCTCACCACCGCCGAGGCCCGGTCGCACGTGGCAGCCGCCCTGGAGCGCGAGCTGCTGCCCGATCCGCAGGGCTGATCCCCGGGACTGTACGAAGCGCCGGGCCGCACCGGTTCGCCGGATGGGCGGAGTCCGGCGCGGCTCTTTGACTGAAAATCCAGTCAGTGTCACAATGAGGGCATGGTGACACCGAGCGGCTCGGCTCGCTCCCTGTCCGGGTCGCGTCCTGCGACCCGGGGGATACGGGTGAGTGCGGCAGCCGGCTAGGCGCCGCGGGCCGACGGTCCCCGTCATGGAGTGGGCGAACGGCGATCGCCGTAGAGGCTTCCGGCCCGTCCCGTGCGAGGCCGCGGCAGGGTCCCTGTCGCCGACCGCCCGCTCCCCGGCGATGCCCGCACCTCAACAGCCGCTCAATACACAGCACTTGATGTGGAGCCCCCCCCATGAACGAACCTTCCCTGGGCAGGCGTCTGCTCGACGCGGTCTTCGGGGCGAGTCCCTCGCGTCAGGCCGGCTACGACAACGCGGCCGACGACGGATGGCATGTCCCGGCGGACGACGTCCCGCACGTGCGGACCTGGATGTCCTGGCCGGCGAGCAGATCCATCTGGGGCCGCCAGCTGTCCGGAGTCCAGCAGGACATCGCCCTCATCGCCCGCACGGTCGCCGCCTACGAGCCCGTCATCATGTGCGCCCCGGACGAAGACACCGCCGAGGACGCCCGGGCCGCCTGCGGGCTGGACGTGACCGTCATCACCTCGATCCCCACCGACGACCTCTGGATGCGCGACACCTGCGCCGTCTTCCGCCGCGACGGCCGGGGAAACCGTGACGCCGTAGGTCTCAATTTCAACGGGTGGGGTCACAAGCAGACCCATCGAGACGACGCCGCCGTGGCCGAATGGGTCGCCGAATTCAATGAACTCGACTTCGAGCGGGCGGACTTCGTCGGCGAAGGCGGGTCGATCGAGACCGACGGCGACGGGACGGTGATGGCCACCGAGAGCAGCCTCGTCAACAAGAACCGCAACCGCGGAATGAGCCGCACGGAAATCGAGGAGGCCGTACTGCACGCGTACGGCGCCGAAAAGATGATCTGGGTCCCCGGAGTCCGCGGCCGGGACATCACCGACAACCACATCGACGTCACGTCCCGCTTCATCCGCCCCGGCGTCGTCATGGTGCAGATGCCGCCCGACGACAGGGGAGACGTCTGGGCCCGTGACGCGCGCGAACAGTTCGCGATCATGTCCGGTGCGACCGATGCCCGGGGGAGAAGACTCCAGGTCATCAAGGTCGACGGCCCCGACACCGTGCGCTCGCGCAGCTCTCAGTTCGTCGACTCGTACCTCAACTTCCATGTCGTCAACGGCGCTGTCGTCACAGCCCAGTTCGGGGACCGGGCGAAGGACCACGCCGCGCGCCAGGCCCTCTCCGACGCGTTCCCCGGCCGCGAGGTGATCCAGCTCGACGTCGACCGTCTCATGGGCGGAGGCGGTGGCATCCACTGCTCCACCATGCACGAACCCGTGCCGTAGACCCCCACACCACCCAGGTGACTGAAAGCGCGCCCAGACATCCGAAAAATCGCCCAGACACCTGAAAACGCGCCCAGGCAGCCGAAAGGCACCCGGCGTCGGATATTTTCGTCCCCAGGGCTCCATCCTTCAGGATCCAGCATTCCTGAACGTGGCCCGTCAGCTGAATTCCGGAGTTCTCAGTGCACCGTCCCCCCATGTCCCGTCGCAGCGCCCTGCGTTCCTTCGCCGGCCTCGGAGCGCTCGCCCTCGGAGCCGCGGCCTGCGGTCCCGGCGACGAAGTGACCTCCTCCGCGTCCTCGTCGTCCGGGAGCGAGGCGAAGACTTCGGGTCGCAGGTTCGGCGCGGAGTGGGACAGCCACACCCGTACGTTCATGTCCTGGCCCGCGCTGGAATCGGTGTGGTTCGAGGATCTGCCCGCCGTGCGCGCCGACATCGCTCGCGTGGCGCGGGCCGTGGCGGAGTACGAGGCGGTGGTGCTCATGGCGCGGCCGGAACAGGTCGACGCCGCCCAGCGTGCCTGCGGTTCCCAGGTCGAGGTCATCCCTCTCGAGGTGGACGACCTGTGGGCCCGCGACATCGTCCCGGTGTTCGTCGAGGAGTCCGACGGTCGTCTGCTGGGGGTCGACTTCAACTTCAACGGGTGGGGCGACAAGCAGGAGCACCGCAACGACGCGCAGGTCGGCCGGCTCCTGTTGGAGAAGTACGACATCGCCCGCTCGAAGGCCCCGCTCGTCGCCGAGGGCGGCTCCTTCGAGACCGACGGCGAGGGCACCCTGCTCGTCACCGAGAGCTCGGTGGTCAACAAGAACCGCAACCCTGGGAAGACCCGCGACCAGATCGAGGCCGAGCTCAAGAGCACGCTGGGCGTCGAGAAGGTGCTCTGGCTGGCCGGAGTGCGCGGCCAGGACATCACCGACGCGCACGTCGACAGCCTCGTCAGGTTCACCGCGCCGGGGGTCGTCCTCGTGGACCAGGCGTACCCCGGCAGCCCGCCGGACGTCTGGTCGCGCTCGGCGGACCAGGCCAGGGCGGTCCTCAAGAAGGCCACGGACGCCCGCGGCAAGCGCCTGGAAGTCATCGACCTGCCCCAGCCGGACCTCGACAGGATCACCGGCACCGGCGACGACTTCGTGTCGACGTACGCGAACTTCTATGTCGCCAATGGCGCCGTGTTCATGCCGCGCTTCGGTGACACCAGGGCCGACGACCGCGCGCAGGGGATTCTCCAGGACCACTTCCCGACGCGCGACATCGTGCCCGTGAAGATCGACACCATCGCGGCCGGCGGCGGCGGAATCCACTGCTCGACCCACGACCAGCCGGGCAAGCCGGCCGCGTAACCCCACCTCACGCACAGGGCCGCCAGGTACGGGACGAGCCGTCGCATGCCGAGAGGCAGACGTCGGCTCGTCTCCCGGCTGGTTGCCCTGGGTTGTTCTTGTGGCTTGGGTGGCTCGGACAGGCCGGGCCGCTCCGGCAGCTCTCGCGGGTGCCGCCGTCGTCGCCGTCCGTGACGTGACCGTCGTCCCGGCAGACGTCGGGGCCGCGGCGCCCGGCAGGGTCCGCTACCGGCTGACCATGGCGTATCGACCGTGTCCCTTCCGCTGTATCGAGACCGTATTTCCGGTGAACCCTTGACGTCTCGCGACCCTCCGCTATTAGATCTCCCCTATTGGGCATGCGGCCAATAAGGTCGATCGGTCATGCCGTGACGCTTCAAGGGAGGACGCGATGGCGACCAGAGACCTGACAGCCGCCGTCGGCGGTGACGCGGCCACAGCCGTGGAACAGGCCGGACAGCTGGAAGCTCACGGGATCGACTACATCCCTGAGGAGGAGCGGCACGGCCGCCCCCGGGAGCTGTTCGCGGTGTGGGCGGCGCCGAACGTCAGCTACCTCAGCCTCGTCGTGGGTGCGGCGCTGGTCCTGATGGGCCTCACCCTCGGACAGGCGCTGGCGGTGATCGTCGCCGGCAACCTGCTGTGGGCGCTCACCGGAGTCCTGGCCGTCAGCGGGCCGGCCGCGGGCACCACGGGCTCGGTCATCTCCCGCGCCATGTACGGAGTCCTCGGGAACAAGGCCGTCATCGCGCTCACGGGCTGGCTGATCTCCGCCGCCTACCTGGCGCTGAACTGGTCAGCGGCCTCGGTCGCCGCGTTCGGGCTCGCCCGGCGGCTCGGCGCTCCCGACAGCCCCGTCCTCGACGGCGTCATCATCTGCGCCATCGCCGCGGCCACCCTCGTGGTCAGCGTGTACGGCCACGCCACGATCGTGCGGCTGTACTCCGTGCTGAGTGTCGCCCTCACCGTCGTGTTCGTCGTCGTGAGCGGCTACGTACTGGGACACACCGACTGGTCCTACCGGCCCGCCGAGTCCCTGCACGGCGCCCAGCTCTGGGTGACGCTCGTCGGTGGCTTCGCGATCATCGCGTCCACCCCGCTCTCGTACAGCAACAGCCCTGACCTGGCGCGCTACCTGCCGCGCGACAGCAAGCCGACGGCGGTGGCGGGATGGACGGCGCTCGGGGCCTTCCTGCCGAGCGTGCTCTTCACCGGCGTCGGCGCCCTGGCCGCCACCACGCTCGACATGAGCGACCCGGAGGCGGCGCTCGAGGGGATCCTCCCGAGCTGGTTCATCCCGGTGTTCGTCATCGCGGTCGTCCTCAACACCGTCGCCAACAACGGCCTCACCGCGTACAGCGCGGGACTCACCCTCCAGTCCATCGGCGTGAGGCTGGGCCGGATCCGGGCCGTCCTGATCATCGGCGTCCTGGCCACGGCGATGACGCTGTACGCCCTGCTCGTCTTCGACTTCCTGACCAGTGTGAACACCATGCTCGAACTCGTCGTGGTGGTCACTGGACCCGCGGTGGGCGTGTACGTCGCCGACATCTGGCTCTGCCGCAACCGCTACGACGGTCGGCAACTCCTCGACGAGCGGCGCGACAGCCCCTTCTGGTACGACGCGGGCGTGCACCGGGCGGGAGTGGCCGGGTTCCTCGCCGGTGCTCTCGCCGGAGTCCTGTGTGTGAGTACGAGCTTCTGGACCGGCCCCGTCTCGTCGTCGCTCGGCGGCGCCAACCTGTCCCTCGTCGCGGGACTCGTGGTCTCCGCCGTCGTGTACGGGGCCCTGGGGCGCACCCGGCGCCGCGCGGTGACCCGTGAACCGGGCGCGTGACCGACGCGCGGCAGCCACATCCCCACACCACGACATCCCCCACCCTCCCAGGAGAACGCAGCCATGATCGCCCGTCCCGCCGAACGCCTCCACGTCGAGGTCGCGTCGCCCGACCCGTTCGCGCGCGGAGCCGCCCGCGGTGAGCGACTGCGCGACACCCTCCCTGGAGGGATCGCCGGGTACGACCGGTTCTTCCGCCTCGGCGGCATCAGCCCGCAACAGGTCCGCGACGACGCCGAGCGCGCGCTCGACACCATCGACGCGTTCCGCCCCCATGCGCGGGCGGAGATCGAAGGCATCGCGCACGGCGCCGGTGTCGACGTCTGGCGCATCGCGGCACTCAACGCACGCACCGAGATACTCGCCCGCAGCGCCACCGTCCCACCTGGCGAATGCTCGACGATCGTCCGCCGCGCGGACGGCGCATGCGCCCCGTTCGGCATCCAGACCTGGGACTGGCACGTCGAGCTGAACCCCTTCTGGCACACCCTGGAATCCCGCGGCGGCACCCACGACGTGGTGGGCCTCACCGAGCACGGCATCCTCGGCAAGATCGGCATCAACAGCGCAGGCCTCGCACTGCACTTCAACATCCTCGGCCACCGCCGAGACGGCGTCGGCGGCGTTCCCATGCACGTCCTGGCCGCCGTCGTCCTGGAGGAAGCGGGGAACGTGGCCGAGGCCCTGGAGATCGTGCGCGGCGCTCCGATCGCCTCGTCGGGATCGTTCGCCCTCTTCGACACCTCCGAAGCCGTCCTCCTCGACCTGAGCCCCGAGGGCGTGTTCGCGGTCGAATCCGACCCTGGCACGCTCGTGCGCACCAACCACTTCCTCACGCCCACCCCTTCGGCCGGGGAGAAGACGTGGCTCTACCAGCCGGATTCCGGCGAGCGGTACGACCTCATCCGAAAGCGCCTGACGCCCGCCGCTCTGCCGCAGTCGCCCGACGACCTTGTCGGTCTCCTCGTATCGGGGGAGGGCGAGGCGGCCCTCACCTGCCTGCCCGACATGAACCTGCCCGAGGGACAGCGATGGGCAAGCCTGGCCACGGTCGTCCTCGAACCGGCCACGCGCACGGCCCGCGTCCTGGACGGCACACCGGCCGATTCCGGTTCACGGCCCTGGCGCCACCTCGCGGCACAGCGTGGCTCGGATGCCGGATCCGGAACGCGGTGAACTCTTCGCGGCACCGGCCCCTGCTTCTCACGCTCTTCTGCTTCGATGGAGGCCCCGTTCGAGGGCCACTGCGAGGGAAGGGACCGCACACATGGTCGAGGCGAACACCGCTCTGCTCGTGATGGACGTCCAGCGGGACGTCGTCCGCATCGCCGACGACGGATCCGGCTGTCCGGCCCGCCTGAAGGGGGCGATCGCGGGCGCCCGCGCGGCGGGTGTCCCCGTGATCTACGTCGTCATGCGGCTCCGGCCGGGTCAGCCCGAAGTCAGTCCGCGCAACAGGACGCTCGCCACCGTTCTGCAGGCGGGCCTGTTCACCGAGGGGGCTCCCGGCACCGAGATCCACGACGACGTGGCGCCCCTGCCGGGCGACATCGTGGTCACCAAGAGACGGGCGAGCGCGTTCTCGGGCAGCGACCTCGACCTGGTGCTCAGGGCTCACGACATCAACAGCCTGGTCCTGGCGGGCATCGCGACCAGCGGCGTGGTGCTGCACACCCTGTGCCAGGCCAACGACCTGGACTTCGGCCTCACCGTCCTGTCGGACGCCTGCCTCGACCTCGACCCAGAGGTGCACCGGACCCTCATCGAGAAGGTGTTCCCGCAGTGGGCGCAGGTCGTCACCGTCGAGGACTGGGTCGGTTCCCTGGCGCAGAGCGGCTGATGTCGCACGGCGCATCTCGCCAACACGCGCGGTTCCGTGCGATATTCGGGCCGGGAACGGGAACAGACGGCAGGGGCGGACCGTTCTTGCTGACAATGCGGTGTGTCCAGCGATGAGAGGGAGGGCGGACATGACCCAGGTGACCCGCCTGTGCGCCCCGGCCCTCGCCCCGTACCGCCCGGTGCACCTGTACACCCGCGCCCATATCGACCTCCAGCGCGTCGCCGGCGCGCTCTGTTGTTCCTGATCGGATTCTTCGCCGTCGCACCCTCCGCCTGAGGGTCGCTCCTCTCGTACGGTCGATCAGGAAGGCACCCTTTCGTGTCCTCGTCTTCTGCGCTGCCCTCTTCAACTTCCTTGCTGCACCTCGCCGTTGCCCTCGACGGCGCGGGCTGGCACCCGGCCGCCTGGCGTGAGCAGGTGTCCCGGCCCCGGGAGCTGTTCACCGCCCGCTACTGGGCCGACCTCGTCCAGGAGGCCGAGCGCGGGCTGCTCGACTTCGTGACCATCGAGGACGGGCTCGGACCCCAGTCCTCGCACTTCACGGAGCCGGACGCCCGCACCGACCAGGTCCGCGGTCGCCTCGACGCCGTTCTCATCGCCGCCCGCGTCGCCCCGCTGACCCGGCACATAGGTCTGGTTCCGACCGTGGTGGCCACACACACGGAGCCGTTCCACATATCCAAGGCGATCGCCACGCTCGACTATGTGAGCTCCGGGCGCGCGGGACTGCGCGTACAGGTCTCGGCCCGCCCGAACGAGGCCGCGCACTTCGGACGCCGAACGTTCCCCGCACTCAGCGTCGAGGACCTGGACAGCCCCCAGGCGAAGGAGCTGACGGGCGACCTCTTCGACGAGGCCGCCGACCACATCGAAGTGGTGCGGCGACTGTGGGACAGCTGGGAGGACGACGCCGAGATCCGCGACGTCGCCACCGGCCGCTTCATCGACCGGGACAAGCTGCACTACATCGACTTCGAGGGCAGGCACTTCAGTGTCAGGGGCCCCTCGATCACGCCCCGGCCACCCCAGGGCCAGCCGGTCGTCAGCGCCCTGGCCCATCGGAGCGTGCCGTTCCAACTCGTCGCGCGTTCCGCCGACATCGGATTCGTGACCCCGCACGACGCGGACCAGGCACGTGCCGTGGTCGACGAGATCCGTACGGCACAGGCCGCGGCCGGCCGGACGGACGAGCCCGTTCACGTCTTCGGCGACCTGGTGGTCTTCCTGGACGACGACCCGGCCGCCGCGGCGGCACGACGCGAGCGCCTCGACAGCCTGGCGGGCCACCCGTACACCAGCGACGCCCGGATCTTCACGGGCACCCCCGCTCAACTGGCCGATCTACTAAAGGAGTTGCAGCAGGCGGGCCTCACCGGATTCCGGCTGCGTCCCGGCGTCGTCGGCCAC
Organism: Streptomyces sp. NPDC055955; assembly: GCF_042270245.1. Classification (NCBI taxonomy): domain Bacteria; kingdom Bacillati; phylum Actinomycetota; class Actinomycetes; order Kitasatosporales; family Streptomycetaceae; genus Streptomyces; species Streptomyces sp. NPDC055955. The sequence goes on from NZ_JBHJYS010000004.1 coordinate 92,888, forward strand.
GACCTGCCCGCGATCACCCAGGGACTCGTCCCCGAGCTGCAGCGGCGCGGAAGGTTCCGGAGCGCGTACGAGGCCGACACCCTGCGCGGACTCCTCGGGCTCGCGCGCCCCGCCAACCGCTACGCCGCCACCGTCTGAGCCGGAGGGACCACCGACACCATGCCTCGCAAGCAGATCCACCTCGCGGCCCACTTCCCGGGCGTCAACAACACCACCGTATGGAGCGACCCGAAGGCCGGCAGCCACATCGAGTTCAGTTCCTTCGCGCACTTCGCGCAGACCGCCGAGCGGGCCAAGTTCGACTTCCTGTTCCTGGCCGAGGGCCTGCGCCTGCGCGAACAGGGCGGTGAAATATACGACTTGGACGTCGTGGGGCGGCCCGACACCTTCACGATCCTCACCGCGCTCGCCGCGGTCACCGAACGCCTCGGGCTGACCGGCACCATCAACTCCACCTTCAACGAGCCCTACGAGGTCGCCCGCCAGTTCGCCAGCCTCGACCACCTCTCGGACGGGCGTGCCGCGTGGAACGTCGTCACCTCCTGGGACGCGTTCACCGGCGAGAACTTCCGGCGCGGCGGGTTCTTGCCGCAGGACGAGCGGTACTCGCGCGCCAAGGAGTTCCTCACCACCGCGAACGAGCTGTTCGACTCCTGGCACGGGGACGAGATCGTCGCCGACCGGGCGAGCGGCACCTTCCTGCGCGACGCCCGGGCCGGCGCCTTCGTCCACCAGGGACAGCACTTCGACATCAGCGGACAGTTCAACGTCCCCCGCAGCCCGCAGGGCCGCCCGGTGATCTTCCAGGCCGGTGACTCCGAGGAGGGGCGCGAGTTCGCCGCGTCGAGCGCCGACGCGATCTTCAGCCGGTACAGCACCCTCAAGGAAGGGCAGGCGTTCTACACGGACGTCAAGGGCCGCCTCGCCCGCCACGGCCGTACGCCCGACCAGCTCCTGATCCTGCCCGCCGCGACGTTCGTCCTCGGTGAGAGCGACGCCGAGGCGGCGGAACTGGCCCGCGAGGTGCGCCGCCAGCAGGTCAGCGGCGCCACCGCGATCAAGCACCTGGAGTTCGTCTGGAACCGTGACCTGTCCGGCTACGACCCGGACGGCCCGCTCCCCGACATCGACCCCGACCCCGGCGAGCACACCATCGCACGCGGCCGAGCCCAGGTCCGCATGTACCGCGACCCACTGGCCACGGCCCGTGAGTGGCGGGAGCGCGCGGCAGCCAACAAGTGGTCGATCCGCGATCTCGTCATCGAGACCGGCAACCGCCAGTCCTTCGTCGGCTCCCCCGCCACCGTCGCCGAGACCATTGACGCCTTCGTGCAGGCGGACGCGGCCGACGGCTTCATCCTCGTCCCGCACATCACGCCCGGCGGCCTCGACGACTTCGCCGACACCGTCGTCCCCCTGCTCCAGGAACGCGGGGTGTACCGCACGGAGTACGAGGGCAGCACCCTGCGCGACCACTTGGGCCTGACGGAGCCGGGCGCAGTGGAGGCCGGGGCCGGGCGAGTGGCGTCGTAACGACCCGTCCACCACGCGATGCGCACCCGCGCCGGAGACGGCGGTGGGCTTTCCGCCGCCGTCTCCGGCACCGCCCGATACCCTGCACCGAGTGATCAACTCATCTGAGAGTTCTGACGATTCCGCGGTCGCGACAGCCGCGGCCAGTGCCGGTGCCGACGTGGTGCGCAGCCTGTACGGGCGACGCCTCACCCGCATCGATAAGGGCGCGGGGGACTTTGCCACCGCCGCCGACGTGGAGGCCGAGAAGGCCATGGTCGACGTCATCCGCGCCGCCCGCCCCGACGACGCGGTGGTCGGTGAGGAGGGCGGGCAACAGGGTACGGCCGGTGCCGCGCGCCAATGGCTGGTGGACCCGCTGTGCGGCACGCTGAACTACGCCGCCGGCAGCATGCTCGTGGCCGTCAACGTGGCGCTGCGCGACGGGGCGGCGGCGGTGGCCGACCCGTTCAGCGGCGAGGTGTTCTTCACGGACGGGACGAGCGCGTGGGTGCGGCGCGACGGGGTGGACGAGCCGCTGGCCCCGACCTCCGCCACCTCGCTCGTGGACGTCAACCTCGACCCGCCGTTCATCAACCGGCCCGGCTTCCGGGCCGTCGACCTGCTGGCCCACCCCGCGTTCGTCGAGCGGTTCCGGCCGCGAGTCGTGTCGACGACGCTGGCGCTGACCTGGGTCGCGGCAGGCAGGCGCGCCGCGTACGTCACGGACGGCGCCGACCTCAGCGGCAGTGTGCACTTCGCCGCCGGCATCGCCCTGTGCCGGGCCGCGGGCTGCGTCGTCACCGGGATCGACGGCGCCCCGACCGGGGCTGGGGGGCGGGGACTTGTGGCGGCCGCCGACGCCGAGACCCATGGGCAGTTGATGTCGATGATCCGTAGCTGAGACAAGCCGCCGCCCCGATGACCACGGTCACCGGGGCGGCGGCTTTTGGCGGGGAAGCGTCCCGGACGGGGCCGGTCCGCGGGGGATCAGCAGCGTGGGATCAGCCGCGTACGGGCTCCAGTTCCCGCTCCTCCTCGTCGTTGTCCCCGTCCTTGTCCGCGTGCTCGTCCTCGGCTGCAGGTGACGACGACGGCGTGAGCGACTTGTGCAGTTTCTCGCCCTCGACGTCCATGTCGGGCAGGAGCTTGTCGAGCCAACGCGGCAGCCACCAGGCCGCCGTGCCGAGCAGGGCGAGGACCGCCGGGACGATGGCCATGCGGACGACGAAGGCGTCGAAGAACACCGCGATGGCGAGCCCGAAGCCCATCATCTTGATCATGTCGTCGTTCTCCATGATGAAGCCGGAGAAGACACTGATCATGATGACCGCGGCCGCGCCGACGACCCGTCCGCCGTGCTTGAAGCCGGTGACGACCGCCTCGGCGGGGCGGGCCCCATGGACGTACGCCTCGCGCATCCGCGTCACGAGGAACACCTCGTAGTCCATCGCCAGGCCGAACACCACGCCGATCATGAAGATCGGCATCATCGACATGATGGGGCCCGGCTGGTCGACGCCGACGATGTCCGCGAGCCAGCCCCACTGGAACACGGCGACGACGGCGCCGAGGGCCGCGGCGACCGACAGCAGGAAGCCCAGGGCCGCCTTCAGCGGGACGAGAACCGAGCGGAAGACCAGCATCAGCAGCAGGAACGCGAGCCCGACGACGAGACCCAGGTAGGGCAGGAGAGCATCGTCGAGAGTCTGCGAGAAGTCGATGGTCATCGCCGTCTGCCCGGTGACCAGGACGTCGGACTTGGTGTCCGCCTCCAGGCCGCTCGCCTTGGCGCGGATCGTCTTGACGAGTTCTTCGGTCTTGTGGTCACTCGGTCCTGTGGTCGGGACGACCGTGATGATCGCCGTGTCACCGGCCGGGTTCACCGAGGCGGGCGTGACCGCCGCGACCCCGTCGACCTTGGCGAGGGACGTGCCCACCGTCTTGGCGGCGGCAGCGGCGCCCTTCGTTCCGCCCGTGTCGACGGTGACCATCAGCGGACCGTTGAAGCCCGCTCCGAACGACTCGGACAGCAGGTCGTACGCCTTGCGCTGCGTGGTGTCCGGCGCCGATGTCCCCTCGTCGGGCAGCCCGAGTTCCAGGCTCGTGGCCGGGACGGCGACCGCGCCCAGACCGAGTACACCGATCAGCAGCACGGTGACGGGGCGGCGCAGCACGAGGCGCGCCCAGCGGGTGCCGAGGTTGGCCTTGGCGTTCTCGGCCTTCGTGGTGCTGTGCGCGGCGCCCGGCTTCGTGCGGCCCCTGTCCTTCGTGGCCCCGCTGTCCTTGCTGTCCGCGCTCTTGAGGTTCTTGCGGTCCTTGCGACGCAGGGCGCGCCTGCCCGCGAAGCCGAGCAGCGCGGGGATCATGGTGAGCGCGATGAGTACGGCGATGGCCACGGTGGCCGCGGCCGCGAGCCCCATCTTGGTCAGCATGGGGATGTTGACGACCGACAGACCCGCCAGAGCCACGATCACGGTCAGTCCGGCGAAGACCACCGCGGAGCCAGCGGTTCCGGTGGCCCGGCCCGCCGCTTCCTCCGGTTCTCGTCCCTCGGCGATCTCGGCGCGGTAGCGGGAGACGATGAAGAGGGCGTAGTCGATCCCGACGGCGAGCCCGATCATCATCGCCAGCGTCGAGGTCGTACCCGAGAGGTTGAGGACGCTGCCCAGGGCAGCGATGCCGGAGACACCGATGCCTACGCCGATGATGGCGGTCAGCAGCGGAAGTCCGGCGGCGATCAGCGAGCCGAAGGTGATGACGAGGACGACCGCGGAGACGGCGATGCCGATGAGCTCGGCGGATCCGCCCATCTCCTGCTCGGCCTGGACGGCGTCACCGCCCGTCTCGACCGTGAAGCCCTCGGCGCGGGTCTTGTCGGTGGCGTCCGTCAGCGCGTCATGCGTCTTGTCCGTCAGCTCCGTCGAGATCACCTTGTAGGTGACGGACGCGTACGCGGTGGTGCCGTCCTTGCTGACGGCGTTCGCCTTGAACGGATCGGCCACGCCGGCGACCTGCGGCCCCTTGCCGAGCACCGCGACGAGCTGGCTGACCTCCGCCTTCGCGGCGGGGTCGGTTATCTTCTCGCCCTCCGGCGCGCGGATGACGACCCGGGCCGTCGCGCCCTCCGCGCTGGCGGCGGGGAAGCGCTCGTCGAGCAGGTCGAAGGCCTTCTGGGAGTCCGTGCCCGGCATGGAGAACGAGTCGGCGGGCGGCGCGGGCGCGGCCGAGGACGCGTATCCGATGCCGCCCAGGAGCAGCACCCACAGAAGTGCCACATAGCGGCGCCGCCTGAAGGAGAGGCGCCCTAGTTTGTACAGGAAGGTAGCCACGGCGAAAGAGACTCCCGTCGGGTGGAGGCGGAGGCAGGCGCGACCGCCCGGCGGTGCCCGCGGCACGTCAGGGAAGTCAGCAGGATTTCTCCCTCTATCGTCGCCGCATTCCGGAGCCCGGATGTCAGACTCCGGGCCGGACTCCGGCCCACGCCTGCGGTAGTCGGACGCGGCGGCCGGTCATCCCCCGGTATGACCGCCGGACCCCTTTTGTAGAGCGATGGGTGCAGAAGGGGGGTGGAGGCGGAGACCTGGGGATGAGTCCGCCTCCGGCACCGGGCTCGTGGCCGACCTCAGTGTCTGCGCAGTTCAGGTGAACTGTGATGTCAGGCGCAGTCGAGCGGAAGGATCATGTCCAGTGACGGTGTGCCGTCCGGGCCCGTGAAGGGGCCGACGAGCTGGAAGCCGTTCTTCTCGTAGAAGCGCAGCGCCCGCGGGTTGTCGGCGAGGACGCCGCCCCACAGGATGACCCGCGTCCTGCCGAGCCGCCGTACGGCCTCCATGACGAGCGGCAGGACGAGCGAGCCCACCCCACTGCCCTGATACGCGTCGGACAGGGTGGGGCCGAACCGGCAGTCGGTCTGCTCGGAGAGGTGGATCCCGGCGGCCCGGTAGCGCGCGATGTCGCCGGCGGTGAGCGCGAGGCTGAGCTCGAAAAGGCCGACGACGCGCGCGGACCGCTCGTCCTCCAGCACCAGCCGCAGTTTGTCGTAGCGCGCGATCGCGTCACACAGTTCCCGGGCCGCCGCGAGGTCGTATCCGTCGAAGGTGCTCAGCCGTCTCGACTCCGGGGAGAGTCCCTCAAGGAAGCCGGCCAGTCTCTCCGCGTCGGCGTGCACGAGAGGGCGCAGTACGGCCGTCGAACCGTCGGGCAAGCGCAGGCGGCTGGTCAGGACCCGTGGGTCATCGGCGATGTCGGTGAGGGTGAGCACTGAGGCATTGTGCTCCCGAGGGGGAGAGTTCGCGCCCAGGATGCTTCTCTCCCAGGACGAAAGTCTCCTCTTTGTGGGCGCGCGCAGGAGTGCCCATCTCGTCTTGGCCATTCCCCGGCGCGGCGGGTGCTCGCGCAACCGGAGGCCATGCGGCAGTTCGTGACTGTGACCTCGGCACGCTCAGATGGACTTTGGTCCATGTCGTCGACGACCGCACCTGAGGCACGTCGGCCGGTACGACGGAGTGCCCGAGCCCGCCACGTACGCGGCAGGCTCGGGCACGCCCCCTCGCCGGTGATCACACCGGCCTCTCCCAGGTCAGGAACTCGTCAGGAACTCGTGAGGACGACGAGTTGCTGCGTCGCCCTGGTCATCGCCACATAGCGGTCGACCGCTCCCTCGATACCGTCGCCGAATTCCTCCGGGTCGACGAGGACGACCAGGTCGAACTCGAGGCCTTTCGACAGTTCCGGGGTCAGGGACCGCACGCGTGACGTCGCCCGGAACGTGGAGTCGCCGATGACGCAGGCGATCCCGTCGTCGTGTGCGGCGAGCCACGCATCGAGGATCGAGTCCAGGTCCGTGACCGGTCCGTGGACGACGGGGATGCCGCTGCTGCGGATGGACGTCGGCACGTTGGCGTCGGGGAGCTCGGCCCGGATGACCGGCTCGGCCTCCGTCATGACCTCTTCCGGAGTGCGGTAGTTGATGCTCAGGGACGCCAGTTTGATCCGGTCGAGGCCGACCCGCTCCAGGCGTTCCTCCCACGACTGTGTGAACCCGTGCCTCGCCTGGGCGCGATCACCGACGATGGTGAAGCTCCGGGACGGGCAGCGAAGGAGCAGCATCTGCCACTCAGCGTCGGTCAGTTCCTGCGCCTCGTCCACGACGATGTGCGCGAACGGTCCCGCGAGCCGGTCAGGGGCGACGGTGGGCAGCGCGCTCTCGTCGATCAGGCTGTCCTGGAGGTCCTTCCCGCGCAGCATCCGCACCGCGCCCTCACTGTCGTCGCCGGCCGAGTTGAAGTCTGCGGCCGAGATGATGTCGTCGATGACGAGGGCCATGCGCTCGCGCTCGGCGGCGACCGCGGCATCGTGCTGCCGCTTGCGCCGCGCGGCCTGCGGGTCACCGAGCCGCTGGCGAGCCGCGTCGAGGAGCGGCAGGTCGGACACCGTCCACGCCTGGGGCGCGTCCTTGCGCTGCAGCTTGGCCACGTCGTCGCGGTCGAGCCAGGGGGCACACATGCGCAGGTAGGCGGGGACCGTCCACAGGTCCGAGACCAGGTCGGCGGCCTCGAGCAGGGGCCACGCGCTGTTGAGCGCCGCGACCAGATCCCGGTCCTGCCGCAGCGACCGCAGGAACAGATCGGGCGAGACGCCGTCCTCGTCCTCGTCCATGCCCTGCTTGTCCATGAGGATCGAGGCCAGTTCCTCCCAGACCTGCTCGCGTGCCTCGTTGTGCGGAGCGCCCGGCCCCGGCGCCTTGAAGGCCTCGGCCCAGTCGTCGGCGCTCACCCAGATGTCGGACCAGGCCGTCGTGGCGGTCATGCCCTTGGTGGGCGGCTCCTCGTAGAACCTGACGGCCTTCTCGATCGCTCGCACCATGTCCGCGGAGGACTTCAGGCGGGCCACGTCCGGGTCGGTCTCGACGGTCGCCGCGGCACCTTCGGTGACGAGGTCCTGCAGGATGCAGGTCTGGACGCCGTCCTCTCCGAGGCTGGGCAGGACATCGGCCACGTAGTCCAGGTACGGCCGGTGCGGGCCGACGAACAGCACACCGCCCCGGCGGTGGCTGAGGCGCGGGTCGGAGTAGAGGAGGTACGCGGAGCGGTGCAGGGCGACGACGGTCTTGCCCGTGCCGGGGCCGCCGTCGACGACCAGGGAGCCGCGCGAACCGGCGCGGATGATGGCGTCCTGGTCGGCCTGGATGGTGCCGAGGACGTCGCGCATACGGGCCGACCGGTTGCTGCCCAGGCTGGCGATGAATGCGGACTGGTCGTCGAGCGCGGCGCGTTGCTCCAGGCCGTCGGCGGTGAACACCTCGTCCCAGTAGTCGCTGATCCGGCCGCCGGTCCAGCGGTAGCGGCGGCGGCTCGCCAGGCCCATCGGGTTGGCGTGGGTCGCCCCGAAGAACGGCTCGGCGGCGGGGGAGCGCCAGTCGACGAGCAGCCGTCGCCCCTCGCTGTCGGTGAGGCCGAGTCGCCCGATGTACAGGGGCTCGGTGCCGTCCGCGCCGACGACACGGCCCAGGCACAGATCCAGGCCGAAGCGGCGCAGGGCGCGCAGGCGGCCTGTCAGCCGGTGGATCTCCGAGTCCCGGTCCATCGCCTCGCGTCCGATGCCGCCGGGAGCCCTGCGCAGGGCGTCGAGACGGTCGGAGAGTTCGGTGATCGTCTGGTCGAGGCTGCTCGCGATGGCCGCGAAGTGCGCCTCGTCGCCGGCGATCAGATTCGCGTCAGCCTTGGAGGAGAGACGCTCGGGCAGGTCGAACGCACTGGTGGTCGTGGAGGTCACTGTCATCAGCTCCGATCCGAGGTCACGTCTGCGAAGTCCGACGGTGCGCACACGCGCACCCCGGCACCGAGCGTCCACACCGGCGACGCGAGTCCCACCACCGGCTCGACGCCGCCACGCGACCCGCCAACCGACAACAACACATGCACTTCGTTGATCTCCCATTTCCGCAGGTTCGGGCCTCGGCCAGCGATTGTGAGGGATGGTGGGGGCCTTGCCGCAAGCCCCCCAGTGCGCTATAAGTTAAGAGTGGCAAGGAGTGGGAAGACCTCCTTGCCTTTCTTGTTTCTGTGCCTTCCTTGTCTCCACGGACGGGCACATCCCTCAAACGGTGGCGAAGCGCCACGCAATGCTCCCGCGGCATCGGCCGAAGCGTGCCGTGGGTGCTCGCGTACGACACATGGGCGTGCCCGCCCTTGATGACGTGGCGCAGATGTTCCCGAGGCTTCGTCAGGACCGAGATGTCCTCCAGCGGGTTGCCGTCGAGGACGAGCAGGTCGGCGTGTGCGCCGACGGCGAGTGTGCCGATCCGGCCCTCCTCGCGCAAGAAGCGCGTGGTGGTCGTGGTGGCGGAGCGGATCAGGTCGGCGGCCGACTGCACTTAAGGGCGCAGGGTGAACCGATCGTGAAGGCGGCCAGCAGGCGGTGCAGCCCAGGAGCGCAGGCGGGCTGCCGGACAGGGCCCATGCTCAGGGCGGGGCCACGAACGCGACCGTCTGCGTATGGCGCCTGCCACCGGCGGGTTTCTTGCGTCGAAGATTGCCGGACACAGGCAGTGCGGCAGGACTCACCGTGCAGGCATGCTGGTGCCCTTCGGCAGAGACGGGGGCGTCAGTGGAAGCAAGCACAACCCGCAGCGTGGCGCGTGCGCGCGTGGGATCGGGACTGGCGGTGGCTGTCCTTCTGCTGCCCCTCGCCGGCTACGGGCTCGCCCGTACCGGGGCAGTCCCCGAAGGGGCACCGATCGTGCTCGCCCTGCTGTGCGGGATCATCGGCCCCGTCCTCCTGACCGAACTGGGCGAGGAACGAGCCCCGTTCCGGCACTCGTCGTCGCACCTGACCGCGCGCACGCTGACCGGCGAACGCTCCGTCGACCTGAACCGGATCGCCACCGTCCGCCTGCTCACGACCTTTTCGTACAGCGGCCCGCACCGCACCCTGGTGGTGTGCGACGTCCATGGTGTGCGCCTGGGCATCACGACGAAGAGATCCCGCGGGAAGCTGCGCCGAGCGATCGAGAAGGCTGACGCGAACGCCGCGCGAGGACTCCCCCGCCCCCGGGTGAGCCGTGCGGCGCGGACATACCTGGGCCTCGCCCCGGGACGCGGGCTCGTCGTCCACACAGCTCTCGCCTTTCTGCTTCTGACGACGTCCGCGACCCTGTACGTGGTTGTTGCGGTCCGGCTCGGCGGGCAATGAGAGCTGGGGAGCACCTACGTTCCCGACCGCAAGACGTGTTCGCCGACGCGACCGACTCGGCGGATTCTCCACGAATGCCGGCATGACGCTTGATCTGGCCGGATGGATGGATCCGCATCCTCAATGTCGACGGTGGACCTGGGCGCACCAACTTCTGTGCCGGGACGGCGAGTTGCGGGGCAACGTGCGTGGGAGTCGTGAAGAGGTCGCGCACGATTCTCGGGATTCGGTCACGGGAACGGAAAACTCGGAGGGCTCACTCGGCGCTTCCGAACAGGTCGGGCGCCGCCCCATGCGATGGGAGACCGATCAACGATGTTCACTCTGGTACGGAGCAGGGCCCGTAGGGCCGTGCTCGCGCTCTCGGCCGTCGCGGCCCTGGCCTTCGGTACGACCACCATGACCAGCGCGACTGCGGCTCCCGCGCCCTTGAAGCAGGGGCCGACCTCGGTGGCGTACGTCGAGGTGAACAACAACAGCATGCTGAACGTCGGCAAGTACACCCTCGCCAACGGCGGAGGCAACGTCTTCGACGTCGCCGTGATCTTCGCGGCGAACATCAACTATGACACGGGTACGAAGGCGGCGTATCTGTCCTTCAACGAGAACGTGCAGCGCGTCCTCGACAACGCGGCCACGGAGATACGGCCGTTGCAGCAGAAGGGCATCAAGGTCGTCCTCTCGGTGCTCGGCAACCACCAGGGCGCGGGTTTCGCGAACTTCCCGTCCCAGCAAGCGGCTTCGGCGTTCGCGAAGCAACTGTCGGACACCGTGACCAAGTACGGCCTCGACGGCATCGACTTCGACGACGAGTACGCCGAGTACGGCAACAACGGCACCGGTCAGCCCAACGACAGCTCGTTCGTGTACCTGGTGACGGCGCTGCGCGCGAACATGCCGGACAAGATCATCAGTCTCTACAACATCGGCCCGGCCGCGACGCGCCTCTCCTACGGCGGTGTCGACGTCTCGTCCAAGTTCGACTACGCCTGGAACCCGTACTACGGCAGCTGGCAGGTCCCCGGCATCGCACTGCCCAAGTCGAAGCTGTCGCCGGCGGCCGTCGAGATCGGCCGGACTTCGCAGAGCACGGCAGCCGACCTCGCCCGCCGCACCGTCAGCGAGGGGTATGGCGTCTACCTGACGTACAACCTCGACGGCGCCGACCGCACCGCCGACGTCTCCGCGTTCACCAGGGAGCTGTACGGCAGTGACGCTGTCTACACGCCGTAGGGCCAGCGCACGCCTCGGCATGTGGTGCCCCTTCGGGGCTTGCCGCATCGCGTAGGGCAGCGACCTGTGGAGCCGTGCTTCGACAACGATGTCGAGGCACGGTGGCGCGTCACGGCAACGTCGATGTCGCCCGCACTTTCCGGTCCATAAGGCTCAGGCCGACGGCCGGATCGCGTCGGTCTGCTCAGTGCGCAGGGACTGATGCCGGGCCCATCCCGCGGGCGGTCACAGCTCCGGCAACTCGTTCCCGCGGCCACGGCCACGGGAACGAGCCTGCACGCGCCCTGCGCGCGTTCATTGGGCGGCGGTGACCTGGTCGGCTTCCTTCGGGTGTTCGGCACGGGAGGAGGTGACTACCTCTGAGCTTCGGGTGCCCCGGTCCATGAGGCCTCCCGTGAAGGCGAGGCCCAGGCCGGCCACGGCGAGAGCGGCCCCGACCAGGTTGGGTGAGGTCCAGCCCCAGCCCGCCGAGATGGCCAGGCCGCCGAGCCAGGCACCGCCCGCGTTGGCGAGGTTGAAGGCGGAGTGGTTGGAGGCGGCCGCCATCGTGGGAGCGTTCTGCGCCTTGGCCATGAGCAGCATCTGGACGGGCGTGGTGATGAGGGAACCCATCGCGCCGATGAAGGCGATCGTCACCAGCGCGGGCACCGTGCTGTGGACGGTGAAGTAGAACGTCACCAGCGCCGCGGCGAGCAGAGCGAGTCCCGCGTACAGCGTCGGCCTGAGGGCGCGGTCGGTGAGCGGGCCCGCGATCACCGTGCCGAGCGTCATGCCGACGCCGTAGAGCGCGAGGACCAGCGTGGTGGAGGAGTCGGAGATGCCCGTGACGTTCGTCAGCATGGGCACCAGGTAGCTGTAGACGGCGAAGAACCCGCCGAACCCGACGACGGCCGTGGCCAGGCCGATCGCGACCTGCTTGTTGCCCATCGCCCGCAGCTCGTGCCGGATGCCGGACTGCCGGCCGCGTGGCTGGTGGGGAACGAAGAGGGCCAGCGAGGCAAGGGCGAGGATGCCGATGACGGCGACCGCCCAGTAGGCGGACCGCCAGCCGAGGTGCTGCCCGAGGGCTGTACTCGCCGGCACGCCGACGATGTTCGCGATGGTGAGTCCGAGGAACATCTTCGAGACGGCACGTGCGGCACGTTCGGGGGCGACCAGCCGGGAAGCGACGACGGCGCCCACGCCGAACAGCGCTCCGTGGGGCAGTCCTGCCAGAAAGCGCGCGGCGAAGAGCAGTCCGAAGTTGGGAGCGAGCGCGGAGGCGATGTTGCCGACCACGAACAGCCCGGACAGGAGCAGCAGCAGCCGCTTGTGGGGAACGCGCGCGCCGATGCCCGTCAGTACGGGGGCGCCGACGACGACACCGAGCGCGTAGGCCGATACTAGGTTGCCGGCGTGCGGTACGGATACGTCGATGCCGTCAGCGATCTGGGGCAGGAGCCCCATCGTGGCGAACTCGGTCGTGCCGATGCCGAACGCGACAACAGCAAGGGCCAGGAGGGCCAGCGGCATGGTGCGGGAGACCTTTCGAAGACTGGGGACAGTGGTCCATGAGCGGATGGGCGTGAGGGGACCGGGAAGGTCTCCGACCCGGTGGTCTGTCGCGCTGGGCACCATGGCCCAGCGCCACCGTGGAGCAGGGGTGGACAGGGATGGGCAGGGGTAAGCCCACAAGGCTCAGCAGTGCGGGGGACTCGCGCATTCCAAGATCGACCAGAATGTGTCGGTGACCTCCGTCACCCGTTATCGCCCGTCCTGTCATGCCCTGGTGCTGCCGGCGCCCTGCGGCCGGCTCTTCCTTCCGCGAGGGGGCGCGTGTGCAGGGGACTGTCGTTTGCGGTCGGGTCGACGGTCGCCGATGGTCGAGGGTCCGCCCGAGATGTCGGGGGCCTGTTCCTGCGTACACCCGCGCAGTGTGGATGCGCTGACGGCGTCCGCGTCCGTGCCTGGCCGCGTCCGGCGGCAGCATGCCGCTCGCCGCGAGGCCGGCGCAACCGTGCGACGCAGCGAAGTCGGCGGGGCGACGAGTTCCGGCGGTCCCTCGCGCACCTCGGAAGAACGGATCCACCTGGGCGGATGCGGGCGCTCACCGTCGGTTCTGGGTCACAGTGTCGCGCGCTGGTCAGATACGTCTGGCCTCAGGGCCACGGCTCCGTATGCTTGCGCGTCTGCGAGCCTGCCACGTAGGAGCCGCAGGCCCTGGAGCTGAGTCGGTGGGCAGTGTTCGGCCAGACCGTCGGCGAGTGAGGTGGTGAACGGTATGTGTGCCGATCCGAGTTCGGCGTCAATGACGATCACATCAGGCGTCAGGACCGTGACCAGGCCGGCCAGTGCTCGGGCGGCCTTGTGTCCGATGTCCTGGTAGAACTCCATGGCCAGGGGGTCGCGAGCAGTGACCAGTTCGTTCGCTTCGACCGGGGTGAGCGGGCGTCCGTAGAGCGTGGCAAGGGCGCGATCCGTGTGCTTGCTCGTCAACAGTGTCGCCAGGCAGCCCCGGCCGCCGCACAGACATTCGCGCCCGTCTGCGCTGATCTGAACGTGCGCGATCTCGCCTGCGGTGCCGCCGGGACCGGTGAAGAGGCGGCCGCCGATGACGATGCCGCAGCCGAAGCCGTGACGCACGCTCAGGTGCACGCTGGAGTGGACGCCGGCGGCGGCACCGAAGACGGCCTCGCCCAGTCCGGCCAACTGGGCGTCGTTGACGAGGACGACCGGCTGACGGAGCGTTGCGCTCAGGCGTGCATGAGCCTCCTCCACCGTGCGGAAGTACCCGGCCAGACGCTCGTCTCGAACGGCAGAGGCGGGGATCGCAGGATGGCCGTCCCGGGACACGGGGAATGGTGCGGCGATGACCACCTGTCTGATCGGCGAGCTGTGTTTGCTGTCGGCTTCCTCGAGAAGGTCAAGGACTGCGGCGGCCCAGCGGTCGGGCTGAGTGGCCGATATCGAGATCGGGGCAGGCGAGTACGGGCCCGCGGGGCTCACCAGCGTCAGATCGGAAGTTGACTCCCCGAACCGGATCAAGGCGACGGGGTCGGCGAATGCGCGGAGTTGATAGGCGATGGCGGGGCGGCCGGGCGTTCTGACCGGGGAGCCGGTGACGACTGAGAGAGTTCCCCGGTCGACCAGGGTGTTGAGCACGGAGGTGACGACGGTCCGCGACAGGCCGGTGCGCTGGGCGACCTCTGCACGGTTCAGGGTCGGGACCGTGTCGAAGCAACTCAGGACGGCAGTTTCCAGGAGGGCGGCTGAGCTGCGCGGTCCGCGCGTCACGGTCATGATGGTTCCTCTTGCGCAGGTGTCTGCATGCGTCTTCGCCGGGGGTGAGACGAGCAGCGTGGTCGGGCAGGCCCTCGTTCATGGCGGTGGACGCCGACCGAGGGCCCCTGTCTGAGGTGTCGGCGTCATGCGGGTGTGTCAACGTGCCCGGCGAAGCGTCCGTCCGCGTCCGGCAGTGTCTGTCGGCGCGACACTGCACGCCGCCTGGAGCTCGGTGTCTCGTTTCACCTCTGGGCCAGTTCGCCTGCCAGTACCGCCGCACCGACCAGTTCCGCGTTGTCCCCGAGCTGGGCGGGCAGGACTTTGAGGGACGCGGCGATCGCGGGTTGGGCGTCGCGCTTCACGGTCGCGTCGATACCTTCCAGAAGCGGGCCACCGGTTGCTCCCAGTTCGCCTCCGATGATGAGTGCGGCCGGGTTGAGGAGATTGCTCAGGACGGAGAGAACACCTCCGAGCATGCGGCCGGCGTCGTTGAGGATGCGCCGGGTCGTGGGGTCGTCGGGTTGCCCCTGGAGGGAGGCGTCGGACTGCAGGCTCGGATGAGTGTGGGCGACCTGGGCCATGATCGAGGAGACGGAGACGACAGCCTCCAGACAGCCTCGTCGGCCGCAGCGGCACAGCTCCGTGTACCCGGACAGCGGCGTGTGACCGATCTCCCCGGCGAAGCCGAGCGAACCTCTGTAGGGCTCGGAGTTCAGTACGATGCCCGCCCCGATGCCGTGGGAGACCTTCACGTACAGGAAGTCTGCGTAGCCTTTGCCTGCGCCGCGCCGCAGTTCACCGTAGGCACCCAGCACGGCGTCGTTCTCGACGTGGACCGGCAGGTCGAGTCGGCGTATCAGTTCCTGTCCGGGGTCGAGGCCGACCCAGCTGGAGAGGATCGTGGGTGAGCGCACCAGGCCGGATGCGGAGTCCAGCGGCCCGGGAATCCCTACGACCACGGTGGAACCGGCGTCGATTTCGTGGTCCTGGCGAAGTTCCCGCAACATGTCCGCGGCGGCGTCCATGGCTTCAGCCGCGTACAGGTCGACATTCAGATCGGCGCGTCGCTGGGCGACCATATGGCCGGAGCCGTCGACGACGGCGACCTTGACGTGTGTGTGTCCGAAGTCGATCGCCGTGGCGTTGCCGTGGCGGGGCACGCATCGCAGCACGCCGGCGGGGCGGCCGCTGCCGCTGCCCGGGCCTTTGACCGCTGGATCGTCCTCCGTCACGCGCCCCTCGGCGATGAGCCGCGCAACGGCATGGTTCACCGTGCTGCGAGACAGACCCGTGGTCTCGACGAGGTGAGCGCGCGTGATGCTGCCGCCCTGGAGGGCGCGGAAGATCTCTTCGCGGGTCCTGTTGCGTGGTGAGGAGCGATCGGAGGTCACGTCCATGCGCTGATGATAGGCACCTCCCTTCATTCAGCCAATGATGGGCGAATTTGTTTTGCGGAGTTAACGCAAAACCCGGGAATCGTAGCTGTTTTCAGTTATTGACGGGCCAAAAGCGGCTCCATAGCCTCCTCTTGCGTCCGGCTCTCAGCCGGACTTGGACAGAGAGGACGCTGTCGATGACCATCGCCCCGCGCTACCCCCGGAACAGACCCATGATCGTGGCCGCCGCAGCCTCGGTCGTGGCGTCGACCCTGATGTTCGGCGGACTGATACCCGCCCAGGCCGCGACGACCGACCCGCAGCCCACCGCCCTTGAGCAGGCCAACGCGGCCCTGTCCCGCAAGGCGGCCGAGCAGGGCATGGTCCTGCTGGAGAACCACGACCAGGCTCTCCCCATCGCCTCTTCGGGCAACATCGCCCTGTACGGAGTCGGCGCCTACCGGACCGTCAAGGGCGGCACCGGCTCCGGCAACGTGAACAACCGGTACACGATCACCGCTCGCCAGGGGCTGGAGAACGCCGGCTACAGCGTGACCACCAGCGACGCCTACTGGTCCGCCATGACCAGCGCCTACGACGCCAAGTACGGCACCCCCACCGGCGGCATCTTCGGCCCCACGATCGACTACGCCTCCGTGGAACAGCCGCTGACCACGGACACGGTGAAGCCGACCGCCAAGACCGGCACCGCCGTCTACGTCATCGCCCGCAACTCCGGTGAGGGATCGGACCGTTCCTCCGGCAAGGGCGACTACCTCCTCGGCGACACCGAACGGGCCAACCTCGAACTGCTGGGCCGCACCTACCAGCACGTGGTCGTGGTGATCAACTCCGGCGGCATCATCGACACCAGCTTCTACCAGCAGATCAACGCCGCCGAGAAGGACTCGTCCGGTGGACAGGCCCTGGACTCGATGCTGCTGATGAGCCAGGCCGGCCAGGAGAGCGGCAACGCCCTCGTCGACGTCCTCAACGGCACTACCACCCCCTCCGGGAAGCTCACCGACACCTGGGCATCCAGCTACTCCGACTACCCGGCCTCCGCGACCTTCGCGAACAATGACGGCAACTCCGCGACCGAGGAGTACAGCGAGGGCATCTACGTCGGATACCGCTACTTCGATTCCTTCTACCGCTCGATCAACGAGAACGACCCGGCTTCCGTCGTCAACTACCCCTTCGGCTACGGCGGTTCCTACACCGACTTCAGCATCCAGGCGCAGAAGGTGACCGCGAGCGCCAAGCAGGTGACGGTCACCGCCGAGGTCACCAACACCGGGCACCGTTACAGCGGCAAGGAGACCGTGCAGGTCTACGTCTCCGCCCCGCAGACCGGCGCGGACAAGGCCTACCAGCAGCTCGCCGGCTACGCGAAGACGGACGACCTGGCACCCGGCGCCTCGCAGACCGTGACGGTCACCTTCAACACCTCCTCACTGGCCTCCTACAGCGAATCCCGAGCCGCATGGGTCCTCGACGCCGGTGACTACCTCGTCCGCGTCGGCAACTCGTCCCGCAACACCCACGTCGCCGCCAAGCTCAACCTCGCCAAGCCCGTCGTGACCGAACAGGACCACAACGAGCTGAACGACCAGAAGCCCGCGAGCGAACTCACCAGCAAGCCCGCGGACTTCTACACCTACGCCGACGAGAAGAAGGAGATCGCCCACGCCCGGCGCATCAACCTGGACCCCCGGTCGTTCCACACCGAGAACCATGCCTCCGACAGCGAGCAGAACGTCACCGTCGACTCGACCTCGCCCTACTACGCCCTCGACGGGGACAAGATCTCCTCCACCACCGTCTATCTCGACCAGGACGAGAAGGACTGGGAGGGAACGGGTGCTCCCTACGCACCCAAGACCGGAGAGAAGGTCAAGCACGTCCGGACCAGCTCCGGCAGCACCCTCTACGACGTGGCCAAGGGCAAGACTTCGATCGAGCAGTTCGTCGCCGGACTCACGGTGAAGCAGCTCGCCGACATCGTGGAAGGCTCCAGCGTCGGAGGCACCACCCCGTCAGCCGTCGGAGCCGCCGGATACACCACCGGAGCCCACGAGGACCTCGGCATCCCGAGCATGACACTGTCCGACGGACCCGCGGGACTGCGCCTCACCCAGCAGATCGCCACAACCCCGCCCACCTACCAGTACGGCACCGCCTGGCCCATCGGCACCCTCCTGGCCCAGACCTGGGACCGTGACCTGGTCGACAAGGTCGGCACGGCCGTGGGCAAGGAGATGAACGAATACGGGGTCTCCCTCTGGCTGGCACCCGGAATGAACATCCACCGCGACCCCTTGAACGGCCGCAACTTCGAGTACTACTCCGAAGACCCCCTGATCTCCGGACTCACCGCCGCGGCCACCACCGAGGGCGTCCAGAGCAACCCGGGCGTGGGGGTGACCATCAAGCACTTCGCCGGGAACAACCAGGAGACCGCCCGCAACTCCGGCAACGACATGGTCGGCGAGCGAGCCCTGCGCGAGATCGAGCTCAAGGGCTTCGAGATCGCCGTCAAGGCCGCCCAGCCCATGTCCGTCATGAGCTCGTACAACAAGGTCAACGGCACCTACGCCTCCGGCAACTACGACCTGCTCACCGACGTGCTCCGCGGCGAATGGGGCTTCAAGGGCACCGTCATGACCGACTGGGGCGGAGCGCACGGCGCCACCAACACCATGTACTCCGGCAACGACCTCATAGAGCCCGGCGGCAAGCCCTCCGACATCGTCAACGCCACCGTCAAGGCCGCACCGACCATCGACGTCCACGGCCTGCCCGCCTACACCAAGACCGTCCGGAGCACCGGTTCCACCAGCTACACCTTCCAGCTCGGCGGACTCACCCTGGCAGCCGGCGGCAGCACCACCGTCTCCTCCACCGTCGACGGCACGACGGACCTGTCGAAGACCCCGCTGTCCGGTACCACGACGATCGATGCGATCAACAACCAGACCTACACGGCTCACCCGAAGTTCACCTCGGTCGACGACGCCTACCAGGCCGTGCAGGAACTGCTCGCCTCCTCCGCCCTGACCGCGACCCAGAAGGCAGCGGTCACGGTCTCGGACGTGAAGCACAGCACGGCAGGGGACTCGACCAGCCCCGTGACCTCCTACACCGTCACCCTGACCGGCAACTACCCCGCGGCCGACGCCTACACGATGCGGCTGGGCGACCTGCAGCGCAGCGCGATCCGCATCCTCACCACCGCGGCCAAGACCGCTTCGTTCCAGCAACTGGCCCAGGCCCAAAAGGTACGAGGCATCTCGGTGGGCCCCTACACCGACCAGTTCAAGAACCTCGACCCGGCGGTCACCTCCGTCAAGGGCCGAGTCCAGCAGCCCCACCACAAGCGCTGACCATGCGGGCGGCGGCCGATCACACAGAGGCCGCCGCCCCCGCGCTTGCCGGCGGACTGTTCGCGGGCGGCTCGTCCGACATGTTCGAGCGGTGCGTGCCGGAGGAAGCCGGGGAGGTACGGCGTCTGCCTGTCACATACGCACGTACTCCTCGGTGTCCTGAGCGAAGTCCCTCAGTGCCTGGTCGGTGAGTGTGGGACGGGTCTGGGCGATGGCCTGAAGGTAGTCCTGCGTGCCGATCGGGATGCCTTTCCCCTCGGCGACTTCGCGTTCGAAGGCGGTTTGGGCACCCTTGCGAGCGGCGAACTCGATATCGGCCGGCGTGAACATTTCGCTTGCCTCGACCAAGCGGTGCAGGTCGACATGGGCGGCGGCAGGCCCCAGGTAGCGTCGCCAGACCGCCGCACGGGCCTTTGGATCCGGTGGGCCGACGGGGATGACGTAGTCGAAACGGCCAGGGCGAAGGAACGCCGGGTCGAGAGAGCGGACGGAGTTCGTGGCACAGATCAGGAGCCGGTCGTCGTGATCGCGGAAGCCGGGGATCAGCTTGAGCAGTTCGTTGGTGACCCCGTGACTGGGGTCGACCGCCGTACCGGAGCGGACAGAGGCGATCTCCTCGACCTCGTCGATGAAGAGCACCACCGTCTCCAGCTCGGCCAGCTCGGTGAACGCCTCCCGCAGCGACGTCGCCAGTCCTCCCTCCTGGAATGACGCAAGCCGCGAGGGGAAGAGCTCCACGAAAGGCCACTCCAGCCGCGAGGCGACCGCTCGGGCGAAACTGGTCTTGCCGGTTCCCGGCGGCCCGAAGAGGATGACCGCCTTCGGCGGCCTCACTCCGTACTGCTCGGCCAGCACAGGCTGGGCCAGCGGCAGCACGATCCGCCGCTCGATGGCTTCCTTCTCCCGTTCCATTCCCGCGAGGCTGTTCCACAGACCCTCGGGAAGCATCCGTCCCCCCAGTTCCGCGAGGAGGCCGGCGTCGCTCGCGCCGAGGTGCTCGACCTTCTGGTAGAAGACGAGCCCGGACCGGGCGCGGTAGCCGGAATTCTCCAAGGCTGCGGTTCCCGTCGCGCCCGGCGCAATGAGCGCACCGATCCTGCGGACTCCCTGTGACCGCAGGCGCCGCTCAAGCTCGGCGATCAAAGAGCTCCCGATGCCGCGGTTGCGCCACGTCGCGGCCAGGGCCACCACGGTGATCCAGCCCCGCTCGCCGAAGGACTGCGCCACGGCTACGCCCACCAGCTCGTCGCCGACCACCGCCACCACGGCCGGCCCTCCGGCCCTGGCTGCGGTCACCACCTCGGACACAGGGAAAACGGCAGGTGCCTCGTCCGCCTGCTGGTTCTGGTCCCAGATCTGGATGGCGCGGTCCAGGTCGTCATCGTGGAAGTCCCGCAATCGCCACGTCGGCATCGCCACCACCTTCGCGAAGGGGCCACCGCCGCTCTGCAGGGCAGATGGCGTGGTGCTCCTGGCAACCGATCCTTTCTCCATTCTCCGCGTACGTGCCGCCCCTGCGCGCGTCGAACGATCCCTCGGCGGTCCGCCGTGCACGGTCTGCCGATTTCGTGCAGGCCAGGTAGGCCTGAGCCAGCCCCAGAGGCCACACGGGGCGAGGGCCCAACGGGCCGCCTCCTGTGCCAGGGGCGTCAGACGGCCTCGGCGGGACACCCGAGGCCGTCACTGACCGAGGGACGGATCCGGAACCGGCAGCATCTCGAGATGGGCGATGTCCGCGGGCGGAGGCGTGGAGATGGACCACAACCGGGGCGCGCAACCGTCGGCGAGGGCGGCCGGGGCGTCGGTGAGGTTCATCCTCTCGCGCAAGCGGCCGTAGAAATCCATCGATGCGAGGCGTACGGCCCGCAGCCGGCGTGGGGCGGCGTACACCGCGATCCAGTCGCCTGGATCCAGCACGCCTCGGAGCTGGCCGTCGATGCTGACGGCCGCCTGCCCGGACCGCTCGAGGATGCGCAGGGCCACGGGTTCGTCGAGGGCGGCGACGATGGACCGGTCGAACGCCATGTGCGGGGCCACCGGTGTGAAGACGAGGGCGTCGGCGCGGGGTGAGACGACGGGCCCGCCGGCGGCGAAGCTGTAGGCGGTCGAGCCTGTCGGCGTGGCCACCAGTAGCGCGTCGGCGGAGTAGGACGCCAGCAGTCGGCCGCAGATGTAGACGCCGACGGACACTTGGCGGTCTCTGGTGAGCTTTTCCACGACGATGTCGTTGAGCGCGGTGACGTTCAAGGGGGTACCCCACTCGTCGTCTCCCTTGAGGTCCGGGTGTACCGGGGGCGGCCGCATCAGTCGTCCATGGCCGTACTGCACCCAGTCCTCCACGTCCTTGGGAACCTCCAGGCGGCGGGAGGCCCGCATCGCGAGCAGCATGCGACTGTCGACCTTGAACCGTCCCTCGTGGACCGCGTCGAGCGCCGCACGCACGTCCTCGGCCGACACATCCGTCAAAAACCCCACGCGCCCCAGGTCGACTCCCAGAACCAGCGCATCGTCCTCCACGGCGAGCCGTGCACCGCGCAGGAAGGTGCCGTCCCCGCCCAGCGTGACGATGAGATCGGGATGCTCGGCGGCATCGAGCTCCGTACGGTCGTCACGAGGCCCACCGTTGCGCCACACATCGATGTCCGTGGACCGCACGGCGTTCTCATCGCACCATGCACGGACGACCCGACCTGCTTCTACGGCCTCCGCGCGCCCGCCGTGAACGACGAGGCCGACTCGGCTCACCGACAATTTCGCCTCCGAAGGTGACCGCGTGCCTCGACCGATCCGGCCGGCCGCGTCTCGTGGTGACTCCTGCCCCGGTGAGTGCAGCGGTCACAACGGCGAGGTCGCCGCGCGCCGCGCCGACCGGACGCACTTTTGGCTCGTACGGCTCATCGTGTTCGGTACGCCCTCGGAACCTGCCCCCGAACCGCGAGCCGCCGCCACGCCGGGGCTGCGAAAAGGGGGTGTCGGCCCCACGCCGCAGCCGAAGCCCTCGGCCGAGGGCGCCACGTCAAGGCTCGGGCCCGAGTCGTTCAGCCGTCCAGGCGCCGGGCGCTGAGCCAGTTGATGATCTCAGGGTCGTGGTGGTCGAAGCAGAGTGTGGCCCCGGTGTCCGGGGTGGCGATGGACGCCATCTCGTCGTCGGTGAGCTCGAAGTCGAAGACGTCGAGGTTCAGAGTGGAGTGGTGCATGTGTTTTTCTTCGGGTGCGGGCGGGTCAGCGTTCCATCATCTTCATCTGCGCTTCGTTGTGTGTGTCACCGGCCGCGGGCGGGAGGTTCGTCAGGCGCTCCAGCTGGGCGGGGGAGAGCCGCACGGCGTCGGCGGCGGCGTTCTCCTCGAGGCGGGTCACGCGCTTGGTGCCGGGGATGGGGGCGATGTCGTCGCCCTGGGCGAGCAGCCAGGCGATGGCGACCTGGGCCGGGGTGGCGCCGGCCTCGGTGGCGACCTCCCTGACCTCGTCGGCCAGGCGCAGGTTGTGCTGGAAGTTGTCGCCGGTGAAGCGCGGGTTGTCCCGCCGGAAGTCGTCCTTGTCGAAGCCCTCGGTGGAGCGGATCGCTCCCGTGAGGAAGCCGCGTCCCAGCGGCGAGAACGGGACGAAGCCGATGCCGAGTTCGCGCAGCGCCGGAAGGACGCGGGCTTCGGGGTCGCGGGTGAAGAGGGAGTACTCGGACTGGACGGCGCTGACCGGTGTGACCGCGTTCGCTCGGCGGATGGTGTCGGGCCCGGCCTCGGACAGGCCGAATGCGCGGACCTTGCCCTCGGTAATCAGCTCGCCCACTGTGCCCGCCGTCTCCTCGATGGGGACGCTCGGGTCGACCCGGTGCTGGTAGTAGAGGTCGATGTGGTCCGTGCCGAGGCGGGCGAGCGATCCTTCCACGGCGGTGCGGATGTTGGCCGGGCTGGAATCCTGGTGGCCCGGCCCGTCGCCGCCGTGCGACACCAGGCCGAACTTCGTTGCCAGCACCACCTGGTCGCGGCGCCCCTTCAGGGCACGTCCGAGCAGTTCCTCGTTGGTGTACGGACCGTAGATCTCGGCGGTGTCGATGAAGGTGACGCCGAGCTCCAGGGCCCGGTGCACGGTACGGATGGACTCAGCATCATCGGTCCCCGCGCCGGTGTACGCCTGGGACATGCCCATCGCCCCGAGACCGATCCGGGAAACGTCCAGGTCACGCAGGTGGATGTGGTGCATCAGTGCTCTCCGCTCCGTCGTCTTCGGGCTGGTTCCGCTCCGGTCCGCCGCCGGCCGCTGCTCGCGGGCAGGGGCGCCGAGGCCGGACGCAGCACGGCGGCCTGCGCGGCCCGTCACCGGTGTCCCCGGGGCGGGTCTTGTGGCCGCACGTCTCGCTGGAAGCCTACGGCCAAGTTGCCGCCGTCATCGCGCTTGCGCGCCCTTGCTGAGGGGCCCTGTTGTGAGGGGGAACAACAGGGCCCCCATGCCTGGGCCGAGCGGCTTGCGGTCTGTGCCGCTGACGTTGCCTCAAAGGCCGGTCGCCGCCGCCGGTGTTCCGCGAACGCAACTGTGCTGCTGGTGGCTGTACGTACGGATGCGGCCTCCGTCGTGTGAACCTGGCGTCCCGTCAGCGGTGTGGCGATCCGAACCGCCACAGGACGTGAACAACTCGCAGCACCGCGAGGACGCCGCCCACGACAGTCCCCGCTGCCAGCAACAACTGTTCAACGGCGCGCGGGAGGTTCCAGACGGCGGCGGGGCCGGCGATGGCCCCGAACGCGACACCACCGAGGAAGCACGCGCTGACCAGCGCATAGCCGATCTCGACGGTGATCGCGTCCCGCTCGGCCTGACTGCGCCGTTTCGACCCCATTGGGGAAGCATCGCAGCCGGACCGGCCGGCGGCCACGTACGCGCAGGTTTTCAGGTCGTGTCCGGCAAATGATCCCTGCGACACCTCGGTGCCCTAGGCGGAGTGCGGCTGATGGAGGCCCCCTCAGTTCGTGGCCGCTGATGCCTCGACCTCGGACGCCGAACGGTCGGGTTCGGTCTCGGCAGCTGTTGGCCCCGGGCGTGTGTCCCAGACGGCGAGGTCGACCACCTGGCCGTCCGGGAACAGGGCGCAGGTGCGGTCCTCGGCGACGAAGACGCTGGACGGCTCGGCGCCCAGGACCGACGCGGCGACGAACGCGCCGACGATGCGCGGGAAGTCGCAGACCGCGCCGATCCGGAACAGCGACTGCGAGTCCGTCGTGACCTCGTCGCTTCCGGCGCGCAGGATGATCCGCTGGTCGGGGGCGACGGCCCGGGCCGCGACCGCGACCGCCATGTTCGCCAGACTGTCCGAGCCGACCGCGGCGAGACCGCGGGCCCGCAGGACGGAGAGGCGTTCGAGCAGGAAGCGGTCGCCACCCCGGCCGAGGACGACCGGGATGTTCAGGGAGCGCGCCAGGGGCAGGCACGCCGCCTGGGGGTTGCGTTCCACGGCGACGACCTTGATGCCGAGGCCCTTCAGTCGCGCGGACAGCCGCAGGCCCACCTGTCCGAGGCCGACGACGATGACGTGGTCCCGACGCGGGATGGAGCGGGCGCCCAGGATGCTCGTCATGCGGTGCCCGGTGAACCGGTCGACGACGCTCGCGGTGAAGATGGCCGCCAGTACCAGGACGGCGAGCATGGAGACGGCGGACAGGACCTTGTACCAGCCGGGTCCGTGCTCGGCCGCCGGCGAGGAGCCGATGGTGGTGAGGGCGCGGGCGGCGTTCCACACGGAGTCGGTCCAGTGCTCGTGCAGGACGAGGACGCCGAGAGCGATGTCCACCGAGAAGGCCACCGACAGAGCGGCCAGACTCGCGATGAGCGCCTTGGCCGAGGTCCCGAGGGAGCGCAGCCACGCGCGGAAGGACGCCCGGGGGTGAACGGGCGCGTGGGCCGCGAGAGCACGTGCGTGCAGGCGCTCGACGGAAGTGGTCCCGTCCTCCCGCCGGACCGCGATGACGTCGCCGCCGTCGGGCTGGAGCATGGCGTAGTTCGGAGCGAGGCACTCGGCCAGGAGGCTCGGCACGATGGCATCGGTCATGCTCAGGACGGTGCAGTTGGGGACTGTACGGGAGACCTCGTCGGCGACCGTGCGGTCGAAGAGGGTCACGACCAACCGGATGCCGGGCTTGAGGTGTTCGGCCAGCAAGGCGTAGCGCAGGGCGACGATGTCGTCACGGGAGACGACGGCGACGGCGTCGACGCACTGATCGAGGTGCTCGCGCAGGGTGTCGTCGTCGGGCCGCGGCAGGCGGTGCACCGTGCCGTACCAGCGGCCGATGTGAGCGGCGGCGGAGCGCCCCAGCGCCTCGTCGTCCTCGATGATCACGATGCGCTGACCCGGTGCGGGTATGTGGGGAGGTGCCTCGTCCTGAAATGTCTGCGGGTTCAAACCGTCGGCCTTTCTGCACGGGTGGCGGCTGCTCTGAGCCGCCTGTTGATCAGTGCGCCCGGCATGCCTGGTCGAGGCTCGGTGCGGGGGCTTCGGCGCGGGCCGGTCCGGCCGGCACATCTGGCTCGTGAGCCGTGTCCGATGAGTGAGGCACGGTCGTGAGGAGCCGAAGACGTGTTCTTTGTACCAGGGTGCCCGTGGTTCGTATCTCGCTCCACTGGGGAGTCGGGTCCCCGCCCTGTCCGACATTGTGTACAAAGAGTTGAAGTCCTTTGTGCGGTACGGGAGTCACTGTCGTCCGGGACGGTGACCGCCTGGCGAAGAAGTCGGAAACCCGGAAACGCGAAACACCGAGCAGCGTTCCCGGAGCGGTCGTGCGGCCCGCCGCCCGGGTCGGAGGAGGCCGTGGCTTAACCACTCGTGAGGCGATCCTCAAGCCCGCCTTAAGGATCAGCGAGAAGGCTCTGACCTGGCCTTCTTCACCCCTTCCCGCCCCTACTGTGGCTGCGTGACGACCGAGGCCGCCAGCGCATCCGAACTCTCCAGGTACCCCGCACTGAACGCGTACCTGCGCCACGTCGAGGGCCCGGGCGCGGAACTCCCGCCCATACCCCCGCGGCCCACACGCCGGCCCCGCATCGGCCGTCCCGCCGCGCCTCTTCGCATCTCGCCCCGTGCGCTGCGCGCCGGCATCGCCGCGGGCGGCATCGGCGTCAGCGCTCTGTGGGCCGTGCAGGCCGAACCGTCGGCGCGCCTCGACGCGCTCTTCGCGACCGGCGCACACCTCACCGGACTGCTCGCCGGCTACGGCATCCTCGTGATGCTCTTCCTCATGGCGCGCATACCTGCGGTCGAACACGGTGTGGGCGCCGACCGTCTCGCGCGCCGTCACGCTGCCGGGGGCCGCCACGTCCTGGGGCTGTGTGCGGCGCATCTGGTCCTCGCGGTGTGCGGATACGCCACCCACGCGGGCACCGATCTCGTCTCCACCGTCGTGGATCTGCTCGGTTACCCGGCCATCGCGGCCGCGTGCGCCGGTACGGGACTGCTCGTCGCCGTCGGGGTGAGCAGCGCTCGTGCGGTGCGCCGCCGCGTGTCCCACGAGACGTGGCGTGCCCTGCATCTGCTCACCTACCTGGCCGCGGCGCTGGGTTTCGTGCATCAACTCGCGGGCCCGGACGTGGGGAGTGGCGTCGTCACGCGGTGGCTGTGGGCCCTGTTGCACGCGGTCGTCGCCGTGCTGCTCGTCTGGTACCGGCTGGTCGTACCCGTTCACCAGGCGCTACGGCACAGTCTGCGCGTGGTCGCCGTCCATGGCGAAGGGCCCGGCGTCTTCTCCGTCGTCATGCAGGGCATCGGGCTCGACGGACTGCGTGCCGAGCCCGGCCAGTTCCTCCGCTGGCGGTTCCTCAGGGGTGGGCTCTGGCACACGTCGCTCCCGTTCTCCCTCTCGGCGCCGGTGCGCGGCGACGAACTGCGTATCACCGTCAAGGCACTTGGCCGGCACACGCGCCGCGTCCGCAGAATCGCGCCGGGCACGCGCGTGCTGGCCACCGGCCCGTTCGGCGCGCTCACCGCACATCGCCGTACTCGGCGCAAGGTGCTGCTCCTGGCGGGCGGCGTCGGCATCACACCCCTGCGGGCCCTGTTCGAGACCTTGCCGGGAACGGCGGGCGACCTCACTCTCCTGTATCGCGCGAGTACGGCCGAACAGCTTGTCCTGAGTGGGGAGTTGGAGGCGATCGCCCGCAGCAGGCAGGCGGCCCTGCACTATCTGCTCGGTCCGTCGGACGCCTCGTTCGACCCGCTCGCACCGCAGGCGCTGCGCAATCTCGTGCCCGAACTCGCCGAGCACGACGTGTATGTGTGCGGGCCGCCCGGGATGACGGCCGCGGCCACGACGGCTCTGGTGCGGGCCGGGGTGCCCGAGGGCCACATCCACGCAGAGTGCTTCACGTTCTGACCCGTCCGGACCGCAACAGAGAGACCCACCATGGGACGCCACCGCAAGCCCGCAGGCCCCACGCCCCTTCCCACCCTCACGGCGCGCCGCCGTCTCGCGGCGGGGCTGGCGGGGGCCAGCGCGCTCGTCGCGACGTTCCTCGTCCTCACCGTCGACCCGACGGCCCCGCCCGCCCCCGACCGGACCACGGCGACGGCGCCCTGAAGCCTGTCCTCACCTTTCCGCCTGGCCCGCGGGTCAGGCACTCCGGGCGGACGACGGGACGGTGCGGATACGCGCTGGCCCCATGACGGGGAGGGAGAGGGGATCAGCTCGCCTGCCGGTACCGGTCGATGATCGCGGTGCGCAACGCAGGGGCAGAGGCGCCGAGCGCCGACAGCACTGAAGGTACGAGGCCGCTGGTCATGGTGACGAGGCTGAGGCCGAGATGTTCGACGCCGATGTGACGGTCGTGCCGGGCCTGCGCCTCGCGGACGGTGTTCGCGAGGCTCTCCTTGGCGCGGGGGGAGAACCGGATGTGCCCGGCTGGGCGAGCGCCGGCGGCTTGGCGCAGGCCGGTGGGGGCGGTGGCCGGTGCCGTGAGGACGGGGCGTCGGGCGGCGCGCCGCCGGCGCCAGTGGCGGGCGAGGGCCGTGGGAACCGTGCGACGTGGGCCGCGCCTGGACGGGCGGCGCCCGCCGTGGACGGCGCTGTCGGCGCGTGCGAGGGCTTCCGGCCCGAAGGACTCCTCGATCCTGGCGCGCACCGCGTCGATGTCGATCCCCACGGACGCCAGCGCGTCCCGGTTGAGGGTGCCGAACAGGCGGGACCCGGCACCGAGTCCGGCCAGGCGCACGATCTCCTCCTCCACTCTCTCCGGCGTCACGCCGTGCTCGCGCAGTACGGCGCTCGCGGGCTGGTCCAGGGAGACGAGGGCGAGCAGGAGGTGCTCGGGGCCGACGTGATGGTGGCCGAGCCGGCGGGCGTGTTCCTGGGTGTGGACCACCACGCTGCGGGCGTCCGGGCTGAAGCGTTCGAACATCATCGACTCCCCATCAGGCGGCTGTACTTGCGGTGCACGGTCTGTTTGGTGACGCCGAGCCGCTCCGCGATGTCCTGCCAGGACCATCCCAGCTTGCGGGCGTTCTCCACCTGGAGGATCTCCAGCCGTTCGGTGAGTTCTCGTAGGGCGGCCACCGCCCGGAGCCCGGTGTCCGGGTCGCTGCTGGCGGCGCCCTCGGCGATTTCGAGTGTGCTCTCCATGGCCGTCAGCATATGCTGACGCGTGGCGATCGTCAACATATGCTGACGACCGACTGTCGGGCGTGGGCGCATCGATCGGAGCACCAGATCAGGCCGGACGCCCCGGGGCTTCCTAGCATCGGGATGTGGAACACCTCGCACCGGAGCAGACGACCACCCGGCCGACCACCCGGCCGCCTGCCGCGGCCTACCGCAACCTGGTCGTGGCCACCGTCGGCTTCACCCTCACCTTCTGGGCCTGGTCCCTCATCGCGCCACTCGGCGGCGACTTCAAGGAACGTCTGGACCTGAGCTCGTTCAGTCAGTCGCTCCTCGTCGCGGTGCCCGTCATCGTGGGCGCTCTCGGCCGCGTACCGGTCGGCGCGCTGACCGACCGCTACGGCGCCAAGCTGATGTTCCCGCTGGTCGCCGCCCTGACGATCGTCCCGGTGCTGCTGGTCATCCCCGCCAGGGACTCCTTCGTCGCGATGCTCGGTGTCGGTTTCCTGCTCGGCATCGGCGGCACCACCTTCGCCATCGGCATCCCGCTCGTGAACTCGTGGTTCCCGCCCGCCCACCGGGGGGTCGCGCTCGGCATCTTCGGCATGGGCATGGGTGGTGTGGCCCTGTCCGGCTACTTCACGCCGCGCATGGCCAAGCAGAGTGAGAACCTGCCGTTCCTCGTCGTGGCCGTCGCGCTGGCCGCGTACGCGCTGATCGCCCTGTTCCTCATCACCGACCGCCCCGACCGGCCGATCCCCACCAGTCCGCTCGCCGCGAGGCTCGGGCAGGCAGGACGTCTGAGGGTGACGTGGGAGCTGTCGTTCCTCTACGCGATCGGGTTCGGCGGCATCGTCGCGTTCGGCGTCTACCTGCCCACCTATCTGAAGACCTGGTACGAGCTCGACCCCACCGACGCGGGCACCAAAGCGGCCGGGTTCGCCCTGGTCACGGTCATTTTCCGGCCCATCGGAGGCTGGCTGTCCGACCGGATCCACCCGGCCACGGTCACCGCCTTCGCCCTCGCCGTCGTCGCGCTCTTCGCGATCGTCCAGGCCTTCGACCCGCACCTGCACCCCCTGGGCACGATCTGCTTCCTGGTGATGGCCGCCGGGCTCGGCACGGCCAGCGGCAGCGTCTTCGCGCTCGTCTCCCAGGTCACTCCGCAACCGCAGGTCGGCTCCGTCACCGGCATCGTCGGCGCGATGGGTGGCCTCGGCGGCTTCGTGCCACCCCTGGTCATGGGCGCGGTCTACAGCGCCAAGAACTCGTACTCCATCGGATTCATGCTGCTGTCCGACCTCGCTCTCGCCGGCTGCGTCTACGCGTACGGCCGCATGCGGAACCTCGGGGCGGAGCGGCTGTAGGGGGCGCGCGTCCCGTCGACACGTCACTCGCGCGCCTCCCAGAACGGGCAAAACGTGTATAAAACTCCCTATCGTGGGTCGGGTGACTGAGCCACCCGCACCCCCCGCCGCCGCCCCGGATGCGGCCCCCACCCCGGACGCGCCGCCGGCCGGCGTGGCCGGCGGGCACGGACCGCGTTCGGTCGCAGGGCGGGCCACACTCGCCGGCACCATCGTGTCCGTACTGCTCATCCTGGCCATCGTGTTCGGCAGCCGGATGCTCCAGGACTTCGACTCGGCGCTCCTGCCGTACGCCGTCGCCACCGTGTTCCTGGCCTTCGGTGTCGCCTACCGCTACACCGTGTGGATCTCCGCACCGGGCGCGCGCCGGCTGTTCAAGGAAGGCTGGCGCAGCCTCTTCTCGGCCGACAACTTCCGCAGGGCACCCACCGCGCTGCCGGGGATGATCGCCACCTACCTCGGCTTCCAGAAGTTCCTCGGCGCCCGCTCGCACGCCCGCTGGGCCGCCCACCAGCTGATCTTCTGGGGCTGCATCCTGGCCGCCCTGATCACCTTCCCGCTGACCTGGGGGTGGTTCACCTTCACCTCCCCGTCCGGCGCGGGCCCCGGCTACGCGATGCGGATCTGGGGCATCAAGGTCATCGGCTTCGACTCGCTGAACATCCTCGGCTGGCTGATGTTCCACGGCCTGGACATCGCCGCCGTCCTGGTGATCCCCGGCGCCTCGTACTTCCTGTGGCGGCGCATGAAGGACCGCGGCGCCATGACCGGCCAGCGATTCGCCTACGACCTGGTCCCCCTGATCGCACTGATCGTCATCTCGGTGACGGGCTTGCTCCTCACCTTCTCGTCGATCTTCCTGCACGGCGGCGGCTACGAGTTCCTGGCGATCCTGCACATGGTGTCGGTGGTCTTCACCCTCATCTACATCCCGTTCGGGAAGTTCTTCCACATCGTGCAGCGGCCGGCCGCCGTCGGCATGCAGCTGTTCAAGTACACGGCCCGCCAGGACGAACAGCTCTTCCACTGCAAGCGCTGCGGTCAGCTGATCGACACTGCCCCGTACGTCGAGAACCTCCAGGGCACCATGCGCGACCTCAAGCTCGACTTCGACACCTGGACCGAGTACTGCCCGCGCTGCAAGCGGGTGCTGCGCGGTACCGCATACCTCAGCGATGTGAAGAAGGGCTTCAAGTGACCCAGCAGCACATCCCGCTTGACCCCTCCATCGCGCCGCCCGGCACCCGCAACTTCCGTGACGCGGGCGGCATTCCGGCCGACCAGTGGCACGCCGACCAGCACGGCGAGACCCTCGTCCCCACACACTGCTGCTTCTGCGGCGTGCAGTGCGGGATGTATCTGCGCGTCGACAAGGGCGGCAAGGTGTTCGGCGTCGAGCCCCGCAACCACGACATCAACCGGATGCGGCTCTGCCCCAAGGGCATCAACGCCTACCAGCAGGTCAACCACCCGGACCGGCTGACCGCGCCCCTCATGCGCCGCTCCCGCGACGAACCCTTCCGCGAGGCGACCTGGGAGGAAGCCCTCGACTTCACCGTCTCCGAGATCCGCCGCATCCAGTCGGCCCACGGCAACGACGCGTTCGGCGTGCTCGGCGGTGCGAGCCTGTTCTCCGAAAAGACGTATCTGGTCGGCAAGTTCGCGCGCGTCGCCCTCAAGACGAAGCACGTCGACTACAACGGCCGCCTGTGCATGGTCTCCGCCGCCGGCGCCAACAAGCTGGCCTTCGGCATCGACCGGGCCGGCAACCCGTTCTCCGACATCCTCCTCTCCGACTGCCTGCTCATCGCCGGGTCGAACGTGGGGGAGTGCTTCCCGGTGATGACCCAGTACGTGTGGGGCGCCCGCGACCGCGGCGCCGTCCTCATCGTCATCGACCCGCGCGAGACGGCCATCGCCCGCACGGCCGACATCCATGTCGCCCTCAAACCGGGCACCGACTCCGTGTTCTTCAACGCCGTACTGAACGTCGTCATCCGCGAGAACCTCGTCGACGAGGAGTACGTGGCCGCCCACGCCACCGGCTGGGACGAGGTCAAGGCCACCGTCGCGACATACACCCCGGAACGGGCCGCCGAGATCTGCGGGATCCCCGCCGCACAGGTCGT
Organism: Streptomyces sp. NPDC055955; assembly: GCF_042270245.1. NCBI lineage: Bacteria > Bacillati > Actinomycetota > Actinomycetes > Kitasatosporales > Streptomycetaceae > Streptomyces > Streptomyces sp. NPDC055955. Next base: position 124,923 of record NZ_JBHJYS010000004.1, read on the forward strand.
CCAGGTCGCCAGAGCCTTCGCGGGCGCCAACAACGCCATGGCCTGGCACGCCCGGGGCATCGAGCACCACTCGCAGGGCGTCGAGAACTGCCTCACCGTCATCAACCTCTGTGTGGCCACCGGCAACATCGGCAAACCGGGCGCCGGCTACGGCACCCTCACCGGCCAGGGCAACGGCCAGGGCGGCCGCGAACACGGCCAGAAGGCCGACCTGCTGCCCGGCGGGCGCTCCATCCTGAACCCCGACCACCGACGGCAGATCTGCGAGATCTGGGGCATCGAGGAGTCCGAGCTCCCCGCCGCCGGCACGTCGATGATGGAAATGGTCTGGCAGATGCAGCGCCAGGAGATCCGCGGCCTGATCGGCATCTGCAACAACCCGTTCGTCTCCCTCCCCCACTACAAGACGGTCAAGGACGGCTACGACACCCTCGAGTTCCACGCCCAGTTCGACTTCTTCCTCTCCGAGACGGCGGACAACGCCCACGTCGTCTTCCCCGTCACCACCTGGGCCGAGGACGAGGGCGTGATGGCCAACGCCGAGGCCCGGGTGGTCAAGCACAACAAGGCCCAGGAGCCGCCGGAGGGCGTACGCACCGACACCTGGGTGATGTGCCAGCTGGCCCGGCGCCTGGGCGCGGGCGACAAGTTCGAGTTTCCGGGCTCCCGCGAGGTCTTCGAGGAACTGCGCATCGCGTCGGCCGGCACGGTCAACGACTACTACGGAATCACCTACGACCGCCTCGAGGAAACCGGCGGCATCGCCTGGCCGTGCCCCACCACCGACCACCCCGGCACCCCCCGCCTCTTCGAGGACGGCAGGTCGTACCACCCCGACGGCAAGATCCACCTCCAGACCGTGGAATGGCACCCGCCGATGGACCCGTACGACGACGACCACCCCATGTCGCTCACCACCGGCCGCACCGTCGCCCACTTCCTGTCCGGCAACCAGACACGCCGACTCGCCGGCCTCGTCGAACAGACCCCGCGCCCATGGGCGGAGGTCCACCCCTCGCACGGCTTCAAGAACGGTGACCCGGTACGCGTCGTGACGCGCCGGGGCAGCGAGGTCTTCCCCGCGCTGGTCACCGACGCGATCCGCCCCGACACCGTCTTCGTGCCCTACCACTGGCCGGTCCCCACGGCCGCCAACGCGCTCACCATCGATGCACTCGACCCCCGTTCCAAGATCCCCGAGTACAAGGTCTGCGCCTGCCGCATCGAGGCCGCCGAACAGATCGACGAGGTGCCGGCGCCCCCGACCGCGCCGGGCCAGGCCGCGTACCCGGAAGCCCAGGTGTCCCGCACCGACCCCCTGCCGCCCACGTCCCCGCAGGGCCGCGGCACCGCCGAGAGGAGCTGAGGTCACGCCATGATGGGCAGAACGATCTTCATCGACCCAGGGCGGTGCATCGGCTGCCAGGCGTGCGTGTCCGCCTGCCGGGAATGCGACTCGCACCGGGGCAAGTCCATGATTCACCTCGACTACCCCGACGAGGGCCACTCCGTGGCGTCCCTCCCCACGGTCTGCATGCACTGCGAGGACCCGGTCGCCCCGTGCGCCGAAGTGTGTCCCGCCGACGCGATCCTGGTGACCGCCGACGGCGTGGTGCAGCAGGCCGACACCACCCGCTGCATCGGCTGCGCCAACTGCGTCAACGCCTGCCCCTTCGGCGTACCGAAGATCGACCTCCACGCCAAACTCCAGATGAAGTGCAACCTCTGCTACGACCGCACCGCCTACGGTCTCGCCCCCATGTGCGCCACGGTCTGCCCCACCGGCGCACTCTTCTACGGCACCCTCGAGGACCTCCAGACCGAGCGGCCCGGCGTCCAGGTCGCGGACTCCTTCACCTTCGGCGACGTCGTCGTCAACACCGGCGTGGCGATGGTCGTCCCCGCCGACAAGGTCCAGTGGCCGGTGCCCGGAGGCCTGCCGATCGTCCAGGTCAACGGGAAGGACGTGACCCGATGAGCCTCACCGAGCCGCCCCCCGCCCCCGAACACGGCACCGACGACGACTCGGCCCAGGCAGCACTCGAGGACCGCATCTCCGCCGACTCCCTCACCACGCGCCGTGACTACCTCCGAATCGTCGCCACTGTCTCCGGCGGCCTCGCCGTCGGCGGCCTCGCCGTCGCCGGTGGAGTGCTGCACCGGCACGGCGACACCGAGGGCGCACCGGACGCCAAGCGGATCACGGACCGGCTCGCCCCCGGCGAGTCCATCGCCTTCCGCTACCCCGGCGAGGACGACCGCGCCGTCGCCGTCCGCCTCACCGACGGCAGCCTCGTCGGCTACTCCGCCGTCTGTACACACCTGGCCTGCGGCGTGCTGTGGCGCAAGGACCGCGGCAGCGAGGGCGAGTTGTACTGCCCCTGCCACGAAGGCGTCTTCGACGCCCGCACCGGCGAGGTCACCGCGGGCCCGCCACCGCGCGGACTGCCCAAGGTACTGCTCGTGGAACAGCCCGACGGCAGCGTCTGGGCGGTCGCCACAGCCCGCTCCGGCGAGAGCCCCCAGGACGCCGTGTGCCGCGAGTTCGCCGGCTCACGGCCCGAGACGAGGGCCCAGCTGGGCTGCCCCGTCGCGAACGGCGCCAACGGGGAGAGGAGCCAGCGGACATGAGCACCGAACAGCCCGAAGGCCTTCCCCCGACGCCCCACTACACCCCCGGCAGCGCCCAGCCGCGCCTCAACCGCCCCGTCCAGGAGCGCTACCCGCAGATCCGCCCGACCAGCGGCTACGGAGACCCCCGGATCCAGCACACGGGCCCGGGACCCGGCGCAGGCACCGACCAGGAGCCGGAACGCTCCTCGAAACTCACCGCCCGCCTCGTCCTGGCCATGACCGTGGTCATCGGCCAGCTCTGGGGCCTCACCGTGATCGTCAACGAGTGGATGATGGGCGAGACCGGCACGGCATGGTGGGGAGCGGGCTTCCTGTGCCTGTCGTTCCTTGTCGTCCTGGGGCTGTGGCTGCTCGACCCGAAGGACCGCTGAACTTCCCGGCCGTGGATGTCAGTTACGCGCCACAGGTCGGTACCGGCATTGGTATCTGTTGCGGGGCGGTCAAGGGTCCCGGCGCGTCGGTAGCCGGCCGCCCGCGCCACGCGCTGCAAGGCAACGACGAGCGAAGTCCCGGACATCTGGTCCGCTGCGTCGGTGCTTCAGCTCCGTCCTTCCGCGCGACGGAGGAGGATCAGCGTGCGCTTGACGAGCTTGCCGACGTTCCGCATGCCCAGTTCAAGGTTCCGCTCGTGGACGAAGACGGTGAGATCGAGGGCGACCTGCGCGAAGCAGTAGGCCAGAACACCGGGTCCCGCCACTTGCTCGCCGGCGTCGCACAGCATCTCAAAGGCCTCGGGCGTGAAGTCGTGGGCGCTCAGAAGCGTCGCGTAGTCGAAGACTCTGGTACCGCTGCCCAGCGCCTCGATGTCGATGACGCCACTGACGCGGTCCGCGTCGAACAGGATGTTGCCGGGGCGGAAATCGCCGTGGACCAGGTCCTCGGTGGGCAAGGTGACGGGTCCGTGGGCGGCCAGTAGCCGCTCGCAGGCGTCGACCAGGTCCCGCCCGGTCGGCCCGGTCCGGGCCGTCTGCCGCCAGAGGTCCTCACCGGCCATGCGGGCGGTCACGAACTCCGACCAGCATCGCCGCGGGTCGGGGTCGAGGCCGGCGTGCATCTCCAGGACGCCGATCAGCAACCGGGCCTCGCTCGCGCCCACTTGCGGTCTGGTGTGACCAGGTGCGAGTTCCTGGATCTGGTATCCGAAGCCGTCGGTGCTGGTGCCCACGGCGAGCCAGGCGGGGGTCGGATATCCGGCAGCGCGGATCTTGGCGACGCCCGCGGCAGCCCGTTCGATCTGAGGGGCCCAGGAGAGGTCCGGGCTCCACTTCAGAACGGCTCGCCGGCCGGTGTCATCGGTGAGGAGCCAGGCTCCCGACTGGACTCCGTCGTCGAACCGTCGAAGCAGTCGGAACCGCTCGCCATGCGCGTGGTTGGCCTCACGCAGGACCGCTTGGGCGGTGCCCGTGTCACCTGCGTCAGACACGATGTTCCGGGGCACCTGGACCTCCTGGGCAAGCTGACTGTCGAACGTGCGCAGAGGACACTACGAGGGACGATGCCCGGAGCGCACCTCGTTTACCGGCTGGGGATGCCGCTGGACGCCCACGGCGCCACATCCGCGGTCATCTCCTCTGCCCGCCAGTCCCTGAGTGACTCGGGCGACCGGCAGCCTCGGGTGACTCACCGCCTTGGGGCGGGGGGCTTCGTGGGCGACTGGGTGACCGGGCCGAACTGAGGCCACCCGCCGGGATGTTGATCCCGGCCGTGGAACACCGAGTTCAGGGGCATACTCGGCCCATGGTGAACCGGTGGGTGGGAGTGACCGTCGACTGTATCGACGTCGAACGGGTGTCAGCGTTCTGGAGCGTGCTGCTGGACCGCCCACGGGGACCGTCCGAGCCCGGCTGGGTCTATCTCGGACATCGCGACGACCCGCTGCCGCGCCTGGTCTTCCAGCCCGTCGCCGAGCCGAGAGCCGGAAAAGTGCGCCTGCACCTGGACGTCTCGGTCGACGACATCGATCAGGGCATCGCCCAAGTCGAGAGCCTCGGCGGCCGGTTCACCGGCGAGCGGCACGACTACGACGAGGGTGTGGTCGTCGTGATGACCGATCCCGAGGGGCACGAGTTCTGCCTGTCCCAGTACTACTAGCTTTCCGTGTCGAGCTGGTGGTCGGCCCACACGTAGGTTTCGGGGAGCAGGTCGACGACGGGGACGGAGCGAAGATGGTCGCCCGCCCCGACGATGACCTTGAGGTCCGGGAAGTAGTCGAGGAGGACCTGGCGGCACCGTCCGCACGGGGGGACGACCCCGCGGTCGCGGTCACCCACGGCGACGATCGTGTCCAGCTCGTAGGCACCCTGGCCCGCTGCCGCGCCGATGACGACCAGCTCGGCACAGGGGCCGCCGGTGAAGTGGTAGGCGTTCACCGCGGTGACGATCCGGCCGTCCCGGGCGCGGGCGGCGGCCGCCATGGTGTGGTTGTCGCCCCGGCAACGCGTGCGCGCGACTTGGGCCGCGGCCTCGATGAGTTCGTGGTCGATGTGCTCGGCCTGCGTAGTCAATTTCCCTGCCTTCGTGAGGTGTTGGCCCGTGATGCCGTATGCCGTTCGGGACCGTCTGTGGTCAGGTTCGCCGTCATACGGTGCGTAGCGGTGGATGGACCGGCCTTGGTTGCGGTAGAGGGGCAGGCGGTGGTCCAGGCCGCGCGGGCACCGGCGTCTTCGCCGCGCTCGGCGTGGGCGCCGTCGTACTGGTTGTTGACGAAACCAGTGGTTACCGTAGCGGGCTGCTCAGGTAGTGGGCGCCGTAGGCTCCCGCACTCCAGCCCGCGTGGGTTCGGTGTCCGGCAGCCAGGCTTCTTTCTTCCCGCTATTGCGCGCGCCGCAGCGGATGGAGGGGGATAGAGGCCTCGCTCACGGGTCACCCCGTGCGGCCACCCTCACCCGAACGTCAGCCGGACCAATGCCCCGCCTTCCTGCGCCTGCTCCGCTCCGTGGGTCCGGGCGATCTTGGCGAGCCATGGCCAGGCCGAGGCCCGAAACGGACAGGGCGCGGGCTGTTCCGGCCGTCGCCCGACCGGCCACGCCAGGCGCACAAGGCCGTGATCCCTTGCGCATGAGGCCGTCGAGCGGGGAACCTTCTTGCGTCATGGGCAAGAACTTATGCGCCGAACGAAATGGCGCGTACGGTCGACGTCATGACGCACCCCACGCCCGCACCGCACGTTTCCCCCGCACACTCCCAGCCGCACGGACACAGGGCCCATGAAATCGGCCACGGCGCCCACGGCTCCCATGGGCACCACTCCCACGGCCACAACACTCATGCGCAGGAAAGCCATGGAACACATGCGCATGAGCACGAGCAGGACGGCCTCGCGGAACTGCTCGACCTCGATGCCAAGCTGTTCGCGCCCTACCTGGCTGCCTCGATGCGTCGCATCGCAGAAGTCGCAGAAGTCGCGGCGGGCGACGTCAAGCGGATCGTGGACCTCGGTGCCGGTAGCGGCACCGGGACGTTCGCCCTGCTGAAGCAGTTCCCGTCCGCCCAGGTCACGGCCGTGGACAGCTCCGCCCACATGCTGGAACGGCTGACCCGAACCGCCGCCGCCAGGGACCTGGACCCGCGCGTCCACCCGCTGGAAGCGGACGCCGGGACGAGTCTTCCGGGCGTCACCGACGCGGACCTCGTATGGGCCTCCGCCTCCATGCACCACATGGACGACCCCGCGGCCACCCTCGACATCATCTTCAAGGCGCTGCGCCCGGGCGGAGTCCTGGCCGTCGCCGAACTGGACGGGATGCCACGCTTCCTCGCCGACGACGCCGTACCGGAGCGCCCCGGACTGGAAGGCCGCTGCCGTGAGGTACTCACGACGCTGCACGACGAAGGGGTACCCCACATGGGAGCCGACTGGGGCGCGCTGCTGACCTCGGCCGGATTCACCCTTGAGGAGGAACGCACGGAGAGTCTCGAACTGCGCCCGGAGGCGGAGAGCAGTGCCGGGCTCTACGCGCACGGCACGCTCAGCCGCATCCGGGGCGCACTGGTCGGCCGCATCGACCCGGCCGACCTGGAAGCCCTGGACGCTCTGGTGAACGGGGGCCCTGCGGACGTACGCCATCGCGACGACCTGGTGGTGCGCTCCACGCGCCAGCTCTGGATCGCACGCCGCCCCACGGACAGCGGCTCGTAGCGACCCGCAGGAGCGAGCGACATGGTTGGCTGAACAGGTCGAATCACGCGATGCCGCTCCGACGTCTCCACGGAAGGCCATGGCCGTGGGGGCGGACGTGGCACGGAAGGTGCGAGCCGTTCGGAGGTATGGCCATGCAGACACTCACCGTCGATGTGTTCGTCTCGGTTGACGGGTACGCCGGCAGCGCGACATCGCCCGCCTACTTCGGGTACGACGGGCCCTTGCTCGAGGAGTGGATCCGCGAGGAGATGGCCGCACCGCAGCTGGTGCTCATGGGACGGCGCACCTACGAGGCCCTTGCGGGTGTCGCAGGAGAGACGGGTGGCGCCGACACGGACCCGGTGCCCGGTGTGGACAAGGTCGTCTTCTCGTCGACGCTGAAGACGGTCGCCTGGCAGAACACCCGCGTGTGCCAGGACGACCTGATCGCCGAGGTCACCCGGCTCAAGAGCGAGGGCCATGTACCCCTGCGGACCATGGGCAGTCTGTCCCTGGTCCGGCAGCTCCTCGAAGCGGGCCTCGTGGACCGGCTGAGGCTGACGACCTTTCCCCTGCTCGTCGGGGAATCGGGTCGCGAGCCGTTGTTCGCCGGTGTGGGATCGGCCGACCTGGAGCTGGTGAGCCATCACGACCTGGACGGCCGGGTGCTGGTGATGGAGTACCGGCCCACGGGACGCCCCATTCCAAGGGCCTGAGGGGCAGCCCACGCCCCGGACCTGGCCACCGGGCCCCGGCCACCCGGACCGGAGAAGTCGTCAGAGGTTGAGGGCCGTTTCGTGGCGCGGTTGGTAGAGGCCCAGCTCACCGCCGCCCGGCAGCCGGATCCCGGTCTTGAGGCCCCAGCCGGCGTTCGTGACCGGGGCGCACGTGACCCCCTTGGCCGAGAGCTGATCGACGGTCGCGTTGACGTCGTCGCACATCAGATACAGCTCGTGTGACGGCGCGTCGGAGGGATGGACCGCGACCTCGGCCGGAGGCAGTTTGAAGATGAGCCAGCCGTCGCCGGCATCGACGTGCGGATAGCCCAGAACATCCTTGAAGAAGGCGCGGTCCGCCTCCGCGTCCTGGCTGTAGATGATGACGTGAGCACCGTTGATCATGCGTGCAGGGTACTTACCACTGGGGGCGGAGTCCCGACATGACGCCGTGTCCGGGACGGCGATGTCCTGGGGGAGAAGCGGGAATTCCCGCTGCGCGGCGCTCCGGGCCCGGCAGCCGACGAGCCAGGCCGGCGAGGACATCGTCGTACGCGGCGGCTGTCGCGGATCGCGGTCCTGGCTCAGGACCGTACGGGACGTGGCCCGGGAGAGTGCCCTGAGGGCGAACCGACGGCCACGGGCCGGTCGCCTGTTACGTAGCTCCCGCGGAGCAGGACGTGGAGACGCAGGTCACATGTGGCCATGTCACAGCGCGCGGAGCCGTTTCGTCATAGGGGTGTAGGCATCGGCAACGACGGAGGAGTTCACGATGAACGCCCGTTTGAACATGTTCGGCAACCCGGCGGCCATGAAGATCTGGAAGCACGTCATCGCGGCGAACCAGGCGCTCGCCGAGTCGTCGGTGCCGCACGCGACGCTGGAGCTGGTGAAGATCCGCGCCAGCCAGATCAACGGGTGCGGCGGCTGCCTCGACATGCACACCAAGGACGCGGCTGCCGCCGGTGAGACCTCGACGCGCCTCAACCTGGTCGCGGCGTGGAGGGAGGCCACGGTCTACACCGAGGCCGAGCGAGCGGCGCTGGAGCTGACGGAGCAGGGAACCCGCCTCGCCGACGCGGCCGGCGGCGTCTCGGACGAGGTCTGGGCGAACGCCGCCAAGTACTACGACGAGGACGAGCTCATCGCCCTGGTGTCACAGATCGCCCTCATCAACGCGTTCAACCGGGGGAACGTCATCATCCAGACACCGGCCGGCGACTACCAGCCCGGCCAGTTCGGGTAACTCGGTCCGGACGGACGACGAGCTGTGCCCGGCCCGGCGGCGCTCTCCGGTCGACCGCCGGGCCGGCTGAGCGCCGGGACCGCCGACCTGTCGGATCGGGCTGACTTGTCCGATCCGACCGACCTGCCCGATCAGGTGGCCCGCCCCTCCGGGTGACCTCGCTCGCAGACCGAATGAGGACGCTTGCGAGATGACGCTGAGCATCGTGGTGGAGAGTGTGCGCATGGAGTTCTTCTGCTACCACCGCGATCGTCTCGACTCCCTGGCGCTACGTCAGGAGTTGCTGGAAGACCACTGGTCCTACATGGACCGGTACGGCAAGGAGCTGATCGCGCGCGGCCCGACGTTCAGCAGTGACGGGGAGGAGCCGACGGGGAGTGTGCACATCGTCGACCTGCCGGATCCCGCGGCGGCACGCGCGTTCGCGTTCGACGAACCCGGCTATCAGGCCGGGGTGTACCGGGACGTGATGCTGCGCCGGTGGCGCAACAGCCTGGGGCGGACCATGTGGGAGTACCCCGGTGGCCCGACCGATGGCAACCGGTACCTGGTGCTCGGCCTTGGTGCGGGGCAGGCCGCCGACCTCGATGTGCCGCCCGACCAGGACGACTTGATCGCGTACGGGCCTCTGCTGTCCGACGACGGCGCCACCTGGCTGGGTACGGCGGCGCTGGTCCGGGCGCCGGACCCGGACACGGCCTGCTCCGTTCTGACCGTGGGTCTCTACGCCGAGATAGAGGTCCACGACTGGCAGTTCGGCGGCAGGCGGTGACCACGGCCGTCATCACCCCTGCAGTGATGACGGCCGCCACCCCGCCTTCGGAGCGGAATATGAGCGACCTGTGCAACGATTCCGCCCCGACCCGCGTCAGTTATCCGAGAGTTCACTTCGATGCGTGAAGGACGTAGATGCGACGCGCGTGTGTCTTCGGTGTCGCCGGGGCCGTGCTGCTGGCCACAGGCGGCATCACCGCCTGCCAGGGCGACGCCTCGGCCGATCCGGCGGGCGCGGCACGCGTCGTCAAGGAAACCGATGACGAGGCGGTCGTCGAACTGTCCGACGGACGCCGGGTCTCCCTGCGCTACCAGGCCGGTACGGGCCTGCTCGAACGGCACCGGAGCGCCCGCGGCAAGCCCTGGTCCACGGCGAAGACGGTCTACGCCACCAAGACCGACCCCTGCCGGGGCATCGATCTGAAGGCCCAACGCGCCACCGTCACCGTGCGCGCCGACTTCGGGCAGTACTGCCGGGACGGCGAGCCACCGACGGAGAGCGTCGCCGCCGTCGGCACCGGTGGACCGGGGAAGTGGGACACCCACCTCGCCAAGGACTGGGACGGCTGGGACCGGGTCGACATCGCCCGGAACGGGAAGTCGGCGACGTTCTCGACCAAGTCGTCGTCCGGCACGACGACGCTCGAATGGCGGGCGGGCAAGGGCTTCGGCGAGGTCGTGACCACGTACAAGAAGCTCGGCGCACGGTTCCTCGGCACCTGGCGTGCCGAGGACGGCAGTCATCAGGTGACCTTCCGGCAGAGCAGGCTCAACGTGCCCGCGTCCGCCACCGTCGAGACGCTCAAGGGCCCCACGTGCAAGGTCCGCATGGACTTGATCAACATCTGGGAGGACCGCGTACAGCCCAGGAGAACCAAGGTCCTGGAGGGCGAGAAGACCACGTACTGCCCGCCTGAGGAGTTCAATTCCGAGTACGTGGTGGCGACTGCGGACGGACCGATGGAGCTCAGGAACCTCGGTGACGCCACACCGCTCGTGACGTACCGGAAGTCGTGACGTAGGCGCCAACTCGCGGCACAGGAGCCAACGCCGTCGCCCGTTTCCCGCCCCCTGCCGGGCTTGCGGACCGGTGACGGGGAAGGCGAGGATCGACGGCATGATCAAAGGTGTGATGTTCGACTTTTCCGGGACCCTCTTCCGTATCGAGTCGGTCCCGGAGTGGCTGGGAGCGGTCGTCGCCGAGGCCGGACTCGACATGAGTGAGGACGAACTCGCCGCGTGCTCCGGTCGGTTGACCGAGGCGGGCGCTCTGCCCGGAGGAGCTCCGCCGCGCGCGGTGCCCCCGCATCTCGAAGCGCTGTGGCGTGAACGGGATCTCAGCGCCGAGCAACACCGCGCCGCCTTCACCGCTCTCGCCCGCGAGGCGTCCCTCCCCTCGGCGGAACTGGCAGAAGCGCTCTACGACCGTCACCGCACTGCGTCCGCATGGCGCCCCTATCCCGACACCGAGACGACTCTTCGTGCTCTGCGGGGGCGGGGAGTTCCGGTCGCTGTGGTGAGCAATATCGGCTGGGACCTGCGGCCCGTCTTCCGCGCCCACGATGTCGACGGCCTCGTCGACGCGTACGCCCTCTCCTTCGAACACGGGGTGCAGAAGCCGGATCCGGGGCTCTTCCGAGCGGCCTGCGACAAGCTCGGACTGCCACCCGAGGAGGTCCTCATGGTCGGCGACGATCGCGTCGCGGACGTGGGTGCCGCGGCGCTCGGATGCCCGGTGCATCTGGTCGACCACCTGCCCGTCGACCGACGCCCTGACGCACTGCGGGCAGTTCTCGACCTCGTCTAGCGGGTCAAGGTTGTGCAGCGGGCGCGTGGTCAGCGCCGACGGGCGGCCGTGGGCCGTCGTTCAGCGGATCGCCGCACCCCGACCTGGACCCTCTCCTGCTCACCAAGGCGCTGGCCGAGCGAGGGGCGACCCTGTGGCGCCTCCAACGGCATTCGGAGGCACTGTCGCTGAGCGAGGAGGCGGCCGAGACCGCGCGGCGGCCGGCGAGAGAGAACCCCGGGTATGTCGGACTGGCGGCTCCACCATGCCGATCGAAGAGGTGCCGGACGGGCTGTTCGATCACCACACGACACCGCCGGGGAAGGACCCGTTCTCCCTGGACTGACTCATCGGGCCTGTCAGGCGTCCCGCCGAGAACCTCTCATCCGCCCGGCAACGGATTCGACGAACGCCAGCAAGCACACGCTCGCCACCACGCTCGTACGGAATCCCGGGCGGCATCACAGGCGTTCGCCACTACGCTCGTATGTCGTGAACGCCTACTTCACGACGGAACAGTGCCCCAGCTGCGGCTGTCACACCGACGGCCTGTCCAACAGATTCGCCTGCACTTCCTGCGACACGGTCTGGACGTCGGGGGACCCGGAATCGGTCGTGAGCCCTCGCGCGAGCGTCATGTGACGTACGGGCCGCGCTGGTTGGCCACGCCCCTATGGCCGGGGCCTGCCGAGGCGGGCGGGGACACCCTTGTCGAGTTGGCCGGCCAGGTCGTCCAAGTCGTCCGCGTAGAGATCGAATTGATCTGTGGCGGTGGGCGGGTCGCCGACGGGGCGGGCGATGTACGCGGTGCGCAGACCGAGAGCCTGGGCCGCACGCAGGTCCCAGGCGTGAGCGGCGACCATCAGCAGCCGCTCGGGCGGTCGTCCGGAGACCGTGACGGCCAACTGGTAGACACCTGGGTCCGGTTTGTAGGTCCGGGCGTCCTCGGCGGACAGCGCCTGGTGCCAGCGCAGGCCGGCGTGGGCGTTGACTTCCAGCAGCGCGGCCCGGCTCGCGTTGGAGAGCCCGATCAGCGGGTGCCGTTCCGCGATTCGGGCGAGGCCGGTCACGGTGTCGGGCCACGGCGGAAGCTGTTGGCCCGACCGGGCGAGCGCCGCTGCGGCGGCCGGGTCGTCGACTCCGGCGGCGTCGGCGACGAGCCGGGCGGCCTCCCGGTCGAGCGCGTCGCTGGTGACGTAGGGCCGGCCGCCGTCGAGGATGCGACGCTGCTCGCGCTCGATGTGCTCCTGCCACAGCGACAGGAGCTGTTCGACGCTGGGGTCGTCGAGCGACGGTTCGAGTGCGCGAATGCCGTTGCGGATGCCGGCGGGTTCGTCGACGAGGGTGCCGAGTACGTCGAAGACGACGGCACCGATCTCCAGCTGCGACATGGGCGAGGTCTCCATGCAAGGGGTGAAACGCCTGATGGTCGAACGTATCGGGAGGTCGCGGAGGCGGCAAGGCGCGCTGGACTCCTACGCCGGGGTGGCGGTCCCACGACCGTCAGGAAGGAGGGTGACCGGGGTCGTCGCATGCCGGTGTCGCCTGGCGGTGGCGGTGGCGGTGGCGGCGCTGGCGGAAAGGGCAAGGCGAGAGTTCACCGCCGCCGGAGCCGCGGAGAACCCTCGCCGTGACGGACAACTGAAGGCGGAGGTGGCAGAGTTGGGGACCGATTGCGGGACGCAAGGGAGTAGCCGCCGCAATCGGCGCCCTCCCCGATAGGTTGACCAGATGTCTACGCTGCCTTCGATCCTGCTGCTCTCCGGAAGCCTGCGCACCGATTCCTCCAACGAGGCCGTGCTGCGCACCGTGCAGGCCCTGGCCTCTCCTCGGGTGTGCACGGTCATGTACGACGGGCTGGCGGCGCTTCCGCATTTCAACCCCGACGACGACGCCGATCCGTTGCCGGTTCCTGTGGCCACGTTGCGCACGGCGATCGCGGAGGCGACGGCGATCCTGATCTGTACGCCGGAGTACGCGGGCACCTTGCCGGGTTCGTTCAAGAATCTGCTGGACTGGACGGTCGGCGGCACCGAGATCTGCGACAAGCCCGTGGCCTTCGTGAACGCGGCTGCCCCGGGCCGGGGCGAGGGCGCCGCGGCGACCCTGCGCACCGTACTCGGCTATACGGGCGCCGACATCGTGGAGTCGGCCTGCGCGAGGATCCCGGTGGAGCACCGGATGATCGGCGCGGATGGAGTGATCACCGACCCGACGGTGCGGGAGCGGCTCGGCGAGGTCATCGGCCTGCTTGCCGAGTTCCACGCACCGGCCGCGAAGGCCGCCGAAGCGTAGACGCGGCTGGCGGCCTCCCCGGCGATCGGTCGCCTACTCCGGCTTCGTCGCGATCTGGATCAGGTTGCCGCAGGTGTCGTCGAAGACGGCGGTGGTGACGGGGCCCATCTCCACGGGTTCCTGGGTGAAGACCACGCCGAGGGCGCGCAGGCGCTCGTACTCCGCCTTGACGTCGTCGACGGCGAACTGGGCGAGAGGGATGCCGTCCGCGACGAGCGTGTCGCGGTAGGGCTTGACGGCCGGGTGACCGGCCGGCTCCAGGAGGAGTTCGGTGCCGCCCGGCTCGTCGGGCGAGACGACGGTCAGCCAGCGGTCCTTCTCGCCGATCGGGACGTCGTGCTTCTTCACGAAGCCGAGGATCTCGGTGTAGAAGCGCTCGGCCTTGGCCTGGTCGTCGACGAAGACGCTGGTCAGATGGATCTTCATGAGGTGCTCTCCTCCGGTCCGGGGATGTCGGGCACGGGCCATCGCTCGGCGATGTGGCGCAACGGCGCCGTGTTCAGGTCGTGGAACTTGTAGCGGCCCTCCCGCCTGGTCTCGACGAGCCCGGCGGCCTCCAGTACGGCGAGGTGCTGGGAGACGCCCTGGCGCGAGATGCCGAGCCGGTGCTTCATGCTCAGTCGCCCGCAGATCTCGAACAGTGTCTGCCCGGACTGCTCCGAGAGCTCGTCGAGGATGGCGCGGCGGGTGGGGTCGGCCAAGGCTTTGAAGAGATCGTCGGCCATGGCCGGATGATAGGCAACTCTTCACTTGCCTATCAAGTCGACTCGAGCTGCCCTGCCCTGTTTCCTGCGTCGTCCCGCCGGGCCGGTTCGGCCAGTTCGGTCAGTCGGTCGGTCAGTCGGCCAGTCGGTCGGTTCGGTTACTTCGGTCTGTCGGCCGGTCGGTTCGGTGACTTCGGTCAGTCGGCCTGTTCGGCCACTTCGGCCGGGTGGCGGAGTTGCGGAGGCATTTATCGCAGCGCTGTTATATTAGCGCTGTGACATCTCCAGATCCCACGTTGCTACCCGATCCCTGGCAGTCGCTGCACCAGCTGCTGTCCGTCATGGACGCCGAGATCGAGCAGGTCTACGTCGAGCGAGGCATCGAGGGAGTGCGGCCGCGTTTCGCGTACCCGCTGATCCGGCTCGCCCACACCGGCCCCCTGACCATCCGCGAACTCGCGGAGTCCCTGAACCGCTCGCACTCCGCGATCAGCCAGACCGTCGCCGCCATGCGCAAGGAGGACCTGGTCACCTCCGAACCAGGGCCCGACGCCCGCACCCGGCGGATCAACCTCACCGAACGCGGCCGCTCGCTGGTGCCGTTCCTGGAAGCCGAGTGGCGGGCCACGCACGCGACGGTCGCCGAGCTGGACGGCGAGATCCCGCACGCGATGACGGCCGTCGTCGAGGAGGTGCGGCGGGCACTGGAGCACCGGTCGATGCGGGAGCGCATCCTCCGCCACCTCACGGAGCCACCGCGGTGAACCGGCGCGTCCGGTTCCTCGACATCCGCCCGCTGCGTCGCAGCCGGCCGTTCCGTGACCTGTGGATCGGTACCGCGGCTTCCCAACTCGGCGGCCAGATAGCGACGGTGGCGGTGCTCGCCCAGGTCTGGGACCTGACCGGCAGCACGGTGGGCACCGGCGCCATCGGGCTCGCCACCGGCCTGCCGATGGTGCTGTTCGGGCTGCTCGGGGGCACGTTGGCGGACAGCGTCGAACGCCGGGCGCTGGTGCGGGCCACTACGGCGGGCCAACTGCTGGTCGCCGCAGGGCTGTCCGCTCAAGCCGTGGCGGGCAACCGGAACGTGGTCCTGCTGCTCGCCCTGGTTGCCGCCGGGACCGCCTGCGGCGCGCTGGGCGCCCCTGCCCGGCGCACCTTCCCCGTCCGGCTGCTCCCGGCCGACCAGGTCGCGGCCGGTCTGGCGCTGACCAACATCTCGTTCCAGATGGCGATGCTGGCCGGCCCCGCGCTGGCCGGGCTGATCATCGCCCGCTGGGACCTCTCTGCCGCATACGGAGCCCAGGCCGTGACGACGCTGGTCTCGGTGCTCGCGGTGATCCGCCTCCCGGCCATGAAGCCCGAAAGCGCCGGCGCGAACGTCACCAGGCGCCGGCCGGAGCGCGGAGGCTGGCGGATCGTCCTGCGCCGCCCGACCCTGTGGGGCTCGATGGCCACCGACCTGTCCGCGACGCTGCTCGCCATGCCGATCGCGCTCTTCCCGCTGGTCAACGAGATCCGCTTCGGCGGCAACCCGCAGACCCTCGGCCTGTTCCTCTCGGCCGTCGCGGTCGGCGGGATCGCGGCCGGTCTGGTCTCCGGCACGGTGACGCGCCGGCGCCGCGGCGGCCTGGTGCAACTGGGCGCGGCCGCCGTCTGGGGCCTCGCGCTGGCGGGCTTCGGCCTGTCCGGGCCGCTGTGGCCGGCGCTCGGATGCCTGGCCGTGGCCGGCGCCGCCGACACCGTCTCCGTCGTCACCCGCAGTGCGCTGGTCCAGCTGGAGACCCCGGACGCGTACCGGGGGAGGGTCTCCTCGCTGGAGCACGTCATCGGCGTCGCGGGCCCCGAACTCGGCAACTTCCGCGGCGGATGGTTGGCATCGGCCACCTCCGCCCCCTTCGCCCTGGTCGCCGGCGGCCTCTCCGCCACGCTGGCAGTCGCCGCGGTGGCAGGGGCGAACGCCCCCCTCCGCGCGTACCGCACGCCGCCGACGCCCGACGAGCCGACCGCGCCCGAGACCGTGGACGCGGCGACAGCCACCGGGTAGCAGGTCATGGCGGACCCGGTCTGTCGTCCGTCCATGCCAAGATCTCCGCGGCACCTCGACGGACAGCTGCTTCTGAGTCACGACCGAGGTGTCCGCACACCGTTGCGAGGTCCGGCGCACCGTCCGTCTCCACGAGCGCGTCCTGCACGCCGGTCTCCATCCAGTCGGCCTGGCTGTCGTCGGCTCCGGCGATCGCGAGAGCGAGGAGCCTTACGGACGCCACCGTTCCCACGCGGGCCAGGGCCTCTGACGTCTGCCGGGTGACCGCCGTGTCCCCGGCGTCCAGGAGCAGCCTCACCAGCGCTTCCGCGGCCTCGGGGACATGGGAGAACGATGCAAGGTCACGCCCGGCCCGTACACGTCGCGACCACGAAGGGGAGAGAGCCTCGGTCAGAGCCGACTCCCACCGGCTCGACATCTCTGACACGCCCAGAGACTCTCACGCTCACGAAGAAGCCCGGACCCGGCCCCGTAGACCCGGCCCCGTGACCGCCGGCGAGCGACCGGGCCGAAGCACGAGTCCGACATGGCCGCGACAAGGGCACCCTGACCCCGGCCGGAAGCGTCGAGGGCAACTGGGTCAACGGCCGGACAGGCGAAGACAACCACTCGGTGGGGCCGTCACGGCACGCAGAGCGGTGGCGCCCGTCCGCGATGCGATGCGCGTCCCTCATCCCGGCGGCAGCGGCGGCAGAATGAACAGGGTGAAATACGTGCTGCTCATCTGCGACGACGAGAAGGTTTCACCCAGCAACGAGGAACTCGAGGCGGACCCCGTGCACCAGGCCTGGCTCGCGGATCTCGACCGGCGGGGCGGCATGCTCGTCGGTGCGCGGCTGCGTCCGGTGGTGGACGCGACCACGGTCCGGGTCCGGGACGGCGAAACCCTGGTGTCGGACGGCCCGTTCGCGGAGACCAAGGACTTCGTCGGCGGCTTCGTGATCGTCGACTGCGAGGACCTGGACGAGGCGATCGCGATCGCCGAAGGCCATCCCTACGCGCGCTGGGGCGGCGTGGAGATCCGCCCGCTCTGGGAATGACCGCGCCGGTCGACCGGGTCAGGACGGCCGTCGACGCGGCCTTCCGGGACGAGTGGGGCCAGGTGGTCGCGACCCTGATCGGGATGACGGGCGACTGGGACCTGGCCGAGGACTGCGCGCAGGACGCGTTCGCCGCGGCGCTGACGACCTGGACACGCGACGGCGTGCCGCGCCGCCCGGGCGCATGGCTCACCACCACCGCCCGCAACCGCGCGACCGACCGGCTGCGGCGCGACGCCGTGGGCGCGGCCAAGCTGCGCCGGCTCGCCCTGATCACCCCCGAGCAGGATGAACCGCCGGTGGAGGACATCCCGGACGAGCGATTGCGGCTGATCTTCACCTGCTGCCATCCGGCGCTGCCCTTCCCGGCCCGGGTCGCCCTCACCCTGCGGACGCTGGCCGGGCTGAGCACCGCCGAGATCGCCCGGGCCTTCCTGACGGCCGAGCCCACGATGGCGCAGCGGCTGGTCCGCGCGAAGCGCAAGATCGCCGAGGCCGGCATCCCGTACCGTGTGCCGACCGCCGACCTGCTGCCGCAGCGACTCGCCGCCGTCCTCGCGGTGCTGTACCTGATCTTCAACGAGGGGTACGACGACGAGGGCGAGGACGCCCGCCGAGCGCTGACCGCCGAAGGGATCCGGCTGGCCCGGGTCCTGGTCCGGCTCATGCCCGGCGAACCCGAGCCGCGCGGGCTGCTGGCCCTGATGCTGCTGCACGAGGCCCGCCGCATGACCCGTACGTCCGGCGGAATGCTCGTCACGCTGGAGAATCAGGACCGACGCAGGTGGGATCGGGGGCTGATCGCCGAGGGCGTGGAGATCCTCGACCAGGCGCTGGCCGGAAGGCGTGCCGGGCCGTACCAGGTCCAGGCCGCGATCGCCGCCTGCCATGCCACCGCGCCCGACGCGGCGAGCACGGACTGGCCGCAGATCGCGGTGTTGTACGGGGAGCTGGCGAGGTTGGCCCCGTCTCCGGTCGTGGAGCTGAACCGGGCCGTGGCGGTCGCGATGGCGGACGGCATCCCGGCCGGTCTGGCACTGGTCGACGAGCTGGCGGCATCCGGGTGCCTCGACGGCTACCACCTGCTGCCCGCGACCCGGGCCGACCTGCTCCGCCGCTCCGGCCGGACGACCGAGGCCGGACGGGCGTACGAGGACGCGCTGAAACTGGCGCCGACCGAGGCCGAGCGTCGCTATCTGACCAGCCGGATCAGCGAGCTGACCAGCGGAAACGACGACCACTGACGAGCGTCGCCAACATTCCGCGAACTTTTTCGCTGCCGGTGTCGATCCGGCGGTGCCGGCTTCGTCGGTGGGGTGACCGTCACTCTGGAGGTGGGCCGAGCAAGAGCCGGAGGAGACCTTCCGGACAGGCGCCCTCTGGACACGCCCCTCCGGACTGGATCCTCGGGACTGGATCCTCCGGACAGGACATGAAGGGATGAGTTCTCATGAGCACCGAAACGAGCGCTCCGGCGCCCAAGGCCGTCGACCGTGCCACCTACCAGGCAGAACTGGACGAGCTGCGGATCCGGGAGAAGGCGTACACCCGCGAAGGAGACGCGATCGCGGCGGCCCGCCGCAGGCTGCCCATGGTGGAAGTGGACGCCGGCACCCCACTGACCGGACCGTCCGGTCAGGTCACGCTGCTGGACGCCTTCGAGGGCCGCACGCAGCTCATCGCGTACTTCCAGATGTGGCACGCCGACCACCCCGCCGCCGAGCAGTGCGAGGGCTGCACGTTCTTCAACAGTCAGGTCCGCGAGCTGTCCTACCTGCACTCCCGTGACGTCACCTACGCGACGCTGTGCCAGGGCCCGTACGAGGAGAGCGTCCGCTACCGCGACTTCATGGGCTGGGACGTGCCCTGGTACTCGGCCCGGGAGTCGATCGACACACTGATGGCGGGGCGTGGCCCGTTCATGCTTGCGTGCTACCTGCGCCAGGGAGACCGGGTGTTCGAGACGTACTGGACCACCGGCCGTGGCGTCGAGGCGATGGACCAGACGTACAGCCTGCTGGACCGGACGGCGTACGGGCGGCAGGAGCCGTGGGAGGACTCGCCCGCCGGCTGGCCGCAGATCAGCGGCAACTACGTGCGCACCGACGGCCGCCCCACCGCCCAGTGGCCACGGCTGCGGTCCGGCCACTCCGACGACCTCGAAGGTGCCGGGGACTAGAGCCTGTCGTCACATTCCCGTCTGCCCGGCGGCGTCTGGCACGCCCGCTCGCGGCGTTGCCGAAAAGCCCTGGTAGCTCCGCTACAAGGGCTCTCCGGCGCCTTGCGATCGCACGCACCAGACGCCGCCGGGCCCGCCCCTCGGGCGGACGACGGGAATGTGACGACAGGCCCTAGTCGCTCAACCGGCCGACGGCTGAAGGGAATTCAGATCCACCCGCGACGCGCCGCGATCACCCCCGCCTGGAAACGGTTCGCGGCGCCCAGTTCCTCGTGCAGGCGGCTGATCCGGCGTCGCATGGTCCGTACCGACCAGCCCAACTGGCGGGCTATCGCCTCGTCTTTGAGGCCGCCGACGAGGAGGGTCAGCATCTGGCGGTCCTCCTCGCCGAGGGGGTCGTCCTCGGTGGGCGCGCCCAGCGGGGTCGCGGTGCGCCAGCACAGCTCCCAGTAGTCGATGAGGCCGTCGAGCAGGGCTGACGGGCGGATGACCGCGGCGCGCACCTCGGTGGTGAAGTCGAGGGTGAGTGGCATCAGGGCGAGGCGGCGGTCGGAGATGGCCAGTTTGATGCGCAGGCCCGGCAGTACGCGGGCCTGCTCGCCGTGCGCCACCAGCTCGCGGATGTCGCCCAGGACTCCGGGCCACTCCAGTGCCTCGGGGGCGTAGACGGCGCGGTAGTGGACGCCCCGGGTGAGGGCGGTCGCCTCGACCGGGTTGGAGGTGGTCAGCGCGTACGGCGGGCGGTCCAGGGTGATGACCTCGTCGCGCGCTTCCTGCTGAAGCTGTACGAACCATCGGCCCAACGCCTCGCCGCCGGTGATGACTTCGACCTGTTCGGAGCCGCCCTGCCGGGCCGCGGCGAACAGGCGTGAGAGCTCGCCGGCCGCCGCCCGCACGCCGTCGAGATCCGCGGTTCGGGAGCGGACCAGGGATTCCAGGGCCGCGCCCGGTTCAATGGCCGCGTACCGGCGGCGGGTTCCGGCGAGCCGCCCTACCAGGCCGTTCTCGCGGAGTCGGTCGAGGGCGCGGGCGACCCGCTCGGTGGAGCAGGACAGGTCACCCGCAAGCTCGGCGGGCGCGGCGGTGTGCCGGACGAGGATCGCGCGGTAGACGCTCTCGTCGAAAGCTTCGATTCCTGCGGCGGTCAGCTGAGGCATGGGCGGATCTTGGCCCGTGTGTGCCAGGGGCAGCAATGGGCCAGGCCAAATCGTTGTCTGGACCACTCGCGTCCGATTAATTCGTCTGGCATGACCCCTCGAAGAATGTTCACCGCCGGGCTCACGGCCGCCGTTGTCGGCGGCCTGCTGTCCGCGGTGCCCCAGTCCGCCACCGCGGACCCACATCAGGATCCCGAGCAGCGTGTCATCGTCACGCTGTCCGGGGCCGCCGCCGCGACGGGAAAGGGCCGGCTGAGCTCCGCCGACGCCAAGGAGATCGGCGCCGACCGCGCCTCCCTCGCCGCACGGCAGAAGACGTTCCTCGCTGACGCGAAGGACGCCGGACTGCGCACCGGCTCCCCGCGCCGCCTGAACCTGCTGCTCGACGCGGTCGCCGTGACCGTGAAGGCCTCCCAGGTACCCGAGTTGAAGCAACTGCCCGGGGTGGCCTCCGTCGTCCCCGACACCAAGGTGCGCATCCTCACCGACGACAGTGTGCCGCTGATCAACGCGCCGGAGGTCTGGCAGCGCAAGGACCCGGCGGGCAACGGCGCCGACGGCAAAGGCGTCACCGTCGCCATCCTCGACAGCGGCGTCGACTACACCCACCCGGACCTGGGCGGCGCCCTCGGCAAGGGCCACAAGGTCGTGGGCGGCTACGACTTCGTCAACGGCGACGCCGACCCGATGGACGACAACGGCCACGGCACCCATGTAGCCGGCATCATCGCCGGCAAGGCCGCCGAGAAGGGCGGCGTCACCGGTGTGGCCCCGGGCGCCAACCTCCTTGCGTACAAGGTCATGAACGATGCGGGCGAGGGCTACACCTCCGACATCGTCGCCGGTATCGAGGCCGCGATCGACCCGGCCAATCCGCACCGTGCCGATGTCGTCAACATGAGCCTCGGCGGCTACGGAGACGGCGACGATCCGCTCGGCCTGGCCGCAACCGCCGCCACCAAGGCCGGAGTTGTCGTCGTCGCCTCGGCCGGCAACGAGGGTCCGGGCAGCGGCACCGTCGGCACCCCGGCCGCCGCCGACGGCGTCATCGCGGTCGGCGCCTCGATCAGCGGGCTGCGCATACCCGGCGCCACCTACAAGGGCGGCAAGAAGATCCAGACGTATCGCGGCGTGATCTCCGCGAACCCGCCCGCGGCCCCTGTCACGACGGAGGTCGTCGACCTCGGCCAGGGCACCGCGGAGGACTGGGAGCGGGCCGGAGACGTCAAGGGCAAGGCCGTCCGCATCGACATGCTCGTCGCGGACACCCAGGAGCATCTGTCCGCCTGGGAGATCGAGATGGCCCGCGAGGCGGAGCGCCATGGGGCGCTCGCCATCATCGGAGGGAAGAGCTCGGGCGGCGGTCCGGTGCTCGCCGGACAGCCGGAGGACGCGGGCCGGCCGGACACCGCGGTTGAGCCGCCGGCGAAGGCGGACGGCACCGTGCCGCTCGCCCCGACGACCTCCGTCAAGGAGTCCGGCGACTCGATGCGCATGGACTCCATGGTCATGCTGGGCGTCGACTCGACCCAGTACGCCGAGCTCGGCCGCCGACTGGCGGACGGCAAGGTCGAGGTGACGATCAGCGGCACGGACGTCACGGACAAGATCGCCTCCTTCTCCTCGCGCGGCCCCGACCTGAACTGGGACCTCAAGCCGGACCTGGTCGCCCCGGGTTACGACATCCGCTCGACCGTCCCCAAGTCCCTTTACGCGCCCGGCTATTACCGCATGTCGGGTACGTCGATGGCGGGACCGCACGTCGCCGGGTCCGCGGCGCTGCTGCGTCAGCTCCACCCCGGTGAGACCCCTGCGAAAGTCGCCTCCGAACTTGTGGGCAGCGCACGGAAGTTGAAGGACTACGGGACGACGACCAAGGGCTCCGGCCGACTCGACGTCGCGGCGGCCGCGGACCGGGCGGACACCGCCGTCACCACCAATCCGGCCACGCTCTCGTACGGGCTCGCCGACCTGGCGCGGCACACGGTGGGCGGCAGCAAGAAGCTCACCGTCAACAACTCAGGAACCCGGACCCGCACCGTTCGTCTGAAGGTGGACGGCGAGGCGCGGGTCAGCCCGCGCACCCTGCGCATCCCGGCCGGTGGCAGCGCCACCGCGACCGTCACCCTCAGCGCCGACCGCCCCGCGGGCGAGGCCGAGATCAGCGGCATGGTCACGGTCACGCCGGAGGGCGGCGCGGCCCTGCGCGTCCCGTATCTCCTGGTCGTGCGGCAGCTGTTCGTGCAGGCGGGCCCCGACCCGAGCGACGGCAGGTCCACCGCGGTCGTCTTCACGCCGGCCCCGCTGGCGAAGTCGCCGGTCCTCACCGTGACCCCGCCGCACGGCAGGCCCTACTCGGTCACCACCAGACTCCGCTCCGGGAACGTCTACCAGGCGGAGATCACCGGTCGCGGCACCGGCGCCCATCTGGTCTCGGTGACCGGTCGGACCACCGACGGCAAGACACTGACGAGCAACCGCGACGGCTTCGAGGTGACCCCCGAGGACAGCCGCGACTCCCGCTGGCAGCCGGTCGGACCCAACTCGGAGAGCGGCGACATCAGCACCGCGCAGAGCGACCCCGGGTCCGCCGTCCTCACCCAGTACAACAAGACCGGCCCCTGGTCGACCGAGGACAAGGGCGCGACCTGGAAGCAGCACACCAGGCTGCCGCTCGGCAATGTGTCGGGCCAGGCCTTCACCGTCATCGACCCGACGAACGCCAAGCGCTGGTGGTACGCCGCGAACAGCGCCTCCGGTATCCCCCGCACCGGCTCGATCCTGCGCACGGAGGACGCCGGCCGCAGCTGGAAGACCCTGAACACCCCCGACACCCCCGTCTACGACTTCCTCGCCGACGAGGCGACGAAGACCCTCGTCGCCCGCACCGCCACCGATCTGCTGATCAGCAGGGACGGTGGCGACACCTGGGCGTCCGAGCCCATAGGCCTTCCCGCCGACCACGTCTACGACCTGGCGATCGGCGGCGACAGCCTCTACCTCTCGGCGGGCACGTCGCTCTGGAAGCGCGACGGCCTCTCCACCGGCACGCTCGGCCCAGCCGTCAAGGTCCACGACTCGGTGGACGGCGGCGTCTCCGTCAACGTGGTCGCGGACAGCCAGGTCGTGGCGATCTACGAGATCGGCTCGGGCATCGTCGGTTCCTTCGACGGCGGCAAGACCTGGGCGGCGCTGGACAATCACGGATACGGCGCTTCCGGGATGACCCTCACAGGCGGCGACCTGTACGTCAGCTACGGCGGTGACACCCGGGTCGGCCGCAACCACGGCCGCGAGTGGAGCACCATCCCCGGCGTCAACCGCTCCTCGACCGTCTCCGACTTCGACCGCTGGGCCGACGGCTCACTGACCGTCTCGGCGGACGCGGCGGGCGTGTACCGGGGCACGGCGGACGGCAAGGACTACCGGCGTCTGGGCGTCCAGGGCGGCACCGTCAACTCCCTGGCGGTGAGCGGCGACCAGCTGCTCGCGGCCGGCTGGCAGGGCACCCACCGCTCCCGGCTCCCGGTCTCCGGGGCCGAGTGGGGCACCACCGGGGGTGAGGGCAGGATCGGCGTCGCGACCCGCCTGCTGCAGACCTCTCCCAAGGACTCACGGATCGTCTGGCGGGTGCAGTACAACGCCTGGGGCGGCTTCCGCCTGGAGCGCAGCGGCGACTCGGGCGTCACCTGGAAGAAGAAGGGCGAGAGCGACGGCACGGTGTACGCGATGGCCGTGCACCCCGCCGACCCCGACCGCGTGTATGTCTCGTACGGCAACCTGCTGGGCGTGGGCCTGTTCTCCACCGAGGACGGGGGAGCCAACTGGAAGAACCTGCTCAACGACCGGACGTACTTCACCGCGGTCGCCGGTGACCCGAAGAACCCCGACCGGCTGTGGCTCGGCGCCCCCGACGGCCTGTACCGCTCGGACAACGGTGGCGACGACATCACCAAGGTCACCGACGGCCGCGTCGACACCATCGAGTTCACCGGCTCGCGCATGCTGACCGGCGGCGACGCCATCAAGGTGTCGACGGACGGCGGAAAGACCTTCCGCACCGGCGACACCGGCAAGCTGCCGACACGCGTGAGGGATCTGCTCCAGGTGGGCGGAACGCTGTACGCGGCGACCACCAGTTACTGGGAGACGGCTCTGCCGCGCGGCGGCCGCGGAGTGCTGCGCTCCACGGACGGGGGCCGCACCTGGCAGAACATCTCCACCGGTCTGCAGAACCTCGACGCGACCAGCCTCGCGGCCGACGGCGGCCGGCTGTACGTGGGCACGGTCCAGGGAGGTGTGCACCGCCTGAAGCTCTGATCCTCGCCCGAATACGCGCCGCACGTGACCCTGGGGTGGGATCGCGTGCGGCGCTTCGTGCTGCTACCGGCGTTCGCCGACCTCCGCAACAGGGGTTTTCTGCGGGGCCGGTTGTCGTGGCGGGGGAGCGGCTTCGACGTCGCCGTTCGCGTGCCGAGGCAGCAGGAAGGCGGGGATCAGGCCGAGGAGAGCGAGGAAGGCCAGGGGCAGCAGGCTGCTGGTCATCGTGGAAGCGGAGGCGTCGGGCGCACCGGTCGCTCCCGCTGCGCCCGTCGCGCCGGCCGCTACGGCGATGCCGAGCGACGGGCCGATGTTCATCGCCGTCTGCTTGAGCCCTCCGACGACTCCGGCGTACCCCGGCGGCGCATCACCGACGACTGTCCCGGTGGCGGTGACCATCACCGTCGCGAACCCGGCACCGAGCGCGGCGAAGGCGGCTGTCATGGACGGCCACGGGCCGGCCGGACCGAGCCGGGCCAGTTGCGCGATGCCCATCACGACGAGAGCCGTGCCCGCGACGGCGGTGCGCCGTGGACCGTACCGGCGCAGCGCGACGCCGGCCACGGGTGCGCCCAGGACCATCAGCGCGGTCAGCGGAAGGACGCGCAGACCGGTGGCGAGCGGGGCGAGGCGCAGGGCGTCCTGAAGGTAGAACGTGGCTCTGAACAGGGCGCCGAACAGACCCGCGCTGATGACCAGGAGGAGTGTCATGGCCGACGTCACGGGCACGGACCGGGCCACGGCACGCGGCACGATCGGGTGCGCGGCGCGGCGCTCGTGCAGGACGAGTACCGCCGACAGGGCCAGGCCGACGGCGAGTTCGAGCAGCGTCGACGCGGCGGTCCAGCCGTGCCCCGGCACGCCGGCCAGAGTGTGGACGAGCACCGCGAGTGCCGCCGTGAGCAGTGCGGTGCCGGCGAGGTCCAGCCGTTGTGGGCCGGTGCGTTCAGGCATCGGCGTACGGACGGAGAGGGTGAGCGCTGCGATCACCAGCGCGGCGGGCACGTTGACCCAGAACACCGCACGCCATCCGAGGTGTTGCACCAGAATCCCGCCGAGGACCGGACCGATGCCGGCGGCCACCGCGATCGCACTGGTGCGGACGGCGATGGGTCTGCCGAGACGGTCCGGTGGGTAGGCGAGTCGCAGCAGGGCGAGTGTCGCGGGCTGGAGGAGCGCGCCGAAGACGCCCTGTGCGGCGCGCAGCGCGATGACCCAGCCGACGGTGGGCGCGAGCGCGATGCCGGCCGACGCGACGCCGAAGCCGAGGACACCTGTGAAGAGGAGCCGTGCGTGTCCGTAGCGGTCGCCGAGGCGCCCGGCGACGACGAGGAGCGTGGCGACGGCGATCAGGTAGCTGGTGCTCGTCCACTGCACCTGGGCCACACTCGCGTCGAGATCATGGCGGAGGCTGGGCTGCGCGACGAGCAGGATGGTCCCGTCCAGTGCCACGATCATCGCCCCGGACACGGAGGCGAGGAGGGCGAAGGGCCGCGGTGCGGCCGTGCTCATGCCGCCACCGGACCGAGGTGCGCGTCCAGGACTGCCGTGACGAGCCGGTCGCGTTCCTCATCACCGGGCGGGGGAGTGGCGAGGGCCAGTTGCAGGCTTCCCCAGGTCCAGAGCTGGGCGATGCCGTGCAGCCCGGCCCACAGGGCGGCGGCGGTCACCGTGGGTGGCGGGGCCGAATCGCCGGGCGCGCCGGGTCGACGTACGGCGCCCGGTTCCTTCCCGCACCGGTCGACGAGTGTGGCCAGCAGCTCGAACAGCGGAAGCGTGGAGGTGCGCAACTGGGTTCGGCCGTCGCGCTGTTGCGCGCCGTCGAGCAGGTCGTGGCGGAACATCAGCTCGAACATGCCGCGACACTCCAGCGCGTACCCGACGTAGGTCTTGGCGAGCCGCTCCAGTTGGGCGCGTGGTGGCGCCTCGGGGTCGACGGCGGTCTCGAATCGGGCCGCGAGGTCCTCGAAGCCGCGTCGCGCGATCGCGGAGAGCAGGGCGTGGTGCGTGGCGAAGTACCGGCGCGGGGCCCCGTGCGACACCCCGGCCCGTCGGGCGATCTCCCGCAGCCCCACGGACGCGGAACCTTCGGTGAGGACCAGGTCCACACCGACGTCGATCAGCCGCTCGCGAAGAGAGTTCTCATCAGCCATAGACACTGTCTACCAGTGCCGCGTAGACAGTGTCTATGCATCCGGAGGCGGCAGGCGGTCTCGGCCGTCAGCGGGTCTGCGGCACCCGGAATCTGCGGCGGTACTCCGTCGGCGTCGTGTCCAGCCGCCGTCGAAACGCCCGCACCAGGGTGTCCGTCGTGCCGAACCCGCAGGTGGACGCGATGCGTTCGAGCGTGGCGTCGGAGGATTCGAGGTCATGGCGCGCCTTCTCGACCCGGACGGATTCGATGTAGGCATGAGGGGTCATGCCCAGTTCGGTCTTGAAGAGCCGCGTGAGGTGCCGGTCGCTGACATGCGCGTACTCGGCCAGGTCCACGACGGTCAGCGGCCGGCCGATGTTGCGCATGATGTGGTGACGCAGATCCTCGATCCGCCGCGTCGTGGCGAGCTGTTCCAGGGGAACGCTGAACTGGCTCTGCCCGCTCGGCCGTTTCAGGTACATCACGAGCTGTCGGGCGACGCGCAGCGCGACGGCCTCGCCGAGGTCGTCGGCGATCAGGGCGAGCGACAGGTCGAGGCAGGCGCTGATGCCGGCTCCGGTCCAGACGTTGCCTTCACGGATGAAGATCGGATCGGCGTCGACCTTCACCGCCGGGTGGTCCGCGGCCAGTTGGGGCGCGGTCGACCAATGCGTGGTCGCCCGCTTGCCGTCGAGCAGCCCGGCCGCGGCGAGGAGGTGCGCTCCGACGCAGACGGACGTGACCCGGTGCGTCCGGTCGGCGAGGGTCTTCACCCAGCCGACCAGCTCGGGGTCGACGAGCGCGCGTACACGACGCTCGCTGTCGACCTCCACCGAGCCGGGCACGATGAGGGTGTCGATGCTTCCCCCGGCGGCTTCCCGGAAGGTGATGTCCGGAAGGATGCGGACTCCGGCGGAGGTGGTCACCGGGTCCATGCTCTCGGCCGCGAGGACGACGCGATAGCCCGCCGCGTCCTCGGTCTCGCGCCGGGCCAGGGAGAACACTTCCGGTGGCCCGGTGACGTCGAGCAGATCGACGCCTTCGAAGAGGACGATGACGATGAGCCGTCTGGCGATGTCCTGCATGAGTCCCCCTGGTCGGTGACCGGCGATCCGCGATCGGCGACTGCGATGGGCAGTGGGCAGTGGGCAGTTGGCGATCGGTGATGTGCGCGCGGCATGTCGGTATCTGCATGTTAGACGTCATTGTCGAC
Source organism: Streptomyces sp. NPDC055955 (assembly GCF_042270245.1). Taxonomy (NCBI): domain Bacteria; kingdom Bacillati; phylum Actinomycetota; class Actinomycetes; order Kitasatosporales; family Streptomycetaceae; genus Streptomyces; species Streptomyces sp. NPDC055955. The sequence continues at coordinate 153,288 of NZ_JBHJYS010000004.1, forward strand.
ACGCCTGCCGGGCCATAGCGTTCTGGTCGTAGCCCACCGCATCGCTCGGGCTGCCAACCTCACGCGAAGACCGAAGGCGGTACACCCATGTCCAGAACCACGCTGCGCGAGCTCAACGGCTTCGACCAGACGCCCGCGAAGCTGGCCGACTCGACGCTGATCCTGATCGACTTCCAGAACACCTACACCCAGGGCGTGATGGAACTCGACGGGTGGGAGGCCTCGCTCGACGCCGCCGCGCAGCTGCTGGCCCGGGCCCGCCAGGAGGGCACCAAGGTCGTCCACGTCATCAACGACGGCGGCGAGGGCACCCCGTACGACATCCGGGCCGACATCGGCCGGATCCACCCCCGTGTCGCGCCGGTCGAGGGTGAGGCCGTCGTCGTCAAGCAGGTCCCGAACGCGTTCGTCGACACCGACCTGGGCTCGCACGTCCCGGAGGGACAGGACGTCGTCATCGCCGGCTGGATGACGCACATGTGCGTGGCGTTCACCGCGCAGGGCGCGTTCCTGCGCGGCAACCGCCCCACGGTCGTCGCCGATGCCACCGCCACCCGCTCACTGCCCGTGGCCGGTACCGACCTCGACGCCTGCCAGGTGCACTACAGCGCCCTCGCCACCATCGCCGACCTGTACGGCGTCGTCGTACCGACCCAGAAGGAGATCGTCTGATGAAGCTGCTGCGTTCAGCCGCCGCGCTGGGTCTCGCCACCGTTCTCACGGCCACCGTGACCGCGTGCGGCGCAAGCTCCGAAGCCGCCGCGCGCACCGACCGCAAACCGTCGCCCGCCGGAGAGAACGCCGGCGGGAACGGCGGGGGGAAGAACGTCGCGAAGGACACGACGACGCTGCGGCAGCTCAACAAGCTTGACGAGACCCCGGCGAAGCTCTCGGACGCGACGCTGATCCTCGTCGACTACCAGAACACCTACACCCACGGTGTGATGGAACTCGACGGCTGGCACTCCGCGGTGAACAACGCCGAAGCCCTGCTGCAGCGCGCCCGTGCGGCGGGCACACCGGTCATCCACATCGTCGACAAGGGTTACGACCTGAAGTCGAAGGCGGGCCAGATCATCCCGGCACTCAAGCCGGCGAAGGGCGAACCTGTCGTCGAGAAGACCGTCCCCAACGGCTTCCACCACACCGATCTCGCCGAAGAGGTCAAGAAGGCCGGGCGCAAGAACGTCATCATCGCCGGATTCATGACCAACATGTGCACCCTGTTCACGACCCAGGGCGCGTTCCTCAACGGCAACAACCCGACCGTGGTGGGCGACGCCTCCGCGACCCGGCCGCTGCCGCTCAAGGGCAACCCGAACGGCATCCCCGCGAAGCAGGTGCACGAGGCCGCGCTCGCCACGGTTCAGGACCTCTACGGAGTCGTGGTCCCCAAGCAGAGCGCACTCAAGTAGCCGGCACTCGCCCAGCACTCGCCTCGCTCGGAGTTCCGAGTTCGGAGTTCTGAGCTCGGCGTTCGGCGTTCGGCGTTCGGCGTTGAGAGGGGGAAGGAACGCGCATTCCTTCCCCCTCCGACGCCCTGTGATCCCCCAGAAGAAGAACCCCCACAAGTAAGGCCCCCCCACAAGTAAGGCCCCCACAAGTGACTCACCCGACCGATGGACTTCCCCCCATGTCCCACATCACCGCCATGCAGATGGTCCCCCCACTCACTCGACATTCGCGCATCGAATCGCTACGGAGAAAACGAAGATGGCTACGCGCAGAGGATTTATCGGCAGCGCTTCCGGCATCAGCACCGCCGCGCTGTTGGGCTACTCGGCGTCCCCGAGTGCCGCGGACTCCCCGCTGACGGACACGGCGAGTACGACCGCGGTCTCGGTGACCCAGCAGCAGGCGAAGGACTCGATCTTCGCTGTCAACGCCGGAATGCGCTCCAACTACGCCACTCTCAAGGCGGAGTTGGTCAAGCATCTGTCGCCGGTGATCGTGGTGCAGAACGACGCGAAGGGCGGCAGATTCACCCTCGTGACGGCGAACGGCCAGGAGTCCGTCAACCCCGTGGCGGAGACGTTCGAGCTGGCGAAGTCCATCGCTCACGTTCCGCTCGGCTGCTTCTCCGTTATCGCCTCGTACCTCGCGGACAAGATCCCGAACCTGCCGAACGCCGATCGCATCGACCCGCATGACCTCCTTCTGGTGGCGTTCAACGACGACAGGTCCACCGCGTGGATCGAACCCCTCCAGGCCTACGCCGCCACCCTCACCACGGCGCGCAAGAACCTTCCCGCCGCCGGCCTGCCGGCCGCGCTGACCACGTCGTGCGGCCACATCCTCGACGCCGCGCTGGAGTTCATCAACACCTCGGTCCAGGCGAAGGTGTTCGACATGAAGTCCTTCGAGGACTTCTCCGGGAGCGTCTACCCCGACATCCGCGTCAACATGGAGCACGCCGCGCAGGCCCAGATCAAGGGTGTGCAGGACATCATGAAGACCTGGCGCGCGAAGGTCGGTGAGGCGGCATGGGCGGACCTGTACTGCGTGGTGCTGTCGCAGTGGACCACCAGCGTGCTCAACCAGAACACCATCATCATCAAGGACTGCATGAACGCGGCGAAGGTGGCCACCCACCTGATCGACCTGCCCGGCCTCGAGACGCCGAAGGACCCGATCTTCACCGCGCTCGACAACCTCGCCCGGATCGTGCAGGACAACATCGCCGCGGAGATGGTGTTCCCGAAGGACACGAAGGTCGCCGACGCCCTGAAGGGCAAGGAGGACCTGCTGTCCGACGAGATCCTCATCCAGCTGGGCGGAGGCGGCACGGCGACGACGCAGAGCGCTCCCACGTACAACACCCTCTCCGAGGGGATGTGCCCGGTCAGGAAGTAGCCACGGGCACGGAGACGCGTCTGCTCGTAGGCGCGTAGAACGTGCAGGCCGAGAGGCGCCGCCCGCCCACGCGAAGGGGGCGGCACCGTCGGTCGAGGCCGGCCCGGCGCGTCAGAGGACGAACGGACCGGATGCCTGGGCGGATGTGGCGTTGCAGGTCACGGTGATACCCATGACCACGACCTTCAGGGACTTGGCCTCCAGGCTGTCCCCGGCGGCGACGGTCCCGTTCAGGGGTCCGGTGGAGACGGGGCTGCCGGCGCACGGGCCGCGTGAGACAGCAAGGCCGATCTCATGATTGTTGACGGGCTACGGCTGGAACCGGCCCTGTTCGCCGAGGTCTACCGACAGGCCGCGGACCAACTGCTGGCCGCGACCAGGCTCGACCAGTCGGCGCCCGTCATGGAGCAGCTGTCGGCAGGGCTCGACGCGCACTTCGACTACTTCGCCGCCAACCGGCACACCGTGCTCGCCGCGAACCGGGTGCTCGCCGGCGATCCGGTCATCCAGGCGATCATCACGGGTGAACTGGCCGAGCTGCGACGGCGATTGCTGGAGGCGACGGTGCTCGGCGACGGTCCGACGCACCTGGTGTCGGCCGCGCTCACGAGCTGGCTGGTCTTCGTCCGTGTGCTCTGCGTGGACTGGCTGACCAATGAGTCGTTCACCCGCGCCGAACTGCACGGGATGTGCGTCGGTGCGCTGAAGGGGGCGTTGGGTGCTGTGCTCGATCTCGATGCGCTGACCGGGACGGAAGGCGGCCTGTGAGCTGTCGCGGACCGCACGGTGTGGTCAGTCGCTGCGTACGATTCGACGGGTCGAGGTAAGCGGATTCGAGTGTCGAAGTACGCAGGGGAGGCCTCCGTGGACCCCGTGAACCGGCACGCCGACAAGGGCGCCATGCTGGCCGGCTTCGCCGCCCGCATCCTCGTGGTGTGCCCCCGCTGCTCCGGGCGCGCCGTGGTCGTACCCCGGCCGGGAGGGCCCGAACTCCGCCACTCCGTAGACCTGTTGTTTCTGCCCAGGCGGCTGGCCTGCGCGCGCTGCGGCGCCACGGCCGAGTGGGAGCCGGAGCGGCGCGGCAACGCCCGTATCGGCGCGACGCTCGGCGGCCCGGCCGAGCCGTTCTTCGGCTTGCCGTTGTGGTTGCAGACGCGCTGCGCGGGCCGGCTGCTGTGGGCGTACGACATCGGGCATGTGGACGCGCTCGCGGCGTACATCGGGGCGCGCCTGAGGGAGCGCGGGAGTGCGTCGTCGTCCCTGGCGATGATCCCGAGGCTGCCCCGCTGGATGACCTCGGCCGCCCATCGCGGTGAGGTCGTCGCGGGGCTCGCCGCGCTGCGTGCGCAGGGCGAGCGCTCGGCGCCGGAGGATCGCCCCCACGCCGCGGACGGGAGCGCGGCCCGGCCGCGGCGGCGGCGCGCGACGTACTAGCACCGACGGTATCTCTGCCCCAACTCCCCATTGGTCCATACCCATTGACGAAAGGTCTGGACCTCTCTACCGTGCGTCATGCTCACGCCAACCCCCACTCGCCCGGCGATCCTGCGGAGGCCCCCATGTCCCGTCGCAGCCGTATGTCCCGTCTCCTCGGCGCAGCCCTCGCGGCGGCCGCGTCCCTCTCCACCGTCCTCGTCGCGGCGCCCGCCGCCCCCGCCGCCGACACCTGCGCCACCAAACCGCGACCGGCGGGCAAGGTCCTCCAGGGGTACTGGGAGAACTGGGACGGCGCGTCCAACGGCGTGCACCCGCCGTTCGGCTGGACCCCCATCACCAACCCCGAGATGGCACAGCACGGCTACAACGTCATCAACGCGGCCTTCCCGGTGATCCGCTCCGACGGCACCGCGCTGTGGGAGGACGGCATGGACACGAACGTGAAGGTCGCGACCCCCGCCGAGATGTGTCAGGCGAAGGCCTCGGGCCAGACCATCCTGATGTCCATCGGCGGCGCGGCGGCGGGCATCGACCTCAACTCGACCGCCGTTGCCGACCACTTCGTCGAGACGATCGTCCCGATCCTGAAGCAGTACAACTTCGACGGCATCGACATCGACATCGAGACGGGCCTCACCGGAAGCGGCAACATCAGCCAACTCTCCACGTCCCAGGCCAACTTGATCCGCATCATCGACGGCATCCTCGCCCAGATGCCCGCCGGGTTCGGCCTGACGATGGCCCCCGAGACGGCGTACGTCACCGGCGGCAGCGTCACCTACGGCTCGATCTGGGGCGCGTACCTGCCCATCATCAAGAAGTACGCCGACAACGGCCGCCTGTGGTGGCTCAACATGCAGTACTACAACGGCAGCATGTACGGCTGCTCCGGCGACTCCTACGAGGCCGGCACCGTCCAGGGCTTCACCGCCCAGACCGACTGCCTCAACCAGGGCCTCGTCGTCCAGGGCACCACGATCAAGGTCCCCTACGACAAGCAGGTCCCCGGCCTGCCCGCCCAGTCCGGCGCGGGCGGGGGCTACATGTCGCCGAGCCTGGTTTCGCAGGCATGGAACACGTACGGCGACGGCCTCAAGGGGCTGATGACCTGGTCGATCAACTGGGACGGGTCGAAGGGGTGGACGTTCGGGGACAACGTGAAGGGGCTGGAACAGTAGCCGCACCGAGTCGTCGGCACGCCCCCTTGGCCCCACTGGGGTGAGATCCGGCCCGGCCGGTCAGGATTGGAGAAGCGCGGTCCGCCGTGCCGCTACTAACGTGGGTCCATGGACATCACCATTCACACCACCTCACTCCCGCACGACGACCCTGACGCCTCCCTGGCCTTCTACCGCGACGTCCTCGGTTTCGAGGTCCGCAGTGACGTGGGCCAGGGCAAGATGCGCTGGATCACGGTCGGCCCCGTCGGCCAGCCCGGCACGTCCATCCTCCTCGCCCCGCCGGCCGCGGACCCCAGCGTCAGCGAGGCCGAGCGCCGCACCATCGCCGAGATGATGGCCAAGGGCACCTACGGCTGGATCCTGCTGGCCACCCGGGACCTGGACGGCACGTTCGAGAAGGTGCAGGCAGCCGACGTGGACGTCGTCCAGGAGCCGACCGAGCAGCCGTACGGCGTCCGTGACTGCGCCTTCCGTGACCCCGCGGGCAACATGGTCCGCATCCAGGAGCTTCGCTGAGCCCTGCCGCGCCAGGTGGCCCCGGGGTCCCCTGGCGCGCGCGGATACCGATGAAGGCAGGTGTCGTATGTGCCATCCCGCCTGGGGGCGCGCGCTCGCCCAGGATCAGCGGCTCAAGGACCTGGTGCGACTGCGCCGTGTCCGTGACCGGATCGACCTGGCGTACGCGCAGCCGCTGGACATGGAGGCGCTCGCCCGTCGGGTGAACTGGCCGGCCGGGCATCTCAGCCGCCAGTTCCGGCTCGCGTACGGCCAGTCGCCGTACGCTTTTTTGACGGCGCGTCGCATCGAGCGGGCGAAGGCGCTGCTGCGCGGCGGCGACCTCACGGTCACCGAGGTCGGCTTCCTGGTCGGTTACGCGTCGCAGGGCGTCTTCCGTGCCCGCTTCACCGAGCTGGCCGGCGTGACGCCGAACGCATACCGCTCCGGGACGGCGGCAGCCGCGACCTGGACGCCGCCGATACCGGTCAGGAATGGAGAAGCAATCCCCACCGAGCCACAACTAGCGTGATGTCCATGACCTCCATCGAGTCCATCACCCTCGAGGTGGCCGACCCCACGGCCGCCCAGCGCTTCTACACCGCCGCCTTCGGCCTGGACACTCAGATCGGGCTGAGCGCCTCCGAGGCGCCGACGACCGGCTTCCGCGGTTTCTCGCTCTCGCTCACCGTGTCTCAGCCGGCCGACGTCAAGGCGCTCGTCGGCACCGCCCTCGACGCCGGCGCCACACCGCTCAAGCCCGTCACGAAGTCCCTGTGGGGATACGGCGGCGTCGTCCGGGCACCGGACGGGACGATCTGGAAGGTCGCCACGTCCGCGCGGAAGGACAAAGGCCCGGCGACCCGGCAGATCGACAGCATCGTGCTCCTGCTGGGCGTGGCGGACGTGGCCGCGAGCAGGCAGTTCTACGTCGACCGTGGTCTGGCCGTGGCGAAGAGCTTCGGCCGCAAGTACGTCGAGTTCGAGACACCCTCGAGCCCGGTCAAGCTGGCTCTCTACGGGCGCCGCGCGCTGGCCAAGGATGTCGGCGTCCCCGTCGACGGCAGCGGATCGCACCGGCTCGTACTCGGCGGTGACGCCGGGACCTTCACCGACCCGGACGACTTCGCCTGGCAGGCCACCACGGTCGCTTCCTCGGCCTGACCCGAAGCCGATCCCTTCCGCCTTGCCCTGACCGCGCGTTGCCCGAGAGGAACCTGCCATGACGAACACGCAGAGGACCACGAAGAGCGCCACGAAGAGTGCCAGGACCACTACCGGCACCGTCACGGCCGACAAGACGTACGACGGGTTCACCGACGAGGAGCGAGGCGCGATGAAGGAGCGCGCCAAGGAGCTCAAGGCAGCCCCTCGACGCGGATCGCGCACGGCCAAGGCGGACGGCGACAGCGAGGTGCGCGCCAAGATCGCCGGGATGCAGGAAGCGGATCGCGCCCTGGCCGAGCGCATCCACGACCTCGTCAGGACCAGCGCCCCGGACCTGGCCCCGAAGCTCTGGTACGGCATGCCCGCGTACGCCAGGGACGGCAAGGTCGCCTGTTTCTTCCAGAGCGCACAGAAGTTCAAGAGCAGATACGCCACGCTCGGCTTCAGCGACCTGGCGAAGCTCGACGACGGCGCCATGTGGCCGTCTGCGTACGCCCTGACGGAGTTGAACGCCGACGACGAGGCGCGGATCGGCGAACTCATCAAGCGGGCGGCCGGCTGAGACCGGCCCGCCTCGGGGGCGGTGCCCGCCCGGCCTCCTCCACTTCGTTCTCTCTCAATCACCGCGCCGTGCACGGAAGTTGATGCCCGCGTGATCCCTACTGCCGTCGCCGGGAGCATCTGAGGTGAGGACGTCCGAGCCGTGATCCCCCTGCTGGAGGACTGGCTCGAGGAGCGCGGAAGCAACCGAAAGTAGTCTCTCGCCGTAGCTGTCTGCCGGTCTAGCCGTGGGTGCGCGGCCCATGAGCCGTCACCACGTGGGGTGTTGGCGTCTCAGCCGCGTCCCGCGCGGCGCAGTGCTTCCTCCGTCTGCGCGGCCAGGGTGGGGACGAGGTCGGCTGCCGAAGGGAGGTCGGTGATGAGGTCGACGGCTTCGCCGGCCCAGACCGGCAGCGGGGGCACCGTGCCGCGTGCCACGTCGTCCTGGTAGTTCTGACGGGCCTGGGGGTCGGCGGCGAGTTCCGCCTCGCGGCCGCGCCAGCGGTCGAGGTACGGGTGGCCGAGGGTGCGGGCGGGGTACTTCGTGGGCCATCGGGAGCCGCGGGCGATGTCCAGTACCGAGCTGAGCTCGGTGTCCCGGCCGTGTCCTTCGAGGATCGCCTTGGTGATCGAGGGGTCCGCCAGGGCCTCGGTGGTGGCCTGGAAGCGGGTGCCGATGAGCGCTCCGGCGGCGCCCAGCACGAGTGCGGCCGCCACGCCGCGGCCGTCGGCGATCCCGCCGGCCGCCAGTACGGGCACCGGGTCCACGAGATCCACGACCGCCGGCACGAACGGCAAGGTGGAGCGTCCGTGCCGGGCTCCGTGCCCGCCGCTCTCGGTGCCCTGGGCCACGATCACGTCGGCGCCCAGGTCCACGGCCTGCCCGGCCTCCTCCAGATCCGTGACCTGAAGGATCAACAGCGCCCCCGCTCGGCGGACACGTTCCGCGTACGGGCTCGGGTCGCCGAACGACAGCATCACGGCCTTCGGCCCGTACTCCAGTGCCCGTTCCACCACGTCGACGTCGATTGCCCAGGTCAGGAGTCCCACACCCCACGGCCTGTCGGTGCCCGCGACGATCGGCACCTCGCGCGCCAGCCATTCCGGGTCGCCGAACGCGCCGCCCAGCAACCCGAACCCGCCGCCGCGTGCGACAGCCGCGGCCAGCGCGCCGCCGGCCGACCCGCCCATCGGCGCCAGCGCGATCGGGTACCGCACGCCGAACATCTCCGTGAACGCCGTCGACAACGTCATGGCCACATCATCGCTCCCCGCCGAGCTCCTTCCGAGCCTCGGGCCCGAGCGATTTCCCGCTCGTGGCCGGGAGGTCCAGGCGTCCCGAGTGTCTGCACAACGACTGGTTGTGTTCTCATGGCGGGTCGGTTGTTTGATCTCGTCGTCTGCTCCTCGCTTTGATGTCGGTGGTCAGCGTGTGGTTGTCGGGGGCGGCGAGAGGTGCGGTGGGCGTGAAGGGCAGGCGGGCGCTGGGGCGGCGGTTCGGTTGGTTGTGGGCGGCGTTCGCGGTCAGCTCGTACGGCACGGGGTTCGGGTTCGGCGCATTCCCCTTGATCGCGATCCTCGTGCTGCACTCCGGGCCGACGCAGGTGGCGGCGCTGGCCGCCGCGGGGCGGGCCGTGGGGGCCGTGGTCGCGGTGCCGCTCGGGCCGTGGATGGAGTTCCGGCGCAAGCGGCCCGTCATGATCGCGATGGACCTGATCCGGTTCGCGGCGCTGATGAGCGTCCCCGCCGCGTTCGCGTTCGGAGGGCTCAGCTTCGCTCAGCTCCTCGTCGTCTCCGTCGTCGTGGCCGCGGCCGACATCGCCTTCAAGGCGGCCGGCGGCGCGTATCTGAAGTCGCTCGTGCCGCCGGAGGACCTGCTCGTCGCGAACGGCCGGTTCGAGTCCACGACGTGGACCTCGATCGTGGTCGGGCCACCGCTCGGCGGGGCCGCGATCGGGATGTTCGGCCCGGTGACGACGGTGATCGCCGACGCGGTCAGCTACCTGCTCTCGGCGCTCGGGATCCGCGCCATCGGAGGGACGGAGGCGCACCCCGCGCGGGCCGCCGCACCACGGCTGCGCGCAGGCGATCTGCTCGAAGGGTGGCGCTACATCCTCGGACACCGCACGCTGCGCCCGCTGTTCCTCAACTCGATCGTCGTCAACGGCCTCATCATGGCCTCCGAGCCGCTGATCGCCGTGCTCATGCTGAGCCGGCTCGGCTTCGCACCCTGGCAGTACGGTCTCGCGTTCGCGGCCCCCTGCCTCGGTGGACTCATCGGCTCACGCCTGGCCCACCCGCTCGTGGCACGGTTCGGACAGCGCAAGGTGATGCTCACCGTCGGAGCCCTGCGTGCGTGCTGGCCCATCGGGCTGGCGTTCGTCCAGCCCGGAGTTCCCGGGATGGTGCTCGTCATCGCCGTCCAGCTCGGCCTGGTGACCTGCTGCGGCCTGTTCAACCCGGTGCTCGCCACCTACCGGCTCGAACACACGGACTCCGACCGGATGGCCCGCACGCTGTCCGCGTGGTCGGTCAGCAGCAGCCTGTCCATCGCGGCCCTGACCGCCGTGTGGGGTGTGATCGCCGCTGTCACCAGCCCCCGTACCGCGATCGCGATCGCCGGAGTAGTCCTCCTGGTCACCCCGCTGCTGCTCCCGCGCCGCGAGCGGGCGCCCCGGAACGCGGGGGAACAGGCCGCCGCCGGCATCACCTGACAGGCTCGGCCGCGTCGCGCGCGACATCCGCGACGTCCCCGGTGTTCAGTACGGTCGCGCGGAAGGACGTGACGACCGGGCGCAGATCGATCTGATGCCAGGCGGCCCAGAGGCGTACGGACCTCTGGAACCAGGGGAGTTCACGGACCGTGACCCCTGGGGTGTCGCCCCGCAGCATGCTCTCCTGGACCAGCGTCATGCCGAGGCCGGATGCGGCCAGGCCGAGAGCGGTCAGGGGTTCGGGGGCTTCGAGCCGGATGTCGGGGGTGAACCCGGCCGCCGTGCAGGAGGCGACGAAGTCGTCGCGCCAGGCGGGCTGCTGGCTGTTCTCGATGGCGATCCACGGCTGGCCGTCGAGGTCTTCGGGCAGGATCTCCGCGCTCCTGGCGAGAGGGTGGCTGCTGGGCACGGCCAGGAGCAGGGGATCCTCCAGGAGGAGGGCGCTGCGCAGGTCGGGGTCCGCCTCGGGGGGTGCTTCCGGCACGAGGGCGATGTCCAGGCTGCGCTGGCGCAGGCCCTCGAACTGCTGGGCCGCGGTCAGGTCGTAGAGGGCGACGTGGATGCCGGGCCGCTCGTCGTGCAGGGCGCGCAGGGCCCGCGGCAGGATTCCGGTGTGCATGGCATCGCCGACGTAGCCCACGCACAGGCCGCCTTCCTCGCCGCGGCCGAGGCGCCGGCCGAGGTTCTCGAGCCGGGACGCGTGCCGCAGCAGGGCCGTGGCCTCGGTGAGGAAGACGCGGCCGTCGGAGGTGAGGCGCAGGCGCTGCTGGCTGCGCTCGAACAGGGTCAGGCCGAGGCTCTTCTCCAGCTGGGCGATCTGCCGGCTCAGCGGTGACTGGGAGATGTGCAGGCGATCGGCGGCCCGGCCGACGTGTTCCTCCTCGGCCACGGCCACGAAATAGCGAAGTTGTCGCAGGTCAAGCATGTAAGACCTCTAGGGACTCAAGTGTGTCCAAGCAAGTCTTGGACAGTCTGACCCCTCGATCCTAACCTCGACAGAGCAAGAGCCGCGGAGCAGGAGAAAACGTCCTGAGCTTCGCATCACGCGACAGAAAGAAAGATTCCACTCATGGGTATCAAGTCCCTCCTGCCGGGATCCCTCGGCTTCGGTACCGCCCCGCTCGGCAACATGTTCCGCAGCATCCCGGACGAGGAGGCCGCCGCCACCGTCGAGGCCGCCTGGGACCAGGGCATCCGCTACTTCGACACCGCGCCCTTCTACGGCGCGGGCCTGTCCGAGCTGCGCCTCGGCGACGTACTGGCCGGCCGGCCGCGTGACGACTATGTGCTCAGCACCAAGGTCGGCCGCGTCATCCTGGACGAGCTGGAGGACCCCGCCGACCGCGACCTGGGCGAGAAGGGCGGTCTCTTCGAGCACGGCCGCGCGAACAAGATGGTCGACCTCTACACCGCGGACGCCACCCTGCGCTCCATCGAGGACAGCCTCAAGCGACTCAGGACGGACCGCCTCGACATCGTGTGGGTGCACGACGTCGCCCAGGACTTCCACGGCGACGACTGGCTCGCGGTCTACGAGACGGCACGCACCGGCGCCTTCCGCGTCCTGCAGAACCTCCGCGACGAGGGCGTCATCAAGGCCTGGGGCCTCGGCGTCAACCGCGTGGAGCCGATCGAGCTCACCCTCGAGCTGGACGAGCCCAAGCCCGACGCGTTCCTCCTGGCCGGCCGCTACACGCTGCTCGACCACAACCGCTCCCTGCAGCGCCTGCTGCCCGCCGCCACCGCGCAGAACGTCGACATGGTCGTCGGCGGCCCCTACAGCTCCGGCATCCTCGCCGGCGGCCAGCACTTCGAGTACCAGAAGGCCCCCGCGGACATCGTCGCCAAGGTCGAGAGGATCAAGGCACTCGCCGCCGGGCACGGTGTCGGCATCAAGGCCGCCGCCCTCCAGTTCGCCCTGGCGCACCCGGCCACGGCCGCCGTCGTCCCCGGCGCCACCCGGCCCAGCCGCATCGCCGAAGACGTCGCCGCCCTCAACGAGAACGTCCCGGCCGCCTTCTGGACCGCGCTGCGCGACGAACAGCTCATCGCCGCGGACGCCCCCACCCCCACTGCCTGACCCCCGACGTCACGGCACACGAAAGGAACAACACATGGCCACCGCCATCGCCACCATCGACCTCCCCCGATCCGCCGACGACGTCTGGCAGCTCATCGGCGGCTTCGACTCCCTGCCCGACTGGCTCCCGTACATCCCCGAGAGCGAGCTGAGCGAGGGCGGCCGCCTACGCCGCCTGACCAATCAGGACGGCGGCGTCATCGTCGAACGCCTCAAGGCCTTCGACGACGACGAGCGCACCTACTCCTACGCCATCGAGCAGGCGCCGTTCCCCGTCACCGGCTACCTCTCCACGCTGACAGTGCGCGACATCCCCGGCGCGCCCGGAACGTCGCGGGTGCAATGGACGGGCTCGTTCACACCTGTCGACGTCAGCGAGGCCCACGTCGAGGAGCTCTTCCACGGCATCTACGCGGACGGCCTCACGGCGCTGCTCAAGACCCTCACCTCCTGAGTCCGAGACCGGTGTTGAACCGGTGAAGCGATGTGTCGGGTGCCGACTTGTGACGCCGTCGGCACCCTGGGTGCTCTACGCCAGCCCCCCACGCGCCGATGACTTTCCGGGGCGGGATCGGTCATGAAAGGTGGACCGGTCACCCGTTCGGAAGGAGGCGCGGCATGCGCACTCTGGCGATCACCCAGAACATCACCGTCGACGGCTGCGTCGAGATGCTCACCGATTGGTTCGAACCGCAGGCCCAGGGCGACGCGGACATGGCCGATGTGCTGGAGGAGAGCCGTCGCCAGGACAGCCGGTCGGACGCGCTGCTCGTGGGCCGGCGCACCTTCGAGGACTTCCGCGGCTACTGGCCCGGGCTGACCGACGACGCCACAGGCATCTCCGACTACCTCGACCAGGTGCGGAAGTACGTGGTGTCCAGCTCGATCGAGGACCCGCAATGGGAGAACTCGACCGTGCTGTCCGGCGACGCGGTCAAGGAGGTGACCGCGCTGAAGGCGCTGGAGGGCGGCAAGGACATCGTCCTCACCGGCAGCATCACCTTGGCCCACACGCTGATCGAGGCGGGGCTCGTCGACGAGTACCGCCTCTTCGTGTACCCGGTCGTCCAGGGCCGTGGCAGGCGGCTCTTCCCCGACGGCCACGAGGTCCCGCGGTTGCGCCTGGTGGACTCGAAGGCGTTCCGGAGCGGGATCGTGTTGCTGCGCTACGTCCCGGCCTGAGAGCGGGGAGAGCCGAAAGCCTTGCCGCCCGGGCGCGGGGCGGCCGATGGTCGTTGTCGGGTCAGCCGGTGACGGTGACCAACGCGATCGTGACGTTGTCGGGACCGCCCGCGGCCATGGCGGCCTTCCACAGCTCGAAGACGGCCCGGCCCCCGTCGTGCGCCCTGAGGATGTCGTCGATCTCGTTGTCGAGTACGGGGTCGGTCAGGCCGTCGCTGCACACGAGCATGCGCGTACCCGCGGTGAGCGGTGATGTGCTGACGTGTGGCGTGATCGCGCTGAACGTGGGTGCGCCACCGAGTGCCTGGGTGACGATCGACGTGGTGCGCCGGCCCCGCGGGAGGGGCGGGCTGTCGTCCACGCTCAGCTGGTGGAGCGTGTCGTCCGTGGCGGCCCGGCCACCGGGCGCGTCGCCGTCGCCGTCACTGGCCGGGCTCACTTCGATCACCCTGCTGTCGCCGACGTTGAACACGAGCAGTTCCTGTTCGAGGATCACGACGCCCGCGACGGTCGTTCCCATCGTCGACAGCTCCGGGGCGCGGTCGGCCGCCGCGTACACGGCGTGATTGCACATCCCCAGCGCGTCCCGCACGGCTTCCTCGCCGTCCAGCGCGGGTCCGAACAGGGCGAGCCGGCGGACGACGAGGCTGCTGGCGACCTCGCCGGCCGGCTGCCCGCCGATGCCGTCGGCGACGGCGACCACGAGTGGGCGGCCGAGCGGGAACGCCATCGTCTGCGGATTCTCGGTGACCGTTCCGCACAACGTCCACGGGCCTGCGACCAGGCTGTCCTCGTTGTGCTCGCGCCTGAGTCCGGGGTGGCTCAGCGCAGTGACCGATATGTACGGCATAGCCGGGGCCGCCTCTCCGCGAAGGAGCGCATCGTCCGCACCACCATTGTCGCGCCGGGGAGCGGCTCGCGTCCCGAGTTGCGCGGTGCCGCGAACGGGGATAGCCCGGAGGTAAGGGCAGACACATGGCTGCCGTCACCTGTGAGGGGCTCCGAGAGGGGCGAGCGCTGTGCGGTTCACGGATCGTACTGATGCCGGGCGGCGGCTTGCCGCAGCGGTACAGCATCTGCGAGATGAGGAGCCGGTCGTCCTCGGGCTGCCCCGTGGCGGTGTGCCGGTGGCCTTCGAGGTGGCGCGTGCGCTGGGCGCCCCGCTCGATGTGATCGTGGTCCGCAAACTCGGCGTCCCGTACCAGCCGGAACTGGCCTTCGGCGCGATCGGCGAGGGCGGCGTGCGAGTGCTCAACGACGATGTCGTGCGCCACTGCGGGATCGATCCGGACCACATCGCGGCCGTCGAGCGGGTGGAGCGACAGGAACTGGAGCGGCGGGCACGGCGGTACCGCGGCGGGCGGCCCGCGCCGGCCGGCGAGGACGCGGCGGTGGTGAGCGGTGAGGCTCCCGCGGTGACCGGTCAGGACCGTACGGTGATCGTGGTGGACGACGGGATCGCGACCGGCGCCACGGCGGCGGCCGCATGCCAGGTCGTACGGGCGCAGGGTGCCGCCCGCGTGGTGCTTGCCGTGCCGGTCGCACCGCCCGACGCGGTGCGCCGACTGAGCGCGGCGGCCGACGACGTGGTGTGCCTCTCCGTACCGCCCCTGTTCGGTTCCGTCGGCGAGTGGTACAGCGACTTCTCGCAGACCACGGACGAGGAAGTGGCCGCGTGTCTGGCGCGGGCCGTGGCCGATCCCGCCCGTGTGCGGTCCGCGCCGGTCACGGCCGACGTCGAGGTGGAGGCCGCCGGAGTCCGACTCGCCGGAGACCTCGCGCGGCCGGAAGGGGACGCGGGCCTGGTGATGTTCGCCCACGGGTCCGGCAGCAGCCGGCACAGTCCACGCAATCGGGCGGTGGCGCGGGTGTTGCAGGAAGCGGGCCTCGGCACGCTGCTGTTCGACCTGCTCACACCCGCCGAGGAAGCCGACCGGAACAACGTCTTCGACATCGGCACGCTCGCCGGCAGGCTGGCGGGCGCCACCCGCTGGCTGCGCGACCGCGAGCCGGCGCCGATCGGATATTTCGGTGCCAGCACCGGGGCCGCGGCGGCGCTGCGGGCGGCCGCCGACGACCCGGACATCGGCGCCGTCGTGTCCCGCGGCGGACGGCCCGACCTCGCCGGACCTCACCTCGACGACGTACGCGCGCCGACGCTGCTCATCGTCGGCGGAGCCGACGCGATGGTGCTCGACCTCAACCGTGCAGCCCAGGCCCGACTGCGCTGCGAGAACAGGCTGGAGATCGTGCCGGGAGCCACGCATCTCTTCGAGGAACCCGGAGCGCTCGACCAGGTAGCCGACCTCGCGAGGCAGTGGTTCACCACGCACCTGACGGCAGGCAGCGACCCTCCGGCGGCGTCGCGCCGGGCGCCGCATCACTGATCGGGTCCCCACGAGGAGAACTGATCGGTTCCTCACGAGGAGACGGGGAAGCGGAGCCGGGCACGTGCACGACGAGCCCGGCTTCCTGCTGTGGGACCCCCGGCTCCCCACCGCGGAATGCCCGGTTACCGGTTGCTCACGGCGAAACGCATCAGCGCCCGCTCGTCGCCCTGCTTGATCTTCCCGGTCTCGTTCAGCACCTCGAGCTTCCAACTGCCGCCGACCCGGATCGCCTTGGCGACACGGCAGCCGTTGTCGTTGGTCAGCAGGCTCGGCCAGATGTCGGCGACCTGCTGAGAGGAGCCACCGGTCGCGTCGTACACCTTGAAGCTGATGTTCCGCGCCTTCTGGAAGGAGCTGGACTTCTTGTACGCGGCGGCCACGAACACGATCGACGTGATGTTCGTCGGGATGCGGCCGAACTCGACGGTCACGGTCTCGTCGTCCCCGTCACCGCGCCCGGTCTGGTTGTCGCCGCTGTGCACCAAGGAGCCGTTGCCCAGCGGGTCCAGGGAGTCGAGGCCGGCGAGCCGTACCGGGTCAGCGCCCTGCAGCGCGATGGCGATGAGGTCGAGGTCCGTGCCGACGTTCCGGCGGAGCTTGCCCATCAGGCCGCCGCTGCTTCCGGCGGTGGGGTCCCAGGACACCCCGATCGACAGGTGGGTCACACCGTCGAGGTCGGCCGGTCCGTCTTCCTTCGTGAGCGTGATCATGTGAATTCCTCGTGATGGTGGAGTGCAATGCATGAAGTCTGCCGATATCACTCGTCGCTCGATACACCAGGTCCCAAATTGGCGACGGCAAGGGCACTTCAGCGGATGTGGCCCCCGCCCGACCGGGCAGGGGCCACCTCGCGATTCCGGCTCCGGGCGGGCCGGATCTCCACGTGTCAGAGGTACCTCTTCAGCTCGCGCCGGGCCAGCGAGCGCTGGTGGACCTCGTCGGGGCCGTCCGCGAGGCGCAGGGTGCGCGCGGCGGCCCAGAGCTCGGCGAGCGGGAAGTCCTGGCTGACGCCGCCCGCTCCGTGCAGCTGCACGGCCTGGTCGATGATGTCGACGACCGTGCGCGGGGTGGCGATCTTGATGGACTGGATCTCCGTGTGAGCGCCCTTGTTGCCGACGGTGTCCATCAGCCAGGCCGTCTTGAGGACCAGCAGGCGCAGCTGCTCCACCGCGACCCGGGCGTCCGCGATCCACTCCTGTACGACGCCCTGCTGGGCCAGCGGCTTGCCGAACGCGGTACGCGCCACGGCCCGCTTGCACATCAGCTCGATGGCCCGCTCGGCCATGCCGATCAGGCGCATGCAGTGGTGGATACGGCCCGGGCCGAGCCGCGCCTGGGCGATGGCGAAGCCGCCGCCCTCCTCTCCGATCAGGTTGCTCACCGGAACGCGGACGCGGTCGAAGACGACCTCGGCGTGACCGCCGTGGTAGTGGTCCTCGTAGCCGTACACCTGCATGGCGCGCCGGATTTCGAGGCCGGGGGTGTCGCGGGGCACGAGCACCATGGACTGCTGGCGGCGGATGTCGGCGCCCTCGGGGTCCGTCTTGCCCATCACGATGAAGATCTTGCAGTCCGGGTTCATCGCCCCGGAGATGTACCACTTGCGGCCGGTGATGACGTACTCGTCGCCGTCGCGCTCGATGAGCGTGGTGATGTTCGTGGCGTCGGAGGAGGCCACCTCCGGCTCGGTCATCGCGAACGCGGAGCGGATCTCACCGGCGAGCAGGGGCTCCAGCCACTGCTTCTTCTGCCGCTCGTCGCCGAACTGCGTCAGCACTTCCATGTTGCCGGTGTCGGGGGCCGCGCAGTTGAGGGCGGTGGGCGCCAACTGCGGGCTGCGGCCGGTGATCTCGGCCAGCGGCGCGTACTGGAGGTTGGTCAGCCCGGCACCGTACTGGGCGTCGGGCAGGAAGAGGTTCCACAGGCCCTGCCGCCTGGCCTCGGCCTTCAGTTCCTCGACGACGGCCGGGGTGTCCCACGGGGAGGTCAGCCGGGCGCGCTGCTCGTGCGCGACGGCCTCTGCCGGGTACACGTGCTCGTCCATGAAGGCGAGAAGCTTCGCCCGCAGTTCCTCGGTGCGCGCGTCGAATGCGAAGTCCATTGCGGGTCAGCCTTTCTGAAGGGTCGTCAGGCCGTGGTCGATGAACACGGGCACGAGCTCACCGATACGGTCGAAGCCGGCGCCGACGGTCTGGCCGAGGGTGTAGCGGTAGTGGATGCCTTCGAGGATCACGGCGAGCTTGAACCACGCGAAGGCCGTGTACCAGGAGACGGCGGACACGTCGCGCCCCGAGCGCGCGGCGTACCGCTCGATGATCTCGGCCGGGTCGGGGTGCCCGGCGGCCGCGGCGGTCGTGGAGACGGGGGAGTCGGGCACCTCCAGCTTCGCGCTGTACATCACCAGCAGGCCCAGGTCGGTGAGCGGGTCGCCGAGCGTGGACATCTCCCAGTCGAGGACGGCCTTGATCCGGTCGACGCCGTCGGCGTCCTCGTTGATCAGGACGTTGTCGAGGCGGTAGTCGCCGTGCACGACCGTGGGGGCCGGAGAGGTCGGCAGCGAGCGGCCGAGCGCCGCGTGCAGCTCGTCGACGCCGGCCAGCTCGCGGTTCCTGGACGCGTCGAGCTGCTTGCCCCAGCGCCGCAGCTGCCGGTCGAGGAACCCCTCGGGCCGCCCGAAGTCCGCGAGGCCCACCTCGGCGGGGTCCACCGCATGCAGGTCGACGAGGGTGTCCACGAGGCTCAGCACGGCGGCGCGGGTGCGCTCCGGGCCCAGCTGCGCGAGCTGGTCGGCCGTGCGGTACGGCGTGCCCGCCACGTACTCCATCACGTAGAACGGCGCGCCGAGCACGCTGTCGTCCTCGCACATGAGCAGCGCCCCGGGCACCGGCACGGACGTCGGGTTCAGCGCGCTGATCACCCGGTATTCGCGCTTCATGTCGTGCGCCGTGGCGAGCACATGACCCAGCGGGGGGCGCCGGACCACCCAGGTCGACACGCCGTCGCCGACGATGTAGGTCAGGTTCGACCGGCCGCCCTCGACGACCCGGCCGGACAGCGGACCGGCCACGAGCCCTGGGCGCTCCCGGTCGAGGTGGCCGCGCAACTGGTCGAGATCGAGACCTGGAGGGTGGCCGGCGCTCATCATTGCTCCTACGGGACGTCTGAACTGGACTGACTCATCATCCTGACTAGTCGGTATGTCGTCCAGTGGGCGCCGCTAAAGTGATCGGAGTCTCAGCCGGATTCGGACGTCCGGGGACGTGGCCGCGCGCGGCTGAGGGCCTCGGCTGCGCTCAGGGCCTCGAGGTCCGGGAGGGCGGGCAGCTCCCTCGGTGGTCCGCGACGGGGTGGACGGGCTGTTTCTCCTGATGGGCGTGGACGGCGACGACCGTACGAACGTGCCGCCCGCCGCGCGTCGTGGGAGCACGGCGACAGCTGGCGCCGGGACCTGGCGCTGCGCGGTGCGCGGCATGCGACGTACGCCGATGCGATGTCGCTGATCCCGCAGATCGCCCGGAGGCTGGGGCTGACGCATGAGACGGTGACCGGCTTGGCGGGGACGGTGCCGGCGGCGCGGGCGTTCGCCGCGCGGCGGGCGTATGTGACGGCGTTCTTCGACGGCTGGCCTCGCGGACGGCCGCTTCCTGGACGGCCCCTCGTTCAGGTATCCGGAGGTGAGGTTCGTACCGGACGCGGGGCGCGAGGATTGTGGGCGTTTTGTGATGTTCGTGGCAAGCGTCAGCGTGTGGGTGTCCGGCTGTGCTGCGATGGGGGAGTACCTGCGGTGGGTGGTGAACGTCTCGCCGCACAAAGGGAGTTACGGGGGATTCATATGCGCAAGAGGAGCAGGATGGGTGCGGTGCTGACCGCCGCCGCACTCGCCGTCACGGTGGCGGGAGCTGCAGCGCCGTCCGCGAGCGCGGCCGGCGGGTGCTGGCAGAGCGGTGGACGCTGGTGGTGCAACAACGTGTCGGGGGCGCCCGTCTACGGCACGATGGGAGCGAGCACGCAGTACCCCGATCCGAGCAGGGTCGTCGGCTACATGAACTCCAACCCCAGCTGGTTCTTCTGCAAGATGGACGGCCAGAACTGGGTGGGCGGACCGCACCCGACCCGCTGGGAGTTCACGGTCGCCGACAATGGGGAGTACGGCTGGATGAAGGACACCGCGATCTCCAGCGAGACGAACCCGCTGCCCAACTGCTGAACCACGACACACGCCCGCCCCGGGCTTCCGCGCTCAGGACGGCCGCACAGCGACCGTCCTGAGCGCCGGGAGCGCGGGGTGGCCGTGTGTTCAGGGCGAGGGTGCCGGCCACCGGATGGTGGAACACGTTGTTTCCGGTGCTCTGTACGGCGACGTCGCGCCCTGGCCACCAGCGCCGGAGGGGGCGGATCAGCCGCCGTACCTCAGCCCATGGCCGAAGCGGTACAGCGGATCGGCCGTGCTGAACGGGACGTCCTCCGGGCGGGCTCGGACGAGGGTGCGCCTGCCGCGATGAGTTCCGGCCGTATGGCAAGTCTGTTCCGGTGACCGTCGTAGAACGCCTGAGCGTCGTGGATCGCCCCATGACGCTGCCCGGCTGGACACCACGAACGAGACATCAGGCACGAGACACCACGGAGGACACCATGACGACCACACCGAGCGACCCGGCCGCCGAGCTGCCCGGCCGCCCGCCCATCGTCGACCTGGCCACCTGGCAGGCCGCCCGGGACGAGCTGCTGGTCCGCGAGAAGGCGCACACCCGCGAGGGCGACGCCATCGCCGCGGCCCGCCGCCGGCTGCCGATGGTGGAGTTCGACGGCAAGGTCGAGGTCGTCGGACCCGACGGCCCGGTCCCCTTCCTGGACCTGTTCCAGGGCCGCGACGAGCTCGTGGTCTACAAGCACATGTGGTACGACGGCGCACCGCCCCAGGGGCAGTGTGAGGGCTGCACCACCACGGCCTGGTCCATGAAGGACGCCGTCTACCTCAACGCCCGCGGGGTCTCGTTCGCCATCCTGACGACGGGTCCGTGGGACGAGGTCGCCTCCTTCGTCGCGTTCATGGGCTACACCCAGCCCTGGTACTCGGTGCGTGGCGTGGAGGGGCCCGCCGGCGGAGAGATGGGTTACGTCACCTGCTTCCTGCGTGACGGCGACCGCGTGTTCCTCACCTACTCCACGACGGGCCGTGGCAACGAACCGGTCAACGGGTCGCTCAGCCTGCTCGACATGACGCCCTACGGCCGCCGCGAGGGGTGGGAGGACAACCCCGAGGGCTGGCCCGAGGCCGCCGAGGCCGGTTCGCCAGTGGGTGGGCACGGCGCGCCGATCTGCTGGTACTGGCGCTCGGACGCGGACGGGAACGCCGCCTGGGGCCCGACCAGCCGCCCCGTGCCGCAGTGGACCCGGCCCGGCGCGACCCCCGTGGAGACGCTCGGGCGCCACGGCTCGCACCACTGACGCACCGTCGCCGACGGGGTGGGGGCGGCCCGCAGGGCCACCACGCCGTGGATCACCTCCTCGCTCACGCCCGGCCGGGTCGGCCGCCCCCGCCCTCCAGGTCACCCCGCGTCGGGCAGCTGGTCGTCTCCGGGAGGCGGCGTCGGTTCCTGACGCCGACCCCTCCGCTTGTTCTCGTCCCGCAGTGTCGTCAGCCACGGCCACAGATCGGGCAGTCCCTGCCCGGCGCAGGCCAGCCGATGCTCGATCCGGCACCGTTGCGTCCCGTCCACGGGACACACGCCATACATCGCCACCCGGCCGTCGGACAGCTCGATCCACCGATGCTCCGCCGGAACCAGATGGGCCGGCACCCGCATCCCGGGCTCGAGAAGCACCCAGTCGTGCTCCAGCGTGGCCACCCGATCCTGTGGCAGCCCGCAGTGCGGACACCGGAACTGCCTGCCGGTGATCCTCGCGACCCCCCTGCCAGAACCCCTCATACTGCGAGCCTGCGGTCCCCGGCTCCCCCACACACGTACGACTTAGGACGGGACGCGCGTGCACCGTGAGGCATCACATGCCTCATGAGGCGACATCCGCCTGGTCAGGCCGCTCGCGTCTCCGGGGGCGAGGCCGGACAGGCACCGTAGACAGGCGGGCGTCACCAGTACCCGTCCCTATGGGAACCGAACGCGACCGAGACGACTCGACGTAGGGGAGAGGGCCAGGCGGACCGGACAGCATGTCGTCGCGAGGACGCGCAGGACACGAAACGGGGAGATCGTGACCCTCGCCCCCCTCCACGCGGCGGGCGTCGTCCACCGTGACCTGAAGCCCGGCAACATCCTGCTCGGTTCGACCGGTCCCTACGTCATCGACTTCGGCATCGCGCGTACCCGACACCAAGCAGGGTCTGTCCAGCGACATGCCCGACTACGTCACCACGCTGACCCTCTGGAAGAGCAACAAGTAGGGCCCGCCGCGGTTCAGCGGGAGCCCGAGGTCAGCCGTTCGAGGAGGTCGGGGAGTACGGCGAAGGAGTCGAGCACGTGGTCCGGTGTCCCCTCGGCCGAACGGTGGGTCTCCGGAAGGTACTTGCCGGTCCTGACGAGAACGCCGGTGATGCCGCTGCGCTGGGCGGCGAGCACGTCGGACTCGATGTCGTCGCCCACCATGAGTGTCGTGGACGCGTCGGCGCCCAGGTGGGCGAGCGCGGCGGCGAAGAAGGCCTCGGAAGGTTTGCCGGTGATGCTCGCCTTGACCCGCGCGGCCCGCTCGAGCCCGAGGAGGAAGGCACCCGTGTCGAGGTCGAGCCCGTCGGCCGTGCGCCAGTAGAGGTTCCGTTGCATGGCCACGAGGTGCGCCCCGCGCTGCAGGTGGTGGAAGACGCCGTTGAGGGCGGCGTAGCCGAACTCGTCTCCTGCGCCACCGACCACCACGACGTCCACGTCCGTGTGTGTCTCCGGCTCGACGAGCGTCACGCCCGTCAGATCGTCCTGGATGTCACCGGCGTTGAGCAGCAGGCAGCGTGCGCCGGGGTGGTGCTCCCGAAGGTAGGCGGCGGTGACGGCCGGGGCGGTGAGGATGTCGTCGTCCGTGACGGGGAACCCGGCCTCCGCAAGGCGTGAGCGGATGGCGGCGCGTGTACGCGAGGTCGTGTTGGTGACCAGCGCGAGCGGGAGCCCGGCCGCGCGCAGCCGCTCCATGGCCTCGACGGCACCTGGAAGAGGCTCCCAGGACACCGTGAGCACGCCGTCGATGTCGATGAGGACTGCGCGGATCGCGCCGGTTCGCTCTCGCTCCATAGGGCGACGGTAGTCGCGGCAGGGCCGAGTCTGGGGTTCAGGCCGTCCGAGTCGCGCCATCGATTCCGTCCCGCGTGAGGGTGAGCGGGGGCCGGGCCCGCTCGCTGCTCCGTACCGGTCACCGATCATCCGTCACCGTTACGGAGCGGCATCAGCGGCACGTACCGCGACCACTTCACGCGAAGGCGCAGATCAGGGCATTGTGAACTGGGCGAGTTCGGCCTGGTGATTCCGACTGACGGCGAGCGCCCTTGAGCGAGACCTCCGGTGTGATCGAGTTTGATCGTGTACAGAATAATGCTGGCGTGAACCCACTTCAGCTTCCCAATGCCCCCGCTCCACAACGTGTTTCGGTCGTCGTGGTCGGCGCCGGCCCCGCCGGACTGACTGTCGCGAACATCCTCAGACACGCCGGGGTCGACTGCGTGGTCCTCGAGACCGAGACGCGGGAGTTCATCGAGCAGCGGCAGCGCGCCGGGGTCCTCGAAGAGTGGGCGGTTCGCGCCCTGGAGGAACGAGGTCTCGCCGGGGACCGCCTGCGGACCGCGCAGCGGCACACGGCGTGTGAGTTCCGGTTCGACGGCGGCCAACACCGCTTCGAATACAGCGAAGTGACGGGGCGGCATCATTTCATCTACCCGCAGCCGTTGCTCGTCGCGGATCTGGTGCGTGCGTACGCGGACGTGCGGGGCGGCGACATCAGGTTCGGCGTCCGGGACGTGCAGCTGCACGACGTGGACACCGATCAGCCGTCTGTTTCGTACACCTGCCCCCGGTCCGGTCAACGCCAGGTGCTTCATTGCGACTTCGTCGCAGGGTGTGACGGTGCGCGTGGGGTGACGCGGCGCGCACTGCCCGCCGACCGATTCCCGGTCGCGCGCCACGACTACGGCATAGGCTGGCTGTCCCTGCTGGCCGAGGCGCCGCCTTCCTCCGACTGCGTGCTCTTCGGAATCCATCAGGACGGATTCGCCGGGCAGATGCCTCGCAGTCCCGAGGTGACCCGCTACTACCTCCAGTGCCCGCCCGGCGACGACCCGGAGGACTGGCCCCACGAGCGCGTATGGGCCGAGCTGCGCCGACGGCTCGCCGCGGAGGGTGCCCCGGAGTTGGTCGAGGGGCGGTTGATCGAGAAGCGGATGCTCGACATGCACGACTACGTCGTCGAGCCGATGGCTTACGGGCGCCTGTTCCTGGCCGGCGACGCCGCCCACCTCGTGGCACCGATCGCGGCGAAGGGCATGAACCTCGCTCTTCACGACGCCTTCCTGCTGGGTGACGCACTGGTCGCGAGCCTCACACAGGAGGCCGACACGGACAGCAGTGGCCTGGAGGGCTACTCGGAGGCATGCCTGCGTCGCGTGTGGGACTACCAGGAGTTCTCGCAGTGGCTGTCCGATGTGTATCACGGGTCCGCTACGGGGGAGCCGTTCAGGAGAGGTACCACGCTCGCCCGACTGCGACGCCTGTTCACCTCGCCGGTCGCGGCGGCCGCCTTCGCCGAGCAGTACCTCGGCACGGCCGAGCGCTACTGACCGGCACGCGGGTTCCGGCTGCGCCTGTACACGTACGGAGCTGCGTGACGCCACTGCGGAGGGTCTTCGGTGGATCCGCGGACTGCGTCAACTCGGAAGCCGGTGGGTGTCGACCCGCGCGGCCGGAGTCCGAACGGCGTGGCTGAGGCGCGGCCGGGGTCGCCCCCCGGCGCCCGTGTGCAATCCCTTGACCACCTACCGACTGGACGGTATGCCTAGGGCCACAAGGGACCGACCGGGGAAGATCCTCAAGAAGGAGCCGCGCTGATGGCCATGGTGGAGACCGTCCGGGGGCCGGTGGATTCGGCCGCGCTGGAGCGCACCTACATGCATGAGCACATCTTCGTGCTGACCCCGGACGTGCAGCAGAACTACCCAGGTGAGTGGGGCGACGAGGACGCCCGGATCGCCGACGCGGTGGACAAGCTCGGTGCGCTCAGCGCCCAGGGCGTCCGCACCATCGTCGACCCGACGGTGATCGGCCTCGGCCGGTACATTCCACGGATCCAGCGCGTCGCCGAGCAGCTTCCCGACCTCAACATCGTGGTGGCGACGGGCTGTTACACGTACCAGGAGGTGCCGTTCTTCTTCCACCACCGCGGTCCGGCGTTGAACGAGGCCGCGGGAACGGAGGTGCCGGACCCGATGGTGGACATGTTCGTCGGCGACATCGAGGACGGCATCGCCGGCACCGGAGTCAAGGCCGGTCTGCTCAAGTGCGCCATCGACCAGCAGGGCCTCACGCCGGGTGTGGAGCGGGTGATGCGTGCGGTGGCCAAGGCGCATCTGCGCACCGGCACCCCGATCACCGTGCACACCCACCCGGGGTCGCACACGGGGTCGGAGGTCAAGCGTGTGCTGTGCGACGAGGAGGGCGTCGACCCGGGCCGGGTCGTGCTCGGGCACAGCGGTGACACCACCGACGTGGACCACCTCGGCGAACTCGCCGAAGCCGGGTTCGTCCTCGGGATGGACCGGTTCGGGATCAACCTCGAAACCACCTTCGAGGCCCGGGCCGAGACGGTGGTGGAGATGTGCCGACGGGGGTACGCCGACCGGATGGTGCTCTCGCAGGACGCCTCCTGCTACATCGACTGGATCGACCCGGCCGTCATGCCGCTGCTGCCGCAGTGGCACTACCTGCACATCGCGGACGAGGTGCTGCCCTACCTCGAACGGCGCGGGGTCACCGAGAAGCAGATCGAGACGATGCTCGTCGACGTACCCCGTCGCTACTTCGAGGCGGACGCCAAAGGGTAGGGCCTGTCGTTCGGATCACGCCGGGCTCGCGGGGCGATCCGGACGACAGGCCCGCGAAGCCCGGCGGCCCGGCCGGTCAGCCCATCGTCCTGGCCCCGTCGAGGGACTCCCGGATGATGTCGGCGTGGCCGGCGTGCTGGGCGGTCTCGGCGACGATGTGCATGAGCACCCGACGGGCCGACCACCGGGCGCCCGGCTCGAACCACGGGGCCTTCGGCAGCGGCCACGCGGCATCCAGGTCGGGCAGAGTGGCGACCACCTCGTCGGTCCGGCGGGCCGCCTCGGCGTAGGCGGCCAGCACGCCGGCCAGCGTCTCGTCGGGCAGCAGCCGGAACCCGTCCGCGCGCCGGGCCCAGTCGGCCTCGGTCATGGCCGCGAAGTCGGCCGTGGGGGACGGGCCGTCGAGGATGAAGTCGGTCCAGGTCCGCTCGGCCTCCGTCACGTGCTTGATGAGACCCCCCAGGCACAGCGCGCTCTCGGTGGTCCGCTTCCGGGCCTGCTCGTCGGTGAGGTCACGGGTGGTGCAGCGCAGGAAGTTCCGGTGCTTGTCCAGGACCTCCAGCCACTCGGCACGCTCGCCGCCGACGGCCGGTGCCCCTGCGAGGTCATGGGTGTCCAGCTCGTTCGCCGCCATGGTTTCCGCCTCCACGTGTTTCTGTTCCGTCGGACAAGAACCACGTTATGGAGCATCGAGGTCAGAAGCTGTCCTACATGCGCCGCTGGTGGGCAAAGGGCCTGCAGAAACCGCCCGACCCAGTGACGCGTACGCCCCGGGCAGCCGCAGTGCGACCGGTCCGGGGCATACGCGTCAGACTTCGGGATGTCAGGCGAGTTCGACCAGGAGGTCGCCGCCCTCCACCTGCTGGATCGCGTTGATGGCGCGCCGGGACACCGTGCCGGCCTTGGGCGCGGTGATGGAGGCCTCCATCTTCATCGCCTCGATCGTGGCGACGGTCGCACCGGCCTCCACCGTGTCGCCCTCGGCCACCGCCAGCGTGACCACACCCGCGAACGGCGCCGCGACATGGTTCGAGTTGGCCTTGTCGGCCTTCTCGGTCGCCGGGATGTCGGACGCCACCGAGTGGTCCCGCACCTGGATCGGCCGCAGTTGACCGTTCAGCGTGGCCATCACGGTGCGCACGCCGCGCTCGTCCGCCTCGCCGATGGCCTCCAGCTCGATGAGCAGCCGGACACCGGGTTCCAGGTCCACGGAGTACTCGCGCCCGGGGCTGATGCCGTAGAAGAAGTCCTTGCTCGCCAGCACGCTGGTGTCGCCGTAGGCATGCCGGTGGTCATCGAAGGCCTTGGTGGGGCCGGGGAACAGCAGCTGGTTCAGCGTCGCCCGCGGCTCCTTGGCAAGCCCGGCGCGCTCCTCGGCGGACAGCTCGCGCATCGGCTCGGGACCCGCGCGCCCCTGCAGCGCCTTGGTGCGGAACGGCTCCGGCCACCCGCCGGGCGGCAGACCCAGCTCGCCGTGCAGGAACCCGATGACCGAGGAGGGGAGGTCGAACGAGTTCGGCTCGGCCTCGAAGTCCTCGGGCGAGACCCCGGCCCCCACGAGGTGGAGCGCGAGGTCGCCGACCACCTTGGACGACGGGGTGACCTTCACGAGGTGGCCGAGGATCCGGTCGGCGGCGGCGTACATCGCCTCGATGTCCTCGAACCGGTCGCCGAGTCCGAGCGCGATGGCCTGCGTCCGCAGATTGGAGAGCTGGCCCCCCGGGATCTCGTGGTGGTAGACGCGCCCGGTCGGAGAGGACAGGCCCGCTTCGAACGGCGCGTAGATCTTGCGCACGCTCTCCCAGTACGGCTCCAGATCGCAGACCGCCTGAAGGTCGAGGCCGGTCGGCCGCTCGGAGTGGTTGGTGGCGGCGACGATCGCCGAGAGCGACGGCTGCGAGGTGGTGCCCGCCATGGACGCCACCGCTCCGTCCACCGCGTCCGCGCCCGCCTGGATCGCCGCGAGATACGTGGCCAGCTGGCCGCCGGCGGTGTCGTGCGTATGGATGTGCACGGGCAGATCGAACTCCCTGCGCAGCGCGGAGACGAGCTTCGCCGCCGCGGGAGCGCGCAGCAGCCCCGCCATGTCCTTGACCGCGAGCACATGCGCGCCCGCGTCCACGATCTGCTCCGCGAGGCGCAGGTAGTAGTCGAGCGTGTAGAGCTTCTCCGACGGGTCGGACAGGTCGGAGGTGTAGCACAGGGCGACCTCCGCGACCGCCGAGCCGGTCTCACGCACCGCGTCGATGGCGGGCCGCATCTGGCCCACGTCGTTCAGGGCGTCGAAGATCCGGAAGATGTCGATGCCGGTCGCGGCCGCCTCTTCCACGAAGGCGTGGGTCACCTCGGTGGGGTACGGCGTGTAGCCGACGGTGTTACGGCCGCGCAGCAGCATCTGCAGGCAGATGTTGGGCACGGCCGCGCGCAGTGCGGCGAGCCGGTCCCACGGGTCCTCGGCGAGGAAGCGCAGCGCGACGTCGTAGGTCGCGCCGCCCCAGCACTCCAGCGAAAGCAGCTGCGGCACCGTCTGCGCCACGGCAGGCGCGGCGGCGAGCAGGTCCTTGGTGCGGACTCGGGTGGCGAGCAGCGACTGGTGCGCGTCCCGGAACGTGGTGTCGGTGACACCGATGGTGGGCGAGGCGCGCAGCCACCGGGCGAAGCCCTCGGGGCCGAGCTCGGTCAGCTTCTGCTTGGAGCCGGCGGGCGGTTCCCCTTCGGGCAGCCGCGGCAGCTTCGTCGCCGCGTCGATCAGCGGGGGCCGCTCGCCGTGCGGCTTGTTGACCGTGACGTCGGCGAGGTACGTGAGCAACTTCGAGCCGCGGTCAGCCGAGTGACGGGCGGTCAGCAGGTGGGGCCGCTTCTCGATGAACGAGGTGGTGACGCGTCCGGCGGCGAAGTCCGGGTCGTCGAGAACGGCCTGGAGGAAGGGGATGTTCGTCGACACACCACGGATGCGGAACTCGGCGACGGCACGCCGGGCCCGGCCGACCGCCGTCTCGAAGTCCCGTCCCCGGCAGGTCAGTTTGACCAGCATCGAGTCGAAGTGGGCGCTGATCTCCGTACCGGCGTGGGTGGTGCCTCCGTCCAGCCGGATGCCGGAGCCGCCCGGGGAACGGTAGGCGCTGATCTTGCCGGTGTCGGGCCGGAAACCGTTGGCCGGGTCCTCGGTGGTGATCCTGCACTGCAGCGCCGCGCCGCGGAGGCGGACGGTGTCCTGGGACAGGCCGAGGTCGTCCAGCGTCTCACCGGAGGCGATCCGCAGCTGCGCCTGGACGAGGTCCACATCGGTGACTTCCTCGGTCACCGTGTGCTCGACCTGGATGCGCGGATTCATCTCGATGAACACATGCTGTCCGGCGGGGTCGAGGAGGAATTCCACGGTGCCCGCGTTGCGGTAGCCGATCTGCCGGGCGAACTTCACGGCGTCGGCGCAGATCCGCTCACGTACCTCGGGATCGAGATTCGGCGCGGGGGCCAGCTCGATCACCTTCTGGTGGCGTCGCTGCAAGGAGCAGTCGCGCTCGAAGAGATGAATGACCCGGCCCTCGCCGTCGGCGAGGATCTGCACCTCGATGTGCCGGGGCTCGACGACGGCCTTCTCCAGGAAGACGGTCGGGTCGCCGAACGCCGACTCCGCCTCACGGGACGCCGCCTCGATCGACTCGCGCAGCGTCGCCGCGTCCTCGACGCGCCGCATGCCGCGTCCGCCGCCCCCGGCCACGGCCTTCACGAAGAGAGGGAAACCGAGATCCTCGGCCGCCCGGACCAGTTCGTCGACGTCGGTGGAGGGCTGGGAGGAGCCGAGGACCGGGACGCCGGCCGCGCGGGCCGCGGCCACGGCCCGCGCCTTGTTCCCCGTCAGTTCCAGCGTCTGCGCGCTCGGCCCGACGAAGGTGATGCCGGAACGCTCACACGCGAGGGCCAGTTCGGGGTTCTCGGAGAGGAAGCCGTACCCGGGATAGATGGCGTCGGCGCCCGCCTTGCGCGCCGCTCGGATGATCTCCTCGACGGAGAGGTAGGCCCGCACGGGGTGCCCGGCCTCGCCGATCTCGTAGGCTTCGTCGGCCTTCATCCGGTGCAGGGAGTTGCGGTCCTCGTGGGGGAAGACCGCGACGGTTCGAGCCCCTAGCTCAAAGCCGGCGCGGAACGCCCGGATCGCGATCTCTCCGCGGTTGGCGACGAGCACCTTACGGAACATGCGCATGTCCTTCCGTCGCCCGGAATGGGCGAACTGTCGGGTTGCGGGGCGTCACGCTCCCGGATCATGCCACCTCTGCGCTCCAGACATCCAGGTGCACTACGTCACAGGGGCGTGGCGCAGATCGGTGGAACTTGGAACGTCTGCCCGTCCGGTCGCCGGGCGAACCACCGTCCCGGGCGCATCCGAACGGGGCGGCTGTGGACGGCGGCACAATCACCCCAACTCGGTGGATTCGGCACATGATTGAAATCGGCTCCCGATGCCGGCCGTCCGCCGAGGCGTGAACAGTGCGTGACCTATTCACATAAAGGCATCACGTGAGACACACGAAATGGGCACACGGGTATGAGGCGTCCGTCGGTGAAATGGATCCCCCGCTCGCGCATTGAGGCAAGTTGCCGAATACCTGGCCATATTTGGGATATTCCGATGCCCGTGTAACGCGATGGCGGTTGGGTGACGCAGAGTTGTACGGGCCCGCGCGACGCCTGGTGTGCGTGGTGCGGCAGGCTATAGACCTGAGAGATCCAGGAGGCGATTTCGCCCCTGTCTCGACCTGCAAAGCACACGCGTCAGATTGGATTCCCATGAGCAATACCGACCCGATGGCCGGACCCCACCCTTACGACCAGTACCAGCAACCCCCGCAGCCCCCGCAGCAGCCTCGGCGCCCTGAGCGGCGCGAGGGCGGTGCCCGGCGGGCGGGGCTGGTCATCCACACCATCGCCGACATAGCCGCCGCGTTCCTGGGTCTGTGGATTCTGCTCTACCTGCTCGGAGCCAACCAGGGCAACGTCTTCGTCGGATTCGTGCACGGAACGGCCGACTGGCTGGCCTGGTGGTCACAGGATGTTTTCACCATGGACACGGAAGGCCTTCGCGTTCTCCTCAATTACGGCCTGCCGGCAGTGATTTACCTGCTGGTCGGGCACGGGATCGCCGCGCGGCTCAACCGCGTGTGACGGCGATTGAGCCCGCATTGCCGGACGGCCGCCCCACATACCGAGAAGGACCAGCCCTGTGAATCCCAGCTCAACCGGAAACGACCATCTGCCGGTCTACGAGAGCCTGGTACGTGAACGCGGTGACGTCGTGGCGGAGGCCCGCCTGGTGGCCGAAGAGGCGCGGTACCAGATGGCCTATGCGCTCAACGGCCATGCGGGCGCCCGGCCGGCACCCGGTCCGGCCGAGCACCCCGCGGGGCCGAACGGGCGAGCCGGTGGTGCCTAGGACCTTTCGTCACATTCCCGTCTGCCCGGCGGCGTCTGGCACGCACTCCCCCTAGCTCTCGGCTTTGCTCGAGCAGGGGGGACCCCCATGCGACGTTGCCGAAAAGTCCTTGTAGCTCCGCTACAAGGACTCTCCGGCGCCTTGCGATCGCACGCACCAGACGCCGCCGGGCCCGCCCCTCGGGCGGACGACGGGAATATGACGACAGGCCCTAGGCCGTGAGAGTGCCGGCACGCTCCTGGTTCGACTCACGAATTCCCTGTCGCCGTAGTGCACTTGGGCCGTCCGCCGGTCGACACCGAGCTTGGCCGCGAATTCCCGGGCCAGTGGCAGGTCGGCGAGCGGGGCGACGAGGATGAGCCGGCCGTCGACGGTGACCGAGCCGCCGCCGAGTTCGTCGCGGGCCACCGGGTCCGCGACCAGCTCGTCGTGCAGCCGGCTCGCGCTGACGCCGGGCGCCTCGATCTCGAGCGCGTCCGTCTGCGGCGATGTGCGCGGCAGGCAGCGGAAGGTGAGCACGGACTCCTGACGGTACGTCGTGGCGATGACGCCGGCGATGTGGTCGAGCCCGTCACGGCCGACCCTGCCGATGTCGAACTCGCGTGAGCGCTCGTAGGTGGCCTGCTGGAGTTCGCCGGACCAGAAGACACCCTCCAGGAGCTGCGAGGCGACGGGTGCGGCCCCGTTGGCGCGCATGATCCCGCGCACTTCGTGGTCGAAGCGTGTGAGACGGGTCCGAAGGCGGGGGGCGTCCGGGTCGGTGATGACCGCGGTGTTGTCGGTGGCGAAGAGCTCCGCCGTCGGGCAACCGACCGCGGCGGAGCTCTCGGCTGGCGAGCTTGTGGCGCCCGTGAGCCCCAGTGGCAGGGCGGCGACGGCAGCCGCCATGAGGCGCAGCCGGCGCCGCGCGATGGTGATCTTCATGGGTTGACCAACGAGGTGGGCAGGGCTTCGTTGCGTCGGCGGCCGCCCGATCGCGCCGGGCGCAGACGCTACGGGGCGGGGCGTGCGTGCTCAGCTGTCGTACGACGCGGCCGCCGGACCAGATAGACACCCGCGGTCGACACCAGGACCGCCATGACCGCGATGAACACGAGCCCGGCACCTTCCAGGCCGATCGGGCCGGTCAGCACTCCGACACCGATGACCGGTACGGAGATGCCCGCGTACGCCACCACGAACAGCGTGGAGACCACCGACGCGCGACGGTCCGGGGGAGACGCCTCGGCCACCGTGCCGAGCGCCGCACGAAATGCCAGTCCCTGCCCCGTACCGCCGACGAGCGCACTCAGCACCACCAGGAGCAGCAGGTCCCAGCGCAACGCGCCCGCGAGCAGCGCCAGACCGGCGAGGAGCGCGGCACAGCCCAGCGGCAGGGACCGCTCCATCCCGACCCGGGTGACCGCCAGTTGCCCCGCGGTCGAGGCGAAGAAGGCGAGCGCCACAACCAAGCCGCTCACGGCGTGGTTGTCCACGTCCAGGGACTCGGAGAGGAACGCCGGACTGACCGAGGTGAACACCCCGAACAACGCGAACCCCACGAACGAGGCGATCGCCGCGGGCCCGAACACCGGCCGCACCTGAGGGGGCAGGCTCGGCCGCTGCGGTCGCACCGTGCTCAGCGCCCGCCGCTCGGCCACGGTCTCCGGCAGCCACAGCAGCACGGCGGCCGAGGCGGCCACCAGCGCGAGGTGCACGGCGAAGGGGAGGTACAGCGGCCAGGCGGCGTACTGGGCGAGCAGCCCGGCGAGCAGCGGACCGCAGCCCAGCCCGCCCATGTTGGCGGCGGTCGCCACGAACGTGGCCCGGGGGCCACCGCCGCGCGGAGCCAGCTCGATCACGTACACGGTGGCGGCCCCGGTGAACAGCCCGGCGGCAAACCCCGAGAGCAGCCGCCCCGCGAACAGCCACGCCGGCCCGGTGGCGCTGAGGAAGCAGACGGCGCTGGCCGCCGCGAACCCCAGGCCCCACAACAGCACCGGCCGCCGCCCGACGGCGTCCGATGCGTTGCCCGCCAGCAACAGCACACCGATGACCCCGAAGGCGTACACCGCGTAGACGACGGTCACCGTCAGCTCGGAGAACCCGAACTTGTCCTGGTAGAGCCCGTAGAGCGGGGTCGGCAGGGTGGTCCCGGCCATACACACGGCAAACACCGCGCCGGCAAGAGAACACTTGCTCCATGTTCCGCGATCACCGTCCATGCGGTCGACAGTAGTTCCGCGAGCTGTCCCGCCCTGTGACGGCGTGCGCCGACGCGCCGCGGGCGCACGGGCGCACGGACGGCATGGTGCGCTCAGCCCGTGGGCTGTCGTCTGCGGGGGGGGGGCTTTCGGGGCGGCGGTGTTCCGGAGTGGAGGGTATTGCCGGGGGCGGGTCGCGGGTGTCCCACCCCCCCTTGGCTGTGATCAGGCCAGCGTGAGGAAGAGCTTTTCCAGCTCCGCCTCGTTCATGGCGGGCGTGCCGCCGTCCTCGGTGGCGGTCAGGCATTCGCGCATGCGGCTGGCGACGATCTTGAAGCCGGCGCGGTCCAGCGCGCGGCTGACCGCGGCGAGCTGGGTGACGACGTCCCGGCAGTCGCGGCCTTCTTCGACCATCGTGATGACTCCGGCCAGCTGTCCCTGGGCGCGACGCAGGCGGTTGAGCACGGCGCGCGCGGAGGCTTCGTCGTCGGCGGTGGTGGCCGCGGTGGCTTTGGGGGCCGGGTTCGGCACGGTCGGGGTCATCCGTTGGGCTCCTTGGTGAGTTGGACGAGCGCGAGGTCCAGTCTGCCCGCTGCCGCGTTCGAGGCCGGGCGCGGTGTCGGGATCCCCGAGTCCGGATGAACGGGGCGAAATCTCCTCCGAGTATACCCCCGGGGGTAATCTGTTACGGTGGCATCAATACCCGGGGGGGTATTCATCAGAGGAAGTGAACGGCACATGTTCTTCGTCGACACCATCGAGATCGAGGGGCTGGGCAACCGGCACTACCTGGTCGGGGGCGCCCGGGCCGCCATGGCGGTCGATCCGCCGCGTGACATCGACCAGGTGATCGCGGCGGCCGCGCGCCGCGGCGCGCGCATCACGCACGTGGTGGAGACGCACATCCACAACGACTACGTGACGGGCGGCCTGGAACTGGCCCGGGTCACCGGCGCCGTCTACCTGGTGCCCGCCGCCGCGCAGGTCGCCTTCGCCCGTGTCCCGGTCCACGACGGCGACGTCATCGAGATCGACGAGGAACTGTCCGTGCGGGCCCTGGCGACCCCCGGCCACACCCCGCACCACACCGCGTACGTCCTGGAGGAAGCCGGGACGCCGGTCGCCGCGTTCACCGGCGGATCCCTGCTGATGGGCACCGTGGGCCGCCCCGACCTGGTCGAACCGCGCCTCACGGAGGCACTGGCCCGCGCCCAGCACGCCTCCGCGCACCGCCTCGCCGCCGAGCTGCCCGATGACACCTCGATCCTGCCCACCCACGGCTTCGGCAGCTTCTGTTCCTCCGGGCAGGCCGAGGGCGAGACGAGCACCATCGGCCGGGAGAAGGCCGTGAACGCGGCCCTGGTCCAGGACGTCGACTCCTTCCTCGCCGGTCTGCTGGCCGGCCTGGAGGACGTCCCCGCCTATTACGCGCACATGGGCCCGGCCAACTCCGCCGGCCCGGACCCCGTCGACCTGACCGCCCCCCGGCGCGCGGATGCCCAGGAGATCGAAGCGCGGCTCGCGGCCGGCGAATGGGTCGTGGACCTGCGCAACCGCGTCGCGTTCGCCCAGGGGCATGTCGCCGGCTCGTTCAACTTCGAGGGCGACGGCAAGATCGCCACTTACCTCGCGTGGATGATCCCGTGGGGCAAACCCGTCACCCTGCTCGCCGAAACTCCCCAGCAACTCGCCGACGCCCAGCGCGAACTGGTCCGGGTCGGGATCGACCACCCCGCGGCGGCCGCCACCGGCAGCCCGTCCGACTGGCTGCGTCCCGGCCAGGTTCCGGCGTCGTTCCGCCGGGCGGTCTTCGCCGACCTGGCCGCCGAGCTGTCCCGGGCCGAGGTGCCGCCGGTGGTCCTGGATGTGCGCCGCGACTCCGAGCGCGCCGACGGGTACGTCGAGGGCTCGGTCCACATTCCTGTACACGCACTGCACCAGCGGATCGACGAGGTGCCCGCCGGGCAGGTGTGGGTGCACTGCGCCGGCGGTATGCGGGCCGGGATCGCGGCCTCGCTGCTGGACGCGGCCGGGCGCGACGTGGTCGCCGTCGACGACGGCTTCGACCGGGCGGCAGAGGCCGGCCTGACCGTCAGCGTCGCCGCCTGAGCCCCTTGAACGACACCAGCCTGAGCCCCTTGAACGACACCAGTAGGAGTCCTGGTCCCGCCATGTCCCTTCCCCGCCCCCGCCCCGGCTTCGGCCTCGACCGGGGCCTCGGTCCCGACCCCGATCACATATGAGCGTGCTCATCCTTGCCCTGGTGGCAGGCGCTGTGGTCGGCCTGGCACTGGGCGGACTCGGCGGGGGCGGCAGCGTCCTGGCCGTGCCCGCGCTGATCTACCTGCTCGGCTTCACCCCCGTCGCCGCCACCACCGCGAGCCTGATCATCGTCACCCTGACATCCATCAGCTCACTGGCCGCTCACGCGCGGGACGGCAACGTCCGCTGGCGGTCCGGCCTGCTGTTCGCCGCCGCGGGAATCGGCCCGGCCATGCTCGGCGGCCTGGCGGCAGGCCACATCCCCGCCACCGCACTGACGGTCGCCTTCTCGGTGATAGCTGCACTCGCCGCCTGGCGGATGCTCCGTCCCGGCCGCCCGGCACAAAACGGCCCCGCAGAGGGCAGCCCGGTGCCGGCCGGCTCCGCACATGGCAGCCCGGTGCCAGCCAGCCCCGCACAAGGCAACTCGGTACAAGACGGCCCCGCACAAGGCAGCCCCGCACAGGACCGCCCCGCACAGGACCGCCCCGCACAGGACCGCCCCGTGCGGCCGCCCAGAGCGGCAGGGTCCGGCGCCGGGCTCGGCGCCGTCACGGGGGTGCTCGGCGTCGGCGGAGGGTTCCTCGCCGTGCCCGCCCTGGTCGGCATCCTCGGCCTGCGCATGAAGACCGCCGTCGGCACGAGTCTCCTCGTCATCGTCATCAACTCGCTCGCCGCACTGGCCACCCGCACCGGCACCGCCGACGGCCTCGACTGGGCCGTCATCGCCCCCTTCACGGCGGCCGCGATCCTCGGCGCGTGGGACGGCAAGCGCCTCGCGGCGAAGATCTCCGGCCACCGCCTGCAGCACGTCTTCGCCTACGTCCTGCTGGCCGTTGCCGCCTTCATGCTCCTCGACAGCCTCATCTGACCCAGCCCCGCCAGAACCGAAGGACACGACACCAACCCATGAATACGCCCACCACCCTCACCACCGCCGCCGTCCGGGAACGCCTGCACACCCTGGTCGTCATCGACGTACGCACCCCCGGCGAGTACGCCGGCGGACACCTGCCCGGCGCCCACAACATCCCCCTCGACGACCTCGAACACGCGCTGCCCACCCTCCGTGAGGCGGCCGACCGCAGCGACATTCTGCTGGTCTGCGCTTCCGGCGCCCGCTCGCAGAACGCCGGCGTCACCCTGTCCCGCAACGGCATCCCTGCCGCCGGCCTCGAAGGCGGAACCGCCGCCTGGGCCGCGGCGGGAGGAGACCTGCACCGTCCCGCCGCCACCGCGGCACCCAAGTGGGCCATGGACCGCCAAGTCCGCCTGACCGCGGGTTCCGCCGTCCTCCTCGGCCTGCTCCTGGGACTGGTGATCCACCCCGCCTTCCAACTGCTCTCCGCGGGCATCGCCGCCGGCCTCGTCTACTCCGCGCTCTCCAACAGCTGCGCCATGGCCACCCTGCTCGGGAAGCTTCCGTACAACCGCACCGACCGCACCGCCCTCGACACAACCCTTGCCGCTCTGCGGAACAACTGATCCTGATGGGCGGCGTGGGACCGCCCCGGCCCCGGCAGACGCCGCTCACCGGGCCCACCCGGGAGAACCAGAAAAAAGATGTCGACCGCGATGTCGAGAACCCGTGGTCCGCTCCGTCCCCGGGGTGAACGCGACCACAATGGGGCGCACCACCACCGAGGAGAACACGATGGCCAAGTACCTGCTGCTGAAGCACTACCGGGGAGCTCCGGCCGCGGTCAACGACGTCCCCATGGAGCAGTGGACGCCCGCGGAGATCTCGGCGCACATGCAGTACATGCGGGACTTCGCGGACCGGCTCGAGAAGAGCGGCGAGTTCGTCGACGGCCAGGCGCTCGCCCCCGAGGGGGCGTGGGTGCGCTACGACGGTGAGGGGCGCCCGCCGGTCACCGACGGACCGTTCGCCGAGACCAAGGACGTCATCGCCGGCTGGATGGTGATCGACGTCGACACCTACGAGCGCGCCGTCGAACTGGCCGGGGAACTGTCGGCCGCCCCCGGGGCGGGCGGGAGGCCGATCCACGAGTGGCTCGAACTGCGCCCGTTCCTCACCGAGCCGCCCACCATCACGGAGTGACCTCCCACGTGACCACTCAGGTGAACGAGGCCCTGCTCAGGAGCCTCACGCCGAGCGTGCTCGCGATCCTCGTCCGCCGCGGAGCCGACTTCGCGGCGGCCGAGGACGCCGTACAGGACGCACTGGTCGAGGCGGTCCGCGTCTGGCCCGTCGAGCAGCCGCGCGACCCGAAGGGCTGGCTGGTCACCGTGGCCTGGCGCAAGTTCCTCGACGCGACCCGGTCGGACGCCGCCCGCCGCCGGCGTGAGAACCTCGTCGACGACGAACCGGCGCCCGGCCCCGTGGCCGCGGCCGACGACACGCTCCAGCTCTACTTCCTGTGCGCCCACCCGTCGCTGACGCCGTCCTCCGCCGTCGCGCTCACCCTGCGCGCCGTCGGAGGTCTCACCACCCGCCAGATCGCCCAGGCCTACCTGGTGCCCGAGGCGACGATGGCGCAGCGCATCAGCCGGGCCAAGCGCACCGTTTCCGGCGTGCGGTTCGACCGGCACGGCGACGTCGCCACCGTGCTGCGCGTCCTCTACCTGGTCTTCAACGAGGGCTATACCGGCGATGTGGACCTCGCCGCCGAGGCCATCCGCCTCACCCGGCAGCTCGCGGCGGCGATCGACCATCCCGAGGTGAGGGGGCTGCTCGCCCTCATGCTGCTCCACCACGCCCGGCGCGCCGCTCGCACGGCGCCCGACGGCAGCCTGGTGCCGCTCGCCGAACAGGACCGCGCCCGCTGGGACACCGAGTCGATCGCCGAGGGGGTCGTGATCCTCCAGGCCGCCCTCGCCCGGGACCGTCTGGGCGAGTTCCAGGCTCAGGCCGCCATCGCGGCGCTCCACGCCGACGCGCCGGCCGCCGAGGAGACCGACTGGGTCCAGATCGTCGAGTGGTACGACGAGCTCGCGCGCCTGACGGACAGTCCGGTCGTCAGGCTCAACCGCGCAGTGGCCGTCGGCGAGGCCGACGGACCACGCGCCGGCCTGGCGGCGCTCGCGGAGCTGAGCGACTCGCTGCCGCGCCATACCGCGGTGGCGGCGTACCTCCACGAGCGCGCCGGCGATCTGGCGACGGCGGCACGGCTGTACGCGGAGGCGGCCAGGAAGGCACCCCACCTCGCCGAGCGCGACCACCTCACGCGCCAGGCCGCGAGGCTGAACGCGTCTCGGCGGAACCGGCTGGAGAAAGACACGTAGCGGTCCGGGCCGATGGGCGCTGCACCGCGTGCTGATCGGGACCGCGGGCGATCGGGTGCACCCGGGCAATCGAGGGGCCACCCAGGCTCACGTGGCCAAGTGCACAATGGGCTGGTTCGTCCGGGCGGTCGTGGCCTCGTACCACCGACCCCGGCTCCGTGCCAGCGTCCTCACCCGCACGGTCCGCGTGCGCATGCGCCGGACGCCCGCGCGGCCGATGGTCGTAAAAAGCATGATCCGGTTCGGAACAGGGGGACGGTGTGGGCCAGGCGGGAACGCTCATCCTCATCATGACGGCCGCCGTTCTGGCACCGCTGCTGGCGCACGGCGTCGGCCGGTGGGTCCGCATCCCCGTGGTCATCTTCGAGATCGTGCTGGGGATCCTCATCGGTCCCGACGTACTCGACTGGGCGCACGGAGGAGAGGTCATCGACGTCCTCTCGGACCTCGGCCTGTCGATGCTCATCTTTCTGGCCGGGTACGAGATCCAGTTCGCCGCCATCCGAGGAGACACGCTGCGCCGATCCGTCTGGGCCTGGGTGCTCTCCCTGGCTCTGGGGCTGGGCGTGGCAATGGCCCTGACGGGCCTGGACTGGGCGCGGGCCGTCATCCTCGGCACCGCGCTGACCAGTACGGCGCTGGGTACGGTGCTGCCCATCCTGCGGGACAGCGGGGATCTGGAGGGCCGGTTCGGCACGGTGATGATGGCGTTCGGGGCGGTCGGGGAGTTCGGGCCCATCATCGCCATGGCGGTACTGCTCAGCGGCCGCACACCAGGGGCGGCCACGGTGGTGCTCGCCGTCTTCGCCGCCATCACGGCCGGCGCCGTGTTCCTGGCTCTGCGCCCGCGCCGGCCGTGGTTCAGCCGGATCATCCGCAGCACCCTGCACACCAGCGCGCAGTTCGCGGTGCGGTTCGTGATGCTCCTGCTGGTGGCGATGCTGGCGCTGTCGCAGGAGCTCGGCCTCGACGTGCTCCTCGGCGCCTTCGCCGCCGGACTGCTCACCCGGCTCGTGCTCCAGGGCGCGGCGCCGGAGAGCAGCGAGGTGATTCTGACCCGGGTGGAGGCGATGGGTTTTGGCTTTCTCGTCCCCCTCTTCTTCGTCGTCACCGGCATCGAGTTCGACCTCGCGTCGCTCCTCGACGGAGGTCGAGCACTCTTGCTGCTGCCGGTCTTCCTCGTTCTCTTCGTGGTCGTACGGGGACTGCCGACGTACGTACTCGCGCCGCGGGACCTGTCACCGCTCAGCCGCCGGGCGCTGACGATCTACTCCTCCACCTGCCTTCCGCTCGTCGTGGCCATCACGGCGATCGGCGTGGCCGACGGTGTCGTGAAGAAGAGTGAGGCGGCGGCCCTGGTCGGCGCCGCGATGATCTCGGTCCTCGTCTTCCCGCTGCTCGCCCTGCGCCTGAGGGCCCGGGAGCGTGACGTCACACCCCACCTGCCCCGGGCACCCGAGACGGAGGCGTGGTGAGCGGAGCCCGCTCAGCCGCGCAGGGCCGAAGCGAAGACGCCCGGCAGCCTGCTCGCGCTCGGGTCGGTGGCATAGGCCGTGAGACGTTCCATCGTCGTGCGTCCGGTGCGGTTGGTGACGAAGTAGGGCGGGCGCGGCGACAGTGACGGCGAGCCGGTGAACAGGCCGCGCGGCGCCGGTGCGAAGGGGGCCCGCAGCACGGTCTTCTCGATGTCCTCCAGCATGAACGCGTTGTGGACGAACCCGATGCCGCTGCCGATGTCCTGACGGGTGTGTCCGGGGTGGGCGCCCCACGGGGTGTAGCCCAGCAGGAAGCCGAACGCCGACCAGCAGTTGACGCCGAGCGTGCCGTAGCGCAGCGCCGCGACGGCCTCGTCGACGGCGGCGCGGTGGGCGCGTTCGGTGCGGGGGTGCACCAGCAGGGTGGCGCCGAGTGTGCCGGGCAGCTTGTCGTTGGCGAACTCGGTGGCGGCGCGCAGGAACTGGGGCGCGTCGTCGCCCGGTAGACGCACCACGCCCAAGGCGCTGGCGAACACCTCGTCCGTGAGCATCGGGTCGTCGGCGTCGGTGATGTCCGGGACGAGGAGGCGGCACGTGTCGTCGTAGGCCTCGGCCTCGGGGTGGGCGCCGGTCACCGAATCGAGGCGGTCGGCCGCGCCGGGGTAGTAGTCGTCCCGCTGCGGCAGTGCGCGCAGGACATGCCGGATCTCGGCGAGCAGCCGCTCCGTCCCGTTCCAGTGGCGGGGCACGAGCAGGATCTGGCTGGCGACGCAGTTGTGGCCGGAGTTGTTCAGCTTGCTGGTCACGATGTGCTCGGCCTGGAACCGGAAGTCCGCCGCGCTCCACGGGCCCGGCGTCACGATGCAGGGGCTGACGCCGCCGAGCTCACTGGTGAATGGCTTGTCATTGACCGGCGTGTCGGCGCGCCGTCGTTCCTCGGCCCGCGCGCCGGTGCCCCACACGATGGCGTCATGGGTGCGCTCGCTGCCGGTGACATGGATGGTGTCGACTTCCTCGTGGGTCGTGAGGTAGGCGCCTTCGGCCGCGCCTCCGTCGACGAAGCGGACCCAGCCACGCTCCACGAACTCGGCGAACACCTTCTCGAAGTGTGGGCGGAGATAGGCGTTGACCGGGTTCATCTTGGCGAGGACGACCTGGCCTTCTGCGTACAGCTTGTGCAGGATGTCGAGCGGCGTGATCGCCGCGACGTTCCCGGCGCCGAGCACCAGCGCGACGGCCGGTTCGCCCGGCCGCCCGCGGTACTCGCCCGCCGCGCGGGCCATGAGCTGCTCGCGGGTCGTGCCCGGAAGCGTCCACACCTCGGCGGTGAAGCCGTTGAGCAGCAGGCGGTCCGTGGCCGTGGCGGGGAAGACGCCGACGACGGTACGTCCCTCGCGGGTGCGGACGGACCTGGCGGGCACCGGGTCGTGCCCGGCGGCCAGGCGCCGCAGCACATGCAGGTACGCGCCCACGGTCTGCGCCAGTGCCCAGGGCGCGGCGACCCAGTCCTCGGCGGCCCAGCCGGAGTCCGCGTCGTACCCCTTGGCGCGGGCGGCGTCGGCGACCATGCCGGGAGCGCCGTCGGCGATCCGCGGAAGCGTCCGCTCCAGCAGGGCGATCCGCTCGGGCAGGGGTACGGCGGTCCAGGAGCCGGCGCCTTCACGCAGGTCGCTGAGGGCGAGGTCGAGAGGTGCGGCGTCGAGTGCGGGTGCGGCGGTCACGTGGTCAACTCCTGTGGGGGTGTGCGCGATCGGGGGTGGGGCGTCGCGTCAGGGGGTCAGTCGGGGGATGTCCCGCGCCGGGTCGACGAGCAGGAAGGAGGCTGCGGCTCCGACAGCCAGGAGCAGTCCGGACAGCAGCACGGAGTTCTGGTAGCCCCCGGTGCCCTGGGCGTCGACGAGGGCACCGACGACGGCCGGCGCGCCGAGACCGGCCGCCGTCACCACCGCGTTCATCGTGCCCAGGGCGCCTCCGTTGCGGGAGGGCGGGGCGAGCTCGGCGACGGTGGTTGCGGCGATCGTGGCGTACGAGCCTCCGAGACCGAAGCCGAGGGAGATGAGGACGGTCTTCGCATGCGAGCCGTCGATCAGTGGCAGGGCCAGACAGCAGGCGGCGCCCAGGGCCAGCAGCCAGCCGCCCACCCAGCCGCGGGCGCGGCGGCTGCCGGTACCGCGCCGCATCAGCCGGCCGGTGACACCTGCCTGCGCGAGCAGCGCGACGGCACCGATCGTCCAGGGCGCGACGACGAGTATGCCCGCCGTATGGGCCGAGTAGCCGAGCGCGTTGCGCAGGTAGGACGGCAGCCAGACCAGCATGAGAGCCACGCTCCAGTAGCTGGTGAAGTAGGCGAGGGTGGCGCCGATCCAGGTACGGCTCGCGAAGATCCTCCGGTACGGGACAGGCGCCCGCGTCTCCTGCGGTCGCCCGTCCCGTACCGGAACGACACCGTGGCGCCCATCGGCACCGAGCAGCGCCCAGGCCGCCGCCCACACCAGCCCCGCGCCCGCGAGCACCCACAGCGCCGACCGCCACCCGTGGTGCTGGATCACCCATGACAGGCCCGGCGCAGAGACGATCACGCCGAGAGTGACGCCGAGTGTGATCAGCGCGCCGGGCAGATTGCGCCGGTGGTCGGGGAACCAGGCCAGCGTGGCCTGTTGGGCGACGGGGAAGGCGGGGCCCTCGGCCGCCCCGAGGAAGACGCGCGAGGCGACCAGGACGGCGAGGCCGCCGCCGATGGCCGCGGGCACCTGGGCGACCGACCACAGGACGGCCATCAGCAGGAGCAGCAGCTTCGGCGACATCCGGTCGGCGGCGAGCCCGGCCACGACCGCGGCCACGGAGAAGAGCAGGAAGAACGCGCTGTTGGCCAGCCCGAACTGAGTGGCGCTCAGATGGAGGTCCGCGCGGATCTCGTCGGCGGCCAGGCCGAGGACGGACTTGTCCGCGAAGTTGACCATCATGAAGGCCACCAGTAGGACGGTCACCGTCCAGGCGCGCCGGTTGCTGCCGCTGTTTCCGGTGGCTCCGGTGGTCCGTGTCGGGTGCGGGGGCACGGTCGGTACCGCGGTCATGCGTACTCCTGAGGAAGAGGCGGGAGGGCGTTCAGGACAGCGGGACACCCGCGATGGCGATGCGCTCCATCACCCGGCGCTGCGGGAAGTAGTCGTTGACCGCGTAGTGCTGGACGGCGATGTTGTCCCAGACGGCGATCGAGTCGGGCTCCCAGCGGAAGCGGATCTGGAACTCGGGGATGCGCGCCTGGAGGACCAGGATGTCGAGCAGTTCACGGTTCTCCGCCTCGGACAGGCCCTTGATGTACCGGGTGAACGGCTCGTTCACGTACAGGGTCTTGCGGCCGCTGCGGGGGTGGCGCACCACGACGGGGTGCTCGACCTGCGGCCAGCTCTCCCGGAAGGCTGCCTTCTGCTCGTCGTTCATGAGGGCGCCCCAGCTGGCCTCCCAGTCGTGGACGGCGGTGAGGCTCTCGATGCGCTCCTTGAGGTCCTCGGGAAGGTTGTCGTAGGCGGCGCCCATGTCCGCCCACATCGTGTCGCCGCCCGCGGCGGGCACCTCCACGGCGCGCAGAACGGCACCGAGGGACGGGTTGACCATGAACGAGTGGTCGCTGTGCCAGATGTTCTTGTTGCCCGCGGCCTTCGCGTCCTTGGCGAGCCGGGAGATGCCCGGGGTCCCGGTCTTCGCGAAGAACGGGTTCGCCTCGGGCGGGCCCCAGATGCCCGACAGCGCGAGCTGGTGCTCGGCGGTGAAGCCTGTCTGGCCGCGGAAGAAGATCACCTTCCACTCCAGCAGCGCCTGCCGCAGCTCCGTGGCGAGTTCGTCGCAGATGGGCCGGGTCAGGTCGACGCCGCCGAGCACGGCGCCGAAGTGCGGGGTGAGCGGGTCGATGTCGATCAGCCGGTACGCGGACTGCTCGGCGCCGGGGGCGAGACGGTCCAGGACGCGGCGGCCGTAATGCATGAGCGGCTTGTCCATGACGGGCTCGGGGTTGGCCACGTGGGTCGACGCGACGGCCTGCATGCGGTTCCTCCTGACGGTGAACACTAATTACGTAACCGGCAGTATCGATATTGGATCGCGCGGGTGCAAGAGGTTCGGAGGGGTTGTTTTTCCGGTGCCGTCCGGGGCCGTCGAACCGGCATCCGGGCATGGCGAAGTGCGCGCGGGCACGACGAAGTGCCCTGCGCGAAAGGGGGTGACGGGCGTCAGTCAGTTCAAGGGCGGGGGCCGGCGTCGACCGCCCGGCCGATCAGGTCCACCACCGACTCGACGAGCGACTCGTCGGGCATCTGCTGCTCGCCGACC
This sequence comes from Streptomyces sp. NPDC055955, assembly GCF_042270245.1. Classification (NCBI taxonomy): domain Bacteria; kingdom Bacillati; phylum Actinomycetota; class Actinomycetes; order Kitasatosporales; family Streptomycetaceae; genus Streptomyces; species Streptomyces sp. NPDC055955. The sequence continues at coordinate 198,280 of NZ_JBHJYS010000004.1, forward strand.
ATCCGGAAGACCAGCGACGCAGCCACGAGCGTCGAGGCGGCGGACACATCGACGTCCGGCCTGACGTCGCCGCGCGCGACACCGCGCTCCAGTAGGTGTCGCGTCTCGCTCATCACGCGGGCCGTGTAGGCGCGATAGGCCCCCGGTTCCGCCCCCGCCTCGGCGGCGGAACCGATCACTCCGGCCAGCAGACGGTCGATCCCGGGCTGTCGGTAGGCCTCCATGCGCGCCGTCAGAACGGCCCGCAGCTCGGCCCGGAAGTCCCCCATGTCGGGCACGGTCAGCGGCCCGATCCGTGACTCCGCCGCAGCGATGATCAGGTCCTGCTTGGTGGACCAGCGCCGGTACATGGCCGGCTTGCTCACCCCGGCGCGGGCCGCGACGGCGTCCATCGTGAGCGCGGTCATGCCGCTCTCCGCCACCAGTTCGACGACGGCGTCGAGCACGGCTCGCGTGACGTGTTCCTGGCGAGGCCGCCCCGGACCCCGGCGTGCCCGCTCCACCTGTTCCTCCGTCATGCGCAGACCCTACGCGGGCCGTGAACGGTGACGCGCACGGGCCCGCGGCGCGTGGACGCTCAGCCGCTCACCGCCCGCGCCGACTCCACGGATGCGGTCAGCTGGGCCCGCAGCACATGCTTGGTGATCTTCCCCGACGGCGTACGCGGCAGCTCCCGGCGCAGGACCAGCTCGCGCGGGATCTTGTAGCGGGCGATCCGCGACTCGAGCCATGAGCGCATGCCCGTCACGTCCAGGTCCGCCCCGTCGCGCGGCACCACGACGGCCACCACGGTCTCGCCCCACTGCGGGTGCGGGCGGCCGACGACGGCGACGTCGAGCACGTCCGGATGGCCGCGCAGCACGCCTTCCACCTCCTGTGAGGCCACGTTCTCGCCGCCGGTGATGATCACGTCCTTCATCCGGTCCACGATCGTGACGAAGCCGTCCTCGTCGACGCGGCCGAGGTCACCGCTGCGGTACCAGTCGCCCGCGAACACCTCCGCGGTGGCGGCCTCGTCGTGGAGGTAGCCGACCATCCGGCTCTCCGAGCGCAGCCAGATCTCCCCGGTCTCACCCGCACCGGCGTCAGCGCCGTCGGGGCGTACGACCCGCAGATCGACACCCGGCATGCCGCAGCGCCCGATCGATCCGGCCTTCGTCACCTGCTCGGCGGGGGAGAGCGAGGTCCCCGCGGGGCCCATCTCGCTCATCCCGTACACCTGGTGGAAGTCCTGTGAGCCGTACGCCTGCATCAGCCGGCGCGCGGTGTCCGCGTCCAGAGGCCCGGCGCCGTAGATCCAGGCGCGCACGGACGTCAGGTCGAAGTCGGCGAAGTCGGCGACGGCCTGCACCGGGGCGATGAGCGCGATCGGCGCGCCGAACATCGCGGTGACCCGCTCGCGCTGGATCGTCTCCAGCATTCCGCGCGGCTCGTACTCGCGCTGCAGCACGACCGTGGCCCCCCGCAGCAACGTGCCCAGGGTCCAGTTGTTGAGGGGGGACGCGTGCCAGATCGGCATGCAGATCAGGAACCGGTCGTCGTGGACGAGGGGGATCGTGTCCGCGGTGTGCCCCGCCGTCAGGGCGATTCCGCGGTGCGTGTGCACACAGCCCTTGGGGGTCCCGGAGGTGCCCGAGGTGTAGAGGATCTGCGCGATGTCGCTGTCCGGGCCCGGCTCCGCCCGCCAGGGCTCGGCGCGCGCCACAAGGGACTCGAAGCTGTCCGCCGGGCGCGTGCCCGCGTCCCCGTCGGGGTGGCTGACCAGCCACGGCACCTTTACGTCGGCCGACGTCGCCCGCTCGCCGATCTCCGCGTCGACGAGCGCCAGCCGGGCCCCGCAGTGCCGCAGCTGGCGAGCCACCTCGGCCGTCTGCAGTTTGTGGTTCACGGGCACCAGGGTGGCGCCGGCGTACCAGGCGCCGAACGCCGCGAACAGGAAGGCGGGGGTGTTGTACGTCATCACCGCGAGACGGTCGCCCGGCCGCAGCCCGGCCTCGCTCAGTACCGTCGCGGCGCGCCGGGCGGCTTCGTCGAACTCCCGGTAGCTCCACCGCTGTTCGCGGTAGACGACCGCTTCCTTGTCGCCGGCCGAGCGAACCACTCTGTCCAGCAGGGCGCTGAGGTGCATCACGTTCTCCTGACGAGCCGGGCCGGTGAAACCGACCGTGGCGGGAAACTCTGAATCATGGTTCACTTCTTTCATGGCCTACCGCAAGACCCCAGCCGAAATCAGTCGGCTCGAAGCCGCGAGAGAGCGCCTCATCTCCTGCGCGACCTCGGTCGTGGCGGAAGTGGGCTGGTCACAGGCGTCCGTGACCGCCGTCGCCGACTCGGCGGGCATCGCGGCAGGCTCCGTGTACCAGCACTTCCCGTCCAAGGCGGCGCTCGCCGTGGAGGTGTTCCGGCGCGCCGCCGGACGCGAGGTCGAGGTCCTGGGCGAGGTGCTGCACGGTCCGGGCGACCCCGTCGAACGGCTCCGCCGCGGCGTCGAGGTCTTCGCCCGCCGCGCCCTGGAGAACCGCGGCCTCGCCTACGCCCTGCTCGCCGCCCCCGCCGAACCCGCGGTCGGCGCCGAACGACTCGACTTCCGCCGCCGCTACCGCGCGCTGTGGGCCGAGGTGGTGCGCGAGGGCACGGAGACAGGCCGGCTGCCCCCGCAGAACGCCGAGATCACCGCGGCCGCCCTGACCGGAGCCATCGGCGAAGTGCTCGTCGACCCGCTCGGCACCCCGGACGAGAACACCACCGAGGAACTCCTCACCGACCTCACCGCCGCGGCGCTGCGCTGCGCGGGCGCCCCGACCGCCCCGACCGCCTGATTCCCACCCGCTCGCCCGCAGGAGGCCCCATGTCCAGCCATCCCACCGCCGTGACGCACGAAGTGACCAACCAGGTACCGCCGTTGGCCGGCCACGACATCGCCGACGACCCGGTCCTCCTGGAGGGCGTGCGCCGCGAGGGCGCCGCATGGTCTCTCGACGACCTCCACCGGATCGGCCGCCGCGCGGGCAGCGAGGAGGTACAGCGCTGGGCCGACGAGGCCAACCGCCACGAGCCGGTGCTGCGCACCCACGACCGCTACGGCAACCGCATCGACGAAGTCGACTTCCACCCCTCGTACCACGCCCTGATGGACGTGGCGGTCGGAGAGGGCTTGGCCGGCAGCGCCTGGGCGGACGAACGGCCCGGCGCGCATGTCGCGCGGGCCGCCGCCTTCATGGTGTGGAGCAGCACCGAGGCCGGGCACGGCTGTCCCGTCTCCATGACGTACGCCGTCGTACCCGCCCTGCGCCACGCCCCCGACCTGGCGAAGATCTACGAGCCCCTGCTCACCAGCCGTGTCTACGAACCCGGTCTGCACACCCCGGGCGGCAAGCGGGGCCTGCTCGCCGGCATGGGGATGACGGAGAAGCAGGGCGGCACCGACGTCCGCGCCAACACCACCTCCGCCACCGAGCAGGCCGACGGAACCTGGCGTCTGCGCGGTCACAAGTGGTTCACCAGCGCCCCGATGAACGATCTCTTCCTCGTGCTCGCCCAGGCGCCCGGCGGCCTGTCCTGCTTCCTGGTCCCGCGCGTCCTGCCCGACGGCAGCCGCAACACCTTCCGTATCCAGCGACTCAAGGACAAGCTCGGCAACCGCTCCAACGCGTCGAGCGAGCCCGAGTTCGACGACACCGTGGCCTGGCTCGTCGGCGCCGAGGGCAAGGGCGTCCGCACCATCATCGACATGGTGACCATGACGCGGCTCGACTGCGTCCTCGGTTCCGCCGCCGGCACCCGAGCCGCCCTCGCCCAGGCCGCCCACCACGCCCGTCACCGCTCGGTGTTCGGCGCCAAGCTCATCGACCAGCCGCTCATGCGCAACGTACTGGCCGACCTCGCCGTGGAGTCCGAGGCCGCCACCACGCTCGCGCTGCGCCTGGCCGGCGCCGCCGACCGCGCCCAGCGCGGCGACGAAGGCGAGCGGGCCTTCCTGCGCCTGGCCACGGCGGTCGCCAAGTACTGGGTGTGCAAGCGGCAGCCCGCAGCGGTGGCCGAAGCCCTGGAATGCCTCGGCGGCAACGGATATGACGAGGCGTCAGGCATGCCGCGCCTGTACCGCGACGCCCCGCTCAACGGCATCTGGGAGGGCTCCGGCAACGTCAACGCCCTGGACATGCTGCGGGCGTTGGCCCGTGAGCCCGAGTCCCTGGCGGCGTTCCGTACAGAGATCGAGGCCGCAGCGGGCCGCGACGACCGGCTCGACGCGGCCTGGCGGGAGTTGCAGGGCGAACTCGTCCTCACCGAGGACGCGCCGCTGCGGGCCCGCCGGGTCATCGAACGCGCGGCCCTCGTGCTGCAGGGCGCGCTCCTGGTCCGGCACGCACCGGCCGCCGTCGCGGAAGCGTTCTGTGCCTCGCGGCTCGCCGGGGACCGCGGGCTCGCCTTCGGAACGCTGCCGCCGGACACCGATTTCGCGGCGCTGCTGGAGCGACTGCCTGCGTGACCCTCGCAGACCTCGGCCCGCGCTGAGCGGACGCGCGGGCAGAGGCGGTCTTCACCGGGTGGCCGCAACCTTGTCCGAAGGCCGGTTTCCCGAGGGCGGACCCCGGTAGCTTCGCCCTATGGTTTCCGACACGGTCGCCGTAGGAGTTCTCACCTTCATCGGAACGGTACTGGCCACCCTCACAGGCCTGTGGCAGTGGCGACGTGTCCAAGCGCGCGAACAGCGTGCCGAGTTCCGTGTGCAGAGGGTGGAAGCGCTCAAAGAAGTGTGGGAGGCGCTCTCCGACCTCGAGGAGTCGCAGCGATCGTCCATCCTGGTGACCGAGTACGACGACCAGGAGGTGACGAACCGTCTGACGCAGGTCAATCTCCTGCTGCTCAGGCGCTCACCGTTCCTGCGCCCCGACGAGCAGGAGTGGGCGACCGCCTTCGCGCGGCACGTGACGGAGATCGACGCCCTGCTCCGCTCGAATGCGCGCGATGGCCGGCCCGACGTGAGCTGGTGGCTCACCTCGGCCGTCCAGCCCGCCTCATCACACGTCGCGGCCGTCGCCGCCCAGCGGTTGAGGAACCTTCGCACCACGCTCGGGGACCGCTACGCCGCCGTGGTCCGTGGCGACAGTGAATGACGCCCGGCCCTGGCGTCGCGCGCGAGGGTGCGGCGTCCCGGCCGGCGAAACTCCGGTCCGCGCGGACCGAAACGCGCCGAGTGCCCCTTGTATCCTGCCGCCATGTCGCCCAGATCGCGCCGGGCGCGGGTCGAGGACGTGCACGAGCTGGCACTGGGGATGCCTCATGTCACGGTCGTCCAGGGATCCGCCGGTAACCCGGTATACCAGGTCGGACACAAGTCGTTCGTCTTCTTCCGCACTCCTCGCCCCGATGCCGTGGACCCCGAGACCGGCGAGCGCTACCCGGACGTGATCGTCTTCTGGGTGCCGTCCGAATCCGACAAGCAGGCCCTGGTGCAGGACCGAGCCTCCCCGTTCTTCACCACGCCGCATTTCGACGGCCACCTGTCGGTACTCGTCCGGGCCGCCCGGATCGGCGAACTCACCCTCACGGAACTGACCGAGGTCGTCCAGGACGCATGGCTGTCCCAGGCCTCGCCGACCAGGGCCGCCCACTGGCTCAAGGCCCGCGGGGAGCAGTGACCGGCTGACGCGCGACCGGCGTGGCCAGAAAGTCGCACACCGCAGCAGGTCCACACTTCCGCCACGTTCACCGGACATCTCGACGGGGCGCCGTCGGGCCACGAGCACACCCGCACCAACCGTGTCCCGGCCTCACGCTCCCGAGCTCTGCGCGTCCTCGCGGTAGAGATCGGTCAGCAGGGCCACGGCGGCGTGGGTGGCGGGATGCGGGCTCTGCTGGGGCCAGATGAGGTGGACGGCGACGGGGTCCGTGTCGCGCAGGAGGCGATAGGCGATGCCGTCGCGGCGGTACTGGGTGGCGGTCGACTGCGGAGTGACGCCGACACAGCGGCCGGTGGCGATGGCGGCGAGCCAGTCGTCGACGTCCTGGATGTACTCCACGTCGGGGCCCGCCCCTTCGGGCCACAGGTCCAGGGTGGTGGTGCCGGTGCGGCGGTCCACCACGAGGGTGCGCTCGCGGATCTCCGACAGGCGGATGCCGCGCCGCCTGGCCCACGGGTCGTCGGAGGCCAGGGCTACGTAGCGGCGCTCGTGCCCGACCAGGGCGTGAGCGTAACGCCGGGTGTCGACGGCGGTCCGGACGACGGCCATGTCGCACAGGCCCTCGGCGAGCCCGCCGGTGGGGGTGTTGTGGCGAATCAGATGGAGTTCGACATCGGGGTGGCGGGCACGCCAGCGGCGCTGGAACTCGGCCGTGAGCCGCCCCATCGCGGACCAGGCGTGGCCGATGCGCAGGCGGGTGTGACCGGTGGTGGCCCGGCGGACCAGTTCGTCGGCCTCGACGAGCAGGTGCCGGGCGCGGGCCAGGACCTCGACACCGGCGGTGGTGGGGGCGACCGTACGGCTGGTGCGGTGCAGGAGCCGTACACCGAGGATCCGCTCCAAGGCCAGCAGGGTGCGGGAGACGGACGCCTGGGAGACACCCAGTTCGATCGCGGCGTCGGTGAAACTTCCCGTGTCGACGATCGCGACCAGGCAGCGCAGATGCCGCAGCTCCAGATCCCGAGAACCATCCATACGCCCAGCGTATAGGTTCGGCGTCGGATGCATTTTGCGCATGGGCGCGTGCGGCGGATGGTCGCGTCATGAAAACCGATGCTCGCGCGGAGCCGACCGCGTCCACCGCACCGCAGGTCGCCTCGCCTCGCTGGTCCGGGGTGGCCCTGATGCTGGGGAGCGGCCTGTCCAACCAGCTCGGAGCGTCCGTCGCCGCACTCGCCTTCCCGGTTCTGGGTCCGGTGGGTGTGGTCGCCGTACGCCAATGGGTGGCCGCCGGAGTGCTGTTGAGCGCCGGGCGGCCGAACCTGCGCGCGTTCACCGCCGCACAGTGGAGGCCGGTGGTGGGGCTGGCCGTGGTGTTCGCGACCATGAACCTGACGCTGTACACGGCGATCGACCGGATCGGACTCGGTCTTGCGGTCACCCTGGAGTTCCTCGGGCCGCTCACCGTCGCCCTGGCCGGCTCCCGCCGTCGCATCGATCTGGTCTGCGCGCTCGTCGCCGCCGCGGCCGTGCTCGTCCTCACCCGGCCGCAGCCCAGCACCGACTACCTCGGCATCGCCCTGGCCCTGCTGGCAGCGGTGTGCTGGGGCTGTTACATCCTGCTCAACCGCACCGTGGGGCAGCGCCTGCCCGGGGTCGAGGGATCCGCGGCCGCCGCACTCGTCTCCGGTGCGCTCTACGTGCCGGTCGGCGTCACCGCGCTGTGTCTGCACCGGCCCACCGCGGCCGCACTCCTGTGCGCGCTCGCGGCCGGTGTGCTGTCCTCCGCGGTGCCCTTCCTCACCGACCTGCTCGCGCTGCGACGCGTCCCCGCCCACTTCTTCGGGATCTTCATGAGCGTCAACCCGGTGTGCGCCGCACTGGTGGGCCTCCTCATCCTCGGCCAGCACCTCGCCCCGGCGTCATGGACGGCCATCGCCGTGATCGTCGCCGCCAACGCCGTGGCCGTGGGCACGGTGGCCCTCCGCTCTCCGGTCCGTCATCACCACCCGGACACTGCCTGAATAGAGTGGGCGGGTGGATCTCAACGCCGTGCGCACCTTCGTCGCGGCTGCGGACGCCGGCCAGTTCCAGGAAGCCGCCGCAGCCCTCTCGATCACCCAGCAAGCCGTCTCCAAGCGCATCGCTGTGCTGGAGAAGGATCTGGGAGTGCGCCTGTTCACCCGCACTCCGCGCGGGGCCGAGCTCACCATCGACGGCCAGGCGCTGCTGCCCCACGCCCGAGAACTTCTCCGGGCCGAGGACCGGGCCGACGCCTCCGTGCGCCCCGGCCGGCGTCCCCTGCGCGTCGACGTCCTCAACCGGCGAATCGCTCCGGCGGTGCTCCTCCAGGATTTCTACCGCACGCGCCCCGAGATCGAGCTCGACGTCGTCACTCTGAACGCCGACGTCGACACAGCGATCGCCGCCGTCGAAGCCGGGACGATCGACGCGACGTTCCACGCGATCACCGTCCCCGAGCACCACCTGCCGGCCTCGATCAAGACCGCCCGAGTGATCGACGACCCGCACGAGCTGCTCGTCGGCCCCTCCCACGCGCTGGCCGACGCAGACAGCGTCACGCCCGCACAACTCGCCGGACACCGCATCTGGATGCCCGGCATGGCGCCCGGCACCGAGTGGGCCGACTACTACGACGAGTTCGCCGCCGCATTCGGTCTCACGATCGACGTCGTCGGGCCCGTCTTCGGGAACGAAGCGCTGCTGGACGAGATCGCCGACTCGGCGGACCTCGCGACCCTCGTGGGCGAAGGATCGCGCTATCTCTGGCCCGACAGCTACGACCTGCGGCGCATTCCGGTGCGGAACCCGACGCCGGTCTACCCGATGTCACTGATCTGGCGCGGTGACAACCGGCACCCGGTGCTCGACGCGTTCCGCGCCCACCTGGAGGCGACCCGGGCACGAACCCCGGACGTCGAGGTGTGGGAACCGACATGGAGGCAGCGGGCAGCCAGAAGGTCGTGAGACCCACAGCAGGTGTCTGCCCCCTTGCCCCTCTTCCCTGTGCTCCGCTGCCCTCAGCGGAGCACCACCGTCCGCCTCCCCTGGACGAACACCCGGCCTTCGCAGTGCCAGCGGACGGCCCGGGCCAGGGCTGCCGATTCCGCGTCGCGACCGATGGCGGCCAGGTCCTCGGGGGTATGGCTGTGGTCCGCGCTGATGACCTCCTGGGCGATGATCGGGCCTTCGTCGAGGTCGGCGGTGACGTAGTGGGCCGTCGCGCCGACGAGTTTGACGCCGCGGTCGTGGGCCTGGTGGTAGGGCTTGGCGCCCTTGAAGCTCGGCAGGAACGAGTGGTGGATGTTGATCAGCCGGCCGGGCAGTCGGGTGCACAGATCGTCGGAGAGCACCTGCATGTAGCGGGCGAGGACGACCAGATCGACGTCGAACGAGTCGATGAGGTCGAGGAGTCGGGCCTCGGCCCGGGGCTTGGTCGCGGCGGTGACCGGCACGTGGAAGAAGGGGATGTCGTGCCAGGTGACGAGTGCCTCGTGGTCGCGGTGGTTGGAGACGACCGCGACCACGTCGATGGGCAGGTCGCCGCTGCGGGTGCGGAAGAGCAGGTCGTTGAGGCAGTGGTCGTAGCGGGACACCATGATCAGCACGCGTCGGCGGGTGCCGACCGGTTCGAGGTGCCACCGCATGGCGAAGGGGGTGGCCACGGCGGCGAAGTCGTCGCGCATCGACTGCGTGGTGTTCTCGTCGCCGGCTGCGGCGAAGTGCACCCGCATGAAGAAGTGGCCGTCCCGACGGTCGCCGAACTGCTGGTTGTCGACGATGTCGCTGCCGTGCTCGACGAGGAACCGCGAGACGGCGTGGACGATGCCGGGCGCCTCGGGGCAGTCGAGGGTGAGGACGTGCTCGACCGGCGCCGTGGCGGAGCCGGTCGGCGAGGAGTGGGTCGGAGAAGGGGCGGGGGACGCGGCGGAAGCCGGGGAATCAGTCAAGGTCTCAGCATTCGGTGACGTTGACGGCGAGGCAGCCGCGGGCGGCCTCCTGGCATGTGGCCTTCATGTCCTGGCCGGTGTCGCGAAGGGTCGTGATGACCTCGGCGAGGCTGTCCGTGGGTGGGATGACCGGCCCGGCGACTGACGAAGCGCCGGGCCGCCGTGTCGGCCCCACCGAGGGAGGAGGGGCCGACACGGACCGCGTGCGGCCGCTGTGCCCGACGCGGTCAAGGCAGCTCGGGGCCGCGGAATTCACTCATCGCGTCGATGAGCCAGCGCGCCAGGTAGTCGGCGAACGACGACCGCGGCAGCAGCCGGTACGTCGGCCCGTCGTCGACCTGCCAGAGCAGGACCGCGATCGGTCCCACCGTGGTCGACACCGCCCGGCCCGGGCCGAAGACCCGCGGATGCAGGTCCAGCGGGCAGCCCTTCTCCAGCACCTGCCGGGCGGCCGGTCCGCTCAGTTCGAGGGTGGTGCGGTTCGCCGAGACGTCGACGACCGAACCCGGATCCGCGGCGAGAGCCTCCCTCAAGTCGGCCACCACGGGCTCCACTTCGGCCTGGGACAGCACCAGCCACTCGTCGGGTCCGAGCCGGCACGCCGTGTGGCTGCCGGAGGTGGTGGTCCGGCCGTGCTCGCGGGGGAGTGGTGCCCCCAAGGTCTTCTCGATGCGGGCCGCCGCGGCGGAGGCGGGGTCGACGCGCACGTTCACCATGCTGACGAAGGGCCACTCGGCCAGCGTGACACCGCGGGCCCCGCTGACGGCCGCGTCCCGCATCCGCTCCGCGAGATGCGCCAGAGGGCTCACGCGGAGTGCCGACAGGCCGGTGCGCGCGTCGTTCGTGGGCTCAGCCATCGCGCTTGGTCCCTTCCGGGTCGTAGAGGACGGAGTCGGTGACCTCGACGGGCACCAGATCGTCGCCCACAGGGGCGAGCAGGGTCGAGCCGATCCTGGCCCGCCCGCCGGCGACGAGGGCGAGGGCGAAGGGGCGGCCGAGTGCGGCGCTGTGATAGCTGGAGGTGACGTGGCCGAGCATGGGAACCGGTCCGTCTTCGGGGGTCAACGGCGTGTCCTGCGCGATGAGTTGGGATCCCTCGGGCAGTCGCGTCGTACGGTCGATGGGCAGCAGGCCGACCAGCTGCTTGCGGTCGGCGCGTGTCGTGTCGGCGCGGGAGTAGGAGCGGTTCCCGATGAAGTCCTTGCGCTTGGAGACCACCCAGTCCATGTTCGCGTCCTGGGGCGTGACGGTGCCGTCGGTGTCCTGGCCGACGATGATGAACCCCTTCTCGGCGCGCAGGACGTGCATCGTCTCCGTGCCGTACGGGGTGATGTCGTACGGCTTTCCGGCCTCGTGCACCTGCTCCCAGACGGCTCGGCCGTACCAGGACGAGACGTTGATCTCGAAGGCGAGCTCGCCGGAGAAGGAGATCCGGCAGACACGGGCCGGGATGCCCGAGGCCAGCGTCGTCTCGCGGAACGCCATGAAGGGGAACGCCTCGGCGGAGAGATCGAGTTCGGGGGCGAGCTGGGCGACGACGGCACGTGACTTCGGGCCGACGACGGCGACCGTCGCCCACTGTTCGGTCACGGAGGTGCAGTGGACGTCGAGCTCGGGCCACTCGGTCTGCAGCCACTCCTCCAGCCAGTCCAGGACCCCGGCGGCGCCACCCGTGGTGGTGGTCATGAAGTAGCGGTTCTCGTCGAGGCGCAGCGTCACGCCGTCGTCGAAGATCATGCCGTCGGGTTTGCACATCACGCCGTAGCGGGCCATGCCGGGCTTCAGCTTCTTGAAGGCGTTGGTGTAGACGCGGTTGAGGAACTCGCCCGCGTCCGCGCCCCAGATCTCGATCTTTCCGAGGGTGGTGGCGTCCATGAACGCCACGCCCTCACGGGCCGCGCGGCATTCGCGGGCGACCGCCGCCTCCATGTCCTCGCCGGGCCGGGGGTAGTACCAGGGCCGCTTCCACTGCCCGACGTCCTCGAACTCGGCGCCGTGGGCGAGGTGCCAGCCGTGGACGGACGTGGTGCGCTCGGGGTCGAAGAGGTCTCCGCGCTCGCGCCCGGCGAGGGCGGCGAAGGCGATCGGCGTGTAGGGCGCCCGGTAGGCGGTCGTGCCGATCTCGCCGGGTGACGCGCCCGCGCCGAGGGCTGCGGCGATCACGCCGATCGCGTTGACGCCGGACGTCTTGCCCTGGTCGTTCGCCGTGCCCAGCGAGGTGTAGCGCTTGACGTGCTCGACGCCGCGCATGCCGGCGCCGGTGGACCGCCAGACGTCGGCGACGGTGACGTCGCGCTGGAGGTCGACGAAGTGGGTGTCCCAGGTGGCGGGGTCGCCGGTGGGGGAGGGCACCAGCCACAGGGCGCGGACGTCGGGCCGGGCGTCCTCGGGCGGCGCCGCGGGAACCGGAACGGGGAACCCCGCCTCGGTCGCCGCCAGCGCACCGGCCCGCGCGCCTTCGGCCAGAGCCCGGTCGAGACCGTACGTCCCATGCGCGGCGCCGACGATCTGCTGGTCCCGCACCGTGCCGTCGGGCACGAACGCGACTAGGTCGTCGTCCCAGCGCAGCGTGCCCTGACGCTGGCTGTGCAGGTGGACGACCGGACTCCAGCCTCCCGAGACGGCGAGCAGGTCGCAGTCGAACTCCGCCGTCTCGGCTGTGAGTCGGCCGTCCGTGTCGAGGGTCTGGACGGTCACGCCGCTGAGCCGGGACTCGCCCGTGGTGTCGACCACTGCGCTGCCCGTCAGTACCCGTACCCCCGCCGCCGCGATCTCGGCGGCCCGCTGCGACAGTTCGGGCCGCGCGTCCACGACGGCGGCGATGTCGATGCCGGCCGCGTGCAGATCTGCGACCGTGTCGTACGCGCTGTCGTTGGTGGTGGCGACCACGGCTCGCCTGCCCGCGGCCACGCCGTACCGGTTGAGGTACGTGCGTACGGAGGCGGCCAGCATCACGCCGGGGCGGTCGTTGCCCGCGAAGGTCAGCGGGCGTTCGTGCGCGCCGGTCGCCAGGACCACCCGGCGGGCGCGGATGTGCCACAGCCGCTGGCGTGAGACACCCGTGGAAGGGTCGGGGGCGTCGGCTCCGAGGTGGTCGGTGCGCCGCTGCAGGGCGAGGACGTAGTTGTCGTCGTACGACCCGAAGGCCGTGGTGCGCGTCAGGACGGTGACCTCGGGGGCCGCGTCGAGCTCCGCGCCGACCTCGGCCACCCACTCCGACGGGGCGCGTCCGGACAACAGCGCGCCACCGAGTTCGGGCTGGTCGTCCACCAGTATCACGCGCGCGCCGGATTCGGCTGCCGCGGCGGCGGCCGCGAGCCCGGCCGGGCCCGCTCCGACGACGAGGACGTCGGTGTGGACGTACTTCTTGTCGTAGACGGCGGGGTCGGGGGCCGGGTCGAGCCGGCCCATGCCGGACAGGGTGGTCGCGGACAGACCGTCGTACAGTTCCACCGTTGTCGCGGGGAGCATGCCCTCCGAGCACGGACCACCGAGCTGTACGAGGGCGTTGGGCTCCTCGACGCCCGCCGAGACGATGCCGCGCGGGCGTCCGCGGTAGAGCGACGGGGCGGCCTCCACGATGCCGTTCGCCAGCATGGCGGAGGCGAGGGTGTCGCCGGGATGTCCGGTCAGCTCCCGCCCGTCGAGGGTGAAGCGGAGGAGAGTGGTGCGGTCGACGCGGCCCTTGTCGCCGAGCCGGAACTGCTGGTCGGTCATCGCTGGTCTCCGGCCGGGTCGGTGACGCGGGGTTCGGGGCGCGGCTCGTCGAGCCGGTAGGTGGCGAGCACCTCGTAAGTGACGGTGTCCCGCAGGGCGTTGAACCAGCGGCGGCAGCCGTGGCTGTGCATCCACCGCTCGGCGAAGGGGCCCTTCGGGTTGTCCCGGTAGAAGACGTACTCGGCCCACTGCCGGTCGTCGAGGTCGGCGGGGTTCTCGGGGTACGGGACGTGGGCCTGGCCGCCGTAGTGGTATTCGCTCTCGTTGTGGGGACCGCACCAAGGGCAGTCGATCAGCAGCATCGCAGCAGCGTCCTCTCAGTGGGCCACGGCCGCGGCGCCGTGTTCGTCGATCAGTGCGCCCGTCGTGAAGCGGTCGAGGGCGAAGGGGGCGTTCAAGGCGTGCGCCTCACCCGTGGCGATGGTGTGCGCGAAGGTCCAGCCGGCGGCCGGTGTGGCCTTGAAACCGCCGGTGCCCCAGCCGCAGTTGACGAAGAGGTTCTCCACGTCGGTGGCGCTGATGATCGGCGAGGCGTCCGGCGTGACGTCGACGATGCCGCCCCAGGTCCGCAGGACATGCGCCCGCGCGAAGATCGGGAACAGCTCGACGGCGGCGGCCATCTGCTCCTCGATCACGTGGAAGGAGCCGCGCTGCCCGTATCCGTTGTACGAGTCGACGCCCGCGCCCATCACCAGCTCGCCCTTGTGGGCCTGGGAGACGTAGACATGGACGTGGTTCGACATGACGACGGTGGGGTGGACCGGCTCGTGGAGTTCGGAGACCAGTGCCTGGAGCGGGTGGGACTGGACGGGGAGGCGGACTCCGGCCCGCTCGGCGAGCACGCTGCTGTGCCCGGCGGCCGCGAGCCCGACCCGGCCGGCGTTGATGCGGCCGAGGTTGGTCTCCACCCCCACGACCTTCTCGCCGTCCTTGACGAAGCCGGTGACCTCGCAGCCCTGGATCAGGTCGACGCCCATCTCGTCGGCGCGGCGGGCGAGTGCCCAGGCGACGTGATCGTGCTTGGCGATGCCCGCGCGCGGCTGGAAGGTGCCGCCGAGCACCGGGTACCGGGTGTGGGGAGAGACGTTGAGGATGGGGCAGACCTCGGCGACCTGGTCGGGGTCGAGCCATTCGGCGTCGACGCCGTTGAGCCGGTTGGCGTTGGCGCGGCGCATGCCCTCGCGGACGTCCTGGAGGGTGTGCGCGAGGTTGAGGACGCCGCGCTGGCTGAACAGGAAGTCGTAGTCCAGCTCCTGCGGGAGCCCTTCCCACAGCTTGAGCGCGTGCTCGTAGATCGCCGCGCTCTCGTCCCACAGGTAGTTGGAGCGGATGATGGTGGTGTTGCGGGCCATGTTGCCGCCGGCCAGCCAGCCCTTCTCCAGGACCGCGACCTTGGTGATGCCGTGTTCCTTCGCGAGGTAGTAGGCGGTGGCGAGGCCGTGCCCGCCCGCGCCGACGATGACGACGTCGTACGAGGAGCGCGGCTCGGGGTTGCGCCAGAGGAAGTCCGGGTGTTCCGGCAGCGTCGGCTGCGGCTGGGCGGTCATGCCGCGTCTCCGTTCAGGCGAGGCGGGTGGGGCGGCTGGGGCAGGCGGGGCAGATGGGGATACAGGGGGAACGCGCTGGCGAGCTTCTCGACCCGGTCCCGCAGCAGGCTCGCCTGCGCCTCGCCGAGGTGTTCGGGCGTGAGCGTCCCGGCGATGATGTCGGCGACCTCACGGAACTCCTCGACGCCGAAGCCGCGCGTGGCCAGCGCCGGAGTGCCGATCCGCAGGCCGGAGGAGACCATCGGCGGGCGCGGGTCGAACGGCACCGCGTTGCGGTTGACGGTGATGCCGACGCGGTGCAGGCGGTCCTCGGCCTGCTGCCCGTCGAGCGCGGAGTTCCGCAGGTCGACGAGGACCAGGTGGACCTCGGTGCCGCCGGTGAGCACGGTGATCCCGGCCTCGGCCACATCGTCGCTGAGCAGTCGCCCGGCCAGGATGCGGGCGCCGTCCAGGGTGCGCTGCTGGCGCTCCTTGAACTCCTCGCTCGCCGCCACCTTGAAGGCCACCGCCTTCGCGGCGATGACGTGCTGGAGGGGCCCGCCCTGCTGCCCGGGGAAGACCGCTGAGTTGATCTTCTTGGCGAGGGCGGCCCGGCTGAGGATCACACCGCCACGCGGGCCGCCGAGAGTCTTGTGGGTGGTGGTCGTGACCACGTCCGCGTACGGAACGGGACTCGGGTGCAGTCCGGCCGCGACGAGCCCGGCGAAGTGCGCCATGTCCACCATCAGATAGGCGCCCACCTCGTCGGCGATGCGCCGGAACGCGGCGAAGTCGAGGCGGCGGGGGTAGGCCGACCAGCCGGCGACGATCAGCTTGGGCCGGTGCTCGCGCGCGAGCCGCTCGACCTCGTCCATGTCGATACGCAGGTCGGACTCGCCCACGTGATACGGCACGACGTTGTAGAGCTTGCCGGAGAAGTTGATGCGCATGCCGTGGGTCAGGTGACCGCCGTGCGCCAGGTCGAGGCCGAGGATCGTGTCGCCCGGGCTGAGGAGGGCGAACATCGCTGCCGCGTTGGCCTGGGCGCCCGAATGCGGCTGTACGTTCGCGGCCTCGGCGCCGAACAGGCCCTTGACCCGGTCGATGGCCAACTGCTCGACGACGTCCACGTGTTCACAGCCGCCGTAGTAGCGGCGGCCGGGGTAGCCCTCGGCGTACTTGTTGGTGAGGACCGAGCCCTGGGCCTCCATGACGGCGGCCGGGGCGAAGTTCTCCGACGCGATCATCTCCAGCGTCGACTGCTGGCGGTGCAGCTCGGCGTCGACCGCGGCGGCGATGTCCGGGTCGAGCTCGCCGAGCGCAAGGGCGTGAAGCGAAACGCGGGGCGTGGGCGTGGTGATCGGCTGGGCGTCCGTTGCCATCTGCACACCAATCTGAGGGCCGACTAATGGGCAACTGATATATCAGTCTGTGCGGTAAGGTATGGGACCTCGACGGACGGGTCAAGGGGGCCTCCTCATGCAGCACGTGGCGACCGAGCCGACGGTCGGCGGCGAGGAACTGTCGCTCGCCGAGCGCGCCTACCGCGCCATCCGCGACCAGCTCGTCATGCTCGACATCCGCCCGGGCGCGCCCATCAACGAGGACCAGCTCGCCCAGGCCCTCGGCGTCGGCCGCACGCCGGTGCGCGAGGCCCTCAAGCGGCTTCAGTACGAGCGCCTGGTCACGACCTACCCCCGGCGCGGCACCTTCGCCACCGAAGTGAACATCACCGACCTGGCCCACATCTCCGAAGTCCGCCTGGAGCTGGAGCCCTTGGCCGCCGCCCGTGCGGCGCGCCGGGCCACGGCCGAGGACCGTGCGGCCCTGACGGCAGTGCGGAGTGAGCTGGCGGGCGTGGATCCCCGGCACGGCGATGCGGCCGAGCTGATGCACCTCGACCTCAAGGTCCACCGCGCCGTGTACGCCGCCACGCACAACCCGTACCTGGAAGACACCCTCATCCGCCACGACAATCTGGCCACCCGGATCTGGTGCCTGTTCATCGACCGGCTCGCCGACATGGCCGGTCATGTCGAGGAGCACGGACCGCTGATCGACGCGATCGTCGCCGGTGAACCGGATGCGGCGGCCCAGATCGCCCGCGCGCACGTCGAGGGCTTCGAACGGGCCGTGCGCGACGCCATCTGACGACGGCCCGCGGTCTGGCTGCGGGCCCAACTCGCTCATCGGGAAGGCGAGTCGACGAAGCCCTGAGGCGCCGGAGGCTCTCTGTCCCCGTGGGTCGGTGCGCGGCGCCTAGGGGGCGCGGCCGAGGGCGGCCCGCACGTGTGGTCCGCAGACGCGACGTCAAGGAGCATGTGCAGGCGCGCGGTGAGGCGTTCGAAGGTGCGGGCGGCCTGAAGGGGGTTGGTGCCGCAGCCTGGGGTGCCGATCCCTCGCACTCGGCCGACCTCGCCGACTCGGCGACGACGGCATCCGCCGGATCCACCTCGACGACCTCGCCCGGGTATCCGCGGGCTTCTCGGGCGAGTCGGCGAGACCGAGGGGCGCCGAAGTCTCACCCTAGAGTTGAGGTTGAGGGAAAGCTCTTCGGATTGTGGTCGAGTCGCGCCTGCTCACCGTTCGGTCCTGCTCATTGTGCGGTCCTGCTCACGCCTCGGCCCTGTTCACCCGGATCAGCGTCTGCTGCCCGTTGGCCACGAGCTTGCGTGTGCCGTCGACCTGGACGGCGAAGACCTCCAGCCGGCACACGGTCAGGGTCCGCCCGGCCTTGAGGACGGTTCCGACGGCCTCGAGGTGGTTCCCGAGGGCGGGCGCGAGCAGGTTGATCTTGTATTCGACCGTGAGCACCTCGGTGTTCTCGGGGAACAGGGTGAAGGCCGCGTAGCCACCGGCGCTGTCGGCGATGGAGCTGGTGGCGCCGGCGTGGAAGTAGCCGTGCTGCTGGGTGACTTCGGGCCGGGCCGGGAGCGCGATGTGCACGACGCCCGGTGCGATCCGTGTGAGCCGTGCGCCGAGGTGGGCCATCAGTCCCTGCTGGTCGAAGCTGGCCCGGACCCGCGGCAACTGGCCCAACTGCCCGGCGTGCAGCGCCTGACCTCCACCCTTGTCATGAAGAACGTGGTGCAGGACCGGCCGCTGCCCGAGTAGCCGTGGCACGGCACGAGTGCCTTGCGGGGCGTGGCCGGCTGCTCCGCCGAGTTGCTAGGGAGCAGCGCCTGGGAGGTGCCTCCGCGGAGTCGCGCCCTACAGATGGGGTGGCACCACGGCGTCGATCAGATGAGGGCCCGGTTCCGCGAAGGCGCGGCGGAGCTGCTCGGCGAGTTCCTCGCAGGTGGTCGCTCGTGACGACGGGACACCCATCCCTTCCGCGATCTTGGCGAAGTTCAGGTCGGGTGAGGAGAGGTCGAGCAGCGTCTTCGCGGCAGGACCCGAGAGATCGGCGCCGACCCGCAGCATCTCCAGGCGCAGTACGGCGTAGGCGCTGTTGTTCAGGATGACGGTGGTGACGTCGAGGTTCTCGCGTGCCTGGGTCCACAGCGCCGAGATCGTGTACATCGCGCTGCCGTCGGCCTCCAGATTCAGGACCGGCCGGTCCGGTGCCGCGATCGCCGCCCCGGTGGCCACCGGGATGCCCTGCCCGATCGCGCCGCCGGTCAGCGTGAGGACATCGTGCCGGGGCGAGCCGGCCGTCGCCGCGGGCAAAGCCGCGCCGGAGGTGTTCGCCTCGTCCGAGATGATCGCGCCGGCGGGAAGCAGGGCGCCGACGACCTCGGCCCAGTTGTTCGCGGTGAGCGGGCCGCTCGGGAGCGACGGGAGGGCGGGCTCGGCCAGGGTCGGGAGCGTGTCCGCGGCCACCTGCTCGGCCAGCGCTTCCAGAGCGGCGACCACGTCCTGGGAGTGATCGGCGAGGGTGTGCACCTGGGCGCCCTCCGGTACCAGGTCGCTCGGCTTGCCCGGGTAGGCGAAGAACGACACCGGGGAGCGGGTGCCCGCCACGATCAGGTGCTTGACGCCGTCCAGTTGACGGACGGCCTGCTCGGCGAGGTAGCGGAGGCGCTCGATGGCGGGCAGGCCCGCGCCGCGCTCCAGTCGCGCGGGGAAGGTCTCCGCCAGCGCGCGCACGCCGGTGGCGTTCGCGATCCGGCTCGTCGCGAGCAGGCCGGGTTCGCGGCAGGCAGGGCCGCCGATCAGCAGCGCGGCGGGTTCGCCGCTGCGCAGGATGTCTGCGATGGACGACACCGTCTGCGGATCGGGAGCGACAGGAGGACGCGAGGGCCGTGGTTCGGCGACCTCGCCGCCCTCGTCCCAAGAGGCGTCGGCGGGCAGGATCAGCGTCGCGACCTGTCCCGGCGTCTCCATCGAGGCCGCCACCGCGGCCGCAGCGTCCGCCCCGACCTCGGCGGCGCGGTCGCTGCGGCGCACCCAGCCGCTCACCGAACCGGCCACCGGATCGATGTCGGACTCCAGGGGAGCGTCGTATTTCTTGTGGTGGGTGGCGTGGTCGCCGACCACGTTCACGACGGGGGTGTGGGCCCGTCGTGCGTTGTGGAGATTGGCCAGCCCGTTGCCGAGGCCGGGGCCCAGGTGCAGCAGCGTGGCGGCCGGTCTGCCGGCGATGCGCGCGTATCCGTCGGCGGCCCCGGTGACGGCACCCTCGAACAGGCCGAGCACGCCGCGCATCTCGGGTACGGAGTCGAGCGCGGCGACGAAGTGCATCTCCGATGTGCCGGGGTTGGCGAAGCACACTTCGACGCCCGTACGGACGAGAGTACGGATCAGCGACTGCGCGCCGTTCATGGGCGGCCTCTCCGTCGTAGCCGTCCGCGCTGATTGCCAGGGCTGACGGCCGGCGACTGTCTGTCGTGGGATACACGAGGGTTGCGTGCGCTGCCGCGGATACTAAGCGGTCGGTCATCTTGTGTCGAGGTGTCGACCTCGGAGCGTGCGCGCGTCGGTCCGGTCACAGCCCGGCAGGGAGGGCGCTCCGGCACCGGACCGATCAGGCCGCCGCCCAGGGGCCGTTGCCGGACTCCAGGAGCGTTTGCTGCTCCTTCAGAGCCTGTTCGGTGAACACCCGGTAGCCGGTCTCCGGCCGGTATCCATGGATCTCCCGGGTGTCGAGGGCCCGCATGTAGTCCAGTACGGCGTCGTTGACGACCTGACCGGGGACCAGCACGGGGAATCCGGGCGGGTACGGAGTCACGAACGTGGCCGAGACGATGTCCCGGCCGCCGGTCATGGCCTCGGTGACCTCGTCCGCCGAGAGGTACTCGCACTGTGTCTCGTCGTACGCCAGGTAGAAGGCCCGGCGGATGTCCCCTTCGGGCGTACGGCCTCCCGGTCGGAAGGCGGGATGGAAGGAGCTGAAGTCGGGCAGGGCGACGACGGCGTCCCGGGCGGCGTCGGCGTCTTGTCCATGCAGGCCGGGCGGGCCCAACTCGTCCTTGCGGTCCTCCAGTTCCTCGACGATCTTGAGGAGCACCTCGATGAGGTAGGCGACGGCGCTGCGGGTGGTGCCGATGTTGGTCATGAACAGCAGCGTGTTGCGGGTGCTCTTGTTGACCTGCACCCCGTAGCGGTCCATCAGGTGCTCGTGCTTGAACGTGTCCCCGTCGATGCCCGTGAGACCGATGTGCAGGGTCGCCCGGGTCGGGTCGAGTACGAACTCGTCGTCCTCCCACGCGGTCGACATCCGTGCCAGACCTGTCCGCAACGGCTGTTCCACCCCGGAGGCCCGGAACTCGCCCGGGATCAGGTCAGGTGTCGTCAGGAAGCGCAAGTACCGGCTGAGCACGGGGTGCTGGTCGATCGCGTCACGCAGTACCCCGGCCTGTTCGAGCTGCTTCTGCACCAGCTCGAACCCCTCCAGCGCGGCCTGTCTTCGGCCCAGGTCGAGGGAGGCGAGGATCTGGTAGTTGGGCGAGGTGGAGGTGTGCGTCATGTACGCCTCGCGGAACGTCTCCGCCGTGCGGTGGCTGAAGTCCTGGTCGAAGACGTGGATCATGGAACCCTGGCGCAGCGAGGTGAGCGTCTTGTGCGTCGACTGCGTGGCGTACACCCGGATCCGGGCCTTGGCGGGGTCGGGGACGAGCCGGCGGTCGAGGAGCGCTTCGTCGTCGGGGTCGTCGCCCAACTCGCGCTGCTGCCGTTCGTACCGGTCGGCGAGGCCCGGTCCGCGCAGGTTCTCCGTGAGAGTGCGAGCGGCGGCCATGGCGGTGCGCCGGCGGTAGACCGGGTGGAAGCGGGCGAAGGCGAACCACGCCTCGTCCCACAGGAACGCCAGGTCGGGCTTGAGCGCCAGGCACTCCTCCATCACCCGCGTCGGGTTGTAGACGATGCCGTCGAAGGTGCAGTTGGTCAGCATCAGCATCTTGACGCGGTCGAGGAGTCCGGCCCGCCGCAGCTCCAGCAGCTTGCGCTTGATCTCCTTCACCGGCACGGCGCCGTACATCCCGTACCGGTCCAGGGGGTAGGCGTCGAGGTAGACCACCTGGGCGCCGGCGAGCATCAGCCCGTAGTGGTGGGACTTGTGGCAGTTGCGGTCGACCAGGACGATGTCGCCCGGCCGCACCAGCGCCTGTACGACCACCTTGTTGGCGGTGGACGTGCCGTTGGTGACGAAGTAGGACTGCCGCGCCCCGAACGTCTTGGCGGCGAGGTCCTGGGCCTCCCGCAGCGGGCCCGTCGGCTCCAGCAGGGAGTCGAGCCCGCCCGATGTGGCGGACGTCTCGGCGAGGAAGATGTTCAGCCCGTAGAACTCGACCATCTCGGGGATCCAGTGCGAAGTCAGCAGCGACGTTCCGCGGGAGATGGGCAGCGCGTGGAAGACACCGGTCGGGCGTCTGCTGTGCGCTCTGAGCGCGGTGAAGAAGGGGGCGCGGAAGCGTTCGCGGACCCCGTGCAGAATCGACAGGTGGAGTTCGAGCAGCCCTTCGCGTGCGTGGAAGACCCGGGCGAATCCGCTGCTGAGCACACCGGCGATCCGCTCCACCGAGCCGTCGGTCATGAGATACAGGTCCATCTCGGGGCGCAGTTCGAGCAGCCGCGCACCGAGCGCCTGCGCCCGCTGCTCGTAGGGCCCGTCCTGAGCGAACGGGTCGGCCTGCGGCTGTTCGACGAGGCCCGCGACGACACTCAGGTCGTACGGGGAACGGTCCGCGAACCTCCGGTGGATGACCACGGCTTGCAGGCCGGGGTTGACCAGGACCGCCGTCACCGCGTCCTCGAAGCTGGGCGCGACGACGATCTCGTACACGAACTCGTCCTCGGCGCGGCGTCGGCCGCGCAGCGAGACGCGCAGCGCCTCCTCCTCCGCCGCGGTCAGTTCGCCGACGACGAGGACCTCGAAGTACGGCTTGGGCGTCGTCCCGCCGGGCAGCGGCTCCTCCCCGGCCGGAGCGTTCGGCTCGGCCTTCCGCGGCGTCGCGCTGCGGTACGACTCCGTGCCCAGGGCGCGGTGCAGTTCGTCCGTGCGCCGGGCCAGGCCGTACCGGTCCTCGGTCGTGCGCAGGCGGCGCAGTTCGGCGAAGGCCGACCTGCCGGGGAAGGCCCAGCAGTTCTCGATCGGCAGCAACTGCCGGAAGAGTTCGTCCAGCCGCTCCTGCGTCGCCTGCCGGCGGGCCGCGCTCGAGGTGTCGGACGCCCACTGGCGCGCGAGTTCGTTCAGTGAGCTCCAGGCGTCGGCACGCAGCTGACGAACGCTGCTGTACACGCCGGCAGGCGGATTGGCGGGTGTGTCACCCATCGTGTGGCTTCCTCGTTTGTGACGTCGTGTCTCGGGAGGGCGGTGATCGAACGGGGGTGTCGCGTGTACGGGGGCGGCGCGCGGCATGTCTCAGGCGGTCCGGCCGGTGCGCCGGGAGTGCGAGTCGACGCTCCCGGGGACGGCTGCCCCGCCCCCGGCGTCGAGGCTGCGGTCGGTCGCGGACGCCCCGGCCCGGGAGCCCACCCGGGCGACGTCGGTGCCGTCGATGACCGGTGCGGAGTCGGTGACCGGGCCGAGCGGATGGGTCCCGCGTGTGGCGCCGTCGATGACCAGGGCGCCGACGTTCGTGATGAGCGTGGCGGCGCCGGGCAGATCGGCACCGGCGCGTCCGACGTCGGCACGGGTCTGGGGGACTGGCATGTGAATCTCTCCGTGGATGCTGCGGCCGGGTCCTGCCGGTGCGGCGTGATCCGTGGGCACGCGGCCGGGCAGCGGATGAGTGAGTGCCCCGGTGCGAACGGCGTTCCGTCGCGCGTCCGCACCGGGGGCTTCCATCAAGCACCAGGCGCCGGGGGCGGTGCCAGGGCCGCCGCCCGCATTGCGTCTCGTATCCCAGACTTCGTACGGGTGGTCCGTGGCGGGGCCGGCGGGCGGACGTAACCTCCCGGTATGTCTCCCGTTCCCGCCGCCGCCCAGGTGCTGGCCATCCTCCGCTATCTCGCAGGCCAGGCAGGGCCCGTACCCGCCGCGGCGATCAGCCGTGACGTCGGGCTTCCCCGCTCGACGACGTACCACCTGCTCGACACCCTGGCGCGCGAGGGTTTCGTCGTGCACCTGCTGGAGGAGCGACGCTACGGCTTGGGCGTCAGCGCCTTCGAACTCGCCTCCGGATACAGCAGGCAGGCGCCCTTCCAGCGCATGGCGCGGGTGCCGCTGGCCAGACTCGTCGACAGCACGGGCCACAACGCGCACCTCGCCGTGCTGCACGGCCGCGAGGTCATCTACGTGATCGAGGAGCGGGCGCCGGGACGTGAGCCCCTGGTGACCGAGGTCGGAGTGCGGCTGCCGGCCCATCTCACCGCCAGTGGCCGGGCGGTCCTGGCCCGCCTGCCGCAGGCGCAGGTGCGGGCCCTGTTCCCCGACGCGTCGGCCTTCGTCCTGCGCAACGAGTCCGGTCCAGGCTCGCTGACCGCGCTCCGCCAACTCCTCGTGGAAGCGCGGCGGCGGGGGTACGCCACGGAGGACGGCGAGGTGACACCGGGCTTCGCGTCGGTGGCGGCCGCCGTCCTCGACCACGGCGCGCACCCCATCGCCGGTGTCGCGGTCACGTTCCGCGGCGACGAGGTCGGGGCCGAGCAACAGCGGCGGATCGCCGCGCAGGTGACGCGTACGGCGAACCAGCTCAGCCGGCGCATCGGCGGCGTCGCCGACGCTCAGGCCCGTACCCGGACGGCGTGACGCCTCATGGAGAAGCAGTGCGCCCCACGCAGAAGCCGAACTCCCGCCACCGGACAGGCCGGCGGCGGGAGTTCGGCTCACCTGGACCAGGCGCGAACGGTCACAGGGGCGAGGCCCGAAGGGTCACAGGGGACCGGGCCTGATCGGTTCAGGCCAGCGGGCCGGTCACCGACTCGGCGGCCGCGAGGGCGCCGCCGGTGGCCACGAACTGCACGGCGGCCTCGATCTCGGGAGCGAGGTACCGGTCGGTGCCGGGGCCCTCGACGTCGCGGCGCAGCCCGGCCAGGACGGCCGCCGTGGCGGGCGCGGGGGCCAGAGGGCCACGGAGGTCGAGCGCGCGGGCCGCGGTGAGGATCTCGACGGCGACCACGCGGGTCAGGCCGTCGATGGCGCGGCGCAGCTTGCGGGCCGCCGCCCAGCCCATGGAGACGTGGTCCTCCTGCATGGCGCTGGAGGGGATGGAGTCGACCGAGGCGGGCGCGGCGAGGCGCTTGAGCTCGGAGACGATGCCCGCCTGGGTGTACTGGGCGATCATGTGGCCGGAGTCCACGCCCGGGTCGTCGGCGAGGAAGGAGTTCAGGCCGTGGTTGCGCGCGACGTCGAGGAAGCGGTCGGTGCGCCGCTCACTCACGGAGGCCACGTCGGCGACGGAGATGGCCAGGAAGTCCAGGACGCAGGCCACGGGCGCGCCGTGGAAGTTGCCGTTGGACTCGACGCGCCCGTCCGGCGTGACGACGGGGTTGTCGATGGCGCTGGCCAGCTCACGCGCGGCGACCGTCTCGGCGTGCGCCAGCGTGTCACGGGCGGCGCCGTGAACCTGCGGGGTGCAGCGCAGCGAGTACGCGTCCTGGACCCGGGTGCACTCCGGACCGCGGTGGCTCGCGACGATCTCCGAACCCTTCAGGAGGGCGGTGAGGTTGGCGGCACTCGAACCCTGTCCGGGGTGCGGGCGCAGGGCCTGGAGGTCGGCGGCGAACACGGCGTCCGTGCCGAGCTGGCCCTCGACGCTCATGGCGGCGGCGATGTCGGCGGTGCGCAGCAGCATCCGCAGGTCGTGTGCGGCCATGACGAGCTGGCCGAGCATGCCGTCGGTGCCGTTGATGAGGGCCAGGCCCTCCTTCTCGTGCAGCGTGACGGGGGAGAGGCCGGCGGCGGCGAGCGCGTCCGCTGCGGGCATCAGGTCGCCCTGCGCGTCACGCACCTGGCCTTCGCCCATGACGGCGAGGGCGCAGTGGGCGAGCGGGGCGAGGTCGCCGGAGCAGCCGAGCGAGCCGTACTCGTGGACGACGGGCGTGATGCCGGCGTTGAGCAGGTCGGCGTAGGCCTGGGCGGTGTCGGGGCGCACACCGGTGCGGCCGGTGGCGAGCGTCGACAGACGCAGCAGCATGAGGGCGCGGACGACCTCGCGCTCCACCTCGGCGCCGGAGCCGGCGGCGTGCGAGCGCACGAGGCTGCGCTGGAGCTGCGCGCGCAGCTCGAGCGGGATGTGACGGGTGGCCAGGGCACCGAAGCCCGTGGAGACGCCGTAGTGGGGCACGACGTCGTTGGCGAGGTTCTCGACCACCTTGCGGCTCTGGGCTATCTCGCCCAGGGCTTCGTGGGTGAGGGTCACGCGGGCCCCGTGCCGGGCGACGGACACGACATCGGCGACGGAGAGGGGGCCGACCCCTACGAAGGTTTCGTTCATGACTCCATGAAGCCCGAAAACGGAACGTCTTCGTCAGTGGCTGCGGAGGGTTACTGTCTGGGATCCCAGACAATTGCGCTCGCACCGCGATCTCGGGGTCGATCACCGGTGCGCCGGCGGTCCCGGCCCACGCGAAAAGGGCCGGCGGAACCGTCGCTCTCGCGGTTCCGCCGGCCCTTCGTGTCGCGCCGTTATCGCTGGTGCACGGGCTCCGTCCCGGCCCTGGCGTCTTCCTCGTCCGCGGGTGCCCGGCCTGCGGTGGACTCGTTCTCGTACGAGACCTGCACAGCGGCGTCGGCCGCTGCCGCCCGACGGGCCCGGGGGCGCAGCCAGAGGTAGTACACGCAGGTCATCAGGGCCAGCCACACACCGCCGACGACCAGCGCGATCCGGGTGCTGTCCGAGAACGCGAGGAGCACCACCACGCAGACCATGAAGGCGATGGTGATGATCTGGCCGTAGGGCCACAGCGGTGCCGGGTACTTGAGCGCGGCGACCTCCCGCGCGGACATCTTGCGGCGCGCGCTGACCTGGGACAGGAGGATCATCAGCCAGACCCACACCGTGGCGAAGGTCGCGATCGAGGCGATGACGAGGAACACCCGCTCGGGCATGAGGTAGTTCAGGAGCACACCGAAGAGGAGCGCTCCGATCATGATGACGACGGTCATCCACGGCACGCCGCCCCGGGAGAGGCGGCGCATGACGGACGGCGCCTGGTTGCGCTCGGCCATGCCGTACATGATGCGGCCGGCGGCGAAGATGTTGCTGTTGATCGCGGACAGGGCCGCGATGATGACCACGACGTTCAGCACGGTGGCCGCGGAGGCGACGCCGATACCGGCGAAGATCTCGACGAACGGGCTGCCCTTCGCGCCGATGTGCTCCCACGGGTTAAGCGACATGAGGACCGCGAGCGTCAGCACGTAGAAGAGCACGATGCGGATCGGGATGGAGTTCACGGCGCTCGGAATGGTCTTCTCCGGGTTCTGCGCCTCGCCGGCGGTGACGCCGATGATCTCCGTGCCGCCGAAGGCGAACATCACCACGGCGAAGGACAGGACCAGGCCCCGGATGCCGTTGGGCATGAACCCGCCGTTGCTCCACAGGTTCGAGACGCCTGAGTCGCCGTTGCCGCCGAAGCCGAAGACGATGATCGCGAGGCCGGCGAGGATCATCGCGATGATGGCGACGACCTTGGCGAAGGAGAGCCAGAACTCCAGCTCACCGAAGACCTTGACGTTGAACAGGTTCATCGTGCCGATGATGCCGACGGCCGCGAGGAGCCAGATCCACCGTGGCACGTCCGGGAACCAGAAGCTCATGTAGACGCCGAGCGCGGTGATGTCCGCCAGACAGACGAAGACCATTTCGAGGGCGTACGTCCAGCCGGTGAGGAAGCCCGGCAGCGGTCCGAGGTACTTTGTGGCGTATTCGCCGAAGGATCCGGCGCACGGGCTGCTCACCGCCATCTCGCCCAGCGAGCGCAGAACGAGGAAGACCGCGGCGCCGCCGATCAGGTAGGCCAGCAGGACGGCGGGCCCCGCCGCCTTGATGGACTCCGAGGAGCCGTAGAAGAGACCGGTTCCGATCGCGGAACCCAGGGCGATGAAGCGTATGTGCCGGGACTTGAGCCCGCGTTGCAGGGACGTCGTGTCGGTGGACAAAGCAGGTCCTCCTTGGGAACGCCGGGTTCCGGGTGAGGTGGCGGGGCTGAATCACGTGCCGGTCGACGGCGTTCGTCAGCACTCCCGCATGACGAAGGCCCTTGTATATTCCTGTATATACAGATGAGTCAAGAGGTGGACCAATGGGTGAACGGACAACGGCGTCCAGTGCCTCGCCTGCCGTCGGCCGCGCGCTGGACATCCTGCTGCACCTCGCCGGACGCTCGGGCCCCGTCCAGGCCGCGGCCCTGGCCCGCGAACTCGGCATCCCCAGATCGTCCGCGTACCACGTCCTCTCGGTTTTGGTGGACCGCGGCTTCGTCACCTACCTCCCCAAGGAGCAGGCGTACGGTCTCGGGGTCGCCTCCTTCGAGATCGGCTCGGCCTATCTGCGCCACGAACCGCTGGAGCGCCTCGCGCGTCCCATCCTGCGCAGCGCCTCGGCACGTCTGGGCCAGACCGTGCACCTGGGCATCGTCCACGGCGCGGAGACCGTCTACCTGCTCAAGGAACGACCCCCGTCGAACCGGTCCGGCGACGCGGACATCTCCCTCGTCACCGACGTCGGCGTCCGGCTGCCCGCCCACCTGACGGCCAACGGGCGCGCCCTTCTCGCCCATGTGTCCCCGGCGCAGGTGCGGGCCCTCCTGCCCCGGCAGGCGGATCTCATCACGCGCACCGGCAAAGGCCCCCGCTCGCTGCCGGAACTCCTCGACCTGCTGGCCCGTGACCGCGCGCGCGGCTGGTCGGAGGAGGTCGAGCTGGTCTCCGAGGGCTTCCGCTCGCTGGGCGTCGCGGCCTTCGACCACAACGAACGGCCCGTCGCCGCACTCAGCAGCACCTGGCAGCTGCACTACAGCCGGCACGACGTCGACCACGTCCGTGAGGTCCTGGAGCAGGGGGCGTCCCGGCTGACGGCCGCGATGTCCGGCCGACGCCCGACCGCGAAACCCGGCCCCACGCGGACACGCTGACGGCAGCCCGGCTCAGTGGGCGTCGAACGTCCCGACCAGGCGGTACCGGGACCCGGGATGGATCAGCCGCGCGACGCTCACGACAGCATCCCCGGACCAGGTGCGGCGCTGGATGAGCAGACACGGCTCGGACGGGCCGATGCCGAGGATCTCGCACTCCTCCGGGGACGGCAGCACCGCCTCGACGATGTGCTCACCCTTGCCCAGCGGGGCGACCTCGGACAGGAACGTGAACGGCGTACCCGCGGTGAAGTCCTGGTCGAGATAGCCGGGGGCGAAGTCCGGGTGCACGTAGCGGTCCTCCAACTGGACCGCCGCACCGTCCTCCAGGTGCACGACACGTGAGCGGAACGCATTGCGCCGCCCGTCGAGGCCGAGCTGTGCGCTGATCTCTGGGTCGGGGAGCTCCTCGCCCAGGGACAGCACCTTGGCCGAGTAGCCGTGCCCCCGGTCCCGGACCTCGTCGGCGATGTTGTGCACCCCGGCCAGCGCCGAACTGCTCTTGCGCCGCGCCACGAACGTGCCCACGCCCATGACGCGCCGGAGCAGCCCGTCGGCGCTCAGCTCGCGCAGGGCGCGGTTGACCGTCATACGGGACAGGCCCAGCGACTCGACGAACTGGCTCTCCGAGGGAAGCGCCTCGCCCTCGCGCCAGCGCCCACCCAGGATCTCCCCGGCCACGAGATCCTTGATCCGCTGGTAGGCCGGGGCGGAACCGGGTGTCTGCCGCGCATAGAGCCGGGCGATCTCCGCAGCGTCCACGACCAAGCCGTCCACCGTCCTCGTCCCCATGGAACCGTCGCGCCACATTCGCGAACACCACGGCAATCCTAGGACCTGTCGTCAAATTCCCGTCTGCCCGGCGGCGTCTGGCACGCACGCTCGCGGCGTTGCCGAAAAGCCCTGGTAGCTCCGCTACAAGGACTCTCCGGCGCCTTGCGATCGCACGCACCAGACGCCGCCGGGCCCGCCCTCGGGCGGACGACGGGAATGTGACGACAGGCCCTAGGCGAGGCGGCCCGCACGGAACCCGCGACCCTGAGTGCCCCCACCTCACCGGGAGCCGGTGACGTTCTCGGATCCGAGAATCTCGGCGGCCGCCGCTGGAAGGTGTCCGGAGCCTCGCCTGTCATGGGACACGCAACCGCACCGCCACCGACCAGGAGAGAACATGACCGGCGTTTCCCCCGAGTCCCGCCACATCCGCGCCCCCCGTGGCAGTGAACTCAACTGCCTCGGCTGGCAGCAGGAGGGCGCCCTGCGCATGCTCATGAACAACCTCGACCCCGAGGTCGCCGAGCACCCCGAAGACCTGGTCGTCTACGGCGGAACCGGCAAGGCCGCACGCGACTGGGCTTCCTTCGACGCGATCGTGCGCACCCTCAAGACGCTCAAGGACGACGAGACGATGCTGGTGCAGTCCGGCAAGCCCGTCGGCGTCATGCGCACCAGCGAGTGGGCGCCGCGCGTGCTGCTCGCCAACTCCAACCTGGTGGGCGACTGGGCCAACTGGGAGGAGTTCCGCTCCCTCGAGGCCCGCGGCCTGACCATGTACGGGCAGATGACCGCCGGTTCGTGGATCTACATCGGCTCGCAGGGCATCCTGCAGGGCACGTACGAGACCTTCGGTGCGGTCGCCCGCAAGAAGTTCGACGGCACCCTCGCGGGCACCATCACCCTCACCGCCGGCCTCGGCGGCATGGGCGGCGCCCAGCCCCTCGCCGTGACCATGAACGACGGCGTCGCGATCTGCGTCGACGTCGACCCCACCCGCATCGAGCGCCGCATCGCCCACCGCTACCTCGACGTCGCCGCCGACGACCTCGACCACGCGCTGAGCCTCGCCATCGAGGCCAAGGAAGCCCGCCGCCCGCTGTCCATCGGCCTCACCGGCAACGCCGCCGAGATCTTCCCGCGGCTCCTCGACATGGGCGCGCCGATCGACATCGTGACCGACCAGACCTCCGCCCACGACCCGCTGGCCTACCTCCCCGTCGGCGTGAGCGTCGAGGAGTGGCACGAGCAGGCCCGCAAGGACCCCGCCGACTTCACCCGCCGCTCCCGCGAGTCGATGGCCCGCCACGTCGAGGCCATGGTCGGCTTCCTCGACGCCGGGGCCGAGGTCTTCGACTACGGCAACTCGATCCGCGACGAGGCCCGCAAGGCCGGCTACCAGCGCGCCTTCGACTTCCCCGGCTTCGTCCCCGCCCACATCCGGCCGCTGTTCGAAGAGGGCCTCGGCCCCTTCCGGTGGGCGGCCCTGTCCGGCGACCCCAAGGACATCGAGGCCACCGACCGCGCGATCATGGAACTCTTCCCGGAGAACGAGCACCTGCACCGCTGGCTCAAGATGGCCGCCGAGCGCGTCGAGTTCGAGGGCCTGCCCGCCCGTATCTGCTGGCTCGGCTACGGCGAACGCCACCGCGCCGGCGTCAAGTTCAACGAGATGGTCGCGAGCGGCGAGCTGTCCGCCCCGCTCGCCATCGGCCGCGACCACCTCGACTCCGGCTCCGTCGCCTCGCCGTACCGCGAGACCGAGTCGATGCTCGACGGCTCCGACGCCATCGCCGACTGGCCACTGCTCAACGCCCTGGTGAACACCTCCTCCGGCGCCTCCTGGGTGTCCATCCACCACGGCGGCGGCGTCGGCATGGGCCGCTCCCTCCACGCCGGCCAGGTCTGCATCGCCGACGGCACCGAACTCGCCGCGCAGAAGCTGTCGCGGGTGCTCACCAACGACCCCGGCATGGGCGTCATCCGCCATGCCGACGCCGGTTACGAGCACGCGGCCTCCGTGGCACAGGACCGCGGCGTACGCATCCCGATGACCGAGGGGGACGACTCCCGATGAGCGCCGCCGCCACGATCGAACTCACCGTGGACGCGGCCCCCGGACGCTGGCACGGCCGGGACGACGGTCCCGGGGACGAGCACCTGCGCTGGCACCACGCGATCAGCACCGACACCGGCGACCCGGGGCCGTGGGACGCCGCGTTCGTCGGCTTCCGCAGCGACGAGGGCGTACGCCGAAACAAGGGACGCCAGGGCGCGGCGAACGGTCCGCGCGAACTGCGCGCCGCCCTCGCCTCGATGGCCCTGCCCGCCCCGCTGACCGCGCTCGACGCCGGAGACATCGAAGTCACCGGCGGAGAACTGGAGTCGGGGCACCACCGGCTCGGGCAGGTCGTCGGCCCGCTCGTCGACCGAGGTGTTCCCGTCGTGGTCCTCGGCGGCGGCCACGAGGTGGCGTACGGCACCTACCTGGGGCTCGTCTCCACGCGGGCCGTCCAGGCCGGCGCCCGGCTCGGGGTGCTCAACCTCGACGCGCACTTCGACCTCCGGGACGACGTGCGCGCGAGCTCGGGTACGCCCTTCCTGCAGATGGCGCGGAGCGAGGAGCGGCGCGGGCACCGGCTCGACTACCGGGTGCTCGGGGTCAGCCAGCCGAGCAACACCGCGCATCTGTTCCGCACCGCGGACCGCCTCGGTGTGCGCTACCTGCCGGACACCGAGTGCGGTGTGCTCAACCTCCCGGCGGTCGACGCCTTCACGGGCGAGTTCATCGACAGCCATGACGTCCTGCACCTGAGCATCGACCTCGACGTGCTCCCGGCCGCAGTGGCCCCCGGCGTCAGCGCCCCGGCCGCCCACGGCGTGCAGATGGAGATCATCGAGCACGTCTGCGCCAAGGTGGCGGCGAGCGGAAAGCCGCTCGTGGTCGATGTCGCGGAACTCAACCCCGACCTCGATACCGACCACCGCACCGCCCGAGCGGGGGCCCGCCTGATCCACCGCATCCTGACGACACACCAGGCGAGCACCACGAAGGCCTGAGGACACACATCACCGACCGCACGGCCTGGGCCCGTGGCCGGGGGACATGCCGCGCCCCCGGCCACGGGCCAGGGGCGCTGGACCCCATGGGCCCATGGGGTCCGTGTGAGGTGGGGAGGGCATCGACACCACCAACATCCGGCGGACGATATTCCACATGCGCGAGGACAGCCGGTCCTGGCAAGATCCCGGCATGCCACTTGTCGAAGTCTCGCCCGGAATGTCCCTCGCGTACGAGACGTTCGGTGATCCCGCCGACCCGCCCGTCCTGCTGGTGATGGGGTTCGGCGCCCAGATGATCGCCTGGCACGAGGACTTCTGCCGTGCACTGGCCGACCGCGGCCGCTACGTGATCCGCTACGACAACCGCGACAGTGGGCTGTCCACCAAGTTCGACGAGCACCCCGTCGACATGGCCCGGTTCATCGCGGCGGTGAGCTCGGGAGACATCGCCACCGCGCTCGCCATGATCCCGTACACGTTGACGGACATGGCAGCCGACGGCCTCGACCTGCTCACCGCTCTCGGCATCGAAAGAGCTCACGTGGTCGGGACCTCGATGGGCGGAATGATCGCCCAGAAAATGGCCATCACCCAGCCCGCGCGCGTTCTGACCCTGACGTCGATGATGTCCTCGACGGGCGAACCCGAATACGGCCGGTCCGACCCCGAGGCCCAGGCGGTACTCCTGAGCCCGAAGCCGGCCGACCGCGAGGGACACATCGCAGCGGCTGACCGCGAACTGGTCTGGGCGTCCAGGCGATACGGCGACGCCGCGCTCCTTCGCCAGCTGGCTGCCGACAGTTACGACCGGGCCCACCGCCCGGCGGGAGTCGGACGTCAACTCGGAGCGATGATCCTCGACGGCTCACGTGCGGAGGCGCTCCGGACCCTGGGGGTGCCGACTCTGGTGATCCACGGCTTGGACGACACGCTGATCAACCCGAGCGGAGGTGAACGCACCGCGGAACTCGTCCCCGCAGCGAAGCTCTTGCTGATCCCCGACATGGGCCACGACCGCCCGCGCGAACTCTGGCCCGAGATCATCGACGCGGTGGAGACGCACACCGCCTGAGCATCGAGACCGTCGACGCGGTGGACGCGGACACGGCCCGAGCCCCAGGCGCGGACCGCGACGGAGAGATCGGGAGGGCCGCAGCCCCAAGATGCACCTTTTCGGCCTCCGGCGTTTACTGATGTGCACTGCCCCAGGACCGGCTGATCGCTGGAGGACGAGCGTGGCCACGCTGACCGCTTCGACGTTCGACGCGTCCCGCAGGCCCGGAGCAGTCGAGGCCACGCTGCTCCCGTTGCAGAAGCATGAACTGATCGAGGTCCGAGACGCGGCGGTCGTCACCCGGCCGCGGGACGCGATGAAACCGAAGCCACCCCGTGCCAGACTCGCGATCAGTACCCCCTGACACCGCTCCGGGGCTGTCGCCCGCACGGTGGCTGCTCAGGTCGACACTCCACGATCCGCAGTGCCTTCCCGAGACCCTGGCCGCGTTCGCGGTCAGGCGGTTCGGGCCGACCGCCGCCCGCTCGGTCGCCCGCATCAAGAAGGACCACCCGGACATGGATGCGACCGGGCTCCGCGCACTGGTGATCGCCAGGGGGTGGCGTGCCACGGTGTCCGAGGGCGCCTTCGTCGGCGGCCCGTTCCTGCTCTTCATTCCGGTCGCGTTCTGTGCCGCGCTGCTCCGCCAGGCCCGTACGGTCCTGGAGCTGGCCGCCCTGAAAGGCGGCGACCCCACGGCCGGCGACCGCGCCGCCGAACTCCTCGTCCTCCAAGGCGTGCACGACAACGTCGGCCAGGCCCGGGACGCCCTCGCGGCCTGCCATCAGAAGTCCGCGGCCACCGGCACGCGATCCGCGCTACGGCGTCCCGCTGTGCTGTGGTACCTGACCCTGCGCATGGCGCGCGTGCTGGGGCTGCTCACCACGTCCGAGCGCACCGGCTGGTCACACAGGCTGGTACAGGCATGCCGATGGGTCCTGTTGGGGCTGGTGTTCCTCGTGGGGATCGTCGCCCCCCTGATCTGGATGCCCTACATGGCACACTCGT
This sequence comes from Streptomyces sp. NPDC055955, assembly GCF_042270245.1. Taxonomy (NCBI): domain Bacteria; kingdom Bacillati; phylum Actinomycetota; class Actinomycetes; order Kitasatosporales; family Streptomycetaceae; genus Streptomyces; species Streptomyces sp. NPDC055955. The sequence continues at coordinate 232,475 of NZ_JBHJYS010000004.1, forward strand.
ACCACCAGGCCACCACCCGGCTGACAGACCGGGCCACAGCGTTCTACTTCACCGATTCCGCGCCGGTCTCCCGGCGGCGGCCGCACCTCGACCCTTCCCTGCTGGCCGGCGCCGCCCGCACCCTTCTTTCCCTGCTGCTGCCGGTCGTCCTGGTCGTGATCACCCTCTTGACGGGCGCGCGGATCGCCGACAGCAGATGGCCGGTCGTGGGCATCGTCCTGTTGATCGCCTCCGTCGTGGTCGGCGCGGTGTGGCACTGGCGCCGGCGCCGCCGCAGGAAATCCGGCGAATGACAGAGGGCGGGAAGCCGAGGCCGTGCGCCGACCTGGCTTCCCGTCCCTTGTCGCCGGGTGGGAAATATGCTCGCTCCATGGTGCAGAGCAGCGCGGAAGACGTCGACGGGTACCTGGCCGAGGTGGCGGAGGAGCGCAGGGGTGTCCTGACCAGGCTGCGCCAGTTGTGCCGGTCGGAGCTCAACGGGTTCGACGAGGTCATGGCGTACGGCATGCCCGCGTACGAGCGGGACGGCGTAGCCGAGATCGCCTTCGCGAGCCAGAAGCAGTACATCTCCTTCTACCTCATGCGCAGCGATGTCCGGGAGGCGTTCTCGGGGCGGCTGGCCGCGCAGGACATGGGCAAGGGGTGCCTGCGGTTCCGTAAGCCGGAGAGCATTGATTTCGAGCTGGTGCGAGACGTGCTGAGGGCCACCGCGGCCGCGCCGGGCACGATCTGCTGACGGCCGGGGCGCGCACAGCGAGCGCGCCCCGGCCAGGCGTTGTCTCCGCGCGGCCGCCCGCATGACCCGGCTCATGTCACGCAGAGCCGGCGCCAGAAGGACGTGGCCCTGAAGGCGAAGCCGTCCCGGCGACCCGCGTGACCGGGAAGGGCCCGCGTCACCCCAGTGTGGACAGCTGATGACGTACCGCCGCGGTGGTGCGCGCGGTCTCGCCCGTGGCGAGCAGGTCCATCATCGCGCCTCGCAGGACGGCGAGTACGAGGGTGCGCTGGGTGACAGCGGCCTCGGTGTCACGCAGCGCGGCGGGTTGGCCGGAGGCGAGCAGTGCCAGCCAGTCGCTGACGGTGTCGCGGGCGAACCCGGCCCACGGCCCTTCGGGTTCGATGAGGGAACGGGCGTAGCTCTCGACCCACAGCGTCAGGAGTCCTCGGTGGGCCTCGGCGGAAAGCCATCGCCACAGCTCCAGGGCGATCGGCTGGAGCCCCTCGGCCTCGTCCCGCGATTCGGCGACCTGCTGCATGTGCGCGAGTTCGTCTGCTCTGGCCCGCGCGAGCAGGGCGCGGATCAGACCGTCCTTGCTGCCGAACAGGTAGAGCAGTACGCGCGGGCTGGAGTGGATCTCCTCGGCCAGCGGGCGCAGGGACAGCTCGCCCAGGCCGCTGCGCAGGGCATGGGCGTACGCCGCTTCCAGCAGTTCCTGCCGGCGGGGGGAGGGGGTTGGTTCGGATCGGCTCACCGCGCTAGTCTACTGAAACAGTCGTTTCAGTGCGTGAAGATGTGCGTGGGAATACGGGAGTCGGGGTCGACATGGCAGAACGGGAAGTGGCTGTCCGGCGGCTGGGCCGAGCCGGCGATCTGGGCTGGGTGGTGATGGCGCACGGTGAGTTCTACGAGCGGGAGTTCGGCTGGGACACCGACTTCGAGGCGCTGGTCAGCAGGATCGTCGCCGACTACGCCGAGGGGAAGGAATCCGGTCCGCAGGCGGGCTGGATCGCCGAGGTCGACGGAGCGCGGGCCGGCTGCGTGTTCTGCGTCCGCCATGACGACCGGACGGCGAAGCTCCGTCTGTTGCTCGTCGACCCGGACGCGCGCGGCCTGGGTCTGGGGGCCCGCCTGGTCGAGGAATGCCTGCAGTTCGCGCGGGAAGCCGGGTACGAGGCGATCACCCTGTGGACCAACGACGTGCTCGGGTCGGCCCGGCGCATCTACCAGAAGCACGGCTTCGAACTCGTCGCAGAAGAGTCCCATCACAGCTTCGGCCGGGATCTGGTCGGCCAGACCTGGGAGCGCACTCTGTAGGCGGGCGTCAGGGGTTGGTCTTGATGTCTTTCATGGTGAGGTGGGACTCGAGCCGGAGAACGCAGGGCAGGCCGCTGAGTTTGCCGGTGAGGAAGGCTTCGTAGGCGGCGTGGTCGGCGACGGCGACGCGGATGAAGTAGTCGGGGCGGCCGAACAGGCGCCGGAACTCGACGACTTCCTCGTAGGAGGAGACGGTCTCCTCGAACTCCTCGAACGTCTTGCGGTCGGTGGCGCTGACCTCCACGTCGACGAGGACCTCCAGGCCTCGGCCGAGGGCTACGGGGTCGATGACGGCCCGGTATCCGCTGATGACGCCGGCCTCCTCCAGTCGCTTGACCCGGCGCAGGCACGGGGGTGGGGTCAGGCCGACCCGCTTGGCGAGTTCGACGTTGGTGAGTCGACCGTCCTGACTCAGATGAAACAAAATTTCACGGTCGATCCGGTCGACATGCATTTGATTGCCCTCTGCTAAATCCATGAGTCATTATCAGCAACCATATTAGGTCATTTCTGTCCTAATATTTCCCCATGGGAATACCTCCGTCCGCTGTCGACGACGCTCTTCGGCCTGCCGCCGAAAGCTCAGCCTCCGTTGCGCCCCCGTCCCCTGCATCGCGGCCGGCTCCGCCCCGGAGATCCGCGGCGTCGGCCGCGTTCAAGGATTCCGCCTCCGTGGGCCTGGGGCTGGTGCCGCTGGGTGTCGCCTTCGGAGTTGTCGTCACCCAGTCCGGCTTGGCGTGGTGGTGGGCGAGCGCGTTCACCGCGCTCATCTACGCCGGGTCGTTCGAATTCGTGCTCGTCGGCCTGCTCGCCGCGGTCGCACCGCTGGGGACCGTCGCCCTGACGGCCTTCCTGGTCAACATCCGCCACGTCTTCTACACGCTGTCCTTTCCGTTGCACCGTGTGAACGGGCGCCTCGCGAAGAGCTACAGCACCTTCGCCCTGACGGACGAGGCATACGCCCTGACCACCGGCGAACACGCCCGGTCCTGGTCAGGCCGACGCATCCTGTGGCTCCAACTGTTCATGCATCTGTACTGGGTCGGCGGCGCCACCGCGGGCGGACTGCTCGGCTCGCTCATCCCTGATCGCGTCACCGGCCTGGACTTCGCTCTGACCGCCCTGTTCACCGTCCTGGCCCTCGACGCGATCCGCGACCGGCACGATGACCTGCCGACCCCCGTCCTGGCACTGCTGAGCGCACTCGCCGCCCGCCTTCTCTTCCCCGCCGAAATGCTGCTGGCCGCGTTCGCCTTCTTCACGGCCGGCCTCCTGGCCCGGCATATCACCGCCCGCACGAGGACCAGCCATGCCTGACACTCCCTACCTGCTCGCCGCGGTCGCCGTCTCGACCGCCGTCACCTGGGCCCTGCGCGCCCTGCCCTTCGCGGCGCTGGCCCCCCTGCGCGCCAGCGCCACGGTCCAGTACCTCAGCACCCGCATGCCGGCCGGCGTGATGGTCATCCTGCTCGCCTACTGCCTGCGCGACCTTCCCGTGACCCAGTCACGCGCCATCGCCCCCCTCGCAGCCCTGGCGGTCACCATCGGCCTGCACCTGTGGCGACGCAACGCCTTGCTGAGCATCCTCGGCGGCACCGCGGTCCATGTGATCCTCGCGAGCACCGTCTTCGCGCGGTGACCGGTGGGCAGGCGGGTTCCGCGACTCGTGTCAGTCGGTTCCGGTGAGACCGCCACCGAAACCGGCCTCATCAGCCCGCCCCTCGGTCTTCGCGCCCACATGGTCGTGGTGCCTGCGTGCACTACGGGGTGCGCGAGGCTCTGAAGGTGTCCGGACCGGTTCGCGGCCGGCGCCTCCGGCTGCGCGAGGCGCAAGGGGCCGCTCGACCAGCTGTCCCGTCCACGGTCGAGCGGGCCCGCGCGGTTGACCTGGGAGGACGTGAACTCATGGAGAGTCCGCTCGCATGGTGCGGAGTTCGAGCATCGCGGCGAAGCGCTTCTCGGGGTCGTTCAGGTCCATCCCGGCAATCTCCGCGGCCCGCCGCAGCCGGTACCGGAACGTATTCGGATGCACATCGAGCGAGGCGGAGGCGCTCAGAACATTTCCGAGACTGTCCAGCCAAGCGGTCAGTGTGTCGACCAGGGCGGTCCCGTTCCCTTGGTCGTACGTGCGCAGCTGCTGGATCGGTCCGTCGAGAAGGCCGCCCTCGTTGTGCAGCAGATCTCCGATGTCCAACAGCAGCGCGTCGACCTGGACTTCGAAGTACCGGGCGACACGACGTCCGGGGCGTTGACGGAGCGCTCGCAGCGTCCGGTCGGCGTCGCGTCGAGACCGCGCCAGGTCAGCGGGGCCGGCCGAATCGACGGCGCGACCGATGCCGAGAACCACACCGGTCAGCCCGTCCGAGGCCCGGTGCAGGAAGTCTCGCGCAGCCGACTGCGCCTTCTCGGGCAGATCGTCGGTGTCCGGTGCGGAACCCGGGACGATCGCGTAGCACACGTCGCCGACCAAGGCTGCTACGGATCCCGGGATCACGACCGAGAGATGGAACGAGAGCGCGTCGGCAGTTCGCTCCAGCAGCTGGCGGCTCGTCGGTGCGCCCGGTGTGGAGGTGGCGGCCGTATCGGAGACGGCCATGGCCATCACGGTGACCGGCCGGTGCGCCAGCCGAAGACGCTCGATCGCCTCCGGCGCCGCGGGACCCTCGGCGAGAGCGGTGGCGACGAGATCGGCGCGAACCTGCCGATCCACATCGACACCCACCCGATGACGGAGCAGATGAAGCGCCACGACTTTGGCCGCGTCAACGAGCATGTGCTCCTTCTCGGGACTGAGAGGGCCCGGCACCGCCACCCAGATCGAACCCAGCACCTGATCACCGGCACGCACGGCCATGGCCACGCGTGGCAGCCCCGCCACTCCTTCGATGAGCGGTGTGTCGACGAATATCGGCTTGTCGCTGGCGTAGAGGCGTTTGAACACCCCGGCACGCTCCTGGGCATGCCGAGCGTGCTGGGGCACGGCGCGACCCAGGACTGTCTGGATACGGGTTCGATCGGCTTCGTCCTGGCGGCCCGAGAACGCCAACACCTGAGAGTCCCTGTCCTCGATGGTGATCGGGGCTTCGAGCAGTGCACCGATCGCGTTGGCCAGGGCGAATGAATCCCCTGCGGGAAACCCCGCGAGCAGTTCCTCGCCGGCCCCGCCGATACTGCTGCCGGCCAGCAACGACCTCAGGAGCACCACGAGTTGTGCCCAGCTCGCCCCACGCGTCAGGGCGAGCAGGACGAGCCCGCTGTTCTCGACAGCGGTGCGGGCTCCTCCGTCCAGGTCGAGCGGTCCACGCAGGACCACGGCGGCGGCCCCGCCCGCGGCCGCTCGCTCGATCACCGCCGGAATGTCTCCCGCGCCGGCGCCGGCGCACAGCAGCATGGCCCCGGGGCGAAGTGGATCGTCCCCGTGGGGCTCATCGATGACGACGTCGGTGACGACGACTGCCGGATCGGTGAGCCCTGCCACTTCCTCCAGCAGTGTGCCGCCCAGGTGGCTCAGGATGCTGTCGAGCCGGGCTCCGTGGCCATTCATCGTCGAAACCGTTCAGCTAGGTCGGCGAGCGGGAGAACGGGCGTGCGCCACATCCTCGGCCTCACCCTATCCCGAATATGTTCGCACTTCTGAACAAAGTGACGGGCTGGAACTGGTACGGAATGACGATGCATTTCCAGGTGCGGTGCACGACGATTGCCGTCGGAGTTTCGATGTGACCGAACTCCGGCGGTATGCGCACGCGTCACCGAGTGGCTGGCCTGGCCGCACGCGGGACAGCGCATCGATCTCAAGGAATTCTCGTGTTCTCAGCCGCGTACCCTCAATTGCGCCTCGACGTGGACGCCGTCGATCACAACATTCGCGTCATGGCAGCCTGGTGCAGTTCCCTGGATGTGGAACTCGCCCCCCACGTCAAAACAACGATGTCCGCACCCGTCATCGAGCGCCAACTCGCCGCGGGTGCTTCAGGTGTCACGGTCGCGACGGTGGACCAGGCGCAGACGGTCCTGAGCTGGGGGCACGGCGCGGTGCTCATCGCGAACCAGGTTGTCGACCGTTTCGGGCTTCGGCGTCTGAGGTCCTTGCTGGAGGAGGATCCGACCAGAGAGATCCGATGCTTCGTGGACTCGCCGGAAGGCGTCATCGCGGCGGAGCGGGTCTTCACCGGGCACGGGCCCGGCCTCGAGGTTCTGCTCGACGTCGGGACGCCTGGCGGTCGGACCGGGATCCGCAATGGCGAGGAGGCCCGACAACTGGCAAGGCTGGTCAGCCAGGCGCCAGGCCTGATTCTGGCCGGAGTGGCCGGATACGAAGGCGTCGCTCCCAACACGCGGAGCGACGGCACGATCGCAGCGGTCGACGAACACTGCCGCCGGGTGCGCGATGTCTATCTCGACGTCGCCGATCTCTTCGAGACCGACACCCCTGTGTACTCGATGGGAGGATCGGCTTTCCCGGATCGAGTGGTCGAGTTCCTGCCGACCGCGGGCGACGTCCCCGGCACCGTGCGGCTCCTTCGTTCCGGCTGCTACGTGACCCACGATCACGGCACTTATCAGCGGGTGAGCCCCCTCCCGCAGCTCGTTCCGGCCGTGTCGATCCGAGCCGTCGTCCTGTCCGTTCCCGAGGCAGGGACGGCTGTCGTCGGAGCCGGCAAACGTGACCTGCCCTACGACGCCGACCTGCCCGTGCTCCTCGGTGCCCACAGTCCCGGCGGATCTCCCAGGCACGACATCTCAGGGCACGTCAGCCGTCTGTACGACCACCACGCCGTCCTCACCGGAGTGACCGGCCTCGAGGTCGCCGACCTGGTCGATGTCGGAATCTCACACCCCTGTTCCGCCTTCGACCGCTGGCCCGACTACTTCGTCACCGACAAGGCAGGTGAGGTGATCGACGTGTGGCAGACGGATTTCCGTCGGGCCTCGATCACGTGCACCGATCGGTCCCGCGGCTGAGCGCGCTGTCCAGCTCTGCGCAGCGCTCCGGAGCGTCGTACCCGGACCGTGCCGCGTCCGCTCTCCGTCGAGGAGTGCCATGACCACTCCCGCACGGGGACCCGCACGTCCCGTTCCCGTCCTCGAAGACCGCGTCTCACCACGTGTGACTGCGGCGCGAGACCGGCTCGCCCTGCTCAGAGCACGCCTCGTGTGGCGGCCGGCCGCCGTCAGGCACGTCGCCGACTCGCAGCGAGACGGCGACGTGCCTGACGGCCGTGCGGATCAGACAATGCCCTGGGCGAGCATCGCGTCGGCGACGCGGATGAATCCCGCGATGGCCGCTCCGGCGACGTAGTCGTCCGGGTCACCGGTGTACGCCTCGGCGGTTGCGCGACTGTGGGCGTGGATGTCGCTCATGATGCTCTCCAGCCGGCCCGTCACCTCGTCCCGGCTCCACGTCGCCCGCGCGGCGTTCTGGCTCATCTCCAGGGCCGAGGTCGCGACACCACCCGCGTTCGCGGCCTTGCCGGGTCCGAACAGCACCCCGGCCTCACGGAAGCGGGCCACCGCACCAGGGGTACAGGGCATGTTGGCGCCCTCCGCGACCGCCAGCACGCCGTTACGGATCAGCGCGGAGGCGTGGTCCTCGCCCAACTCGTTCTGGGTGGCGCAGGGAAGCACCACGTCGCAGGGCACATCGAAGACCGATCCGAAGGCATGGTGTTCGGCGGACGGCCGCTCGGCGGCGTAGGCGCTCAGCCGCTCCCGTCGCACCTCCTTGATCTCGCGCAGGAGGGCGACGTCGATGCCGTCCGGATCGACGACATGGCCGGCGGAGTCCGAGCAGGCGACGACCTTCGCGCCGAGGCGGTGGGCCTGCTCGATCGCGTAGATCGCCACATTGCCCGAACCGGACACCACGACGGTGCGGCCTGTCAGGTCCTGGCCGCGGGTGGCGAGCATGTCCCGAGCGAAGAACACCGTGCCGTACCCGGTCGCTTCGGTCCGGCCCTGCGAGCCGCCCCATCCGACGCCCTTCCCGGTCAGCACCCCCGCCTCGTGGCGGTTCACGATCCGCTTGTACTGGCCGAACATGTAGCCGATCTCGCGGCCACCCACGCCGATGTCACCGGCCGGCACATCCGTGTGTTCGCCGAGATGCCGGTAGAGCTCGGTGATGAACGACTGGCAGAAGCGCATGACTTCGGCGTCGCTGCGGCCGGCGGGGTCGAAGTCCGCGCCGCCCTTGCCCGCCCCGATGCCCTGGCCGGTGAGCGCGTTCTTGAAGATCTGCTCGAACCCGAGGAACTTGATGACCGACAGATCGACGGTCGGGTGGAAGCGCAGGCCGCCCTTGTAGGGGCCGAGGGCGCTGGAGAACTCCACGCGGTAGCCGCGGTTGACCTGAATCCGACCGCGATCGTCGACCCAGGGGACCCGGAACATGATCTGGCGTTCGGGTTCGCAGAGGCGCTCCAGAACGTGCGCGTCGGCGTACTCGGGATGCCGGTCGAGAACCGGGCCGAGCGTGTGCAGGACCTCCTCGACGGCTTGTTGAAACACGACTTCGCCTGCGCTGCGACGTCGGACCGCGTCGAGGACGTCGTCCAGATGGGAGGGAACGGCTGAGGGCGAAACGGTGGTCATCATCTTCCTCTGGCGGGGGAGCGGACTTGGTAGGGAGGAATCGGACGGCACGGTTACGTGGTGTCTGGTCAAGAGGGAAGGGCCGAAGTGGTACGCAGTGCCATGCGGCCCACTTGGCGGCGATGCGTGGCGCCGGGATGAGTCGACGGTCGCCTCATCGGCGTTGATCCAGATCGACACTACGGCAATCGGCCCGCAGGGCGCTGGGCTTGACCTTCGATGCCCAACAGGTGGGACGCCGCTGTCACTGCCCACGTTTCCGCAAGCCAGGGGCCCGGCCCGACCGCGGCGCCCACCTGTACCGGACGGGCAGAAGCGTTCATCTGTGACGGCTGCCGCGCCAGGATCATCGCCCGCTCCTCGCCGGGGCCGTCGACGGCCAGGTACGGGGCCCCGATCTGCGGTGACCGGGGCGGCAGCTTCTCCGACGTGGGCTTCGGCGGACGGGTTTCCACGAGCGGTGGCAGCGAGCGATCGCGTCCGCTGCTCTCGCGGCTCAGGTGACGGAGTCGGCGCGAAGTGCGAGGTCGAGAAGGCCGGGGAAGCGGTCGTCGAACTCCTCCCGGCGTAGCCGGTTGAGCCGCTTGGGGCCCTGATCGCGCTGTTCCACCAGGCCTGCGTCGCGCAGGACGGAGAAATGGTGGCTCTTGGCGGCCCGGCCGACCGGCACGTCGAAGTTGCTGCAGCTGAGCGTCCAGTCAGGTTGATCGGCAAGATCGCGGATCAGCTGGATGCGTACGGGGTCCGCCAACGCGGACAGGGCGGTCAGGAGCGGAACGTCGTCGGGATGCGTGTGCACGGGCGCCGGACGGTACCCCGCACTCGCACGCTCTGACCTCGTCGCCATCCCGATTCCTTCCCGGCGTCCCGCGTATCCGTTTGCCAAGTGTTCGATGTTCATCTTACAGTCCCAGTGTTCGCTTCTCGTTGAACACTCATGGAGAGACGGGTTCACTTATGCGTGCGGTGGAGTTCCAGGAGTACGGCGGCGCCGAAGTGCTGCGGCTCGTACAGGCCGTCGCCCCCGAGCCGGGGCCGGGCCAGGTGAGCATCGATGCCGCGTGGGCGGGAGTGAACTTCGCGGACATCAAGGCGCGCGCGGAGGGGTACCGGGTGGCCTCGCTGCCCCACCGCCCCGGCCTGGAAGTGTCCGGCCGGGTCAGGGCGGTCGGTGAGGGAGTCGAAGGGCTGACCATCGGGCAGGAGGTCGCCGCTCTCGTCGACGGCGGTGGCTACGCCGAGGTCGTGCTCGCCGAGGCCGCGGCCGTCTTCCCGCTGCCCGGCGGGCTGGACCTGCGTACCGCGGCCACGCTGCCCACGGTGCTGCCGACCGCGTACGGCCTGATCCACGAGGTGGGGCGTCTCCAGGCGGGAGAGAGCGTCCTGGTGCACGGTGCGGCGGGAGGCATCGGCACGGTGGCCGGGCAACTGGCCCGGGCGGCCGGCGCCGGCGCGGTGTACGGCGTGGCGTCCACGGGCGCCAAGGCCGAGTACGCCCTCCAGTACGGCTACGACCAGGTCTTTCCGACCGAGACCTTCGACGAGGACGTCCGAAGTGCCACCGGCGGCAAGGGCGTCGACCTGATCCTCGACCCGGTGGGCGGCGACACATTGCGGCGCGGTCTCGACGCACTGGCGGTCTTCGGGCGCCTGGTGTCCTTCGGCAACGCCGGCGGGCAGCAGCCGTGGCAGGTCGGGCAGTCCGATCTGTACGCGAGGGGCCGCACGGTCGCGGGGTTCTCCATTCTGGGGCTCGCGCAGACCGCCCCCCAGGTGGTGCGCGCACTGACCGAGCGCGCCTTGCGCACGGTCGCCGACGGCACGGTGAAGCTCCCCGTCACCGCGGAGTTTCCGCTCGCTGACGCCGCCGGCGCTCACCGGCTCGTCGGCTCACGCAGCTCAACGGGCAAGCTGCTGCTGCGCATCGGCGACTGACCGACACCAACGGCACGGCACTCGGATCGGTTCGTTCAGCCGGCCGGCCGTACTGCTTCCGGCCTCCGGGCGCCATGGCGCCCGGAGGCCGGAACCGCGAACAGAGGGTTCACGTCGTGGGGGAGACAGAGCTGGGGCTCACGGCAGCAGCCGAGGCCGTCGTTTCGCCGCGACGTCCTCCACCCACCCCACCAGCGGGATCGCCACCGCGATCAGCACCCAGCCGACACCGAACATGAACCACTGGCTCTCCAGCGGCAGGTACTGCGCGAACGCGGGCACGTTCCAGAACTGGTCGATCAGCGGCACCGCGAGGATCAGCGCGATCTCGTGCCAGAGATAGACCGTCATCGCCCGCGCGTTGAAGACCGACACGATCCGGTCGAGCCGTCTGAAGCGGGCCAGCCACGCGAAGTCGACCTTGAAGAACGCCTTCGAGTACATCAGCAGGGTCACGAACCCGGCCGACCAGAAAGCCTGCGCCAGCGGGATGTCGTCCAGGTCGTAACTCCCGTACTCCGCCTGGTGGGTGAGGGTGAACCAGGCGCCGTAGGCCAGCGCGACGAGAGAGAGCACGACGACGGGTCCCGGACGCAGCCGTGCCAGGACGCCTTCGCGGTGCGCGATGCCGACGAGCCAGCAGAACAGGAACGTGGCGAAGTCGAGGAGGCAGCTGCCGAACCGGTTGTCCGGCGCCTGCCACACGTACTGGAGCACCACGATCGGCGCGAGCGAAGCGAGAAGCACCGCGAGCGGCGCCAGCCGGAACACCTTGAGGAGCAGAGGCGACAGAAGCACGAACCACAGGTAGGCGCGCAGGTACCAGAGGATCTCCCATGCCTGCATGCCCCAGCTGTTGCCCGGCGGGTCGCCGAGGGGGACCACCCAGTACACGACCTGCCACCCCGGCATCCAGCCGTGCAGCAGCATCGCGAGGACGACGAACACTCCCCAGAGCCAGAAGGGCGGCAGCAGCCGCCGAATCCTGCTTCTGATCACCGAAACGGCGGGCCGTTCAAGGGACTTGGCCATCAGCGACCCGGCGAGCGCGAACATGACGCCCATGGAGGGGAAGACGAGGCCCGCCCACATCCAGCCGAACGTGTGGTAGGCCACGACGCGAACAAGTGCGAGGGCGCGAAGCGTGTCGAAGTACCGGTCGCGACCGCCTGTCCGGGCTGCCGGCGCCTCGGGCGCGGGTTCTCTGTCGAGCCCGATCACCCGGAGTGGTGTGGTGTCCTGATCCAGGGCCGGCGTACCCGGCGTGCCTGGTGTACCTGACGCACTTGGCGTTGCAGGCGTTGCAGGTGTCCCAGGCATTGCAAGCGTCCCAGGCGTTCTGCGCGTTCGCCGGGCGGCGCGGTGACGATTTCCCCGTGTCTCCGAGGTCACCGCCCCACCCCCGTCGGCGTCCCGACCTCGCCGGTGCGCTTGAGTTTCTGCCAGCGCAGCCGGCCGCCCGTGAGGGCGGTGATCGAGGAGTGGATGAGGACCAGATACATCATCTGGCGGTACGCGATCTGCTGGAGCGGGAGCATCCACAGGTAACGGTACTTCTCGCCGTCGAGGCGGAACGCGTAGGCGGCACACACGAGTTGGACGCCGAGCACGGCCAGCCATGCGAGCAGGGACGCCTTGAGGTCCACGAAGATCATCGAGTAGACGGTGAAGAGGTCGATCAACGGTGCGAAGACCGGCGTGACGATCTGGAAGAGCACCACGAGCGGCATGCCCACTCGCCCGAAGCGGCCCGAAGGCCCCTTGTCCACCAAGGACTTGCGGTGCTTCCACAATGCCTGCATGGTGCCGTACGACCAGCGGTAGCGCTGGCTCCACAGCTGCTTGAGCGAGGCCGGCGCCTCCGTCCACGCCCGCGCATGCTCCTGGTACACCACGCGCCATCCGGCACGGTGCATCGCGACGGTGATGTCGGTGTCCTCGGCGAGGGTGTCCTCGCTCATGCCGCCGACCTCGAGGACGGCCTGGCGCCGGAACGCTCCGATCGCTCCGGGGATGGTGGGCATGCAGCGGAGCAGGTCGTACATGCGGCGATCCAGGTTGAAGCCCATCACGTACTCGATGTGCTGCCAGGCACCGATGACCGTGTCGCGGTTGCCGACCTTGGCGTTGCCCGCGACCGCGCCGATCTCCGAGGCGGCGAAGGGCTGCACCAGCTGCCGGACCGTGTCCGGCTCGAAGACCGTGTCCCCGTCCATCATCACGACGATGTCGTAACTGGCGTTTCGCACACCGTTGTTGAGCGCCGCCGGCTTGCCCGCGTTCTCCTGGCGGATCACCCGCACGTTGGGCAGGCCGAGGGACTCGGCGATCTCCTTCGTGCCGTCCGTGGAACCGTCGTCCACGACGATGATCTCGATGGGATGTGTGCTCTGCGCGAGAGAGTTGAGCGTGTTGGCGATGCATTCCTTCTCGTTGTACGCGGGCACGATCACACTCACGGGCCTGGTGACGGGCGGCCCCCAGCTGAAGCGGCGCTTGTTGCGCTGCCGGTAGTGGCGCCGTGCGAGGACGAGCATCATCGCGAATCGCGCCATGACCGCGACTCCGACGACCGCGAGGAAGACGGCCAGCGTCGGCACGGTCCACTCGGCGATCGCGACCGCCGCGATGAGCGCCTTTCCCTCATAGAGGGTGGTGCCGGTGGCTTTGGAGTGGGCGGCCTGGTCGACGCTCCACGCGCGGCCCGAAGCGTTCGTGCCGGAGGAAGGAGCGGTCCCCTGCGGGGCCGGGGCGCCACCCGGGACCTGACCTGACCTCTGCGCGCCTCCGGCCCGAGCGCCCGAGTCCTGTGTCTCGCCGGACTGCGTCCCGTCGGCCTGCGCGCTGCTGCCCTGTGTGGATCCGTTCTGCGAGGCTCCGTTCTGGGCGGAGCCGTTCTGTGCGGAGCCTCCCCGCGCCGCGGACTTGGCCATAGCGCCGCTGACCGTCGTGAAGGTGTAGCCCTTCGCCTTCATCTTCTTGATGTACTTCGGCAGCGCTTTGAGTGTCTGGGCACGGTCGCCGCCGGCGTCGTGGAAGAGCACCGACGCGCCCTTGTTCTTCTTCGGCGTCGCCCACTGGACGATCTTCGAGACGCCCGGCTTCTTCCAGTCGTCGCTGTCGGTGTCGACGAAGACACTGGTGTAGCCCATGGCGCCGAGCTTCTTGTAGACCGGCCAGCTGTAGTTGTCGATCGCGGATGCCTCGGACGAGTAGGGCGCGCGCACCAGCTTCGTGGTGATGCCGGCCGCTCCCGCCAGGGCCAGCTGGGTCTGTGTGAGTTCACGCTTGACCCGGGCGTCGCTCTGGTAGGAGAGGTCGACGTGGGTGAAGGTGTGCAGGCCGACCTCGTTCCCCTGGCCGACCATGTCCTTCACGATGCCGGGGTGCCGGGCGATCATGGAACCCACGAGGAAGAACGTGCCGTGCACATCGTTGTCCGCGAGGATCTTGAGGACCTTCTCGGTGTACGTGGCGTCGGGACCGTCGTCGAAGGTGAGCACGATGGTCTTCCTGGGAACGGACTGCGTCCGCATGGAACCGTTGGCGGACGTCAGAATGGGGCCGCCGTCGAGGATGCGCTGCGGCACCTTGTCGTAGGCCGCGTCGGTGCGGACACGGCGGTCGCCCAGGACCTCGGCCCGCAGATATCCGTCGAGCAGCATCACGCTGACGAGTCCCAGGACGAGAACGAGCGCGAGGACGACGCGTGGCCGCTGCAGAGCGGCGGCTCGGCGCCCGGCGCGTTCGAAGCGGGAGGGAGCGGCGCGGCGGCGTCGCCGCGCGGAGGTGTTGCGCGTCATGTCTTCCCTTACCGCGCGTCACTGACGTCGGCCGTCGCTGACGCAGAAGGGGCGGGCAGCGAAGGGCTCGGCGAGAGGGAGGGCAGGGTGGCCGGAGGCGTTCCCTGCCGACCGACGCCGCCAGGGGCGACGTATCCGGCGTCGGCCGGACCACGACCGGTGCCGGCGCCGCCACCTCCACCGCCGAAGGGCAGCAGATCGGTCGTGCTCACGGACACGCCCCACCCCATGAACGACAGGCCGAGGACGACCGCGTAGCCCAGGCAGGCGACGACCACGGCAAGGCCGAACCTGCGCAGCAGCTTGGCCCGCCGCCCGGAGCTGTCGACGAAGACAGGGCCTTCATCGGCCCCTTTTCCACGCTTGCGGTGGCTTCCGCGCCCACGGGCACGGTTTTCGACGGAGGAATCGAAATGCATTCCCCGGACGCTAAGGGATCTTTATGTGGCCACTCACAGTCATTCCTGTGCGCACCCTGAGAAGGCCCTCAGTTCGCTGTGATTCTCCGGATGACACCTGGAACACAGGCTTCCGTGTTTCAGTTCCGGGACAGGACCGACAAGAAATGGGTGCATGCGCGATGAGGAACATTCTGGGCAGGCCGGCCGCCGCGATCGTGTCGCTGGTGGCGGCAGCGACCTGCGCGGGGTGCTCATCGGGGAGCCCGGGACCGGGCTCTGACGCGGCGGACGCGTCACCGCACGGGGCACCGTCGCCGACCGCGACGGCACCTTCGTCCTCCAGTCCGTTCGCCCCCTACGTCAGTGCCACGGACGCTTCGGACCTGGACTCGGCCGGCTCCCCCGCCACGTACAACCTCGCTTTCACCATCGCGGACGGCAGCTCCTGCACACCCGCGTGGAACGGCACCCACGCCATCGGCGACGCGACGGTGAAGAAGCGGATCTCGGCGCTCAAGTCGTCCGGCGCGACCGTGCGCGTCTCCTTCGGCGGGGCGTCCGGCAAGGAACTGGCCGAGACGTGCGCCAGCGCGTCCGCTCTGGCCGACGCCTACGCGGCCACGCTCGACGCCGCCGGCGCCACCCAGGCCGACTTCGACATCGAGGGCGATGCGCTCAAGGACTCCGACTCGGTGACCCTGCGCTCGAAGGCGATCGCCCTGCTGCAGAAGAAGCGCACCGACCTCACGGTGTCCTTCACTCTCCCGGTGATGCCCTCGGGCCTGGACACGGACAGTGTGGCGCTCCTGGAGTCGGCCAACGACCAAGGCGTGAAGGTGTCCAGTGTCAACGTCATGACGATGAACTACGGCACGTCCTACACCGGCGACATGGGCGATTACGCCATCACGTCGGCCAAGGCCACCCATGACCAACTCAAGGACATCTTCGGGCTGTCGGACAGGAATGCGTGGCGCGGACTCGCCCTGACCCCGATGCTCGGCACGAATGACGTCGACAACGAGACGTTCACCCTTTCCGACGCGGCCCAACTGCGTTCCTTCGCGGAGAAGAACGGCCTTGCATGGGTCTCCATGTGGTCCACGTTCCGCGACCACCAGTGCTCCTCTGCGGACTCTTCGGCGGACGACGCGCTCAGCAACTGCAGTGGTGTGCAACAGAGTTCCGGAGCCTTCGGCAAGGCTCTGGCCGGCTGAGCAACAGCGACAGGGACGAAGAAGGCAACAGTCACGGCGACCGTGATCGCCGCACCTCGCGCGCCGGTCCCGCGTCACTCGGCTCGACGCGCACCCATGCGGCATCATGCTCAGCATGAGCAACTCCCACCACACCCACGGTGCCGG
Organism: Streptomyces sp. NPDC055955; assembly: GCF_042270245.1. Taxonomy (NCBI): domain Bacteria; kingdom Bacillati; phylum Actinomycetota; class Actinomycetes; order Kitasatosporales; family Streptomycetaceae; genus Streptomyces; species Streptomyces sp. NPDC055955. The sequence goes on from NZ_JBHJYS010000004.1 coordinate 248,607, forward strand.
CGGCAACCTGGCGCACAGTCGGGTGCCGATGACCGGCCGCGATCCGGAAGAACCCGGTCGGGTCTCTTCACCGCTGGAGCTGCTGTTCGACCTGACGTTCGTGGTCGCGGTGGGAACCGCCGCCTCCCAGTTCGCCGACATGGTCGCCGAGGGGCATCCCGGACAGGCCGTCACCGCGTTCGTGCTGGCGATGTTCGCCATCAGTGTCGCGTGGATCAGCTTCAGCTGGTTCGCGTCGGCGTTCGCCACGGATGACTGGCTCTACCGGGCGCTGACGATGCTGCAGATGATCGGCGTCGTCGTGTTCTCGCTCGGCCTGCCCGCGATGTTCCACTCGGTCGACGAGGGCGACCACCTCGAACTGAGGGTGACGGTGATCGGGTATGTCGTGATGCGCATCGCGATGGTGCTGCAGTGGCGGCGCGCGACGCGCGAGTCCCCCGAATTCCGGGACGTCGGGAGGGCGAACATCCGCTGGACGGTGATCGTCCAGGCCGGTTGGGTCGCGGTCGCGTTCGCGCATCTGCCGCTCGACGCGGCGTTCGTCGCCTTCATCGTGCTGGGCGCGCTCGAACTGGCACTGCCGGTCCTCACCCAGGGCGGCGCGGGCGGCACCCCCTGGCACCCCCACCATGTCGCCGAGCGGTACGGCCTGTTCGCCATCATCGTTCTCGGGGAGGGCGTCGTCGGGACCGTCGCGTCCTCGGGCGACCTTCTGGGCGGTGCGGCCGGAACCGAATGGAGCGGCAACGCGATCGCCGTGGTCGTCGCCGGCGTGGGACTGACCTTCGGCATGTGGTGGGTGTACTTCTCCACCCCCTTCGGCGACATCCTCGTGCACCGCCGCAGCCGCGGTTACCTCTTCGGCTACGGGCACATCCCGCTCTTCATCGGAGTGGCAGGGGCCGGAGCCGGTCTGCACGTGGCCGGCGTGCACCTCGAGCACCACTCGGAGATCAGCGACGTCGCCGTCGTGCTGTCCCTGGCCGTCCCGGTCGGCCTGTACCTGCTGATGGTGTATCTCCTGCACACGCTGTTGCTGTCCGCGGCCGACGCCTTCCACGTGCTGCTGATCTCACTCACGCTGGCGGTACTGCTCACGGCGGTGCTCCTGTCCGTGGCCGGCGTCGCCACCGCGGCGTGCCTCCTCATCGTGATGCTGGCCCCTTTCGTCACCGTGGTCGGCTACGAGACGATCGGTCACCGTCACCAGCGACACATGCTGGCAGCGCTCGGCACGCAGAACCACTGACAACTCCCCTCGGCAGCGGGGGAGATGCTCTCGGATCGAAGGACGCGGAAGCCACCTGCGTACCCTTTCCACGCTTTCAACCCGTTCGATGCGTTCAGTCTCTGGGGTGCGGGTCGTACTGGACGATGGCGCCGCGGCTGAAGTTCGCGTCGCCGTGTGCCTCCAGTGTCACGGAGCCGACGCCCCAGACCCGGTCGGTACCGGGGATGGATGTGACCTCCGCCAGTCGTAGCTTCTGCTTGCGGTCGGTGGCGGTGACTTCGCCGCTTCGGCCCGCAACGGCCGGCGGGGAGCCGATCTTACGAGGCGCGCCGTGCATGGGGCGGTGGCGGATCGAGCTGAGCAGCGTGCTGCCGCCGGCGTTGTCCCCCTCCATCCCGGCGGCCGTGATGACGCCGTCACCGGCAGGAATCCCGCAGCGGCGGCAGGCATCGGGCGACGTCTTGCTCCAACTGGTGCCGTTCCAGTGGAAAGCGAAGGATGCGGCGTACACGGCATCCCCGTTGTCGTCGTCCCCGACGAGGCGGCTGATGGCCCAGATGTCGTCCGCGGCCGGCGCGTAGAGCGCCATGGGACTCGCACCCATCGAGTTCGACTCATAGGCCGAAGGGAGTCCGACGACGGGGAGCTGTTCCCGCTTCCAGGTCTCTCCGTCCCAATGGAGCATCATCGGGGCGCCATTGACGAGGCCGTTCTCCTCGCCCCTCGTCACCCCGTACGCCCACACGTCGTCCCCGGCCACTGCCGCGAGCTGCGACACATGGGCAGGCAGCGCCATCGAAGTCCAGCGGGAGCCGTCCCAGTGCCAGGCGGTGGTGCCTTCGCCCACAGCCCAGACGTCTGCCGGGCCGAGGACGGCGACATCCCTGTCGTCGCCGGGGGCAGGTGTCCGCGTCCACCGCGTCCCGTCGAAGTGCGCGGCGTACATGCCGGTGTTGGGGCCGCCGCGAAAAAGCCACACGTCGCGTGGTGAGGATGCCTCGAGGCGATAGTCGGCGATGGGGGCCGCCCCCATCCCCGGCGGCAGCGTCTGCGGACGCCAGGAGGAGCCGTCATAGCGCAACAGCGTCACCTGCTGTTCGTCGACGTTCCCCACGACCGGCGTCACAGCGAGCGCCCAGGCGTCATGCGCTGATACGGCGGCAACATTGACGACGGAGGAGGAGAGATCCTTGGTCAGATGACTGTAGGTCCACCCCGCGGGGCGCGCGCTGCGAGCCGCGGCGGGCCCGCCGCCTCCGCTTCCGCCTCCGCAACCGGCCACCGCAAGTGCCATCACCAGCGCCGCAGTTGCCGCACGCCATCGCCGCATCCCGAACCCCCCTCCCACCTCGTGACCGGGACCTTACATGCCTGGCCCGGCCCCCCGGGAGACAGCGCTCGATGGTGAATGGGCTGAACTCCCGAGACGACGTCGGGTGATTGAGGGGTCGCCCGGCCACCTTCTTCGTGTCATCTGCCAGTACGGCGGCCGGCACAGGGCGGAGGATACTCGCTGCCACGACGGCGCCCCGGCGAGCCGCTGCAATCCGAGGGCAGGCGTTGCCACGTACAGGTCGAAGCGCAGATGGGGGAAGCACATGACTGTGCAGCAGTACGACGAGATCGGCGTGACGTGGCGGGTGACCGCGTCACGCGGCGAAACCGCCGTCTTCTTTCAGCCGGTGTGAAGGATCCGGAAGCGGCCGGGTTCCGCCGGGTCCCGGTCGACGACTTGCACGGGAGCCCAGGCCCATTGCCGGACGCTGATGCCCGGTGTGCGGGAGAACCGGATCTGCCCGCGGGTGCCTTCGACTGCGACCCGCGGCCAGGACGCGGCGATGCGTGCCCGGTCCGCGCCGTGGGAGCGCAGCAGATCGGCGAGGACGGTGACCGTGTCGTAGCCCTCGAAGGCGACGAACGAGGGCGCTCCGCCCAGCCGCTCACGCAGCGCTGTCTCGACCCGTGCACCGAGTGGGCCGAGACGCTCGGGCAGGTAGCGGAGGAACGGGATCGCGGTGCCGTCGTCGCCCAGCAGCTTCTCCCATTCGGTGCACTCCGGTTGCCCGGCCGGAGCGCCGATCAAGATCTCGGCGAGACGCTGGTCGCGGCGGACGGACTTGACGATCGACACCGCGGGTTCCGGGTGGCCGACCAGGAGAAGGAGGGCTGTCGCGCGATTCTCGACGAGCTGGTCGCACACGTCCGCCGGGTCGAGGTCGACCATGTCGAGTTCGATGACGCTGCCACCGCGCGCAGCGAGGCAGTCCCGCAGGATGCGGATGCCGGATGTCCAGTAGACGCTCGGCTGCGCGGCTACGGCGATGCGACGGTGGCCCGCGCCGAAGAGGAAGTCCGCGTAGATCCGCCAGCCGTGGGACTGCGCCGGGGCGAGGCGCGCGACCCATTCCGTCGGTTGGTCGGTGAGCGCGTCGAGAACCGCTGACGAGCAGAGGAACGGCAGGCCGAGGGCGTCGGCCCGGGCAGCGGCGGCGCGAGCGACGACGCTGTGATACTCGCCCGCCAGAGCGGCCACGCCCGTGCGAGCCAATTCATCGACGGTCTCCGCGGCCCTCAGTGGATCGGCTGCGGTGTCCCGGACCACCAGCTCGAGCGGTCGTCCGCCGATCCCTCCGGCGTCATTGACTTCGCGAGTGGCCAACTCGATCCCGGCGAGCAGGTGTTGGCCTGCCTCGACCCAGCCGGGCCGGCTCAGCGGAACAAGGGCGCCGATCCGGACCGATGTTCCGTCAGTCCGTTCCGCGGCAGCGGGCGATGGTGGCGTATTCATGGGCCGGCGTCTCCTGAGTACGAGGCGGTGGCACCTTTGTCCGGATCGTCGGATGGCAGAGTGATCACCAGTGACGCCGAGGGTAGCCGAGCCGAGGCCGGACACCTTCGGGGCCCCGGCCGAGAGCGGCACCCTGGGTGCCCCGTTTGCCTACGGGCTGACTCCCGGCTCCTGTACGTGCTTGAGTCGAGCCCGAACCGGCCGTCGTGATCACCAACGACGGTCGGCCGCCACGGTGTTCGGGGAGGCCGGCCGTCGTTCGGTCGATCCGGTCAGCGGCCGTCGCCGTGGCTGCCGGCGTGGTCACCACCACCGTGGTGGTCGTCGCCGACGATCGTCCACGGGCGCATCAGGTCGTCGTCTTCGTGTTCAAGGATGTGGCAGTGCTGGACGTACGTCGCCGGCAGCTCGGTGCCGCTTCCCGGCAACCCCGCGATCCTTTCCGTCGGCGGGTCGAATTCATTGATGACGATTCTGGTCACCGTCTCCGGATAGGACTTGACCGTGTCCTTGCGGGACAGTGCTTCGTCCGGCTCCGGCGGAATCGGCGGACCGGTGAGATAGCTGGCCAGCACCGGCCTGTCCTCCGGTTTGCGGCCACCGTCGATCCACTTCTCGTATTGTTCCTGGTAGCCGGCCGCGTCGATCGGCTGCCTGTTCAACACCTGGAAGTTGACGAGGTGGACATGCATCGGGTGGGCGTCGTGGTTGGGATTGATGTACTCCCAGATCTCGGTCGAGCCCGCCTTGATGAAGTCCTCGGACGGCTCCATGAACGGCACCGCGTTGAACGTCATGGTGGTGAAGAGCTTGTGCTGGTACAGAACCCATTCCCGGCGGCGGGTGCGCGCCGTCACCTTGATGGGGGCGGCCTTCGGCAGCTCGAGCCTCTTGGGCGGCGTTGACCTGTCTCCACCGCCGGACGGTCGCTTGATGACATGGAATTCCATGACTTCGGAGATGTCCGGTCCGCCGCCGCCGGGGAAGTGCACGGGCGCGTTGTAGTTCGTCAGCTTGATCTTCGTGCCCATGGGCATATGGGTGAAGTCGACGATCAGGTCGTACCGTTCGGCCGGCGAGATCAGGAAGTTCAGCATCTGCAGCGGGGTGCGGAGGCCGCCGTCGGTGCCGATCAGCCAGAACGGCAGGACGGGCTGAGGCAGTACGTCCTCGGGAACGTCGAACCTCAGCCGCCAGAAGCGCTCGTTCGAAGCGTTGAGAACGCGCAGTCGGTAGCGTCGCTGCTCGACGGCCAGGAAGGGATACGCCTTCCCGTTGACGACCGGGGTGTCCTCGCCTTCCCGCAGGGTCATGGTGTAGGCGAGCGAGCCGTCCGGGTGGAAGGTCCGGTCCTGCAGGATGAGGGGAACCTCGAATTCGCCTCGCGGCAGCCCGAGCCGATCGTCGGCGGGATCACCGACGCGGTAGAGACCTGCGAGGCCCGCGTAGACGTTGACGCTGGTCATTCCCATACCGTGGTCGTGATACCAGAGCATGCACGAACGGTCGTGGTTGGTGTAGGCGCAGATCGACTCGTTGGGTTTGACCCGGCTCGGGTCCAGGCTGCTGTAGGACTCGGCGTGGATGCCGTCCGGGCTGAACGACTGCAGCGGCATGCCGTCGGACTGTGGCGCCGTGAAACCGCCGTGCTGGTGTACGACGTTCCACACGTTGACATTCGCGGGAAACGGCTGCATGGGCTTGTAGGGAGGCGGAGGGGTCGGGGTGAGCTGAGGGTCCCCGTTGCGAATCTTGTCGATCACGAACTGGAACAGGTGGGTGGTCGGCAGTTCGTTGCGGTACTTGACGACCGTCGGGTGGTCCCTGGTCACGTTGAGGGTCGGCCCCAGGTAGCCCATGCCGATCGGCTTGCGAGGGTCGTGCGGGTTCGTGGCCCAGTAGCCCCACACCTTGGCCGGCCCGAGGTCCCGGTGGAAGCGCCACGTGCCCGGCCTCATCGTGATCTCGTAGTAGTCGGCGCCCGGATAGACGGAGGGATCCGAGACGGCTGTCCTCGGGATGGGCAGCGGGTCGACGTACTTCTTCAGTTTGGGGGTGTGCGGAATCGGTGTGCCCGCAGACATCGACCCATGACCGTGACCGTCCGATGCGTACGTTTTACCTTCCGCGCCCCGTGGAAGCATGGCCGCACCGCCCATGGCGCCGGCCATGAGGAATCTGCGTCGCCCAACCATCGTCTTCAGCCCTTCGTCGCCTCGCGTGACGTTGAAGAGATACAGGGCTGGTCAGGGCCGTGGACGCAGCGCGCCGGTCCGCTTCGGGAAAGGCACTCATTGAGCCGATCTCGGTAGTGATTCGGAAGGTATCGGTATATCGGAATCGAATTACTACCACCAATCCGAAATCCTGCTTCGCCGTTTTCAGGGCGTGAATTCGCCCACGGTGCACATTCAATATTGCGGCCCTTTCGCGGTGTGGAGATGGGTGCTCAGCGCGGCGCCGACGGCCTCGGGCTGCTCGACCGCGAGATGCCCGATGGCGTATTCCTTCAGCGTGGCATCGGGGATGCCGTCCGCGAGTTCCCGGGCGTGATCGAGAGGGGTGGCGATGTCGAGGGAGCCGCCGACGACGAGAGTGGGAGCGCTGATGCGGCCCAGGCCGGGTCGCAGGTCGTAGGCGGCGAGTGCGTCGCAGCAGGCCGCGTAGCCGACCGGATCGGTTTCGGCGAGGTCCCGCAACAGAGCACGCCCGAGCGGGGTTTCGGCGGCTCCCGCATCGCCGAACCAGCGGCCCGGGCTGGTCTCCGCCACGGGCCCGACCCCCTCGCGCCGCACGAGGGCGGCACGCTCCTGCCAAGGCTCCGGTGGCCCGAAGCGGGCCGAGGAGCAGACCAGCCCCAGCGCGGCGACACGTTCCGGGTGGTGGACCGCGAGATGGGCCCCGACCGCGCCGCCGAGCGAGATGCCGGCGTACGCGAACGACTCCCAGCCCTGGGTGTCCGCGAGCCGCAGCACCTGTGCCGCCAATGCGGCGACGCTCGCCGTGCCGTCGTGCGGAAGGAGATCCGCGCGTGACCCACCGTGTCCTGGAAGGTCCCAGCGCAGAACGCGGTGCGACCGCGTGAGAGTGGCCAGTTGGGGACTCCACACGTGCACGGACGTGCCGAGTGACGGGCCGAGGACGAGCGGGGGAGCGCCGGGTGGGCCGTCGAGTACATGGTGCAGGAGCTGAGGCTGAGCCACGCGCAATCCCTGGGTGCTGTTCGAGGAGAGCTTTCGGAGGAGGCGGTGCGGAGAGGAGATTTCGGTAGAGAACCGTCAGCCGATCGGGGTGCGGATCGGGTCGGCGGCGCGGACGCCCGTGCGGCTGTTCACCGGACCACCTCCGGGATGTGGACCTTGGCGCCGGTCTTGGCGACGACCTCGTTCACCGTCACGTCCGGCGCCAACTCCACCAGGCGTACGCCGTCTTCAGTGATGTCGAGGACAGCGAGGTCGGTGATGATCCGGTCGACGCAGCCCTTGCCGGTCAGGGGGAGCGTGCAGGTGTCGACCAGCTTCGGCGACCCGTCCTTGGCCGTGTGGGTCATGGTGACCAGCACCGTGCGGGCGCCGTGGACGAGGTCCATGGCGCCGCCGATCCCGGTGATCATCTTTCCGGGGACGGCCCAGTTGGCCAGGTCACCGGTCGCGGAGACCTGCATCGCGCCGAGCACGGCGACGTCGATGTGACCGCCGCGGATCATCCCGAAGGAGAGCGCGGAGTCGAAGTAGGAGGCGCCGGGAAGGACCGTGACGGTCTCCTTGCCCGCGTTGATCAGATCGGGGTCGACGGCGTCGTCGGTCGGGTACGGACCGGTGCCGAGGATCCCGTTCTCGGACTCCAGGATCACCTCGACGCCGGCCGGAAGATGATTCGGTATGAGGGTCGGCAGGCCGATGCCGAGGTTGACGTACTGCCCGTCGCGCAGTTCACGGGCGGCGCGGGCGGCCATCTGTTCGCGTGTCCAGGCCATGGTCAGTCGTTCACCGGTCCTTGTGCCGCGGGCGCGGAGACCGTGCGCCGCTCTATGTCTTTGTCGACGGCCTGTTCCGGGCTCAGCTCGACCACGCGCTGCACGAAGATGCCCGGCAGGTGCACCTGGTCCGGGTCGAGGACACCGGGCTCCACCAGCTCCTCCACCTCGGCGATCGTGACCTTCCCGGCCATCGCCGCGAGCGGGTTGAAGTTGCGGGACGACTTGTTGAAGACCAGATTCCCGTGCCGGTCGCCCTTCGCGGCGCGGACCAGCGCGAAGTCGGTGCGGATGCCGCGCTCCAGCACGTACTCGACACCGTCGAAGACGCGCACCTCCTTGGGCGGGGAGGCGAGAGCGACGCCGCCGCTGCCGTCGTAGCGCCAGGGCAGACCGCCGTCCGCGACCTGGGTGCCCACCCCGGCCGGGGTGTAGAACGCCGGGATTCCGGCGCCGCCCGCGCGCAGCCGCTCCGCGAGCGTGCCCTGCGGGATCATCTCGACCTCGATCTCGCCGGCCAGGTACTGACGGGCGAACTCCTTGTTCGCGCCGATGTAGGAGCCGGTGACCCGGGCGATGCGGCCCGCCGCGAGCAGGACGGCGAGTCCGGAGTCCATCGCGCCGCAGTTGTTGGACACCACGGACAGGCCCGTGGTGCCCCGCTCGTACAGCGCCTTGATCAGTACGTTCGGCACCCCGCTCAGTCCGAACCCGCCGACCGCCAGGGACGCACCGTCCCCGACATCGGCGACGGCATCCCCGGCCGACGCGACCACCTTGTCCATCAGACGGCCTCGCCCGTCGCGGCGATGTCCGACGGATGCAGCGCCAGCGGCGTGACCTCGATCTCCATGTACGGGAACAGCGGCAGGCCCCACAGGATGTCGTGCAGCTCGTCGTTGTCCCGGACGTCGAAGACGCTGAGGTTGGAGTACTGGCCCACGCAGCGCCAGATGTGCGGCCAGACGCCCTTGCGCTGGAGTTCCTGCGAGTACGCCTTCTCGCGGGCGATCGTGTCCGCGCGGACGTCAGGGTCGAGATCGTTGGGTATGCGGACGTCCATCTTGACGGCGAACAGCACGGCGGGCTCCTCGAGTTACGCGGTGGGGCGGGCGCGCGCCCCGGAGGCCGGGCCCCCGGGGCAGAGGCGCGTCAGGCGCGGTCGAGCACGAAGTCGTACGTCACTTCGTTGCCCTCGCCGGTCGTGGCCGGGGACGGGTCGAGGACCAGTTCCGGCTTGACGGCCTGTGCGATGTCGTCCTCCACGTGGCTGCCGCCCTTGAAGTAGAGCTGCGTGGTGATGAGGTGGTGGCCCGCGGCCGCGACCTTCAGGTGCAGATGGGCCGGACGCCAGGCGTGCCAGCCGGCGGCGGAGATGAGCTTGCCGCAGGCGCCGTCGGTGGGGATCTGATAGGGGGCCGGCTCGATCGTGTGGATCTTGAAGTGGCCCCGGTCGTCGGCGACGACGGTGCCACGCAGGTTCCACTCGGGCAGACCGGGGGCGTACTGGGAGTAGAAGCCGTCGTCGTCGGCGTGCCACATCTCGATCGTCGCGCCGGCCAGGGGAGTCCCGTCGACCGAGGTCACCTGGCCCTGGAAGAGGAGGGGTGTGCCCTTCTCGTCGGGGCGCACGGGGAGGGCCGCCTCGGCGGGCAGCTCCGGGGAGTCCGGCACGTAGTAGGGGCCCTCGATGGTGCCCTTGGAGCCCCCGCGGCTCTCGTTGGCGACCTCCTCGACGACGTGCTCGATCCACACGTCGAGGAAGAGCGGCCACTCGCCGTCCTGGCCGACCTGGATCAGCCATGCCTTGACGGCGTCGTACTCGGCGTAGGTGACCTTGTGGCGGCGGATGATGTCGTGGACGGACGCGATGAGTTCGGAGGCGAGGGTGTCGACGCGCTCCTGGCTGCTGGCCGCGCCGGAGCGGGCCTTCTGGGCGAACGCGGCGGTGGCGGCGTTGCCGGACGCGGCGGCGGTGGCCTGCTCCTGCTCGGTGTCGGTGAACGTGGTCATGATGCGGCTCCGATCGGTAGGGGTGTGACAAGTCGAACGTGCACAACGGGTGTTCAGCTGTCCTGGCGGTAGCGCGTCAGCTTCTCGGGATCGAGTTCGATGCCCAGACCCGCGCCCTCGCGCACCCGCAGCGTGCCGTCACGGATCTGCAGGGGCTCGGCGAGCAGGTCGTCGGTCATGTCGAGGTAGTTGGAGAGTTCGCCCGCGCGGCGCGAGGTGGCCTCGAAGGCCGCGCCGAAGGCGACCGAGCACAACGAGCCGATCTGGCCGTCGATCTGATTGCCCATCATCACCTCGACGCCGAGGCCCTCGCTCTCGAACAGCACGCGCTGGGAGTGGCTGAAGCCGGTGCGGGCCGTCTTGATGCTGATGGCGGTGGCCGAGCCGCCGAGGAGTTCACGGGTGACCTCACCGGGGCGGGTCGCGCTCTCGTCGGCGACGAACGGGACCGGGCAGCGTTCGACGAGCCAGCGCCTGCCGAGCACGTCGTCGGCCGGGCACAGTTCCTCGGCCAGGGTGAGATCGAGGTCGTCCATGGCGCGCAGGGCGCGGGCCGACTCCGAGGCACTCCAGCCGCGGTTGCCGTCGACGTACAGTTCGACACCGTCGCCGAACGCCTCGCGCAGAGCCCGGCACACCTCGACGTCGAGCCGGTAGGGGCGGCGGCCGACCTTCACCTTGAACGTCGTGATGCCGTAGGTGTCGCGGACACGCCGCGCCTCTTCGACCATCTCCGCCGGGGGAGCGAAGCCGAGCATGTGCGACACGGCCATGAACTCGCCGTATCCGCCCAGGAGTTCCGTCACCGGCAGGCCGGCCGCCTGGCCGACGATGTCCCACAGGGCCATGTCGACGGCGGCCTTCGCCGTCGGGTTGCCGACGGTCCGGTTCAGCTTGGCGTGCACGGCCTCGCGCCGGGTGGGCGCCATGCCGAGCAGCTGCGGCTCGAAGAGCTGCCGGATCACGGCGACGATCGACTGCTGGGTCTCGCCGTAGGTGAAGGGCCGGGGCGGCGCCTCGGCCGTGCCGGTGAGGCCCGCGTCGGTGTGCACCCGTACCAGGACGTGCTCGGCGGTGTGCACCTCGCCGCTCGCGAACTTCAGCGGCTTTCGATAGGGGATGGCGAAGGGGATCGCCTCCACTGCGGTGATCTTCACCGGTTTCCTCCGTGGCTGCCACGGCCTTGAGGCCGGGGAGGAATCGGACTCCTGCGGAGCGGGACAGGGGAAGCTGATTGGCCGGCGGGGCGGATCGGCGTGCTCCCGTCGTGGTGGTGAGGCAGCCCCCGTTGGGTCAGAGCTCTCAACTGTCAGTCCTCCCGGATAGGTTGCTGTTCATGACGACCGCAGCGCAGGAGACGGCAGGTGTCGGGCATGCCCGCTACACCTTCCGTCTTCGCGTGTCGTCCACCGCAACTGGCGCCCTTGAAGCGGAATGGGCGCGGTGCCGGTGGCTGTGGAACGAGTGCTGCGCCCGCTCGAAGAAGGCGCACGCCGAGAACGAGGAGTGCGGTCCGGCCCGGCTGGATAAGATGCTGACCCAGGCGCGTACCTGTATGGGCTGGCTGCGCGAAGGCTCCAGCGTTCCTCAGCAGCAGGTGATACGCGATTTCGCGAAGTCGCGGGCGAAGGCGCTCAAGGACATCAAGGCCGCTGTGCCGGTGCGGCAGCGGGCCGGGATGCCCCAGTACAAGAAGAAGCACCAGGACGAGCTGTCGCTGAACTACACCCAGCGGGGTTTTCGACTCAACGACGGCCGCCTGCACCTGGCCGGCGGCATCGCCGTGACGGTCGTGTGGTCGCGTGCCCTTCCCACGCCGCCCTCCAGCGTCCGCGTCTACCGCGACAGCACCGGAGCTTGGTACGCGTCTTTCGTCGTCGCTGGCATGAGTGAGGCCCTGCCGGGGACCGGGCGGGTGATCGGGATCGACTGGGGTGTGAAGGAGATCGCGACCACCACCAGCGACGACCACGACCTTGCCCACCCGCAGCACGGGAAGAGTGCCGCCCAGCGCCTGGCGCATTATCAGCGGATGATGTCCCGGCGTAAGCCGAAGCGTGGACAAGCCGGGTCGAAGGGCTACCGCGAGGCGAAGCGGCAGACGGCGAAGCTGCACAAGAAGGTGGCCCGGCAGCGTCAGGACACCGCCCGCAAGTGGGCCAAGAAGGTCGTCCGCGACCATGACGCCCTGGCCGTGGAGGACTTCCGGCCGAAGTTCCTCGCGAAGTCCACCCTGGCGAAGAAGGCCGCTGACGCGGCGATCGGCGCGACCAAGACGGCCCTGGTCGAGATGGGCCGTAAGCACGGCCGGTGGGTGCACCTGGTGCACCCGGCGTACACCACGATGGACTGCGCAGACTGCGGAGCGAGAACCAAGCACGCGCTGCCTCTCTCCCAACGAACGTATACGTGCACCACATGCGGGATGTCCCGGCCACGGGACAAAAACTCAGCCCGTGTGATGCTCGTCCGGGCTGGTCTCTGTCCCGGCTAGTGCTGATCGTGTAAGACCTGCATCCCCGCCGGGGATCAGGCCACGTGAGCTAGGAATCCCCCTGATCTAGCTGGGGGAGGTTTCAAGTGGTTCCTCTGTGATTGCTGTTGCTGTGCTGTGTGCACCGCCCCCGCTGGGGGCGGTGACGTCCGGGGAGGCGTCGCCGGTGGGGAAGGCGTCGGCCGCCGTGAGGGCCGCGAGGACGGCCGCGAGCAGTGGTGAGGTGTCGCCCGTGCGCCAGGCGAGGGCGAGGCGGACCCGCTGGGCGTCCGGGACCGGCCGGAACACGACCCCGTCCCGGCTGACGGACCGCACCGAGTCGGGCAGCAGCGCCACCCCCAGACCCGCGGCGACCAGGGCGAGAGCCGTGGACGTCTCCGTCACCTCGTGAGCGGTGTGCGGATGGAAGCCGGCGCTCAGACAGCTGCTGATCACCGCGTCGCTGACGATGGAGCGGGACGTGGCGGCGTACATGATGAAGTCCTCGCCGCGCAGCCGCTCCAGCGGCACCTCGGGTGACCCGGCGAGCCAGTGGTCCTCCGGCAGCACCAGGACGAGCGGCTCCTGCGCGATGTCGCGGCAGGTGAGGCCCTCGCCGCGCACCGGAGGCCGCAGTACCCCGATGTCCAGGCGCGACTCGGAGAGCGCCGCCTCCTGGGCCGGGGTGAACATCTCGGTGTGGACCTCGAGTGCCACCCCGGGCAGTTCGCGCTTGACGATCCGGGCGAGCTCAGGCAGATGCCGGTAGCCGGCCGAGCCGGTCAGGCCGATACGCAGGATGCCCTCGGCGCCCTGCGCGAACCGCCTGGCCCGGGCGGCCGCCTCGTCGACGGAGCGCAGGATGCGGACGACGTCGGTGTGGAACACCTCGCCCGCACCGGTCAGGCCGACCTGGCGGGTGGTGCGGTGGAACAGCGCGACCCCCAGTTCCGCCTCCAGCTGCCGGATCGCCTGGGAGAGCGGCGGCTGTGCCATGCGCAGCCGCTCGGCAGCCCGCCCGAAGTGCCGGGTCTCCGCGACGGCGGCGAAGTACCGGAGATGGCGCAGTTCCATGAGGGCCTCCACAGACGAAGGGACACGCAGGCGACGCGGACGTGCAAACAAGGCGGACACGCGGACGACGCGGAAACACGGACGACGCGAAGACGCGGACGGCGCGGAGTGCGCCGACAGCACTGACGACACCGGGCCAGGGGGCTCGGGGCGTCCGTACCTTCGTCGGTGCAGCACAGCGTAGGAGCCCTCATTCAGATGGCACAAATACCGAATTCAGCGTGATCCATATCTGCTGCATATGAAAAGCACCCTGGGTGGGGACTGGGCAAATGTCCGGGGTGGCCCGCCCCGGGCCCTGCCATGGTGCTGAGCACCCGATGAGCCGTGCCGGCGGGCGGCACCTCGCCGGGCATCAGGAGGAGCCATGACCGAAACCTGGGCAGCGGCCCGCAGCGTGCTGAGCGAGGCACTGGTGGAGGATCCCGGAAACGGGGTGTACCGCCTGCGCCGCAGCGCCTTCACCGACGAGCAGCTCTTCGAACTGGAGATGAAGTACGTCTTCGAGGGCAACTGGATCTATCTCGCGCACGAGAGCCAGATCCCGATGATCGGCGACTACTTCACGACGTACATGGGCCGCCAGCCTGTCGTCGTCTCCCGCACCAAGACCGGCGAACTCACCGCCCTGATCAACGCCTGCAGCCACCGCGGCGCGATGCTGTGCCGCCGCAAGACCGACAACCGCACCACCTTCACCTGCCCCTTCCACGGCTGGACGTTCAACAACGCCGGCAAGCTCCTCAAGGTCAAGGACCCGCGGGACGCCGGTTACCCCGAGCAGTTCAACAAGGACGGCTCGCACGACCTGACGAAGGTGGCCCGCTTCGAGAACTACCGCGGATTCCTCTTCGGCAGCCTCAACCCGGACGTCAAGCCGCTCGTGGACCACCTCGGCGACGCCGCCAAGGTCATCGACATGATCGTCGACCAGTCCCCGGAAGGCCTGGAGGTGCTGCGCGGCTCCTCGACGTACACCTATGACGGGAACTGGAAGCTCCAGGCCGAGAACGGCGCCGACGGCTACCACGTCTCCGCCACCCACTGGAACTACGCGGCCACCACCGCACGGCGCACCTCCGGCGAGTCGAAGAACGACACCAAGAACATGGACGCGGGGGGCTGGTCCAAGCAGCGCGGCGGCTTCTACTCCTTCGACCACGGTCACCTGCTGTTGTGGACCGAGTGGCTCGATCCCGCCAACCGCCCCCTGAACGAGCGGCGCGACGAACTCGTCGAGAAGTACGGCCAGGCCCGCGCCGACTGGATGATCGGGGTGTCACGCAATCTGTGCCTGTACCCGAACGTCTATCTGATGGACCAGTTCAGCTCGCAGATCCGGCACCTGAGGCCGCTGTCCGTGGACCGCACCGAGGTCACCATCTACTGCATCGCGCCAAAGGGCGAGAGCGCCGAGGCCCGCGCGAACCGCATCCGCCAGTACGAGGACTTCTTCAACGCGACCGGGATGGCCACCCCCGACGACCTGGAGGAGTTCCGCTCCTGCCAGAAGACGTACCAGGCCACCGCCGCCCCCTGGAACGACCTCAGCCGCGGCGCCGCCCACTGGATCGACGGGCCCGACGACGAGGCCCGCAGGCTCGGCATCGACCCGATCGCGAGCGGCGTCCGCACCGAGGACGAGGGCCTCTACCCCGTCCAGCACGGCTACTGGCTGGACACCATGAAGGCGGCGCTCGCCGCCGAGGACGACTCGGCCGGGACGACGCGCAAGGTGCGAGGGGGCGACGCGCGATGACGACGACCACCGTGCCGGGCGGGAGCGCCGCGACGTGGGCCGGGGAGTTCCGACTCCTCGAATCCGTACGACAGTTCCTGTACCGGGAGGCCCGGTATCTGGACGACCGTGAGTTCGAGCGCTGGCTGGAGTGCTACCACCCCGACGCCGAGTTCTGGATGCCGGCCTGGGCCGACGACGACGAACTCACCCGCGACCCGCAGACCGAGATCTCCCTGATCTACTACGCGAATCGGGCCGGTCTGGAAGACCGGGTCTTCCGTATCCGCACCGACCGGTCCAGCGCCACGAGCCTGCCCGAACCGCGCACCGGCCACAACATCACCAATGTGGAGATCACCGGCCGCGGCGGTGCGGACGGCGAACTGCTCGACGTGCGCTTCAACTGGTTCACGCTCTACTACCGGTACCAGCACACCGACACGTACTTCGGCACCTCGTACTACACGCTCGATCTGTCGGGCCCTGAGCCGGTCGTCCGCCGCAAGAAGGTCGTCCTCAAGAACGACTTCATCCACCACGTGGTCGACATCTACCACCTCTGAGCGGCGCCCGGCCGCATCGGCTTCGCTACCCGCAGTCAACTCCCCGAATCGAGAACGTACATGGGCTACCAGGTCGCCTTGGGCTTCGAGGACGGCACCACCCGGTTCATCAGCTGCGAACCGGCCGAGACCGTCGCCGACGCCGCCTACAAGGCCCGCATCAACATTCCGCTCGACTGCCGCGACGGCGCCTGCGGCACCTGCAAGTCGTACTGCGAGTCCGGCAGTTACGAAGGCGGCGACTACATCGACGAGGCGCTGACCGACGACGAGGCGGCGCGCGGCTACTGCCTGCCGTGCCAGATGACCCCGCACAGCGACCTCGTCCTGCGCATCCCCACGACGTCGGCCGCCTGCAAGACGGGACCGGCCACGCACACCGCGACCGTGACGGTCGTCGACCGGCACTCGCCGACGACCGTCGGCATCACCCTCGCCGTCGACGACAGGGCCGCTCTCGGCTTCCTGCCCGGCCAGTACGTCAATGTCGGCGTGCCCGGCGCGGACGGCGAGAGCCGTGCGTACTCCTTCAGCACGGGGCCCGGCCAGGAGCAGGTCTCCTTCCTGGTGCGCGTGGTCGAGGGCGGAGCCATGTCGACGTATCTGACCGAACGGGCGCAGGCCGGCGACCGGGTGACCTTCACGGGCCCCATGGGTGGCTTCTTCCTGCGCGAACTCGCCCGCCCCGCACTGCTGTTGGCGGGCGGGACCGGTCTCGCCCCGCTCCTGTCCATGCTGGAGACGCTCGCCACGGCGGGGTCCCCGCCCGCACACCCCGTCCATCTGCTGTACGGAGTCACCACCGACCAGGACCTCGTCCACCTCGAGACCCTCGCCGACTACGCCGCCGTCCTGCCCGGTTTCACCTTCGACCACTGCGTCGCCGACGCGGCGAGCACCGCCGCCAACAAGGGTTATGTGACCGCCCTGTTCCGCGCCGACGAGCTGCACGGCGGAGACTGCGACGTGTACCTGTGCGGGCCGCCCGCGATGGTCGAGGCCGTGCGCGCCCACATCGACGCGCTCGGCGTCGAGCCCGCGCACTTCCACTACGAGAAGTTCACGCCCGCCGTCGCGGCGGCCGACCTCGTGGGGGCGGGCCGATGAGCGGCCAGGTGTACGCGGGCCGGTTCGCCGGGCGGACCGCCGTGGTGACCGGCGCGGCCCAGGGCATCGGCGAGGCCGTGGCCCGCCGCCTCGCCGCCGAGTCCGCCCGCGTGGTCCTCGTCGACCGCGCGGAACTCGTCCACGAGGTCGCGGGGGAGATCACCGAGGCCGGCGGCAAGGCCGAGTCCGTCGTCGCCGACCTGGAGCAGTACACGGGCGCGGAGGGAGCGGTGGCCCGGGCGCTCGACCGATTGGGCCGGATCGACGTCCTGGTCAACAACGTCGGCGGCACCATCTGGGCCAAGCCCTACGAGCACTACACCCCGCAGGAGATCGAGACCGAGATCCGCCGCTCCCTCCTCCCGACGCTGTGGACCTGCCGTGCCGTCCTCCCGCACCTGTTCGCCCAGCGCTCCGGCACCGTCGTGAACGTCTCCTCGGTCGCGACCCGGGGCATCAACCGCGTGCCGTACGCGGCGGCCAAGGGCGGCGTCAACGCCCTCACCGCCGCGCTGGCCCTGGAGGCGGCACCGTACGGAGTGCGCGTCGTCGCCACCGCGCCGGGTGGCACCGAGGCGCCGCCGCGCCGCGTCGCCCGTGGCCCCGCGGCGGGAGACGAGCGGGAACGGGGCTGGTACCAGCAGATCGTCGACCAGACCGTCGAGTCGTCGCTGATGAAGCGCTACGGCACGCTGGCCGAGCAGGCGGCGGCGATCACGTTCCTCGCCTCCGACGAGGCGTCGTACATCACCGGAACCGTCCTCCCGGTGGCGGGCGGCGATCTGGGGTGACGCATGCGCCCGCTGGTGGCGGCACCGGAGCGTCGCGTAGCGTCCGCCCCATGCACAGCCGCGACCGGACACACCCCGACGGCCCGGACGGTCCCGCCGACGCGGTGGGCCGGGAGCGCGAACGGGCCGAGCTGGAGTCCGCGTACGCCGCCGTCGCCGAGGACGGCCCGGCGGCCCTCCTCGTGCGGGGCCCGCGGGGCAGCGGCAAGCGGACGCTGGTCGAGCGCTTCGCCGCCGCGCACCCGGAGATCCTGGCGGTGCGCGTGCGCGGTCTGCGCTGGGAGGCGGACCGGGCCGGCGGGGTGGCGGGTCAGCTGCTGCGGAGCGTGGAACGGGCCGTGTCACGTCCGAGGCCGCACGGGGGCGTGTACGCCGGTGGGCCGGACACTTTCCCCGAAAACGTGGCGCAGTCCGAGTCGGCGCGGGTGTCCGACCGGCAGGTGTGCGCTCGGCGGGAGGGTGGGGGCGAGGGGGTGGCGGGGTCGTTTCGGCGGTGTGTGGACGGTCCGTCGGAGGGCCTGTGCGGGGGACCGGACGCCGTCGTTGAGGGCGTGGCGCAGCCCGAGTCGGTGCGGGTGTCCGACCCGCAGGTCTGCGCCCGGCGGGAGGGTGGGGGCGAGGGGGTGGCGGGGTCGTTTCGGCGGGGTGTGGACGGTCCGTCGGAGGGCCTGTGCGGTGGACCGGACGCCGTCGTTGAGGGCGTGGCGCAGTCCGAGTCGGCGCGGGTGTCCGACCCGCAGGTCTTCGCCGAGCTGCTGGCTTCGGCCCTGGCCCAGGAGCGCACCGGTGGACGGTGTGCGCTCATCGTCGTGGAGGACACCCAGTGGGCCGACGCCGCCTCCCTGCGAGGCCTCGCGTCCGCGCTGCGGCGGATGACGGACGTGGCCGTGCTCGCCGTGCACCTGGTGGACGACGACGCGGCGGCCGAGGCGGACACCGCGCGGTTCCTGGCTGAGTTCCCGGGCGACGTCGTCCACCTCGAACCGCTGCAGCCGCACGACGTGCGACGCCTGGCCGAGCTCCACGGAGCGGACCTGTCACCCACCGCCGCGCAGGAGCTGTGCCTTCACACGGCCGGTGTCGCCGGAGACATCACCGCCCTGTTGCGCGAGGCGCCGCGCGACACCTGGTCCGATCCCCCCACCGTGCTGCCCGTCCCGCGTGACCGGGCAGCGGACGTCCATCGCAGCCTGAGCGCCTGCGGCGGCGAGGCGCGGCGGCTCGCCGAGGCGTGCGCCGTCCTCGGCAGTCCCGCGCGCTTCGCGGACGCGGCTCATCTGGCTGCGCTCACCGCGCCCCTGGACGCCCTCGACGAGGCGTGCCGCGCGGGCCTGCTCAGTCCGCCCGTGGGCCCAGGAGCGGGCCGCGTCGCCTTCCGCGACCGCCTCACCGCTGCGGCCGTCTACCACTCGCTCGGCCCGGGACAGCGCGCCCAACTCCACGCCCGTGCGGCCGAGGTGGTCGAGGACGATGGGCAGCGGCTGCGCCATCGAGCCGCCGCCGAGCCACCGCTCGCCAACGAGGAACTGGCCGCGGCCCTGGAAGCGCACGCCGCCGGGCGGGCCGCTGTCGGCGCCTGGTCGTCCTGCGCGCGGGCCCTGCTCCTGGCCGCCGACCTCAGCCCGTCCCCGGCCGACCGGCAGGCCCGGCTGCTGCGGGCCGTCGACGCCCTGGTCGGAGCGGGAGACCTGCCGCGCGCACAGAGCTTCTCGGCCGTCCTGGAAAGCTTTCCGGCCGGCGCCCTGCGGGACGCCGTGCTCGGCTACCTGACCCTGCTGGGCGGACGCCCGGCCGAGACCCAGCGCCTCCTGGACAGCGCCTGGCACAGGGTCGATCCGGGGCGCGACCCGGAGACCGCCGCGCTGATCTGCCAGCGCCAGGTCCTGCACGCCCTCGCCGACTGGCGCGCCGACGACCTCGTGCGCTGGTCCGGGACCGCGCTCGAACTCGCCCCCAGGAGCTCGCCCGCCGTCGTCGAGACCCGTGCGGTCCTCGGCCTCGGCTATCTCGGCCAGGGCCGGGTGGCCGAGGCGCTGGAGGGCGTCGACCGGCTGGTCGGCGAGGTCGCCGACAGCGCGCAGCGCCAGCGCGTCCGGATGTGCCGCGGCTGGCTCGCCCTGTCCCAGGACGATCTGTACGGCGCCTGGCACGACCTGGAGAGCGCCGTGCCCACCGAGTACCGCAAAGGCTCCACCCGCATCTCGCTGTGGGCGCAGGCCTGGCTCGCCCGTACCCGTTTCACCCTCGGCGACTGGGACGAGGCCCTGGAGACGGTCGACCGGGCCGCGGGCCGTGCCGCCGCGGCCCGCATGGAACTGCTGCGGCCGCTCATTCACTGGACGGGTGCCCAGATCCACGCCCTGCGCGGCGATCGGGCCCGCGCCGAACAGCACGTCAGAGATGCCGCGGCCGACCGCCGCCACTACGCGATGATGCTCATCCCCGCCTGCCTCGCCCGCGCCCACCTCGCCGAGATCCGCGCCGACTACGAGCAGGTGGTGGAGGCGCTCGCCCCCGTCACCCGCCTCGCGGCACGCGACGCCGTCGACGAGCCCGGCATGTGGCCGTGGCACGACATCTACGCCAACGCCCTGGTGATGTGCCACCGCGCCGAAGAGGCCGACGCCTTCCTCGCCCCGCTCGAAGCCCGCGCCGCCGAGCGCGGCCACCGCTCCACCCGGGCCCGGCTCGGCTACCCGCGCGGCCGGATCGCGGCGGCCCGGGGAGACATCGACGAGGCACGCGAGCACTTCGAACGGGCCCTGGCGGCGCTGGAACCCCTGCCGATGCCCTACGACCGGGCCCGCGTCAACTTCGCCTACGGCCAGACCCTGCGCCGGGTCGGCAAGCGCCGCGACGCCGACACCGTGCTGCGGCGGGCCAGGGACGGGTTCGAGGTGCTCGGAGCGACCGCCTATGTCGAGCGCTGCGACCGCGAGCTGAAGGCGGGCGGTGTCACCGGCCAGCTCACCGACCGCACCACCGCCGACTTCAGCCGCCTCACAGCGCAGGAACAGCACGTCGCCGAACTCGTCGCCCGCGGCGTGACCAACCGCGAGGCAGCGGCCGAACTGTTCATCTCCGTCAAGACGGTGCAGTACCACCTGACGCACATCTACACGAAGCTCGGCATCCGCTCCCGCGGGGAGCTGGCGGCGCTCCGGCGCGACGAGGCCTGAACGCACCCAACTGCGCCGTGTCGTACGGAGCTGAGGAATTCCCCCGCACCAGTGCGGTCAATTCCCCATGATTCGGGTCCTCCACGGCACACAGGGGCGCCCCTGAGCGTCTGTCATGTCGCGACCGCCGAATTGCGATGGGGGATTTCGATGAAGAAAATCCGTAATGGGCTAACCTGTCCCCATTATTGACATGGCCGGTGGCCGACAGGGCGCTGAGCGTGAGAGGTGGTCACCCATGGTGATCCATGTCCTGGTCGCCGACGACAGCGAGATCGTCCGCCGGGGACTGAGCGACATTCTCTCCTCCGCGGACGACATCCACGTGGTCGATCAGGCGTGGGACGGACGCAGCGCCGTCGACGCGGCGCGGCGCCTTCGCCCCGATGTGGCGCTCGTCGACATTCGGATGCCGGGCATGGACGGCATCGCGGCCACCCGCGAGCTGCAGGCGCTCCCCGATCCGCCCCGGGTTCTCATCCTCACCATGTTCGCGGAGGACGAGTACGTGGACGAGGCGGTGAGCGCGGGCGCCAGCGGATTCCTGCTCAAAGACACGCCTCCCGAGGAGTTGCTGCGGTCGGTGCGTCTCGTGGCCGCCGGCAAGTCCACCCTCGACCCCACGGTCACAGGGCGCGTGATGGAACAGCTCGCCCAGCACGCAATCCGGCTGACGGCTCAGGAACAGCAGGCCCTCGACTCGTTGACCGAGCGGGAGCGGGAGATCCTCGCCCTCATCGGACGGGGCATGTCCAATGCGGACATCGGCAAGGAACTCCACGCCAGCGAAGGCACCGTGAAGAACCAGGTGAGCCGCCTCCTGACGAAAATCGGGGCGGACAACCGGGTCCAGGCGGCACGCCTGGCGTACCGGGCGGGACTGGAGCGCTGAACAGCAGGTCCGGGTGGGTGGCACGGAGGGAGAAAGGCCCTGTGCCCAGGACCGCGCGGCAGGACGCGATGCCGTCGTCCTCGCGGCGGACGGACGCGGCGGTGGCGGCAGCTGCCGCACTCGTCGGGTTCGGCAACAGCTGGGTCAAGCCCTCGAACGGCCTTCTCACGGGGGCTCCCACCGTGACGGTCGCGGTGCTCTCCGGCGCCGTCGGACTCCTGCTGTGGTGGAGGCACAAGCGGACTGTCGTGATCGGGTGGCTCGTCGTCATCTGCCACCTCCTCCTCTTCACCCCCACGGCCCTTGCCATCGCGTTGTACACGGTCGGATCCACGTACCCGAACCGGTGGAGGCTGCTCGCCTGGTTCGCCGGCGTGGGTTGCCTGTCGGACGCAGGAGCACTGTGGCTCGGTGGAGCGTGGGACTTCCGGGGAGCCGCGTACTCGCTGGCGCTGGTCGTCGGACCCCTGGTCGTCGGCTACGCCGTCGCCCTCCGCCGCGACCTGGCCGCGGCCGCCCAGACCGAGTTGGCCACGCGGGAGCGCGAGCACGTGCTGTTGGTCGAGCAGGCGCGGGTCAACGAACGGAGCTGTATTGCCCGGGACATGCACGACGTGGTGGCCCACCGGGTGGGGCACATCGTGCTGCTGGCCGCCGCGCTGCGCGTGGGCGCCGGGCGGGCGGACCAAAAGGTCGCGGACGACGCGGAACAGATCCGGCACGAAGGGCGTCGTGCCCTTGAGGAACTGCGCGCGATCCTTGGAGTGCTCACCCCCGACCGCGCAGATCGGCCCGCACCGCGCACTCCACATGGAGGTGCCGGTGACCTCGACGACCTGGTGCGCAGTGCCCGGCGGGCCGGACTGCACGCTGTCCTCAGTGTGGAGGGTGAGCCGAGCCGGCTGCTCACGTTGGTGCAGCAGGCCCTCTACCGGACTCTTCAGCGTGCTCTTGTGAGGAACCCCGGGGGTTCACCCGCGGGAGGAATCGCGTCCTGTGGTGGCGATGCGTAGCATCGCCGCGGCAACGGGCGGGGAGCGCCCGCCAAGAAGCCGGGCCGCAGCGCCCGGCGAGGAATGTGCGCTGTTCGAATGCCGGTGCGTCGGGTGGCGGGTAGCGTCACGGTCGTGAAGTTGACCGTGCAGGTGAAACTGCTGCCGACGCCCTTGCAGGCGGCGGCACTTGAGGAAACCCTGCATGCCTGCAACGAAGCGGCTACTTGGGTCTCCCAGGTGGCGTTCGAGAAGGACATCAAGCGCAACTTCGCTCTGCGTGAGCACACCTATACGGTGGTCAAGGACCGGTGGGGGCTCGGAGCGCAGGCCGCCCAGCACGTCATCAAGAAGACCTGCGACGCGTACACCACGCTCAAGGCGAACCTGAAGGCAGGAAACCTCGGCAAGCCGGGCTCGCAGCGCTACCGGCGGGCCACTGAAAAACCGATCGCTTTCCGCCCGACGGGCGGGCAGCCGTATGACGACCGGATGCTGTCCTGGCAGTACACGCAGCGCACGGTGTCGATCTGGACCCTGTCGGGCCGGATGAAAGAGGTGGCGTTCACCGCCGCTCCCGAACATTTGGCCCGTCTGGCCCTGTATCGCAGGGGCGAGTCGGATCTGTTGTTCCGCGACGGGATGTGGTTCCTGACCGCCACCTGTGAGGTCCCCGAGGCCGAACTCAACACCAACGTGGTGGAGTTCCTGGGGGTCGATCTGGGGATCGTGAACATCGCGACGACCTCGGACGGTCAGGTCATGGCCGGGCGCCGGCTGAATCGTGGGCGTCTGCGCGAGCGGACCCTGCGGCAGAAACTCCAGCGCAAGAACACCCCGTCCGCCAAACGCCGGTTGAGGAAGCGGCGTCGTAAGGAGGCGCGGCGGGCACGGGATATCAACCACAAGATCGCGAAGCATGTGGTGGCCGAGGCAGAACGCACCGGACGCGGAATTGCCCTGGAAGACCTCACGGGCATCCGCGCACGGGTACGGCTTCGCAAGCCCCAACGGGCCACCCACTCCTCCTGGGCGTTCGCCCAGCTCGGAGATTTCATCGCGTACAAGGCCCGCAAGGCGGGGGTGCCGGTGGTGCACGTCGATCCGGCGTACACCTCCCGCACCTGCGCCGAGTGCGGGCACATCGACAAGGCGAACCGGGTCTCCCAGGTCCGTTTCGTGTGCCGGTCCTGCGGATTCGTTGATCACGCAGACCGCAACGGCTCCCGCAACATCCGTCACCGTGCGGAAGAGTTGTGGCGATGCGGGGTGCAGTCAACCGCCCCAGACCTGCCCCCGAAAACCGGGCGCGGGACAGGACGCAAACGCAGCGCCACAGCCAGTGGCGCCCGTTGTGCAAGCCCGGGACCTTTCAGCCCCGGGTCGTTGACGAGTCGCTCACCAATGCCGCCAAGTACGCCCCGGGAGCGGAGGTGGGCATCGAGCTGAGGTGCGGTCCTGACACGGTGGACCTCACGGTGAGCAACGGTCCGGCTTCCGGTCCGCCCGCCGATGAACTCCCCAGCGGCGGCAACGGCCTGCTCGGACTGAACGAACGGGCGTCCTTGCTCGGAGGCGAACTGACCGCCGGTCCGCACGGCGAGGGCTTCCGGGTGGAACTCCACCTGCCCCTCGCCCCGCCCGGCACCGAGTGACGGCTCCGACGCGACGGTCTCCCCGCCTCGCCGGGAGGTACGGAGGTGGTCGAGGGCAGCCCTGGGGCGTCACGCCGCGGGGACCTGGAACCACACCCACTTGCCGCGGTCGCCCGCCGTCGCGACGCCCCACGACTGTGAGGCTGCGTCCAGCAGGTCGAGCCCGCGTCCGGACTCCATGTCCTGGCCCTCGTCGGCGAGGCCGGCTCGGTCGCCGTCGCCCAGCCCGGGCTCCCTGTCGAAGACAGCGCCCGTGATGACGTCGGTGAAGGGGTCGAAGCCGACGGCTACCTCGATCGCCGCCCCCTTGCCGTGGCGGACGGCGTTCGAGACCACCTCGGTCAGCAGGAGGGCCGCCGTGTCCGCCCCGGAGGAACCTGTCGGGGCTATGTCGTGCAGCGCGGTGCGGGCCTCGGCGGCTGCGCGAGGATGTCGGGACAGAATGGCGATGTCGCTGGACGCGTGCATGGGATCTCCGTTTGTCTGTTTCCCGGTGAATGCGATCCCCCCGCTCACTGAATCCAGGATGGCCCGGAAACAGGGCGGAATCCGTATGCCCTTACTCCGCATTCCGCTGTCCCGGACGTCACTGGGCGGAGTGACGATCGTCATGGGCCGACCGCCGGTGCCTCGCTGCGCCGACCCCTGGCGAACCTCCGACGTCGTGCACCACGCTGAGCAGGAGCCCTGGGAACCAGAGGTGAGGCCCGTCCGGCGGTGAAGCGGGCACGGGTGTGGTGCCGTCCCGCCCGATCGCCGTCCTGGCAAGATGGCGGCATGGAACGTGTGCTTGGTATCGGTGGGTATTTTCTGCGGGCCGACGACCCGGCGGCCCAGAGCGCGTGGTATCGCGACTGTCTGGGCCTGGACGCCGATGAGAACGGACTGTGGCGTCAGGGAACCGGGCCCACGGTGTTCGCGGCGTTCGACTCCGGGACCGACTACTTCGGGTCCCGTGCCCAGCAGACCATGCTCAACTTCCGGGTCCGCGACCTGGACGCGATGCTCGCGCAATTGCGCGCGAAGGGCGCCGACGTGGCCGAAGAGACGCAGGACATGGAGGGTGTCGGTCGATTCGGCTGGGTCACCGATCCTGAGGGCAATCGGGTCGAGCTGTGGCAGCCCGCCTGACCGCGACTTCTCCTCACCAGCTGTGCAGGACATGCGGGGTCAGCCTCGCGGCGCAGGGGTCTGAGGTGCCTGCCCCCGGGCCGGCGGCCGACCCCGCGTGACAGTGGGAGGAGATCTGGGAGTCTGCACGATCAATGTCGCGGCAGGTGCTCGAGCTGAGGCGGGTACAGCTCCTCCATGGGATGGGGTGAGCAGGGACGACGCCCGGACGGGCTGCCGTGATCCCGTTCAGCCGTTCATTCCTGGGTGCGGATCGTCGCCAGTACCTCGTCGCGGAGGGCGCGCATCGCCGACTCGGTCGGGGCTTCGACGTTGAGTCGCAGGAGCGGCTCGGTGTTCGAGGGGCGGACGTTGAACCACCAGTCGGTTCCGGCGACGGTCAGGCCGTCGAGGTCGTCGAGTGTGACGTCCGGGCGGTCGGCCCACGCCGCCCGCACCGCTGCGGTGCGCGAACTCGGGTCGGCGACGGCGGAGTTGACCTCACCGGAGGCGGCGTAGCGCTCGAAGCCGCTGGTCAGCTCGGACAGCGGGGCGCTCTGTGTGCCCAGGGCGGTGAGAACGTGGAGGGCCGCGAGCATGCCGGTGTCGGCGTTCCAGAAGTCGCGGAAGTAGTAGTGCGCGGAGTGCTCGCCGCCGAAGACGGCGCCGGTGCGGGCCATCTCCCGCTTGATGAAGGAGTGGCCGACGCGGGTGCGGACCGGGGTTCCGCCCGCCTCGCGGATCACCTCCGGAACCGTGCGGGAGGTGATGAGGTTGTGGATGACGGTGGCTCCGGGATGCCGGGCAAGTTCGCGTGAGGCGACGAGCGCGGTGACGGCGGAGGGCGAGACCGGGTCGCCGTGCTCGTCGACGACGAAGCAGCGGTCCGCGTCGCCGTCGAAGGCGAGGCCGATGTCGGCGCCCTCGGCGCGCACGCGTGCCTGCAGGTCGACGATGTTGGCGGGGTCCAGCGGATTGGCCTCGTGGTTCGGGAACGTACCGTCCAGCTCGAAGTACATCGGGACGATGTGCAGCGGCAGACCGGCGAGGACCGTCGGCACGGTGTGCCCGCCCATGCCGTTGCCGGCGTCGACCACGACCTTCAGCGGGCGGATCGCCGACAGGTCCACGAGGGAGCGCAGGTACGTCGCGTAGTCGGCGAGAGTGTCCCGGGTCGCGACGACGCCCGTTCGGTCGGCCCTCGCCGGGGCGCCGTTGTCCGTCCACCCTTCGACCAGGGCACGGATCTCGGCGAGGCCCGTGTCCTGGCCGACCGGTTCGGCGCCGCTGCGGCACAGCTTGATGCCGTTGTACCGGGCCGGGTTGTGCGAGGCCGTGAACATCGCGCCGGGCAGGCCGAAGGAGCCGGAGGCGTAGTACAGCTGGTCCGTCGAGCAGAGGCCGATCTCGGTGACGTCGGCGCCCTGAGCGGTCGCGCCGCGGGCGAAGGCGCGGGCCAGGCCGGGGGAGGAGGGACGCATGTCATGCCCCGTCACGATCGCGTCCGCGCCGGTGACCTGGACGAACGCGGCGCCGAAGAGCTCCGCCGTCGTCTCGTCCCACTGGTCGGGGACCACGCCCCGCACGTCGTACGCCTTGACGAGTCCGGACAGATCGGTGTGGTGCGTGGCGTCAGTCGCGCGTGTCATCGGTGTCGCTTTCGGCGAGATGGGCGGGGGCGGTCGGGTCGAGGAGCCACAGCGCGGTGTCGGGCGGCAACGTGTCGCCGTCGAACGGTCCGCTGCCGAGCGCCGGTCGGCCGGGCACACCGAGTGAGGTCAGGCGCAGTGGTTCGGCGCCCAGGTTGACGACGCAGACCAGCGCGCCGCGGCGGAAGGCGAGGTAGGGGGCGTCGGGTGCGGACAGCCAGGTCGGCGGGGTCGCCGGGTCCGGTGCCGGATGGGTACGGCGGATCCGCAGCGCCGCCCGGTACAGCGCCAGCGTCGAATCGGGGTCGCGCCGCTGTGCCGCGACGGTCAGGTGCGACCAGTCGTCCGGCTGGGGCAGCCAGGTGCGGTCGGGCGTCACGGTGCTGAATCCGTACGGCGCGTGCTCACCGTTCCACGGCAGCGGCACACGCGCGCCGTCCCGGCCGCGCTCCGTGTGGCCCGAGCGTTCCCACAGCGGGTCGAGGATGCGGTCGAGGGGCACGTCGGCCTGTGGCAGTCCCAGTTCCTCGCCCTGAAAGAGGTACGCGGAGCCGGGCAGCGCCAGCATCAGCAGCGCGGCCGCACGGGCGCGCGCCAGGGAGCCGTAGCGGGTGACCGGGCGGACCGCGTCGTGGCTGGAGAGCAGCCAGGTGACCGCGCTGCCCGGCACGGCGAACGAGCCGTCGACGACCCGGCGCAGCTCGGCCGCCTCCCAAGGTGCTTCCAGGAAGGCGAAGTTGAAGGCCTGGTGCATCTCGCCGGGCCGGATGTAGCGGCTGAGGCGGTCCGGGTCGAAGACGGCGGACTCGGCGACCATCACCCGGTCCTGGGGCGCCACCGCGCCGGCGGGCGCGGGATGGGTGTCGAGCAGGGCCCGCCACTCGCGGTAGAGCGGGTGCAGCTCCTCCTGGTCGTAGTACGGCATCAGGTGGTTGCGCAGCGGGTCGGTGTGCTGGCCGGGGCCCGCGTCGGGCAGCCCTTCCGCCTTGAACAGGGCGTGGGCGACGTCCACGCGGAAGC
Source organism: Streptomyces sp. NPDC055955 (assembly GCF_042270245.1). Classification (NCBI taxonomy): domain Bacteria; kingdom Bacillati; phylum Actinomycetota; class Actinomycetes; order Kitasatosporales; family Streptomycetaceae; genus Streptomyces; species Streptomyces sp. NPDC055955. Next base: position 276,864 of record NZ_JBHJYS010000004.1, read on the forward strand.
CGTCCACGCCGCGGTCGAGCCAGTACCGCAGGACCTCGGTGAAGGCGCTCTGCACCTTGGGGTTGCGCCAGTTGAGGTCGGGCTGCTCCGGCGCGTGGAGGTGGCAGTACCACTCGCCGTCCGCGACCCGGGTCCAGGCCGGGCCGCCGAACGCCGACTGCCAGTCGTTGGGCGGCAGTTCGCCGCCCGCTCCCCGGCCGGGCCGGAACAGGTACATCTCGCGCGCCGCCGAGCGGGGCCCCGCGACAAGAGCCTCCTGGAACCAGGGGTGCCGGTCGGAGGTGTGGTTCGGCACCAGGTCGATGATGAATCTGAGGCCCAGCTCATGTGCGCGGACGGTCAGTCGGGTGGCGTCGTCGTCCGTTCCCAGATCCGCGGCCACACCGGTGTGGTCGGCGATGTCGTAGCCCCCGTCGGCCAGCGGTGACGGGTAGAACGGGGTGCACCACACGGCGTCCGCGCCCAGGTCCTTGATGTGATCGAGGTGTTCGGTCAGGCCCGGCAGGTCGCCGGTCCCGTCGCCGTCCGAGTCGGCGAAGGCGCGCGGGTAGACCTCGTAGCAGACCATGTCCTGCCACCAGCTCATGCGGAGGCTCCCTGGGAGACGGCCCGCTCGGGTGAGGGGACCTGTTGTTCGGTGCCCGTGGAGGCCGCGAGGGTGGCCGCCTCGGCGACGGCGACCGCGGCGAGACCGCTGACCGCGTCCGCGACCGGCGGCGTGCCCTCACGGACGGCCCGGACCAGATCGGCCACGGCGGCGCGCACGCTCTGCGCGTACACGTACGGCTTACGGGCCTCGCCGCCGAGGTCGATGACGGCGGTGACGTGGTGCGGGACCGTGCGCCGCTCGCCACGCCCGCGGGCCGGGGCGGCGGCGCCGGCGTCCCGTTCCACGCTGACGGTGATCCGCTCCTCGCCGTGCGGCCGGAAGCCGTCCACGGACGACAACTCGCCCAGTTCGTACGGTAGTTGTTCCCAGCGGAGAGCTTCCGCCTCGTCGGCCCACGCCGAGATCTCCGCCCGTACGGGGATCCAGCCGCTGATCCGCGTCTCGGCGAACCCGTGGTCCAGCCGCATGAGCTGACGCTCGGCACGGTGGGCGTGCGTGAAGGAGTGCAGGTGGGAAGCGAGGACGCCGCCGGGGTGGACGACGTCGGCGCTCACCATGTCGACCGGGCCCCCTGGCCGCGCCACGGCGGTCGCCCGCACACTCACCGGGTCCGAGCCCAGGAGCGCGCGGGCGGCGTCGAAGAAGTGGACGCCGTGCTCGACGAAGATGCCGCCGCTGTGCGCCGGGTCCCAGAACCAGTGGTCGGGGCCCAGGTCCTCGTCGGAGGCGTCGTTCTCGAACAGGAACCGGCGCGGGGGCGCGAGCAGCCCCCGTTCGGTGAGGTGCTGCACAGCCCGCAGCAGCGGGTTGTAGCGCAGCACGTGGTCCACGACCAGGACCCGCCCGGCGAGCCGCGCCTCGTGGGCGACCGCCGAGGCGTCCTCGGTCGTGGTGGCGAGAGGCTTCTCGCAGAAGACATGGCGCCCCGCACGCAGCGCGGTGATGGCCATCGCGGCATGGGTGGCGGGCGGCGTGGCGATCAGCACGGCCGCCACGTCGTCCCGTTCGAGGAGCTCGTCGAGGGAGGCGAGCGCCGGAACGCCGTGCCGCGCGCCGAGCCGCTCGGCGCGCTCGCGCGAGGGGTCGGCGACGGCCGCGAGGCGCAGGCCGGGCAGGCCCGCGACGGCGTCCAGAACGAACTCGGCGAATCCGCCGCAGCCGACCAGGCCGACTCCCAGAGGTGTCGGGGCCTGCCCCGGGGCGCCGCCGGTCATGCCGTGCGCTCCAGGAGGGCGACGCCGATGTGCGCGTCGGCCATGCCGTAGAAGACGTAGAGCTGACCGTCGATCTCCTCGATCGCCGTCGGGAAGACGACGTTGGGGACGGTGCCCGAGATCTCCTCCTCGGTCTCCGGGGCCATGAGCGGCTTGTCGGAGCGCGCGAGCACCTTGGACGGGTCGGCCGGGTCGAGGATCATCGCGCCGGCGGCGTACGACACCTTCTGGTTCTGCGCCCACGGGTCCTCGATGGATCCGGAGACACCGTGGTGGATGAGCAGCCAGCCCTCGGGCACGCGGATCGGGGCCGGACCGCCGCCGATCTTCAGGGACTCCCACGGGAACTCGGACAGAGCCAGCAGACGGTGGTCGCGCGGCCGGGTCAGGGCGCGGATGTCGGCCTCGACCTCGGCGACCGGAACGTACGAGATCCAGATGCCGGGACGCTCGTCGGTGACACCGGCGGGCAGGTGCACGCCCTCGCCCGGACGGAACCAGCCCAGGTCCCACATCGGGCGGTGCAGCATCGCGTAGGCCATCTCGCCGTCCGGGCCCGGGACGGGCTCGGGGAAGTGGACGACGTCCTTGTTCGGGAAGAGGTTGAGGTCGGTGTCCAGGTCGGCCTGGTACTGGAACTGGATCGGCCCGAGGCGGGTCCAGTCGGTGAGGTTCTCGGAGACGGCGAGTGCCGGCTTCGGGCCGAGCGGGCCGTAGGCGACGTAACTCATGACGTGCCGGCCGAGCGAGGGGACCCAGGTGATGCGGGGGTCCTCGACGCCGGCGTTGTTCTTGCCGCGCTCCCAGCCCTCGTCGGGGGAGAGGACGACGCCGCGGCGCTCGACGGCGCTGGGCACGCCCGCCTCGTCGAAGGTGACCTCGGCGAGGCCGACGCGGGAGACGTTGCCCTCGGCCACCAGGCGCGGCAGCAGGTGCAGCGTGCCGTCCGGGGTGCGGCCGGAGGCGGGGTTCAGGACGCCCTCGACCTCGTTCGCCTCACCGGCCAGCGGGGACATGACCACGCCCTTGCGCACCATGCGGTAGGGGATGTCGGTGGCGGCGGTGGTGTTGCTCATGGCGATCAGCCCTTTACTCCGGAGTCGATGTCGGTAGAGGTGAAGTGGCGCTGGAACAGGAGGAACAGGGCCACCGCGGGGACGGCCAGCACGCATGCGCCGGCCAGCAGGGCACCGGCCGGGTTGGCGACCGTGCCCTGGAGGTTGGAGAGGAAGCTGGCCAGCGAGACGGCCAGCGGCTGCATGTCGGCGTTCTTCGTGACGAGGAACGGCCACAGGAACTCGTTCCACGGCCCGATGAACGTCAGCAGCAGCGCGGTCAGCACCGCCGGACGCGCCATCGGCAGCGCGATCTGCCACAGGATCCGCAGCTCGCTCGCTCCGTCGATCCGCGCCGCCTCGAAGAGGGACTGAGGCAGCTGGGAGAAGAACTGGCGGAAGAGGAACACCGCCGTCGAGTTGATCGCGAACGGCAGGATCATGCCGAGGTAGTTGTCGCCGAGCCCGTAGTCGCGGACGACGAGCACGTACAGCGGCAGAGTGAGCAGCTGGAACGGGATCATCTGCACGAGAAGCAACGCGGCGAAGACCGCGCCCTTGCCGCGGAAGCGCAGCTGGGCGAGCGCGTATCCGGCGAGTACGCCGAAGACGAGCGTGCAGACCAGGACGCCGATGGTCATGATCCCCGAGTTGAGCAGGGAACGGCCCAGCGAGATCGCGCCGTTGACGGCCGTGTAGTTGGCGCCGGTCAGCCCGGACGGGATCGCGGCGGACAGATCACCGACCGTCGTCCCGCGCAGCGAGCCGACGACCATGTAGTAGAAGGGGAACAGGAAGGCGACCGCACCGAGTGACAGCAGGATGTAGCGGACCGCGCTCCCGCCGCGGTGGCGGGTCTCCAGGGTGTCACTCATGTCAGTTGCCCCTCTCGGTGAGCTTGCGGGCGGCGAGCGAGACGACCATGACGAACGCGACGAGGACGACGCCGAGCGCGGCCGCGAAGTCGGGGTGACCCTGCTCGATGCCCTTCTGGTACATCAGCAGCACCGGCGAGGTGGAGGCGTGGTCGGGACCGCCGCCCCCGGTCAGCAGATAGGGCTCGCTGAACAGGTTGGCGCCGGTGATGATCGCGTAGATCACGACGAGCGTCGTCGCAGGGCGCACGCCGGGCACGGTCACCGAGAAGAACTGCCGCACGCGGCCCGCGCCGTCCATGGCGGACGCCTCGTACAGCTCCTTGCCGACGTTCTGCAGCGACGCCAGGTACAGCATCACGAAGAAGCCGAGCTGCTTCCACGTCACGAAGACGGCGATCATCGGCATCGCGAGATGCGAGTTCACCAGCCACGACGGGTCGGGGGCGTGCGAGCCCAGCAGGTGGTTGACGAATCCGTCCGAGCCGAACAGGAACTGCCACACCGCGACCAGCGCGACGCTCGCGGTCACGTACGGGAGGTAGAACGCGGCGCGGAAGAACGCGCGGCCCCGTATCTTCGCGTTCAGCGCCGTGGCGAGGACCAGCGACACGCCCACGGTGAGCGGCACGTTGATGACCAGGAAGATCACGATGTTGACGAACGCCCGGCCGACCACGGGATCGGTGAAGACGTCCTTGTAGTTCGACAGGCCCACCCAGGGCGAGTCGACGTCGGTGCCCGGAGCCGTGAAGTAGAAGCGGTGGAAGGAGATCCACACCGTGTAGACCAGCGGGACGGCGAAGACCACCACGAGGAACAGCACGTAGGGCGACACGAACAGCGCGCCGACACGGGACAGGCCACGGGCCTTGCGCGGGCCCTCCCGCCGGGCGGGAGCGTCGTCCCTGACGGCGGCGGGAGCTGACTGGAGATGCACGCTCATGACGGGTCCCCGTACTCGTTCAGCAGGTCGGTGATCTCGGACGAGGCGTTGCGCAGCCCCGCGCGCGTGGACTCCCGGCCGAACACGACCGACTTCGTCCACTCGTCGCGGAAGGTCTGCCAGATGTCGATGGATCCCGGCACGTTGGGCACCTCGACGACGCGCTCCGCCTGGTCGGCGAAGGCCTTGTACGTCGGGTGCGCCTTGAAGTAGCCGGCGTATTTCTCGGTCAGGTGCTCGCGCATCGGCATCTGTCCGGTCGTCTCGAGGAACTTCCCGTCCTGGCCGGCGGAGCTCGCGAACTTGAGCACGTCCCAGGCCGTGGCCCGGTTCTTGCAGGAGCTGAACATCGCCGCGGACTTCTCGTCGCTGAACGAGTGCTTGTCCGAGCCGCCGTCCGCGGTCGGCACCGGCGCGACACCGATGTCCACGCTGTTCTTGTACGCGGCGAGCGCCCAGGGACCGACCGTGGCCATCGCGGCCTTGCCGTCGTTGAGCGAATCGCCCGGGTACGCCTCCTGCGGCGCCAGTTTCTCGGCGTAGAGCGTGCGCCAGAACGCCGCGACCTGACGGCCCGCGGACGAGTCGAACTGCGGCTTGCCGCTCTCGATCAGCTGCTTGCCGCCGCTCTGCGCGGCGAAGGCCGGGTAGAAGTCGTACCAGGGCTGGAAGAAGTCGCTGCTGGGAGACGGCCAGATCGCCGCCTTCGCGGCGCCGCTGTGCACGAGCTTGCGCGACGTGTCGAGGAACTCCTTGTACGTCGCGAGCTTCGGGTGTTCCGGATCCAGACCGGCCTTTTCGAAGAGCTTCTTGTTGTAGAGGATCATGACGGGGTTGCTCTTCCAGGGCAGCTGGTAGAACTTGCCGTCCGTCGAGCGGTACTGGTCCGTGAGGGCGCCACCGCGCTCGGTGATGTATTTCTCGCCGTCCGGGAAGTCGCTGAGGGGCACGAGTCCGTTCTGCTTCTGGAACGTCGGCACCGCGGCGGGCGAGGTGTTGAAGGCGAGACAGGCCGTCGTGCCCGCGATGATCGAAGCGCTGATGGCCTCCTCGGACGTCTTGCCGGCCGGGATCTGCTGCGCGGTCACGTGCTGGTCGGGATGGCGCTCGTTCCAGGAGGCGACCATGGCCTTGCCCCACTGGACCTCTTGCGCGTTGTTGGAAAGCCAGACCGTGATCGGACCGCGCGCGTCAGCGGCGGCGGCCGGATCCGGAGCCGACCGGCCGCAGGCTGTCGCCGTGCCCGCGAGTGCGAGCACGAGCAGCGTGTACGCCGTTCTCCTCAGCATGATTGATCTCCGAACTGTTCACGCGCGGCCTCGTCGCCGAGCGGAATTTCCGGTCGGCGCCAGCGCGACCGGTGCTTGGTCCCTGCGTGCGGGGTGCGGTCCCCGCGTCACCCGCGGGGCACGGGCCCGATCGACGCGCGGGGGACGAACTGGGCGGGCGGCAGCTCCACGTGCGCCGCGGTACCGAGGGCGATCACGTCGTCCAGGGCACGGGCCGCCGCCTCTCCCCAGCCGCGGGCGTCCGCGCGGGCGGAGGCGAGCGGCGGGTAGCTGTAGCGGGTCAGAGGGGCGTCGTCGTAGCCGACCACCGACAGCTGGTCGGGGACGCGGACGCCCAGCTCCTGGGCGACCGAGAGCCCGGCCATCGCGGCAAGATCGTTGCCGTAGACGATCGCGGTCGGTGGCTCGGGGAGCGTGAGCAGCTCCCGCGTGGCCCGTGCGCCGCCTTCGGGGCTGAACCCGCCGGGCAGCACCGGTCCTTCGGGCAGACCGAGCGTGCGCAGAGTCTGTTCCCAGGCCGTGCGGCGCCGGTGGGCGTGGCGTAGTTCCTGGGGGCCCTCGATGTGGGCGATCCGCCGGTGCCCGAGGTCCGCGAGCCGGCGGATCGCATCGGCGTAGGCGGGTTCGTCGTCCAGGCTCACCGCCGTCAGACCGCCGCCCCACTCGGGCTGGCCCACCACGACGGCGGGCAGCCCGAGTGCGCGCATGAGCGGAGGGCGCGGGTCGTCGCCGCGCAGGTCGGTCAGGAGGACGCCGTCCACCTGCCGCCGTGCGGCAAGGCGTTCGTACACGCCCTGCTCCTGCTCGGGGGTGGTCACGTGCACCATGAGTCCGTCGCCACGCCGCCCTATGACGGCTTCGACACCGGCGATGAACGCCGGGAAGAACGGGTCCGCGCCGATCTGCTCGGACTCGCGGGCCAGGACCAGGCCGAAGGCTCCGGTCCTGCCCAGCGAGAGGCCGCGTGCCTGGTGGCTCGGCGTCCAGCCGAGGTCGGCGGCGGCCGCGAGAACGCGGGCCTTGGTCTCGGCCGCGATGCCGGGCCGGTCGTTGAGCGCGAAGGAGACGGTGGCGCGCGAGACGCCCGCACGCTGTGCGACATCCGCGATGGTGGGCTTGCGTGCCATGGTGCTGGACTCCCTGGGTGCGGCCTTGGACGAGCCGGAGCGCGACGAACCGTCCAGCCGACATGGAACGACGGTCCGCAACCAGTCCTTAAACCGGTTTGAGTCGCTGAACGACGCCGACTAAACCGGTTTGAACGGCGGAGGTCAAGGGGTCGGCGGGTGTGATCTGTGTCGTTCTCCGGGCTCTCGCGCCGCCTCGGGAGCGGGAGCCGTCCCGAGGGAGCGTCCTCGCGTACGCGTCCGTCGCCGGGTCACGTTCCGCGGAACGCTCCCGGCGTCATGCCCGTCCGCAGTCGGAAGAACTTCGTGAAGTCGCTGGCGTCCGTGAACCCGAGCCGGACGGTGACCTCCTTCGCGGTCAGGCCGCTGTGCTGCAACAGACGCTTGGCCTCCAGAAGGACCCGGTCGTCGACGTACTGCTTGGCGGTACGTCCCGTCGCGGCGAGCGTGGCCCTGGTCAGCGTGCGCGGGCTGTAGCCGAGTGCCGCCGCGTAGTCCTCGACGCGCCGGGTCACCGCGTGGTCCCGCTCGACGGCCGCGTGAAAGCGACGGAACGTCTCCGACGCGGCGGCCGGCCGCGGCGCCGGGCCGCGCGCCTGCGCGAGCCGCACCACGAGCACGGACAGCAGCGCGCGCAGCACCTCGGTGTGTGCCCGGAGGGGGAGTGAGGCCATCGCCCCGTACTCGTGGACGAGGTGGTCGAGTGCCCGGCGGACGCCTTCCGCGTCCGAGCCGTCGAGGACCGACGGGCGCTGTTCGTACGGCGGGTCCATGTGTGCCAGCGACACGGTCGCCGGCGGCAGGAAGCCGGGCTGGAACAGCACGATCACCCCGTCCGCCGTCGCCAGGTCGGGGCCGAACCGCTGTACCTGCCCCGGCCGGATCCACAGCCACGACCCGGGCCTCAGTTCGTGCTCGACGAAGTCGACCCACATCCGCAGCGGCCGTTCGCGGGCGCCGATCAGCTGGTGGAAGGCGGGGCGCAGCGGCGCGTACGGGTCATTGCCGTGACGCCGTGAGCGTGCGAGCAGGTCGGCGAGTTCCATGACCTCGACCCCGGCCGGTGCGCCCACGGCCGGGGTGTACGCCAGGTCCCTGACATCGGGGCGTCGTGCAGGGTGTCCGTTTTTCCCCATCGATGGTCCCGAGGGTACCGCTGCCGCGTCCCGATCGCTCCGTAGCGTGAAAGCACAGGTCAGCGACGTGTTTGAGGTGGTCCTATGCGGTTGGTCGTGGGAATGACCGGGGCGACGGGTGCCCCGTTCGGTGTCCGTCTGCTGGAGAGTCTGCACGCGTTGCCGGGTGTGGAGACGCATCTCGTCCTGTCTCGTTGGGCACGCACCACCATCGAGCTGGAGACGGGCCTGTCGGTGGCCGAGGTGTCCGCCCTCGCGGACGTCACGCATCATCCCGAGGACCAGGGCGCCACCATCTCCTCCGGTTCGTTCCACACCGACGGCATGGTGATCGTGCCGTGCTCCATGAAGACGCTCGCCGGGATCAGGACCGGATACGCCGAAGGGCTCGTCGCCCGGGCCGCCGACGTGGTTCTCAAGGAGCGGCGCAGGCTCGTCCTCGTACCGCGCGAGACACCGCTGAGCGAGATCCACCTCCAGAACATGCTCGAACTCGCCCGCATGGGTGTGCAACTGGTGCCGCCCATGCCCGCCTTCTACAACAACCCGCGGACCGTCGACGACATCGTCGACCACGTGGTGGCCCGCATCCTCGACCAGTTCGAGCTGCCCGCGCCCGCCGCCAAGCGCTGGGCCGGGATGCGCGCCGCTCGTGCCGCTTCCCGGTCCTTCGGCGACGCCGCCTGAAGTCCCCCGCCCCGTAAAGGAATTCACCATGGCCCATGACGACCTGCGCAGCTTCCTCGACACCCTGGAGAAGGAGGGGCAGCTCCTGCGCATCACCGACGAGGTGCTGCCCGAGCCGGATCTCGCGGCCGCCGCCAACGCGACGGGCCGCATCGGCGAGAACGCACCCGCCCTCCACTTCGACAACGTCAAGGGCTTCACCGACGCCCGGATCGCGATGAACGTGCACGGCTCCTGGGCCAACCACGCGCTCGCGCTCGGGTTGCCGAAGAACACGCCGGTCAGGGAGCAGGTGGAGGAGTTCGCGCGGCGCTGGGACGCCTTCCCCGTCGCGCCCGAGCGCCGCGAGGACGCCCCGTGGCGTGAGAACACCCAGGAGGGCGAGGAGGTCGACCTGTTCTCGGTGCTCCCCCTCTTCCGCCTCAACGACGGAGACGGTGGCTTCTATCTCGACAAGGCCGCCGTCGTCTCCCGCGACCCGCAGGACCCGGACGACTTCGGCAAACAGAACGTCGGCACCTACCGCATCCAGGTCATCGGCACCGACCGGCTCGCCTTCCAGCCCGTGCCGATGCACGACGTGGCCCAGCATCTGCGCAAGGCCGAGGAGAAGGGCGAGGACCTGCCCATCGCCATCACCCTCGGCAACGACCCCGTGATGGCGATCGTGGCCGGGATGCCGATGGCGTACGACCAGAGCGAGTACGAGATGGCGGGAGCCCTGCGCGGCGCGCCCGCGCCGATCGCCACCGCGCCGCTCACCGGCTTCGACGTGCCCTGGGGGAGCGAGGTCGTGATCGAGGGCGTCATCGAGTCCCGCACACGCCAGATAGAGGGACCCTTCGGCGAGTTCACCGGTCACTACTCGGGCGGCCGCCGCATGCCCGTCATCCGCGTGGACCGCGTCTCGTACCGCACGAACCCGGTCTTCGAGTCGCTCTACCTCGGCATGCCGTGGACCGAGTGCGACTACCTCGTCGGCCCCAACACGTGCGTTCCGCTGCTCAAGCAGTTGCGCGCCGAGTTCCCCGAGGTGCAGGCCGTCAACGCCATGTACACGCACGGCCTGATGGTGATCATCTCCACGGCCAAGCGGTACGGCGGCTTCGCCAAGGCCGTCGGCATGCGCGCCATGACGACGCCCCACGGGCTCGGCTACGTGGCCCAGGTGATCCTCGTCGACGAGGACGTGGACCCGTTCAACCTGCCGCAGGTCATGTGGGCGATGTCCGCCAAGGTCAACCCGAAGGACGACGTCGTCGTCATCCCCAACCTGTCGGTCCTGGAACTCGCGCCCGCCGCGCAGCCCGCCGGCATCTCCAGCAAGATGATCATCGATGCGACGACGCCGGTCGCCCCGGACGTCCGAGGCAACTTTTCCACCCCGGCCAAGGATCTGCCCGAGACAGCCGAGTGGGCCGCCCGCCTGCAGCGCCTCATCGCGGCCCGCGGCTGACACCCACCGATCTTCGCCGAAAGGACAACTCCCTTGAGTCACCTGCCCGTTGAATGCCCTCGCTGCGCCTTCGAGGAGATCTCCCTGCTCGCCACGTCCCCCGTCCCCGGCGTGTGGGACGTGGTGCAGTGCGGCCGCTGCCTCTACACCTGGCGCACCATCGAACCCGCCCGCCGCACCCGGCGTGACGCCTACCCGGACAGCTTCAAGCTGACGGCGGAGGACATCGAGAACGCCATCGAGGTGCCCGCGGTGCCGCCGCTGCGCAAGTGATGTTTCCGGCACACCCTGACGGAACGTCTGCCAGACCCTGAACGGGCCCGGAGTCCAGTTCTCCCGCCTCGGAGTGGTGAGGACGCAGGGTGTGCCCAACTTTCCCTCATATGCACGTGGTTGATCTGTCGCTCGCACTCCCCTCCGCGCAGCGACGTAGAAAATATTCGGTAGTAGGTAGTGCGACGGAACTCATTAACACGCTACCTTTCGCCTGCCCCGTCACGGCAGGCACACCAACGGTGTTGGGCCCCATCCGCTGACCGGGCCGAAGGCGCACAGTCCTGATCCGACCCAGAGACTGAATCTGGAGTGCCATGACACCGCTCCGTTCCTCGCGTGCGCGACTGCGCGGCGCAACCACCGTTCTGGCCGTCCTGGCCGCGCTGGGCACCTCCGCCGTGGCAGCCGCCGCGTCGCCCACCGCGGCCAAGGACGTCTCATATCGCGGCTATCACGTACGGGTGCCCGCAAGTTGGCCGGTCGTGGACCTGGCCGCGAACCCCGACACCTGTGTGCGCCTCGACCGGCACGCGGTCTATGTCGGTCATCCCACCGACGCCGGTCAGGCCACGTGCCCGTCCGGCATCGTCGGCCGCACCGAGGCCTTGGTCATCGAGCCCCTCGACGCCAAGTCCCGTAAGAAGATGGACAGTTCGACACGCATCGCGCCCAAGGGCTCGGCGAGGGCCGCCGCCGGCGCGGCGAAGAGCGAGTCCCCTGGGCGCATACGCGAGGCGGTGCCCGCCGCAGGAGTACTCGTGACCGCCTCCGTCGGCGCCGACGAGGCCACCGCGCAGGGCATTTTGGACAGTGCCCGTCTGGACGACGACGCGAAGGCGACCGCCGCGACGCCGAACACAGCCGAGTCCGGCCAGGCGACCACCTCGGCCGCGGCCGCTGTGGCGGCGCAGCCGGGTACGTACACGGGGCTGGGCTTCGACCCCTGCGCCGCACCCTCCTCCTCGCAGATGACCGCCTGGTCCGCCTCGCCCTTCCGGGCCGTCGGCGTGTACATCAGCGGCATCAGCGCGGCCTGCGACCAGCCGAATCTGACGGCGTCGTGGGTGCAGACCCAGACGTCGGCGGGCTGGCACATCATCCCCATCCACGTAGGCCTCCAGGCGCCGTGCAACAGCTTCAGCCACAAGGTGTCGTACACCCTGTCCACCGCCGCCGGCCAGGGACGCAGCGAGGCCCAGGAGTCCATGGCCGCCGCCGCGGCGCTGGGACTGCCCGAGGGCAGTGTGCTCTACAACGACATGGAGGCCTACGACCAGACCAACACCGCATGCAGTGACGCGGTGATGACGTTCCTCAGCGCGTGGACCGAGGAACTGCACGCGGGCGGCTATCTGTCCGGTGTCTACTCGTCCGCCGCGTCCGGGATGGTCGACCTGGCCGGGGAGTACACGGCCGGTACGTACACCATGCCCGACCACATCTGGTTCGCCCGCTGGAACGGCGCCGCCGACACCGACGCCACGCCCTACGTGCCCGACGGGTACTGGGCCGATCACCAGCGCATCCACCAGCTCTCCGGCGACACCGACGAGACCTGGGGCGGCGTGACCATCAACATCGACCGGGACTACCTGGACGTGGACACGGGGCCGTACGCCGGATCCTGCTCCGCGAACCTCGACTTCTCGCAGTACACGTCGATCTCGGCCGGCTCCTCCGGCGGCCTGGTCAGCGCGGCGCAGTGTCTGCTGCTGCGTCAGGGACGCTACAGCGGCGCGGTGGACGGCGCGTTCGGCTCGGGCACCACGACCGCGGTGCAGTCGTTCCAGGGCGCCGTGTCCCTCCCGGTCACCGGCACGGTGGACTCCCACACCTGGACCGCGCTGCTGTCGGCCGGCACCAAGCCGACTCTTCAGTCCGGCTCCACCGGCATCGACGTCAAGCGGCTGCAGCGGGCGCTGATCGCGGCCCGCGGACAGTCCCTGGCCATCGACGGCGACTTCGGTCCCGCGACCACCTCCGCCGTCAAGGCCTACCAGACCGCCCAGGGTCTCTCCTCCGACGGAATCGTCGGGAACGCCACCTGGTCGGCCCTGCAGTCCGGCAAGTGACCCCCGGTCCACCACGAACCAAGGGAGAACCATGCCTGTGCACCACAGACGTCACCGGGCCGTCCGCGGCCTGGGGGTTGCCCTGGCGGCGGGGCTGCTCGCGCTGGGCACTCTCGTGCCCGCGGCAGCGGCGACCGCGCCCGCACGCATCATTCTGGTCTCGTCCGACTGCCCCAACACCGTTCAGCAGGGGCAGGTGAGCGGATGTGTCACGGAACTCCAGACTCTGCTGAACGCCCACGGCGCCTCGCTGACGGTCGACGGCGACTTCGGGTCGGCCACCACCACGGCGGTCAAGGCGTACCAGACCTCCCAGGGGCTCACCTCGGACGGTCTGGTCGGGCCCGCCACCAAGTCCGCGCTGTACTACGAGGATCCGGCCGTGCCGATCGACCTGCGTTCACTGCGCTGCCCCGTGCAGCTGGAGGCGGGCGAGAACGACGGCTGCGTCACCGAGCTGCAGAACAAGCTCAACTCCAACGGGGCCGGTCTGACCGTGGACCACGATCTGGGCTCCGCCACCGTCGCCGCGGTGAGCTCCTACCAGTCGTCGCACGGCCTGGCGGCCACCGGGCTGGTGGACCCGCCGACCAAGGCCGAGCTGTACGGCGACGCGGCGCCGCAGCAGCCGGCCGACCTCGGCTCGGGGCGCTACGCCGCGGTCGTCGGCTACGCGCAGCAGGCCACCGGTCAGAACATCCAGTATGTCTGGGGCGGCGGTCATGAGGACGGGGCGTTCTCGTTCGGCCCGTCGATCGGCATCTGTGACGACTACAGCGGCTCGATCCAGCCGTGCCCGGCGGACAAGGAAGTGGGTCTGGACTGCTCGGGCTTCACGCGGTGGCTGTACTGGCGCGCGGGGGCCGGCGACATCGGCCAGACCACACGCGACCAGGTGGTCAACCCGAAGCTGGCGCAGGTCAGCGCGGCCGGCGCGATCCCGGGCGACCTGGTGTACTTCGGTGGTTCGGCGTCGACGGTGCATCATGTCGGGGTCTACATCGGCAACGGGTTGATGATCAACGCTTCGCACACCGGAACCTACGTACGGCAGGACACCGTCGCCTCGCACAGCGACCTGCTCGGCTACTACCACGTCACCGGTGTCACCTCGGCGGCCCTTGCCGACTCGCTGTCCGGTCCGGCCCCGCACGAGGCGGGCTGATCGTCAGCGCGGGAAACGAACGGCTGCCGGAGCCCCGTCAGGGGTTCCGGCAGCCGCATGTGGTGCCTGTACCACCGAGAGGTCGTCAGACGCCCGCCGGCTGGATCTCCACGCCGACCACGCGTCGCGGTGCGGGATGGAAGCAGGCGTGGTCCTGCCCCGTGTCCCCGAGCTGTTCGAGGACCGGCCGGGCGGCGGTGCACCGCTCGTCGGCGAAGGGGCAGCGAGGAGCGAAGAGGCAGCCGTCCGCCTGTGCCTTCTCGTCGAGCGGGGCGAGCGGCTCCAGCCGGTCGGGGCCGGGCTCCTCCCGTCCGCGCATGATGGGGACGGCGGACAGCAGACACTGGGTGTAGGGGTGGACGGGCGCCTGGATGATGTCGTCGGTCGGCCCCCGTTCGATGACCTGGCCGCGGTAGATGACGTGCAGTTCTCCCCCTGCGCCGATGTAGCGCGCGGTGGCCACGTCATGGGTGATGAAGAACAGGGAGATCCCCAGGCGGGTGCGCAGATCGTGCAGCAGCCCGAGGATGCCGAGCCGCAAGGACACATCGATCATCGAGACGGCTTCGTCGGCGATGAGCACTTCCGGGTCCACGGTCAGCGCGCGGGCGATGACGACGCGCTGGCGCTGGCCGCCGGACAGCTGGTGGGGGTACTTGGGCAGGACGCCGTCGGGTTCGAGGCCGACCAGTTCCAGCAGCTCCGCGGCCCGCCCACGGACTCCCGAGGACGCGGCACCGGTCACTTTCGCGCGCATCCGCAGGGGGTCGCCGAGGATCTGGTCGATGGTGCGGGTGGGGTTGAGGGCCGAGTACGGATCCTGGTGGATCATCTGGATACGGCGGAAGTACGGGGCTCGTTTGCGCGGCGGGAGTTTCGACAGCTCTGTTCCGTCGACGAGGAGTTCGCCGCCGTCGAACGTCTCGATCCCGGTGAGGATCTTGCCGAGCGTGGTCTTGCCGCAGCCCGATTCGCCGATGAAGGAGACGGCTCCGCCCTTGGGCAGGGTGAAGTCCACGGCGCGCAGGGCGTGGACGGTGCGCTCGCCGGTGAACGCGCCGCGGGTGCGGTAGGTGCGGGTGAGGCCGCGTGCCTCGATCACGACGCGTCTCCCTTCGGGGTGGCGGGGGATGAGCGGACGAGGGCCACGTCGGCGTGGCAGGCGCGACGGTGGTCGGGCCGGAACTCCTCGAGCTGCGGTTCCGAGCCGGTGCACACGTCCGTGGCGAACGCGCAGCGCTCGCGGAACACACAGCCCGCCTTCGGGATGGTGGTCAGGTCCGGCGGCCGGCCGGGCAGCGCCCGGGCACTGGCGAGGTCACCCGTGATCCGGGCCGTGGCACGGATGAGGGCCTTCGTGTACGGGTGGGACGGAGCGCGCAGCAGTTCCAGTGCCGGGCCGTGCTCGACGATGCGGCCGCCGTACATCACGGCGAGGTTGTCCGCGATCTCCGACACGACGCCCATGTCATGGGTGACGATCAGGGTGCTGAGGTGGTTCTCCTCGTGCACCTCGCGGATGATCTTCAGAACGGCGGCCTGGGACAGCACGTCCAGGGCCGTGGTCGGCTCGTCGAGGATGAGCACCTTGGCGTTGAGGACGAGTGCGAAGACGATGCCCAGGCGCTGGCGCATGCCGCCGGAGAGTTCGTGCTGGTAGGAGTCGAGGACGCGACGGCCGTCCAGGCCCATGCGCTCGGCCAGTTCACGTGCGCGTCGCAGGAGTTCGGGGAGGTCCTTCACGTCGTGGGAACGGCCGAGGTCCAGGATCTGCTGGCCGATGGTGCGCAGCGGGTTCATGGAGTTCTGGGAGGCCTGGAACACGTAGCCGAGCGCCGAGCCGCGTACGGCGCGCAGCTGCTTGGCGGAGAGGGCGGTGATCTCGCCAACGCCGTCGACGTGGACGGTGCCGCCGCTCACCCGGCCCGGCTCGGGGATGGCGTTCATCAGGGCGAGCGCGAGCGTGGACTTGCCGGAGCCGGACTCGCCGACGAGGCCGGTGATCCGGCCGCGGGGCAGGTCGAGCGTGACGCCCGCGATGGCCGGGTACTCGGTGCCCTCGATGCGGTAATGGACCGTCAGGTCGCGCACCCGGACCTCTGCCTCGGCGGTCGCCGTGGTGGTGTGGTGGGTCATCAGCGCTCCCTCAAACGCGGGTTGAACAGCTCGTCGATCGCGTCGAGGAACAGCACGACGCCGGTGATGAGCAGCAGGATGCAGACCAGCGGGGCGAGGAGGTACATCAGGGCCTCCGGGCTCTGCAGCGCGCCGCCGGAGAACACCGCCTGGTTGATCATCACGCCCCAGTTGGTGGACGTGAACGGCACGATGCCCAGGAAGAACAGGCCGACCTGTGCCTCGACGAAGCTGACGATGGCCAGCAGCAGGTTCATCGCCACGTAGGGGGCGAGGTTGGGCAGGAGTTCCTTGACGAGGATGTGACGGTTGGGCAGGCCCAGGCTCCGGGCGGCTTCGAGGAAGCCGCGCTCGCGCAGGCTGAGCGTCTGGGAGCGCACGGCGCGAGCGATGCCGCCCCAGCCGACGATGCCGAGTACCAGGCCCATCTCCAGCGGGCTGCCGAAGGCCCACACGGTGGAGAGCACGACCAGCACCGGCAGGCCCGGGATGGTGAGGATGAAGTCGGTGGCACGCATCAGCAGCGAGTCGGCAAGCCCGCGGTGGAAACCGGCCAGCAGGCCGACGGCGGTGCCGATGCCGACGGCGAACAGTCCGGCGATCGCGCAGGTCAACAGGACGTAGCGGGATCCGACGACCAGGGCCTGGAAGACGTCGGACCCGGCGAAGTCGGTGCCCAGCCAGTGCTCGGCGCTCGGCGGAGCGTAGACCGCGTTCGGGTCGACGGCGAGGTTGTCGGAGTAGAGCATCGGGCCGAAGACGCCCATCAGGGTGAAGAACACCAGGATGACCAGACCGGCGACCCGGCCCGGTTTGCGGGTGAGCACGCGCCGGATGCCGGTCCAGTAGCGGCGGCGCGGCGTGACGACGGCGGGGCGCGGTTCGGCGGTGAGAGGTGTGGTGGTCATCGTCTCAGCGCCTCACTCGGGGGTCGATCACGGAGTAGAGCAGGTCCGCGATGATGTTGGCGAGCACGACGGCGATGGTGATGATGAGGAACGCGCCGGTCATCAGCGGGTAGTCGCGGGATCCGATGCTCTGCAGCAACAGACGTCCCAGGCCCGGGTAGTTGAAGGCGTTCTCGATCAGAATCGCGCCGCCGAAGAGATAGCCACAGGCGATCGCCAGGGTGGTGAACAGCGGCAGGATGGCGTTGCGGCCGATGTAGCGCAGCCGTGTGCCGGGGGCGATGCCGCGCAGTTCGGAGGCGAGGATGAAGTCGTCGCCGAGTACGGAGGCGACCGAGGAGCGCATGGAGAGCATCCAGCCGCCGTAGGAGATGAGTACGTAGGTGGCGACGGGCAGGATCGCGTAGTAGGCGACGGAGCCGATGTACGCGGCGCTCCAGCCGGAGTCCACCCAGGGGTCGTTGGTCTCGCCGTACGGCAGCCAGCCCAGCTGGGTGTGGAAGACGGTGGTGAGCAGGATCGCGAGCACGAAGGACGGGATGCCGGCGATCAGCGAGGCGGACAGGCTGAGCGCGCCGCCCCAGCGCGAGGAGCGTTTGACCGCCGCCACCACACCCGCGGTGATGCCGATGGCGAAGCTGATCAGCAGGCCGCTGAGGATCGGGATCAGTGTCCAGGGCAGGGCGTTGCCGATCACCTGGGACACCGGCACGCCGCTGTAGGAGATCGAGAGGCCGAGGTTGCCGTGCAGCAGGTCGGACAGGTAGTTCACGTACTGGGTGGCCAGGGGGTCCTGCGAGGTGTAGCCGTAGATCACGGCGACCTTGGCCATGGCCTCGTCGGGGGACATGCCCTGGCTGAGGTAGCCCTCGTAGGCCACCTTGCCCGGGCTGCCCGGCAGCGCGTGGACGAGGAAGAACGTGAACGAGGCCACGACCCAGACCATCACCGCGCCGCCGGCCAGCTTGGTCAGGACGGCGCGGACGAGTCCCTTCACGTTCATCACCTCCTTTCCGGGGTGTGTGGTGCGGTGGGTGAGATGACACAGGCGGACAGGGCGGCGGCTGTGCGGCTGCCGCCCTGTCCGATCGGCTGGGATCGCTTACTTCTTGGGCTGGATGTAGCCCTGCGCCATCCACATGCCGGGGAAGTTGCCCAGCAGGTCGTCCTGCCCGTTCTTGGGGAACTTGGTGAAGTTCTTCTCGTTGTAGAACTTCACGTTGGTGTAGTCCCAGATCGGGATGACCGGCACCTCCTGCGCGGTGACCTGGGCGAGCTGGTTGATGATCGGCTTGGCCGACTCGTTGTCCAGGCCGGCGAGCTGCGCGGTCAGGTTCCCGGGGTTGACGCGCTTGCCGCCCACGGTGACCTCGACCGGGCCGTGCATCCAGTTGCCCGAGCCCTTCTTGTCCGTGTGGGAGGCCTTGTCACCGTTGGCGGTGAACCCGTCGGACTCGCCGTACAGACGCTGGAAGTCGCCGCGCGCGGTGGACCCGACGGCGGTGAGCCACCAGCCCACGTCGAACTTCTCCGCGGCCATGTCCTCCTGGTACTTGCCGAAGTCGGCGGACAGCTGCGGCTTGGTGTCGATACCGGCCGAGGTGAGCTGGTTGGCGATGACGGTGGAGGCGGAGATCCAGTCACTGAAGCCGTTGACGGTCTGCAGCGTCATCTTCCACTGCTTGCCGTTGGCCAGGTACCACTTGCCGCCCTTCTTGGTCAGGCCGGCCTTCTTGAACAGCGCCTCGGCCTTGGCCGCGTCGTGGGCGTAGGGCTCCAGAGCCGAGGACTGGTCCTTGGTCAGCCAGGCCTGGGTCATCTTGTCGACCATGCCGGTCGGCGCGGCGGCGGTCTCGCCGCCCACCGGCTGGCCCACCTTGGTGGCCGCCTCGCGGTCGAGGAGGTACGCCAGCCCCTGGCGCACCTCCTTCTTGTCGTACGGGGCGCGGCTCTGGTTGAAGGCCAGCGACGCCTGGACGTAGCTGACGCTCTCGGTGCGCTGGTAGCCCTTGCTCTCGATCTGCTTGAGCACGTTCTCGGGGATGGCGGTGAAGGGCGCGGCGTCCAGCTCGCCGTTCTTCATGAAGCCCCAGATCTGCTCGTTGCCCGAGTAGTGGCGGACGACGACCTGGCTGGGGCCCACCTTGTCGGCGGCGTAGAAGTTCTTGTTCTTGTCGAGGATGACCGAGCCGGGGTTGAGCTTGCGCACCACGAACGGGCCGGCCGAGATGTCCTTCTGGGGGGCGAAGGCCGAGACCTGCTTGCCGACCCCGGTCAGCTTGGCGGCCGCGGCCTTGGCGTCCTTCGCCTTGGCCGGGTCGACCTGCTGGCTCGCGTGGATGATGTCCCACATGTCGGCGGGGACCAGGTGGCCGTAGACCTTGGCGTTGACGATGACCTGGCCGAGGACCTGCTTGGTGAAGGTCAGGTTCTTGGTCCCGGGAGCCTGCTTGAACTCGAAGGCGCCTGCGCCGGCCGACTCCACCGACGACACGTTGAGCCCCTCGGTGAGACCGCGGGCGCCGACCGCGGCGGCGCTCTGGGTGTAGCCGAGGGCCATCGACAGCCTGAGGTCGTCGAGGCTCACCGGGGTGCCGTCGGACCACTTCGCGCCGTCCTGGAGGTGGACGACCAGGGAGTCGCCCTTCATCTCCCAGCTCTTGGCCAGACCGGGGAAGTTGTCGTTGGGGTTGAGCGGGTTCTTCTTGTCCCAGCCGAGGCGCATGGTGTTGAAGCTGACGAAGCTGTTGCCGTTGGCGTTGTACGGGTTCATCGGCGCGCCGGGCGTGATCGGGTTGTTGGCGTCGACCGTGGTGAAGACACCGCCCCTGGCGCCGTTCTTGGCACCGGAGTCCGGTGCGCAAGCGGCGAGCGATCCGAGCGTCGCCAGTGCGGCGGAGGCTGCGACGAAGTGCTTGAACCGGACCATACGTGTGGTCTCCGATCGAATGACAGAACAAGGCGGAAGAAGGGTCCTGAGGGTGAGCAGACCGTAGGAGCGACCCTGTGGGCATGTCAATAATTTGCGTTGGCCGAATCCAGTTCGTAACTTCCCGCCTTCGGCCCCGTACTGACAGGCTCTCCGGAGTGGTGGCCCAGACGGATGGGTGACGCGGGAGACACCTACGTGAAAAAGTTACGTACAACCGCCAGCCCTTGTGGCAAAGTTGCGCCGCGCTGATCCCCCGCTCGCTGACCGAGAGGACTCCCCGATGCGCCCGCCGCACGCCGAACGCGTCAACGCTCCCACAGAGACCCGCAATCCCCGCACCCGTGAGATCGACGACCTCCCCACTCTGGAGGCGTTGCGCCTGCTCAACGCCGAGGACCGGATCCCGGCCGAGGCCGTCGCCGCCGTGCTGCCCGACCTGGCCCGCCTGGTCGACGAGACCGCGCGGCGGATCAGGGCAGGCGGCCGGCTGCACTACTTCGGCGCGGGGACGTCGGGGCGGCTCGCCGTGATGGACGCGGCAGAGCTGATCCCCACGTTCGGCATGCCTCCCGGCATCGTGGTGGCCCATCACGCGGGCGGCCCCCGCGCGTTGGTCGAGCCCGTCGAGGGCGTGGAGGACAGCGCCGACGCCGGCGCGGGCGATGCGGCGCCGGTGGGCTCCGGGGACGTCGCGATCGGCGTGGCCGCCAGCGGCCGCACCCCCTACGTCGGCGGGGCCCTGCGCGCCGCCCGGGCGGCCGGTGCCTTCACCGCCCTGGTCAGTGCCAACCCCGCGGCGGAGCTCGCCGACGCGGTGGACGTCCACCTCGGCGTGGACACCGGCCCCGAGGCCATCGCCGGCTCCACCCGGCTGAAGGCGGCCACCGCGCACAAGCTGGTCCTCAACAGCCTGTCCACGATGGTGATGGTCGCGCTGGGGCGGACGTACTCGAACCTGATGGTCGACGTGACCGCCACCAACGGCAAGTTGCGCGGCCGCCTCATCACCATCCTCGTGGAGGCCACCGGACTCGACGAGGAGACGTGCGCCGCCGCCCTCGCCGCCTCGGGCGGGGAACTGAAGACCGCTCTGGTCGGCCTGCTCGCCCCGTGTTCACCGCAGCAGGCGCGAGCGGCGTTGGGCGACAGCGGCGGACACGTGCGTACGGCGCTGCGCCTCCTCGGCTGAGGGTCGCGCGTCACGCCGGACATTCCCGCCGGGCCGGACCGGCGGGAATGTGCCGTTCACCCCTTAGAGCGCCGCCGGTGCACCGCGCTGTACGTGCGTTCCAACGCGCGCGTCGTGCGGCTGCTGTTGTGCTGGGCCACGCCGACGAACAGGCAGTCCACCAGTGTCAGCGCGGCGATCCTGCTGGACATCGCGCCGGTCCTGAACGTGGTCTCGCGCGCCGCGGTGACGAGGACGTGATCGGCGACCTGGGCGATCTCGGAGCGCGGGAAGTTGGTGATCGCGATGGTGGTGGCACCGTTGTCCGAGGCCTCCCGCATGGCCGTCACGGTGTCGGCGGACTCGCCGGTGTGCGAGATGCCGATCGCCAGGTCGCCCCGGCCGAGCAGGGCCGCCGACGTGACGGCCCCGTCCCGGTCCGGCCAGGCGGTCGCGCGGTGCCCGATGCGGTGCAGCTTCTGCTGGAGGTCCAGCGCGATCAGCGCGCTCGCACCGACCCCGTACAGGTCCAGGGCGCTGGCGCTGACGACCGCGTCGATGGCCCGCTCCAGGACGTCCAGGTCGATCTGGGCGATGGTCTCCTCCACGGCCCGGGCGTCGGCGAACCCCAGCTTGCTCACCACGTTGGCCAGGGAGTCGTCGGGCTCGATCTCGCTGCCCGCACTCGACCAGACCCGCGCGCCGTCCTTGCTCCCCGCGGCCGTGGCCAGCGCGATCCGCAGATCGGGGTAGCCCTTGAGGCCCACGGCCCGGCAGAACCGGATGACCGTCGTCTCGGACGTCCGGCATTCCGCGGCGAGTTCGCTGATGGTCCGCCCGGCCACTCCCACCGGATCGGCGATCGCCGCCTCAGCGACACGCTGCTCCGACGGCGGCAGCGAGGGCAACAGCGCACGGATCTGCACCAGCACGGACTGTGCCGGTGCGGTGCGTTCCGCGCTGGGCGCACGACGCGGGGTCTCGCCTCGTGCGTGGTTCCGGTGACGTGAAGCAGTCATGTGGGAATCCTACGGTTTCGGTGGGGGACGGGGAGCGGGCCGAGGGATTCGTCCGTCACGGTCTGGTTCGTCCGTGGCGTGCACGGTCGGTGCGACGGGGGCGGCACGGTGGTCAACTTCCGTGGGAAAGGGCCGACTCGGTCCGGGCGACGGCCGCGTGGACCACGCGACGCAGTGTCTTCGCCCGCGCGCCGCGCCCGTAGTGCACGGCGTTGGTCAGCAGCACCACCCAGATGCCGCTGACCGGGTCGAGCGCCAGGCTGGTCCCGGTGAAACCGGTGTGCCCGGCACCGGACGCGGGCCAGTGCGGGGACATGTGGTCCCAGGCGTCACCGGGCAGTGTCCAGCCCAGTCCCCGGGCGCCGTTCAGGCCGCGGGTCTGCAGGGTCAGCGCCTCGGCACGCATCCGTCGGGAGAGCACCGAGCCCTCGGAGAGCCAGCAGGTTCTCAGATAGTGCGCCAGGTCGGGTGCGCTGCCGAACAGGCCCGCGTGTCCGGCGACACCTCCCAGGCCCTCGGCGTTCTCGTCGTGGACGACACCCCACTTGGGCTCGCCGTCCGGTCCGGCCTCGGTCGCGGCGGTGTGCGCACGCCACTCGGCGGGCGGCAGATAGCGGACGGTTCCCAGGCCGAGAGGGTCGAGTACCAGGTCCCGTACGGCGCTGTCGAGCGGTGCGCCGGTGACTCGGGCGACGATCTCACCGAGCAGGATGAACCCCAGGTCGGAATACTGCACGACACTGCCCGGCGGATGTTCGAGCGGCTCGCGCAGCACGGCGGTCAGACGGTCGGCCGGGCCACCGGGGAGCTGCCAGAAGTCCCGGTGCGGAGGCAGACCCGAGGTGTGCGACAGCAGGTGACGAATCGTCACCTGGTCCTTGCCGCTCCCCCGGAAGGCGGGAAGGTGGCGGCGAACAGGGTCGTCCAGGCCCAGCTCTCCGCGATCGGCGAGCCGCAGCACGGCCGGCAGGGTGGCCACCACCTTCGTCAGTGAGGCCAGGTCGAAGACGGTGTCGGCGGTGACCGAACGGCCCGAAGGGCCTGAAGCGGTGACACCGTAGGAAGAGGTGTGCACCTCACCCGTGGCACCTCGCCCCGTGATCAGGACGGCGCCGGGCACCGTACCGTCCTCCACCGCACGCCGTACGAGGTCCGACGGATCGGTGAGATCTGCGACGTCTTGCGGGACGGACATCATGGTCCTGCCTTCCGGTTGGGTACGGGGGGCTGACAGGCCGATCATCTCGCTGGTAATTTTTCGCCGCAACAACGAACTCGAATGTTATTGATTTACATGCGGCGTCTCCACCGACCTCCGAGGTGAGCAGCGATGACGACCCCTCACTCCATCAGGACCGCGACCGAGAGCGACCTTCCGGCGCTGCGAACGCTCGTCCAGGCAGCGCTCGTTCACGATCAGGACGCCGCGGACGTGCTCGACCTCCTGTGGACCCAGGCCGCGTCCCGCCCCCGGCTCCGGCTCCTGGCCGAGGCCGACGGGCAACCCGTGGGCCTCGTCGTCGGCGCCCTGGGCCCGGCACACGCAGACGCCCCCGTCACCGGACACGTCGACCTGATCGCCGTGCACCCCCAGGCGCAGAGCCAGGGCATCGGACGGATCCTGCTCACCCGTGCGGAGGAACTCCTCACCGCTGCCGGTGCCACGCGGTCGATGATGCGAGGCAGGCCGCCGTACTACGCCTGGCCCGGCATCGACATCCGCTACACGCGGGCCGTCTGCCTCGCCGAGTCCAGCGGCTACACCCGCGGGCGCGAAGGCCTCAACATGAACGTCGACCTGCGCACCGCGCCGCTGGACACGGCCGCCGACGAAGCGCGTCTGGCCGCCGCCGGAGTGCAGGTCCGCCGCCTCACCACGCAGGACGAGAAGCCGTTCCTTGCGTGGATGACCCGGTGGGGCGGAACCTGGGACGGCGAGGCAGCACGCGCCCTCGCCTATGACCCGCCGCGCGGCCATGTCGCCGTCCGCGAGGGTGCCGGCGGAGTCGAATACGTGGGCTTCGCCTGTCACGGCGTCAACCGCCGGTCCTGGTTCGGCCCGATGGGCACCGACGCCGCCCTGCGCGGCATGGGTGTGGGAACCGTACTGCTGCGGCGCTGCCTCGCCGACCAGCTCGCGGCCGGGCTCGACGAGGCCGAGATCGGCTGGACCGGACCCGTCCACTTCTACGCGCGCGGTGTGGAGGCGCGGCTCGGCCGGGTCTTCTGGACGTACTCCAAAGACATCTGAGCCCCACGACCAGACCCGAGAGGAACCGTCATGCCGTCCCTCCGCACCGGCCGGCCATCCGGCTCGCTGCTGACCCTCGCCGACCAGGTGCTGCAGCCCGGCTTCCACGGCACCGCCGCCCCCGACTGGATCCGCCGCCGGCTCGGCGACGGGCTGCGCTCGCTCCTTCTCTTCGGCCCCAACATCCGCGATCGCGCGCAGACCGCCGCGCTCACCGATGCCCTGCGCGCCGAGAACCCCGACGTACTGATCGCCGTCGACGAGGAAGGCGGTGACATCACCCGGCTCGAAGCGACAACGGGCTCCTCCTACCCGGGCAACCTCGCCCTCGGCACCATCGACGACACCGCAGTGACCGCTGCCGTCGCCCGTTCGATCGGCGCCGAGCTGCGCGCCGTCGGCATCGACCTCGACTACGCACCCGACGCCGACGTCAACTCCAACCCCGACAACCCGGTCATCGGCACCCGGTCCTTCGGCGCGGACCCGGCACTGGCCGCCCGGCACACCGCTGCCTGGATCCGCGGACTGCACAGTGCGGGAACGGCCGCGTGCGCGAAACACTTTCCCGGCCACGGAGACACCGACAAGGACTCCCACACCGACCTGCCCGTCGTCGCCATGGGCGCCGACCGGATCGCCGAACTGGCCCTGCCGCCCTTCCGCGCCGCCCTGGCCGCCGGCGCCCGCGCGGTGATGACCGCTCACCTCCTCATCCCCGCCCACGACGCCGAACACCCCGCCACCGTGAGCCCGCGCCTGGTCACGGGACTGCTCCGCGACGAGCTGGGATTCGACGGACTCGTCGTCAGTGACGCCGTCGAGATGCGGGCCGTCCGAGCCCGCTACGGGCTGACCGGCGCCGCAGTCCGCGCGCTGGCCGCGGGCGTGGACCTCGTCTGCCTCGGCAACACTTCGGGCGACGCCGAGTTCACCGCCCTGCGCACCGCCATCGCGCAGGCGGTGATACGCGGCGAGCTCTCGGAGGACCGGCTGGCCGAAGCCGCCCAGCACACGGCCGACTTCACCGCCTGGCAACGCGACCTGGCCAAGACCGCCGCTGTCGCCCCGCCGGACCGGGAGCTGGGACTGATGGCCGCCCGCCGTGCCCTTCGCCTCACCCCACCCGACGCACCCACGCTGCCCCTGGACAAGGCCCCGGTTCTGGTCGAGTTCGGCATCCCCGGCACCGTTGTGCAAGGAGACGGCGTGCCGTGGGGCCTGGGCCCCGCCCTCTCCTCGCTCCTGCCCGGAACGGTACGTGTCGCTCTGCCCGCGGACGCCCCGTACGACGCGGCCCGGACCCGGTCGATCGTGGCTCAGGCAGCCGGCCTTCCGCTGGTCATCGCCGTTCGCGACGCACACCGCCGCCCCGCCGTCGGTGACTGGCTGCGCGCGCTGCTCACCCACCGTCCTGACGCGATCATCGTGGAACTCGGCTTCCCACGCCCCGGCTTGGACTCAGCCCTCCGCATCGACACCCACGGAGCCGCAAGGGTCTGTGGACAGGCCGCCGCGGAGGCACTCGCCGGTCGGACGCTGCCCCACACCTGATCGGCCGACGGCACGGCGACCGGGACGCAGCAGGGAACGGAGAGTCCAGCGGGGCCGTGGATACCGCGCCGTCATCGACCCGGCCTCGGGGCGTGGCTAGCATCACGACCATGCCCTCCGACTTGGATCCGTCGATCACGAACCCGCTCGAACAGTTGACGATCGACCAGCTGCGGGCCCGGACCAGCATGAAGTGGACCACCTTTCCGGCCGACGTCCTGCCTCTCTGGGTGGCCGAGATGGACGTACCGCTCGCCCAGCCGGTCGCGGCCAGGCTGCACGAGGCCGTCGAAGCGGGCGACACGGGCTATCCCAGCGGCCGCGCCTACGCCCGAGCCCTCCAGTCGTTCGCCGCGGACCGCTGGGGATGGCGGGGCTTGAAGGCCGAGCAGACCGCCATCGTCCCCGACGTGATGATGGGCATCGTCGAGGCGCTGCGGCTCATCACGTCTCCGGGCGATGCCGTGGTGATGTGCCCGCCGGTCTACCCGCCGTTCTACGCCTTCGTCACCCACGCCGACAGGACCGTGATCGAGGCGCCGCTCGGACCCGACGGCCGGCTCGACATGGAGACGCTCAGGGCCGCGTTCGCCTCGGCCCAGCACGTCTCGGCGCGCACCGTGCTGCTGCTGGCCAATCCCCACAACCCCACCGGCACGGTGCACACGCGGGCCGAACTCGGCGCGGTTGCCGCTCTGGCCAGGTCCTTCGGAGTGCGAGTCGTCTCGGACGAGATCCACGCACCCCTGGTCCTGCCCGGTGCGGAGTTCGTCCCCTACCTGACCGTCCCCGGCGCCGAGGACGCGTTCGCCCTGCACTCCGCGTCGAAGGCATGGAACCTCGCCGGCCTGAAGGCCGCACTGCTGGTGGCCGGTCCGAACGCCGTCGACGACCTGCACCGGCTTCCGGAGGAGGTCAGCCACGGACCCAGCCACGTCGGCATCCTCGCCCACACCGCCGCCTTCGAGCAGGGGCGGCCCTGGCTGGACGCGCTGCTGCGAGGTCTCGACACCAACCGGGCGCTGCTCACCGACCTCGTGGCCGAGCGTCTTCCCGGACTCGCCCTGATGTGGCCGGAGGCGACCTACCTCGCCTGGCTCGACTGCCGCACCCTCGGCCTGCACACGACGTCCCCGGCGGCTGCCGCTCCCGTGGTCAGTGACATCGCCGGCCCCGCCCAGCTGTTCCTCGACCGGGCACGGGTCGCGTTGAGCTCGGGGCACGTGTTCGGCAGCGGCGGCGCCGGGTTCGTACGGATCAACTTCGCCACCTCATCGGTGATCCTCCGCGAAGCGGTGGATCGCATGGCCGTCGCGCTGTCCGGCCTCGAAGCCTCCTGACCGGCCTGGAAGAGCATCCCAGGTCCACGCCGTGACCCACCACGAGAGGTCGGCCACGGCGTCGGCCGCAAGACCGTACTGCCTCTCAGAGGATGCGCAGCGTGCCGCGGGCCCGTGCCGTCGAGCTCGTTCCGGCGTAGACGTCGACGCGGCCGCGCTCCACGACGTACGTCCCTGCCGGGTCGTTCGTCCAGAAG
Source organism: Streptomyces sp. NPDC055955 (assembly GCF_042270245.1). Taxonomy (NCBI): domain Bacteria; kingdom Bacillati; phylum Actinomycetota; class Actinomycetes; order Kitasatosporales; family Streptomycetaceae; genus Streptomyces; species Streptomyces sp. NPDC055955. The sequence goes on from NZ_JBHJYS010000004.1 coordinate 304,277, forward strand.
CCGAGGTCCTCGGCGCCGAGCCGGAAGCGAACCGTGGTGCTCTCGCCCGGCTCCAGCGTCACCCGCTCGAAGCCGCGCAGCCGGCGCACCGGCTGCGCGATGCTCGCCGCGACGTCGTGGACGTAGAGCTGGACCACCTCGTCGCCGACGCGGTCGCCGGTGTTGGTGACCGCCACCGTGACCTCGAGCGTCTCGCCCGCCGCCAGCTCGTCGCGGGTGATCTCGGTGCGCCCCAGCTCCGGGGCGCCGGTGGTGAACGTCGTGTAGCTCAGGCCGTACCCGAACGGGAGCTGCGGGGTCTCGTCCAGGTCCAGGTACTTCGAGACGAACTTCGGGTCGGCGCCGGGGGCCTGGGCCGGGCGGCCGGTGTTCTCGTGGTTGTAGTAGACCGGGATCTGGCCCACCGCCCGCGGGAAGGTCACGGGCAGCTTGCCGCCCGGGTTGACCGCGCCGAAGAGCACGTCCGCCACGGCGTGCCCCGCCTCGATGCCCGGGTGCCACGCCTCGAGGACCGCCGGCGCGCTGTCCAGCCAGCCGCCGATCGTCAGGGGCCTGCCGTTCAGGAGGACCACGGCGTACGGCTTGCCGGTCGCGGCGACGGCGGCGATCAGTTCCTCCTGCCCGACGGGCAGGGAGATGTCGCTGCGCACGGCCGCCTCGCCGCTGAGCGCGGGAGGTTCACCGACCACGACGACGGTGACCTCGGCCTCCCGCGCCGCGGCGACCACGGCCGCGATGTCGTCATCGGCGTGGGTGACGCGGGCGCCGGGCGCCGCCGCGCGCACCGCGTCCACGATGCTCACGGACGGGAGCTGGAAGCCGCCGGGACCGGCCCAGGTGCCGTGCAGATCGGTGGAGTTCGCGAGCGGGCCGACGACCGCGATCGAGGGCGTGTCGCGCTCCAGGGGGAGGACACCGTCGTCGTTCTTGAGCAGCACCATCGACCGGGCGCCCGCGGCCCGCGCCGCCTCCCGCGCGGCCGGCGTCGGACCGGTGATCTCGGCGGCCTCGTCGGTGTACGGCCGGTCGAAGAGGCCGAGGGCGAACTTGAGGCGCAGGATGCGCGTCACCGCGTCGTCGAGGCGGGACTCGCCGATCAGGCCGTCGGCCACGAGCTGCTCGCCGTACTCGGTCACGTTGGTGGAGACCATCTCCATGTCGAGCCCGGCGTCGAACGCGAGGCGGGCCGCGTCGGCACCGTCCTCGGCGAAGCCGTGCGCGACGAGTTCCTCGACGCCCGTGTAGTCACTGACGACGAACCCGTCGAAGCCCCACTCCTCCTTGAGGATCGCGTTCATCGTGTGCGGATTGCCGTGTGCCGGTACGCCCGACACCGTGTTGAACGCTGCCATCACCGTGGCCACGCCCGCGTCGACGGAGGCCTTGAAGGGCGGCAGGTAGTGGTTGCGCAGCCGCTGCTCGGAGACATCGACCGTGTTGTAGTCGCGGCCGCCCTCGGCCCCGCCGTAGGCGACGAAGTGCTTGGCGCATGCCGCGATGCGCTCCCCGTCCGTCAACTCACTTCCGTCGTCCGCGCCTTGGTAGCCGCGGATCTTGGCCACCGCGAAGGCGGCGTTGACGTACGGATCCTCGCCGCAGCCCTCCGCGATGCGGCCCCAGCGCGGCTCGTGGGTGACGTCCATCATCGGTGAGAACGTCCAGCGCACCCCGTTCGAACGGGTCTCCGCCGCGGACACCTCGGCGTCCCGGCGGGCGACCTGCGGGTCGAAGGACGCGGCCTGGGCCAGCGGGATCGGGAACGTGGTCCAGAAGCCGTGGATGACGTCCAGGCCGAACAGCAGCGGGATGCCGAGCCGGGACTCCTCGACGGCCATCCGCTGCAGGGCGTTGGTGTGCGCCGCCCCATGGATGTTGAGCACCGAGCCGAGCAGGCCGGCGCGCGCGGCCGCCTCGATGTGCGCGGTCTGGCCGCCGCCGGGCCCCGTGTCACCGGTCCAGGTCAGCTGCTGCAGCTGCCCCAGCTTCTCGGCGGTCGTCATCTGGTCGACAAGCACCTTGACCTGGTCCTCATACCGTCGAAGCATGCGAGCCCCTCACCGCTCTATTGCCGCATCGCCCATGCGAAGTTAACGTGTGCGCCAGTCATGTAAGCGCATTCAGGAAGCGCATACAAGTGGGTGGAGGTTTCTGATGGCCGACCTCGGGACTCCGACGGCCGGAGACGGACTGCGCGTCATGAGTTTCAACCTGCAGGTCCACTGGGACAACCCGCCCCACACCTGGCCCGAACGCAGACAGACGGTCGCCGACCTGCTGCGCCGCGCACGTCCCCACCTCATCGGCACCCAGGAGGGACTGCGGCACCAAGTGCGCGATGTCGAGGCCGCCTTGAGCGAGTACGGTGGCGACTACGGCTGGATCGGCGAGGGCCGGGAGGGCGGTGACGACGGCGAGTTCATGGCCATCTTCCACGATCGTCGGCGCCTGGCACCCCTCACACACGGTCACTTCTGGCTCTCCGGCACACCGGACGTCCCGGCCACCAACACCTGGGGCGGCGGCTGCCCCCGTATGGTCACCTGGGCCCGCTTCCGCGACCTGGTCACCGGCGACGAGCTGTACGCCGCCAACACCCACTTCGACCATGCGAGCGCCCACGCCCGAGAACGCTCCGCGGCCCTGCTCGCCGAGCGTCTGAGCGCTCTCGCGGCGGGCGTCCCGACCATCGTCACCGGCGACTTCAACACCCCGGCAGGACCGGACAGTTTGCCCTACACCCGCCTGCTCGCCGACGCGGGTCTCGAGGACGCCTGGGTCACCGCCGAGGAACGCGGCCCGGACCTGGGCACCTTCCACGACTACCGGCCCCCGGTCCCCGGCGGCGAGCGCATCGACTGGATTCTCGTCTCACCCGGCGTCCGGGTCCGCTCGGCGCACGCCCACACCTTCGCACCCGGCGGCCGCTTCCCCAGCGACCACCTGCCGATCGAGGCTGTTCTGCACACCACACCCCGACCGTCCTCGGAGGACCCCACCCCATGACCTCTCGCCGCCCCGCCACCGAATGGCTCGCCGACGCCGTCCTCTACCAGATCTACCCGCAGTCCTTCGCCGACTCCGACGGTGACGGCATCGGCGACTTCGCCGGTGCCGAGGCCAAGCTGGACCACCTGGCCTGGCTCGGCGTGAACACCGTCTGGTTCAACCCGTGCTTCGCCTCGCCGTTCCGGGACGCGGGCTACGACGTCAGCGACTACCTCACCGTCGCCCCGCGCTACGGCACCAACGACGACCTGGCCAAGCTCGTCGACGCCGCCCGGAGCCGCGGCATCCGCGTCCTGCTCGACCTGGTCGCGGGCCACACCTCCGACGAACACGCCTGGTTCAAGGCGTCGGCGGACGACCCCACCGACCAGCGCTACATCTGGGCCGACACCGACACGGCGCCCCCCGGCTTCGTCGCCTCGCCCGGCACCCGCCCCGGCTTCTACCAGCCCAACTTCTTCGACTCACAGCCCGCCCTCAACTTCGGCCACGCCCGCCGCAACCCGGACGAGCCCTGGCGCCTGCCCGTCGACGCCGAAGGACCTCGCGCCAACCGCCGCGCCCTGCGCGACATCATGGACCACTGGCTCTCCCTCGGCCTCTCCGGCTTCCGCGTCGACATGGCCGCGTCGCTGGTCAAGGACGACCCCGGCCACGTCGAAACCGCCAAACTGTGGCGGGAGCTGCGCGGCTGGCTCGACACCAGCCACCCGCACGCGGCACTCCTGTCCGAATGGGGCGACCCGACGGTCTCCGTCCCGGCCGGCTTCCACGCCGACTTCTTCCTCCAGTTCGGTTCCCAGAACGACGGCCTGTACCTGCGCTCCCTGTGGAACAACTTCGCCGGCACGGTCAGCGAGCCCTGGACGCCGCAGACCCCGTACTTCGACGCGTCGGGCGAAGGCTCCGCGCGGACCTTCCTCGACGGCTGGAGCGCGGCCCGCGACGCCATCGGTGACGCCGGCTTCATCGCCCTGCCCACCGCCAACCACGACTTCTCCCGGCTGGCCTGCGGGCCGCGCACCGCCGAGCAGCTGCCCGCCGCCTTCGCGTTCCAACTCACCTGGCCCACGCTGCCCGCGATCTATTACGGCGACGAGATCGGCATGCGCTACGTCCCCGGCCTGCCCGACCACGAGGGGAGCCGCCTCGGCCCCCGCTACAACCGGGCCGGCTCACGCACCCCCATGCAGTGGGACGACACCCCCAACGCGGGCTTCTCCACCGCCCCGGCCGACCGGCTCTACCTGCCCGTCGACCCCGACGCGGACCGGCCCGACGTAGCCGCCCAGCAGGCCGACCCCGACTCCCTGCTGAACCTGGTCCGCCGCCTCATCGCGTTGCGCACCGCCACCCCGGACCTCGGCCCCGCGGGCAGTACCGAGGTCCTGCACGACGGCTACCCGCTGGTCTACGTCCGTGGCGGCCGCTATCTCGTCGTCGTCAACCCGCGCGGCGAACACGCGGACGCAGCCGCGCCGAAGGACACCGCCACCCCCGTGATGGCCTCCGGGGTCTCCGTGAGCGGGGGCAGGATCAGCGCCGACGGCTTCGGCTACGGAATCTTCGAGCTGTGACCCGAACTTAGGGCCGCACTCCACAGCGGAGGGGCCGTACCGCCGGACGGCGGTATGGCCCCTCCTGCGTGGACGGTGTCAGCCCTTGCGGACCGTGAACTCCGCGCGTCGGACACGCAGGATCGTGCGCCCGCCCTCGTACGAGGACTTGGCGCCCTCGCACCGCGCCCGGCCGTCGACGGCCACGACTGCCTCGTCGCCGAGCGAGCGGAAGGCGACCCTGCCGTCCGCGATGCCGGTGATCTCGGCGGTCGCGTACGCGATGTGGAGCCCGCCCGCCGCCAGGTCGAGCGGCAGCATCGCCGCGCTCGCCCCCGCCAGGTGCAGCCGCTCACCGCCGAACAGCGCCCTGCCCTTCTCGGCGACCGTGCAGGACTCGGCGTAACCGGAGGTGACGTTGAAGGCGTGCAGCAGACGGCCGCCGTGCTCGTCCTTCGTGGTGAGCATGAACACGCCCGCGTCGGTCGAGCTGTGGGTGATCGCGGGCGCCGCCCCCAGCACCTTGAACGCGCCGAGCCAGAAGTCGAGGTCGCAGCGGTACGCCGTGGTGATCACGACGGCCCGCCCCTTGCCCACGGGAATGTCGAAGCCGCAGCCGTCGCCCGTGGACACCTCGCGCAGCACCGTCTCACCCCGGCTCGCCGCGCACAACTGGGCCTTGGGCACCCGGATCTCGGCCCGCGGCGCCGCCCACCCGTGCGCGGTCGCGGACAGCCAGAACTGGTTCGCGTCCGTGAGGGTCTTGCCCGGCCTCAGGCCCAGCGCGTCCCGCAGCACCGTGCAGGACGCGCCCGTCATGTCCTTGCCCGGCAGCTGACCCGACAACAGCAGCCGCCCGCCGGCCCGCAGGTACCGCACCAGACGCTCCTGCACCCCACGTGCCAGGTACTGCCCCGTGGCCAGCGCGAGGACCGGCTGCCGGGCCGGATCCAGGTCCCCGGCCTGCAGATCGACGCTCCGGTACCGGAAGCCGCCGAGCAGCATGGCCCGCGAGAGGGCGCCACGCGGGCCGAAGCCGCGGGTTCCCGTCACGTCGTCGACCACGGCCTGTACGGAGTCGCTGTCCGGCGGCCGGTACTCGGTGAGGTAGTGGTCGGGCACGAAGCCGAGCACCACGTCGTCGTACTCCGCCCTCATCGGCGCCAGCGCCGCGGCGAGCCCGCCGACGGCGTGCGCCGTCTGCCTGGTGGGGGCGAAGCTGACGCCGGGCCTGCCCTCGGGGTCGACGGGCGCGGCGAAGCCGTGCCGTTCGCCCGTGATGCCGATACGGTCGTTGCCGTCGCCGACCGGCTTGTCGAGCTTCGGGTTGAAACCACCCGCGAACAGGTAGTAGTTGATCATCTTCGCGCCCTGGGCGACACAGAGCCGCGTCTTGAGCCCGACCGCCCCACGTCCTGTCTCATTGCTCAGGTCGTCCCCGTAGTCGGCGTGCCCGGCGTCGAACTCCAGGGCTGTCAACGGCTGATCACTGTCATTGACCGCGTCCATGAACGCATTGACCAGATACAGGTCCGTCACGTTGGCGAGGGTCAGATCGCCGAGGTAGAAGTCCGCGCCGGAGATCATCCCGGGCCTGCCCGCGTAGGACTCCATCAACTGGCTGACACCGATCGGGAAGTTCTCCGCGCTCCCGCCGCCCGTGCCGTGGATGTTGATCAGGAACGGGATGCCGCGGACCCCGCCCGCCTCCGCGTACGAGCGCAGCCGCGCCGCGTAGTCGGCGATGACACCGCGCATGTACGACCCCAGATCGTGCATGAGGGCGGGGGCGTAGCCGTCCTTCGGGGACCGGATCGCGGCGTCACGCTCGGCGGCGCTGCCGCCCGCGAACGGATAGCGCTCGGCCAGACCCTTCCCGTACGTCGTGTCCAGCCAGGCGTTGAAGTCCCGCAGACAACGATCGGTCAGGATGGGCCCGTTGCTCACCCACGGCAGCATGCCGATCTCGTTGTCGAGCTGGCAGGCGATCACGCCGGGCCGGCCCTTGCGGTGCAGGCGCTCGGCGATGACCGGCATCACCGCGTCGTACCAGCGCCTGACCTCCTTGAGGTACGCGGGCGCCAGATAGTCGACGGCGGCCGTGGTGGCCTTGTCGCCGTTCCAGCCCGTCGGCACGATCTCCGGGTGGTCCGTGCGCACCCGCTGCGGGACACCCTCGCCCTTGAGCTCGGCCATGGTGAACGGGCCGGGCCGGGCGATGACATGGAAGCCGTTGTCCCGGCACAGATCGAGGAAGGCGCCGAGGTCGCGCTCGGGCCTCGTCCTGCCGCTGACGTCGATCGAACCGTCCGCCGTCTCGTGCCACATCCAGGGGATGTACGTGGCGATGGCGTTGAGTCCGGCTTCCTTCGCCCTGTCCAGCCGGGACTGCCAGTCGGCACGCTCGAGGCGGAAGTAGTGGATCTCACCGGCGAGGACCACGACCGGTTCGCCGTCGATGAGGATCTGCTTGTCGCGGTACGTGACCGAGGCGGGGGAGCCGTCGTCGCCCGCCGACGTGGCCCTGCCGGCCGCCGCCGCGGCGTTCGGCGCTCCGGAGGCCGCCGCCAGGGCCACCCCGACGCCCAGGCCGCCGAGGACGGTTCTGCGCCGTGGAGCGGAGGCAGTGGTGGCCGGCCCGGACTGCTGCGTCATCGCTGCTCCTCGGTGCTCACGTGCTCCGGTGTGTCCAGGTAGTGCAGTTGCAACGCGGTGAGCCGCGCGGTGAGGTCGTCGACGACCTGCGCGTACTCGGGGTCGTCGTACCGGTTGTGCAACTCGTCCGGATCCCGTTCCAGATCGAACAGCTCCCACTGCGGCGCACGGGTCCGCGGCGACGCCCCGACCTGCCCTGAACCATGGCCGGGGTAATGGATCAGCTTGTGCGTCCGGGTACGGATCCCGTAGTTGGCCTGCACGCCGTGGCACACGTCCAGATGCTCGAAGTAGCGGTAGTAGACCGCGTCACGCCAGTCGTCCGGCCGCTCACCCCGCAGCAGCGGCAGCAGACTCCTGCCCTGCATGCGCTCGTGGGCGGGCACGTCCGCCAGGTCGAGGATCGTCTGCGCGTAGTCGACGTTGGCCACCAGCTCGTCGCACGACGACCCCGGCTCGACCACCCCCGGCCAGCGCACGACCAACGGAATCCGCAGCGACGGCTCATACATGAACCGCTTGTCGAACCAGCCGTGTTCACCCAGATAGAAACCGTGGTCGGAGGTGTACGCGACCACGGTGTCGTCGGTCAGCCCGCCGACATCGAGATGGTGCAGGACACGGCCCACGTTCTCGTCGAGCCCCGCGATCACCCGCAGGTACTCCTTGATGTAGCGCTGATAGCGCCACTCCCGCTCCTCCCGCTCCGAAAGCCCCTCGGGCACCGGCGTCTTGAGGTCCGACGGCAGCAGATCCGACATCCGCATCCGCGCCTCGGCCGCCGCGCCCGCCCGGTTCGCGTAGTCGTCGTGGAGCGTGGCCGGGGCCGGAATCTCCTCCTGCTCGTACAGGTGGCGATGGCGCTCGGCCGGCTCGAAGGCGCGGTGCGGCGCCTTGTGCTGGATCAGCAGCGCGAACGGCCGGTCCGGATCCCGCCGGTCCAGCCAGTTCAGGGCCAGGTCGGTGATGATGTCCGTGACGTAGCCGCGGTACTCGCGCTCACCGTCGGCGGTCAGGAAGGTGGGGTCGTGGTACTGCCCGTGCTCCGGCAGGATCTCCCAGTGGTCGAAGCCGCACGGGTCACTGACGCCACCGTGCCCCAGATGCCACTTGCCGACGATCGCCGTCTGATAGCCCGCCGCCCGCAACATCTCGGGGAACGACGGCTGACGTGCGTCGAACTTCTGCCCCGGCTGCTCCAGTGTCGTCATGCCGTGCACATGGCTGTAGGCGCCGGTGAGGAGCGTCGCACGGGCGGGCGAGCAGATCGAGTTCGTACAAAAGGCGTTGTCGAAACGCATGCCCTCGGCCGCGAGACGGTCGACCGCCGGCGTCCGGTTGATGACACTGCCGTACGCGCCGATGGCCGGCACGGCGTGGTCGTCGGTCATCATCAGGATGATGTTGGGGCGCCGGACAGGGCGGCGGCGCTGTCCGTGTCTCGGATCCGTCATATTCCGAAGTTCTCCTTCGCCAGCAGCGGCCGCACGCGCCGCGCGAACCCGCCGCTGCGGAACGGGCCCTGCAGCAGCCCCGGCTCGAGCACCTGGGCGAGCGCCGCCGCGATCATGCCCTGGTCCAGCGCGAGCACGTGGTCGCTGACCCGGCCCGTGGTCACGTCGACCGAGTCGCGGAAGCCGAGGCCGTCCTCGTACGCGCCGAAGTCCCGAGCGATGCGCTGCAGGTTGGTGACCGCCTCCTGGCGCGCGAACGGCATCGCGAGGAAGGACGCGTGCGGAGTGACCACGCCACCGGAGGTGTAGCCGTCGACCGCCATGCCGAGAGCGTCCACGCCGTACGTGGCATAGCCGCCCGCGGGGACGTCGGCGGGGGAGAAGCCCCAGTACCCGTATGCCTCCTCCACCATCCCGTGCTCGATCTGACTGCGTACGTACCGCTGGTGGTTGAGCCCCCAGGCGCCCGGCGACCACGCCGCCTCCGGAACGAACAGCGGCACCATCAGCGCCTCGAACATCGATCCGCCCCAAGAGGGGACGATCTTGCGGCCCCGGTACGTGTAGTGCCCGCGCCACAGCCGCACACCGTCGACCGTGACCCATTCACCCTCGGGCTGCTGGTCCTGCTCGGCGCCGGGCTCCAGAGTGCGGAAGGTGTGCCAGTAGTGTTCGCCGGGCAGCGAGCCGTCGGCGATGCCGAGGTAACTGGCCATGCGCGGCTCGGTGTTGAGCGCGCCGTACCAGTGCGGGGTGAAGGACTCGGTGGCCGTGGAGTAGCCGCCGTGCAGCTGGCCGGGGCCCGCCGCCGGATCCGCGGCGTCGTACGGCGTGTAGTAGAACGACCAGTCGGCGTCCGCGAGCAGCCGCGCCACGCGCGGGCGCAGCTCCGCGTCGGCGTCGGCGGCGATCCGCAGGCCCGTGACCAGCCAGGCGTTGTCGACGGACGACAGGAACGGGTCGACCGGGTCGCCGCTGTCCGGCCACGAGGTGAGGGTCTCGCCGGTGTAGGCGTCGTACCAGTTGAACCAGAAGCCGTGGGCGCGCTGCAGCCGTTCGACGGCGGTGACGGTGCGGGCGAGGCGGCGGTGCATCGTCGTGGCGTCGATGACCCCGAGTCCACCGGCCGCGACCGTCGCCCACAGGCCGCAACCGATGTTGGTCGGAGAGGTGTTGACGGACGGTGTGAGCCTGCTCGCGGTGACGTCCATCGTGTCCGCGGCCAGCCCGAAGTCCGTGGTCAGGGCCTCGATGGAGCGGTACGTGTCGCGGAACCAGCGGCGCAGCAGGGCGTCCGTGTCGGCGCCGGTGGCCGTCGTGGCGGTGCCGAGAGCGAGGGCGGTGGAGGCGCCCGCGGCGGTGGTGAGGAAGGTGCGGCGTTTCATCCGATTTCTTTCCCTTGAGGTGGGGGGTGGTCAGATACGGGACAGGCGGAGCGAGCGCAGGCCCGGCAACGGGACGTCGAGGGACAGGGACGCGGTGCCGTCCGGTGTCGTCGTCAGCGGCGGGAGCGGCTCGTGGGAAAGTGGGCTGCTGCAGGTGCCGGGGGGCGCGAGCAGGGTGCCTCCGCGTGCGCCGCAGGCCCTCTCGGTGTCGGTGGGAACGGTGTCCGAGCCGTGCAGTGAGGCTGCGTACGAGGTGGCCGGGGCGAGGCCGGTCACCCGCACCACGGCCGTGCGGTCGAGTGCCGGCGACCCCGACGACGTACCGGTGCGGTCGGCGGCGGCGTTCCACACCACGACGTGCACGTGCGCGCCGTCGTCCGTGTGCCTGGCCGCGGCGCGGACCAGGGCCTGGGCGCCGTCGCCGGTGACGAGCGGGGGTGCGGTACCGGTGGCGTCGACCGTGACGGTCACGGTCGCGAGGGCGATACCCCGTGCCTTGGCGCACCCGGGAACGGGCGTGGGGGTCGGCGCGCCGGGGCCGCCGTCGGTCCGGGCCGCGACCTTGTACCAGTAGCCCCGGCCGGGCTCCACCCGGGTGTCGGCGTACGAAGGGTGGGGGAGAGGCCCCCCGGGCAAGGGTGTGTAGGGGCCCTCCGCGAACGGTGAGCGGTGCACCACGTAACCATCGGCGCCGGGCACCGGCTCCCAGGTCAGGAGCACATGACCGGTGCCGTCCTCGGCGCGCAGCCCGGCGGGCGGTGGCAGGGTGACGTCCTGTGCCGGGTGCGAGGTCCGGTGGGGGGCGTGCCGCGTGGCGATCCTCGGTGGCATGGTGGTCCGCCTTTCGAATGGATGCGCATACATTCTTGGCGTACGGGTCCACCGGCCCCCGCCCCATGGCACGGGGCGGGAACCGGCCGATGGGAAGGGCTACTTCAGCCCGGCGGTGGCGATGCCCTGGGTGAAGAACCGCTGGAGCAGCACGAAGACGAGCAGCACCGGCAGCACCACGAGGAACGCCCCCGCCATCAGGACGCCGTTGGAACCGTCCGCCTGGGTCGGGTCCGTGGCGAACGTGGCGAGTGCGACCGGGAGCGTGTACTTGCCCGGGTCGTTGGTGGCGACCAGCGGCCACAGGAAGTTGTTCCAGGAACCGAGGAACACGAAGATCGACAGCGTTGCCAGGGCCGGCTTGACCAGCGGCAGCACGATCCGCCAGAAGATGTACCACTCGCGGGCGCCGTCCATCCGCGCCGCCTCGAGCAGCTCGTCGGGGATGGCCTGGATGAACTGCCGCATGAGGAAGACACCGAAGGCACCGGCCGCGAACGGCAGGATCAGTGCGGCGTAGCTGTCGATCAGCCCCATCGCGCTCATCATCACGAACATGGGCAGCAGCATGAGGTTGCCGGGCACCATCAGCGCGCCGAGCACGATGCCGAAGATCGGCCGCTTCCCGGCGAAGTTCAGCTTCGCCAGGGCGTAGCCGAGCATCGAACAGAACAGCAGATTGCAGACGGTCACGAACACGGCCACGAGCAGGGAGTTGAAGAGCGCCTGCCCCACGTCCATGCGGTCGAGCAGTTCCCGGAAGTTGTCCAGCGTCCATTCGGACGGCCACCACACCGGCGGGCTCGCGCCCAGCTCCCGCTGCGTCTTGAACGACGACAGCGCCATCCACAGGAAGGGCGCGACCGTCACGATCAGCCCCACGCCGAGCAGGACGTAGACGAGTGTCCGACGGGCCCGGGCCGCCGGGTCCCGTCGCGCCTTGCTCGCCGGGGCCGCGAGCGGGGCCCGGGTCTCAGTCGTGCTCATGACGTCTTGTCCTTCAGGAGGCGGAGCTGGAGCGTGGTGATCGCGAGGACGATCACGAACAGGACGTACGCCATGGCGCTGGCGTAACCCATGTGGAAGAAGTCGAAGCCCTCGCGGTACATGTGCAGCGAGATCGTCAGGGTGCTGTCGTTCGGACCGCCGTCGGTCATCACGAACGGCTCCTCGAAGACGTTGAGGAAGCCGATCGTGGTCATGACGGCGACGTAGAGCATGGTGGGGCGCAGCAGCGGCACCGTGATCCTGCGGAACTCCTGGAAGATCCCCGCGCCGTCGATCCGTGCCGCCTCCCGCACCTCTGTCGGAATGGCCTGCAGGCCGGCGAGGAAGAGCACCATCGCCGAGCCCATGTTGCGCCAGACGGCCATCGCGATCAGGGAGGGCATCGCGAGTGCCTCGGAACCGAGGAAGTCCGGAGTCCGGAAGCCGAGTTGGTGGCCGAGGCCCGCGATCAGACCCTCACTGGGGTCGAGGACGAAGCGCCAGATGACGGCGACGGCCACGATGGCGGTGACGACCGGCGCGTAGAAGCCGACCCGGAAGAAGGTGCGCAGCCGGTCGATCCCCGAGTTGAGCAGCACGGCGGCCACCAGGCCGCTGCCGATGGTGAGCGGCACGCCGAGGACCACGAAGTACCCGGTGTTGAAGAGCGCCTTGACGAACTTGTCGTCCTGGAACAGCTTCGTGTAGTTGTCCAGGCCCACGAACTGCGCCGACAGCGGATCGGTGACGTTGCGCAGACCGAAGTCGGTGAAACTCATCAACAGCGTGGCCACGATCGGGAACGCCATGAAGGTGAGGAACAGGACCAGGAACGGCGTGGAGAACAGCCAGCCGGCCAGATTGTGGCGGGACAGCCGGTCCCGACGGCGCCGGGCGGGCCCGGCGCCGTCACCCTGGGCCCTCGGCACCACTGCGTCCTGCCCGGCACCCGGCGTACCGGCCTGTGCGGTGGTGGTGCTCATGGGGTCAGCCCACCAGCCCCGCGGCCGTCTTCTGCAGCGCCTTCGCGGTCGCCGCCGGGTCCGCGCCCTGTGAGATCTTCGCCAGGGCGCCCTCGATCGCCGCGGCGAACTCGTTCCACTTCTCCAGCGGCGGGATCGCCTTCGCCGTGTCGAGCGAGGTCTTGAAGGTGGCGAGCGAATCGTCGCCGCCCTTGAGGGCGGGCTCGTCCCAGGCGGCCTTGCTGGCCGGCAGCGCCTTGTCCGCCTCGTACCACTTGGCCTGCACCTTCGGCGTGGTGAGGTACTGGGTCAGCTGCTCGGCCGCCGCCTTGTGCGCGCTGTTCTTGAACGTGACGAGGGAGGCGCCGCCGACCCACGAGGTCGAGGTCTTGTCCGCGGGGACGGGGACGACCTTGTACTTGTCCTTGATCTGCGGCTGCTGGTCGGCGATGTTGCGCACCATCCACGGGCCGGACTGGAACATCGGGCGCTTGCCGGAGCCGAAGTCCTTGGTGACGTCGTACCCGGGCGTGAAGGTCTTCTTGGCCAGCCCCTTCTTGAAGTAGCCGGCCCACTCGGTGAACGCCCGTATCGCCGCGGGGGAGTCGAGGGCCGGCTTGCCGTCCTTGCCGATCAGGTCGCCGCCGGCCGAGTAGAGGTACTGCACCCAGCTCTGCCAGGCGCCGGTGCTGCTCGGCTGCAGGTCCGTGCCCCACTCGGCGCCCGCCTTCTGGTAGGCGGCGGCGAGGGCCTGCTGGTCCTTCCACGTGGTGGGGGCCTTGTCGATGCCGGCCTTCTTGGCGAGGTCGGTGCGGTAGTAGAGCGCGCGGGTGTCGGCGTACCAGGGAACGCCGTACGCGGTCCCGTCCTTGACGTTGCTGTCCCAGGTTGCGGGGAAGAAGTCGGACTTCTTGAAGGTCTTGGTGTCCACCGGCTCCAGGGCGTCCAGGGCGATGAACTCGCCCATCATCGTGGAGCCCATCTGTGCCATGTCCGGCGTCTTCTTGGCGGCGATGGCCGACACCAGCTTCTGGTGCACGACGTCCCAGCCCACCGGGGTCACCTTGACGGTGATGTTCGGGTGCTGCTTGGTGAACTCGTCGGTGACCGCCTTGAGGCGGGTGCCCTCCTCGCCCATGGCCCACACCGTGAGCGTTTGCTTCTTGTCCGCCGCCACCTGCTCGCCCCCGCTGCTTCCGCAGGAGGTCAGGGCGAGCGCCGTCACCACCACGGTCGCGGCGACGCTGACGGACTTGGTGCGTGTCATGGGGGCCTCCAACACATTCATGTATGCGCTGTACGTAAGCGCATACATGACCTTGTAGTACGAGGCGGACCGACTCAAGGGGTCTGGAGGTAACGCTTCCGTAAACGTGCGGAAATCCGTGAACGCGGAGCCGAAGAAGGGCGGTTACGCCCCGCTCACACCGCGCGTTCGTCCGCGCATCCGCAGCTCGCCCTGCGCGTCACCGTCACCGGCAGCACGCGTACCTCGGCCGCCCGGTCGCGCTGGTGGAGCCTGGCGATCAGCAGCTCCACGGCCACCTCGCCCAGGCGCCCGGTCGGCTGACGTACGGTCGTCAGCGTCGGCCGCACCAGACGACTCAGCGGGATCCCGTCGAAGCCGGTCACGGCGATGTCGTCGGGGACGGCGACACCGCGCGCCTCCAGGGCGTGCAGCGCGCCCACCGCCATCTGGTCGTTGGCGAACACCAGGCCGTCGGGCATGGTCTCGTCCCGGTCGAGGAGCTCCAGCGCGGCCTTGCGGCCCGCGGCCTGGGTGAGGTCGCCTCTGGTGTCGGGCGCTTTCGGCAACGGCAGTCCGGCCTCCAGATGGGCGGCCTGGAAGCCACGGAAGCGTGCCTCGCCGTCAGGTGAGTCGGCCGGGCCGCCGGCGAAGGCGAGGCGGCGCAGCCCGTGGTCGACGATCAGATGTCGCGTCAGTTCCAACTGCCCGTCGAAGTTGGCCACCTCGGCGTGGTCGTAGCCGGCGTGCCGCTCTCCGGCCAGCAGGACGACGGGCTGCCGGCGCCCCACGACGTCGAGGTCCTCCTCGGTCAGCGACTGCGCGAGTACGGCCAGACCGTCCACGCGTCCGGCCACCTCGGCGAGTTGCCGGCCGGCCTGGTCGGCGTGCGCGGCCGAGATCAGCAACGCGTAGCCCTGGCGCCGCGCCGCACGCTCCATTCCGCGGATGACCTGGTCCGAGTAGAGCACCAGCTCGGCGTCCTCGGCGCCCGGCGCGTGCTCCGCCTCGGTGTCGTGGAAGTCGGGGAAGCACAGTCCCAGGACGCCGGTCGCCCTGCTGGCGAGCCCGCGGGCGCTGCCACTCGGCACGTAGCCGAGTTCGCGTGCCGCGGCCAGGACCTTGTCGCGGGTCGCCGCCCGGACCGCGTCGGGATTGCGGTAGACGCGCGACACGGTCGCGATGGAGACGCCGGAGTGTTCGGCTACGTCGTACACCGTGGGAGTGGTCATCTTGCTGTCTCGCCTCGCCCCTTCGCCCGGCACCCTGGGGCGTGCCGGGTGCCCGCCGTCGTTGCTGAAAGCGCATTCAGCCTACGGTCGGTCCGGGTGCCGGGGCAACATACCCGGTCCGGGTGCCGGGGCAACATACCTGGTGCTGGTGCTGGTGCTGGTGCTGGTGGCGTCGGCAGGTGGCGGATGGCAGATGGCCACCGGTGGCGGCCGCCGGCCTGCGTGCCTGCGCTGCCGTCAGCGGCGCGCGTCGTACAGCACGGGGTTGAGCGGCGTGTCCGGGACCTGGCCGATCGCGGTGCCGGGCATCCAGCCGCGGTCCGCGGCCTGATGGTCGTTCGTGGGCTCGGCGACGCGGATGTCGGCGTCCATGTAGATCACCGTCATGACGCGGCGCGGGACGGCTGCGCGGTTGGGACCCGCGTGGTGGAAGGTCCACCCCCGGTGGAAGCTCGCGTCGCCGAGCGCGAACGGTTCCACGACGTCCTCGAAGTTCTGCTCCCTGACGGTTTCCTTGAGGCGGGCCTCGGACTCGTCGGATATCGGCAGGTCGCGGCCGTACGCGAAGTGGTGACTGCCACGGGCGAACGCGAGCGGCCCCATCTCCATGGGGGTTGCCTGCAGCGGCAGCCAGACGGTCAGGCAGCGGTCGGAGGACAGCGGCCAGTAGTACTGGTCGGCGTGCCAGGGCGTGATGCCGCCGGACGGCTCCTTGTACAGCGCCTGGTCGTGGTAGAGACGTACCGCGTCCACGCCGAGCAGCTCGGCGGCGATCCGCGCGAGGCGCCGCGAGAACACCAACTCCTTCACCTTCTCGTTGTGCTCCCACAGGTTCGTCACCTGAAGGAACGCCTTGCCGTAGGTGTCGCGCTCCGCCAGCGGCAGGTCCTGGGTGTTGAGCCGGATCACCTCAGAGGTGATCGTCGGCTCGTACGCGGCGATCGTCTCGGGCGTGAGTACGTTCCGCAGGTGCGCGAACCCGTCCCGGTCGAAGTCCGCCACTGCGTTCGACGGCAGGCCGTCGAAGGGGCGGTCGAGCTCCGGCATCGGCGACGTCGGCGTAACGGTCATGGCGGACTTCTCCTCGCTGTATCGGCGTGGTGCCGGTCTCGGCTGTATCGACGTGGTGCCGGTCTCGCGGGTGGCAGGCCTCCACGGTCGCAGCGGACGTCGGCGGGGGCTACGCCGCCAATGACCCGTTCCGGTACTCAGTTGCCCCGTAAGAGGCGCTCCCGCCTGCGCTAGCCTGCACGCCGTGAAACCGCGCCACGAACAATGGAGTCTCCCCGAGGACACCACCTTCAAGAGCTTCATCCGGCGTGAGAGCGCCTTCGACTTCGGCTGGCACTATCACGCCGAGTACGAACTCTTGCTGATGACCGAGGGGGCGGGCACGCGCTACGTGGGTACCACTGTCGAGCCGTACGCGCCCGGGGACCTGATGCTGATCGGCCCCGATGTGCCGCACACCTTCGTGTCCCGGCCGCACCCCGGCGGCGTCGCCGAGGCCGCCGTCGCCCAGTTCCGCCACGGCTTCCTGGGCCGTGACTTCTTCGCGCTGCCACAGTTCCGCGCCGTGCGCGCGCTGCTGGAGCGATCCGCCCGTGGCCTCCTGTTCACCGGCGCCTCCGACGCCGTGCGCGCGCGGCTCACCGGCCTGCCGGAACAGCGTGACAGCGCGGCGGCCACGATCGCCCTGCTCGACGTCCTGGGCGGTCTGGCCCACCAGGCGGACGACGCCGCCCCGTTGACCAGGCCGGGGTACGCACCCGCTCCCGACATCGAGGCGCGCCGCCGCGTCGACGACGTCTGCCGCCACCTCCAGCGGGCACACACCCGGCCGGTCGAACTCGTCGAGATCGCCGCGATCGCGCACATGGCACCGACTTCGTTCAGCCGCTTCTTCCGCCGCACCATGGGCCGCACCCTCACCGACTACGTCAACCAGCTGCGCACGGAGACCGCTTGCCGGCTGCTGGCGACGACCGAGCTGCCTGTCACGGAGGTGGCGGCCCGCAGTGGGTATCAGAACCTCTCCAACTTCAACCGCCGGTTCCTGGAGCTCCACCACATGAGGCCCAGCGAGTACCGGGCAGCGCATCTGCCCGGGTGAGCCTCGGGCCCACCCTCGTGAATCCCGCGGCCCCGAGCGTGTGTGCAGGCCGAGTCCGGTCGTCTGTGCTGGTCTCGCAGGCCGTCTCCGGCCTTGTCCCGAAGCGCTCTTCCAGGCGACCACGTCCCGAGGTGGTCTTTCCGGCAGCCGCGCAGAGTGCGTGACGAGGTGCTGTCCTGCGGCCACGACGGGGCGCTCCGCTCGCAACACGAACACGAACACGGACACGGACACGGACACGGACACGGACACGGACACGGACACGGACACGGACACGGACACGGACACGGACACGAGCGCGCCGAGTCCGGGTGACGCGTCGCCCTGAAGGCCGGCTCTTGGGGGCTGGCCCTTGGGGTTGGCTCTGGGGCCCGCGAAGGTCGCCCCGTGCCGCGGGCCGGGCAGTCCCGGCGAGAGGGGTCAGACACCTTCC
Source organism: Streptomyces sp. NPDC055955 (assembly GCF_042270245.1). Taxonomy (NCBI): domain Bacteria; kingdom Bacillati; phylum Actinomycetota; class Actinomycetes; order Kitasatosporales; family Streptomycetaceae; genus Streptomyces; species Streptomyces sp. NPDC055955. Next base: position 322,137 of record NZ_JBHJYS010000004.1, read on the forward strand.
GCCAGAGTGGCGACGCCGGGGCCGTGGAGATCGTCGAGTGCCACCCGGCGCCCCATCACGGCCAGCAGCAGGGAAAGCGCGGGCCCGTTGACCTCTGGTCCGGTGCCGATCGTCAAGTCGGCGTCAGGTGTGCTGAGTTGAACGCGCGTCACCAGTTCCTTGGCGCCGCCGAAGGACGCGGGGGTGCGCGTCTGGAGCCGGAGTGATCTGACGACGGCCTGCGTGGGGTAGGTGCGGGTGAGCCCGAGGGGCCGGCGGATGTCCTCGCCGTGGACGATTTCTTCGACGAGCCGGCTGTCGAGAGGGGCCGGAGGGGTCGATGTGCGCGATGCCACCTGACGGAACCGCTCCAGGGTCTCCTGCGGTGCGCTCCGGCGTTCGCGTTCCACGCCGCGGGTGTTCTGGCGGTTGAAGTCGAACCGTGCGAGGGCCATATCCTTCACGAAGCCGAGGCGTGTGGTGCGGGCCGTGTCGACCAGATGGGCGAGCACGTCGTGCACGGTCCATCCGTCACAGAGCGACGGCTTCAGCCACTGATCGTGTTTCAGGTGCGCGAGATCGTCGATCAGTGCCGCACGCTCGGCGTGCACGATGGCCCAGACATCGTCCGTCACGGCTTCTCCTTCATATCGGCCCAGTGTCTGCCGACTAGGACTTATGGGACGGCCGGAACTCATCGTCCGGCGTGCGGAGTACCCGTTCGGCGATGAGCGCCTGCGGTGTCTCACCTGCTCGCGGGACTGGCCCGAGCGCAATTCTCTGACTAAAGTCAGAGGTATGGATGAGGCGCAGGTCGACGCAGTGCGACGGTTCAACCGCACGGTCACTGAACGTGTGGGCGTGCTGCACGACCACTACCTCGGCCTCGGTCGGCCGGTGGCCGAGGCACGGCTGCTCTGGGAGATCGGCGTACAGGGCCGGGACGTACGGTGGCTGCGCGAGCGCCTCGGGCTCGACTCCGGGTACGTCAGCCGGCTGCTGCGCTCCTTGGAGACGGACGGCCTCGTGACAGTGGAGCCGCAACCGCAGGACAGGCGGGTGCGCACCGTGCGACTCACCGACGCGGGCCGCGCGGAGTTCGCCGTGCTCGACCGGCGTAGCGACGAAGTGGCCGGCTCCCTCCTGGAGCCGCTCAACACCGACCAGCGCGCCCGGCTGGTCGTGGCCATGGCCGAGGTCGACCGGCTGCTGACGGCCGCGACGGTCACGCTGGACGTGGTCGACCCGGACCGCCCGGACGCCCGGCACTGCCTGCGGTCCTACTTCGCCGAAGTGCGGGAGCGCTTCGAGAGCGGATTCGACCCCGCGCGGAGCCTGCTGCCCGACGCGGGCGAACTCCGGCCGCCGCACGGCCTGTTCCTGGTCGCCCGGCTGCACGGCGAGCCTGTCGGCTGCGCAGGTCTGAAGCTGCCGGCCGGTGCCCCGGCCGAGATCAAACGTATGTGGGTCGATCCCCGCACGCGGGGCCTCGGTCTCGGTCGCCGGTTCCTGGCCGAGTTGGAGGCGAGGGCCGCCCAGCACGACCACGACGTGCTGCGCCTGGACACCAACAAGGCGCTCACCGCCGCGATCGGCCTGTACCACTCGTACGGCTTCCAGGAGGTCAGTGCCTTCAACGACGAGCCGTACGCCCACCACTGGTTCGAGAAGCGCATCAGCGCACCGCGATCGGGTTGAACACTCCGACGGGCCGGCGCGGGGTGTGCCGCAGGTCGAAGAGGCCGGCGCCGCGAGCAACTGCTCTGTGTGGAGCGCCTGCACGTCAGGGGGTTGTAGCCTCGCTCCCATGAGCTGGCTCCCGGATGACTTCGTCCACCCCGTCCATGTGCCCGTGCCCCACACCGCGCTGCACCTGCGGCCGATCCGTGAGGCGGACACCGCGCTCGACTACCCGGCCGTGATGGGCTCCCAGAAGCGGCTGTGGGAGATCTTCGGTCCGGCCTGGGCATGGCCGAACGAGTCGATGACCTACGAAGAGGACCGCATCGATCTGTTGCGCCACGAGAAGGAGATCGCAGCGCACCAGTCCTTCAACTACGCGCTGCTGGACGAGGAAGAGACGGCGGTCCTCGGCTGCGTCTACATCGATCCGCCCGAGCGCACCGGATCCGACGGCGAGATCTCCTGGTGGGTGGTGGACGATCTCGTCGGCAGCGCGGCGGAGCGCGCGCTCGACGCGCTCGTGCCCGAGTGGATCGCCGCCGACTGGCCCTTCCGCAATCCTCGCTTTCTGGGCCGGGACATCACCTGGCAGGAGTGGCTGTCGCTGCCGCCCACCACCTGACCCACCTGATGGCCCGACACTCCCCGGACGGTCGGGGAAACTGTTCCCAGGAGGCCGGTCAGGGCACCGAACGGTCGTGTGCGGGTACGAGTCGCCGGGCGCGGCCAGGGCGTGACCGGACGACTGAAGGGGAGTGGGTGGGGCTGGTCAGGAGTCGGACGACTGCTGTGCCAGGCGTCGGTGCAACTCCTTGACGGCGGGCACGAGTTCGTCGACGGGGCCCTCGACCTCGACCGAGGGAGCGACTTCCTGGATGGTCAGGCTGCGCACAGGTGCCTGGGGGCGGCCCCACTCGGCGAGCCACCCGGACAGCTGGGCCGAAGACGCCACGTACACGATGCGGCCGAGGCCGACCCAGGCGTGCGCGGCCGAGCACATCGGACAGTGCTCACCCGACGTGTAGACGGTGGCGGCGGCGCGCTCCTGAGGCGAGAGGTTGCCGGCCGCCCAGCGGGCGAGTTCGAACTCGGGGTGGCGGGTGGCGTCGCCGTCCGCCACCCGGTTGCGATCCTCCACGCGGACGGTTCCGGCACCGTCGACGAGGACGGAGCCGAAAGGCTCGTCCCCAACCTCCAGCGCCTCGGCAGCCAACTCGACGCACCTGCGCAGATGGTCCAGCTCACGTGTGTCCATCAAAGCCCCTCCGAGCGCTCGACACCGAAATGCGCACGCCATGCTCACACAGACCCAGGGGCCAGGCCCGCACCGGTGTTGTACTCGGCGGGTCTGCGGCGGTGCGACGTACACCCGCCGAGCGGCAGTTGCTGCGCGACCGTCGGCACGGCAGCACCGTTGGGCCCAGAAGCCGGTCGTGGGGGAGGGGCGCAAGCGGTCGGTGAAGGGCAGGGCCGAGTCGGCACCCGGAGTACGGTCGGTTGCGGAGTGGGCAGGCGGGCGGCTGCCTGCGCATCGTTCGATGTGGATGTGGGCCGGTGCGGGGCCCGGGCGTCATGCGGTGATGGGGGTGCCGCCCTGTGCCGCGGCGAGGGCCGCGTCAGTGTCGGCGGTGGCCAGGTGGGCGTTGACGTCGGCGCCGGCCAGGGCGCCTGCCGCGGCGGAAGCGCCGAGCTTGGCGGTCAGGTCGGTGGCGTTGCCGGCCACCCACACACCCGGCACCTCGGTGATGCCGGCCGCGCCGGAGGCGATGCGGCGGCCCATGTTGTCGGGCACGTCCTCCATCGGCAGCTTCAGGCCGTCCAGGCCCTCGGCGCGGGCCTGCATCCTGGGGACGACCGCGAGGATGCGGCGGGCCGCGAACGTGCCGTCGCTCAGACGCACCCCGGCGATGCCGCCGTCCTCGCTCTTCACGACCTCCCGCACCGGGGTGTCGACGATCCGGATGGCGCGGGCGGCGAAGCGCGCGCGGGTGTCCTCGTCCAGCTCGGTGTCGCGCGTGAAGTAGACCAGGTCGTCGGTCAGTTGGCGGAACAGCAGGGCTTGGTGCGCCGAGGCGGGGCCGGTGGCAAGGGCGCCGATGGGCTCGTCGCGCACCTCCCAGCCGTGGCAGTACGGGCAGTGCACCACGTCGCGCCCCCAGTGCTCGGCGAGGCCGGGCACGTCGGGCAGCACGTCCCGCAATCCGGTGCACACCAGGACGCGACGTGCCGTCAGGGTGCGGCCGTCGGCCAGGGTGAGTGTGAAACGCGGATCGCCCCCGCCGCCGGGGGCGGCAGGCTCGGCGGCGGCTACCTCGCCGAAGACGACCCGCCCGCCGTAGCGGCGCACCTGCTCCCGGCTCTGTCCGAGCAGCTCGGCGGGCGGGGTGCCGTCCAGCACGATGAAGCCGTGCATGGCCTTCGCGGGCGCGTTGCGGGGCGTGCCGCTGTCGATCACGACGACCGAGCGCCGGGAGCGGGCGAGCGTCAGCGCACCGTTCAGCCCCGCGGCACCGCCGCCGATCACCACGGCGTCCACAGTCGTCCGGGGCAGTGCGTCGGTCGCGTATGCAGAAGCCGTCACCGTCATGTCCTCGCACCCTTTCGCTCCGGCGTGACCCCACCCTTTCCAGGTCACCACAGGGGTGAACGTATCGCCTGCTTGCATCACAGGCATACGATGTTGCCTATGACGCAAAGTGACGGCGAGCTCGACAGCCTCGTACGCAAACGGATCCGCGCCCTGCGCGTGGCACAGGGCTGGTCCCTGGAGGAGCTGGCCACCCGCGCCAACGTCAGCCAGTCCACGCTGTCGCGCATCGAGAACGGCCAGCGCCGCCTCGCTCTGGACCAGCTGGTCACTCTCGCCCGCGTGCTCGACACGTCTTTGGACCAGCTCGTCGAGACCGCGTCCGACGACGTCATCATCAGTCCGAGGATCGACGCGGCCCACGGCCTGATGCGTTGGCCCGTCAAAGGCGACCCGGGGATGAGCGTCATGCGTCAGCGGATGACCGAACCGCCCCCGGACAATCCCGCACGCATGCGGGCGCACCCCGGCCGGGAATGGCTCGTCGTCCTGTCCGGCACCGCGACCCTCATGCTGGGCCACCGCCGCTTCCGGATCGAGACCGACCAGGCCGCGGAGTTCCCCACCATGCTCCCGCACGCCATCGGCGCCGAAGGCGGCCCCTGCGAGATCCTGGGCATCTTCGACCGTGACGCCCGCCGAGGTCACCAGCGCGACGGCGACAGCAAGACCGTCGGCGACTTCGAACCGGGCGGCCCCTGTTCCTGAAATCGTGCCGCGGCAGAAGTCTTGCCGCCCGCCCAGCAGAATGCCGCCCGTGCCGGCAGTCAGGCAGACACGTCTGACCTGGACGCGGAAGTGCCCAGCGTGCGCTTCACCGCCCTTGGCGGCCGCGCAGCACTCGGCGTCGCCACGGCCGACGATGACACATGGCGACGCCTGACGCGGGCTTTGGTGACTGACTGGCAGCGCGCGTACCTCTTGGGTCACTGTGCCGGGCAGGGTGTGCAGGGGGAAGCGGTGCCCCGGGCTCCGCGAAGGAGCAACGGTTGGACCGGTCGGGCCAGTTCATTCCCTTCGAGTCCGCTCGCGTGAGGCTGCGCCGCTGTGGCGGCCGGAAGTTCAGTTGAGTGCTCAGAAGGCCGTGCCACCAGCGGATTCGCCCGCCGAGAGGCGTCGATCGACGGGTTCGGCGCCGAGATGAGTGCCCGCTCAAGATGACGTGGAGCGGATACGGAGTAGCGTTTAAGACTGAGACCGCAACCCGGGACGCGCCCCATCGGCGAAGTCTTCTCGCGGTGGACAGCTCGACTGCTACCGCGGGTTCGCGCGTAGAGCCGTACACGGCCGGCACGGCCGGCGGCCACGGCGTGTCTTTCAATTTCCAGAGCGGTGACATTTCGACCGCGCGCCCTGATCCTTCTTGCGTGCGCGGCCATCCATCTCGCGTTCGGGTGCGCGAGACGATGGAAGGGAGAAAAATCTCATGCGAGCACTTCGCGTGAAGCGCCTCTTCGTGGTGACCGCCACCGGAGTTCTGATGGCGGGTGGCGCCGCGATCGGCACAGCGGGGACGGCCTCGGCCAACACAGGCTCGAACTACCACAACTCCGGCCACGGCGATTGCTACAACCGCGGCTGGGGCTGGAACTGGAAGTACGACAACTGCCGCTACAACGGTCACCACCGCTACGGTGGTTACAACCGCGGCTACTACAACGACTACGGTCGCGGCTTCTACGGTCGCGGCTACGGCGGCTACGGCGGCTACGGCGGCTATGGCGGCGGTGGCTACGGCGGCTACGGTGGCGGTGGCTACGGCGGCTACGGCGGCGGCTACGGCGGCCGGTGACGGCTGCCTGCTGAGAACGGTGTGCGGCCCCGGTCAGTGCCGGGGCCGCACACCGCGGTACTCCCGAACTCGCCCGCAAGGGAACGTCCGTCCCGTGCTTGGTCCGCCGAACGAATGTCGTGCCGATCGCGGACTTCTGATCCAGCCTGATCCAAACGAAAGGCCCTAGCGTTCCGCCTTCGCCCACGGTTCGACCCCGAGCTTTCCGGTGGTTCCGAGGTCGAGGTGCGGGGTCACGGTCACGGGGTCGGCACCGGCCTTCGCCCTGACCCGCACATGGGGAACGTTCACCGCCGTACCGGCCTCGGTGGTGTTGCGCCATACCAGGCCGGAGGTCGCCGACTCGCCGGGCTCGAGTGTGATGGGCCGTGGCGGCTCGTCGGGACCGGCGCCGGTGGTGATGTCGCCGCTGCCGTCGAGGATCTCGATGCCGTCCACGGGGTCGAGGTCGTCGTCCAGAAGTTCCAGCAGCGGGTAGCCGTCGACGGTGTAGTCGCGCTTCCCGCAGTTGTCGAGGCGCAGGCCCACGACACGCAGACCCATGGCCGCGTCGCCCTTGTCGGCGCTGATCCGGATGCCGGAGGCGGGGCACGTGCCCGGCTCGGCGGGCGCCTCACCCGCGGGGACCGTCGTCACTTCGAGGACCTTGGCCTGCGTCACCCGCGGGGCGTCGGGCGGCAGTTCCCCCGCCCGGACCGTGCCCCGCACCGTCTTCCCGGGGCCGACGTCGCGCACCGTCGTGGACTGGTTGATCACGGCTCCGCCGTCGCTGCCCAAGAAGGTGAACACGACTGAGTAAGTCAGTCTCTCGGTACCGTTGTTGATGACCTCGTAGGTCGCAAGCACCCCCGAGTCCGCGGGGATGCCGCCGGCGGAGACGGACGTGCTGCGTGTGGGCGACGGGGAGACCGACGGGAGCGTCAGCGATGTGATGCGTACGCCGTCCTCGCCCGGGTCGTCGACCTGCGTGCGGGTCGGCCGTTCGGCCGCACCGGAGCCGGCGCTCGCGGGGCCGGTGTGCTCCGTCCCGCAGGCCGTGAGGAGCAGGGCGGTCGCGGCCAGAACAGGCAGAAGGGAAGCGGGTCTTCGCATGCGGTCACCTCAGCAGGGTGTCGGCCATGCGGGTATGACGGAGGCCATAATTCCGGTCACGAAGGTGCTACAAGCGGGCTCTTTCCGAAGCACCGTTCGGCGTTGCATCTCGCCCGTTCAGTCGGTGACCGGGCGGTGCGCCCGCCGCGGGACGCAGAAGAGCGCAAGGGAAGCGGCCGTCAGGTACGCGGCAGCACCGATGGCCATGCTGGTCCGCAGCCCGGTGGTGAAAGTGCCCGCGGAGGCCAGCAGGGAGCCTCCCAGCGCGACGCCTGCGGCACTGCCGATCTGACGGGTCGTGTTGAACAGCGCGGAGGCGGTGCCGGAGTACGCGTCCGGGGCCGCGGCCATCACGGTGCTGGTCGCCCCGGTGAGGGCGAAGGACGTGCCGAAACCCGCCGCCATCATCGGCGCCACGAGCAACGCGTAGTCGGGGTTCCGGCCGGCCGCGGCCCAGCCGGCCAGCCCCGCCGCTCCCACGAGCATGCCGGTGACCACGAGCGGGCGGTGCCCGGTGCGGCGTGCCAGCCGCCCGGACAGGACGGAGGCGAACATCGTCATGGCCACCGCGGGGAAGAGGGCGAACCCGGTGCGCAGAGCGGTGAGGCCGCGCTGATGCTGGAAGTACAGGCTGGCGGTGAAGATCATGCCGTAGAAGGCGAAGTTGAACAGCAGGCCGATGGCCGCTCCGCCGCTCATCGGGCGGGAGCGCAGCAGCCGCAGGGGCAACACGGGGGTGCGGGCCAGGTGTTCGCGCAGGACGAACGTGGCGGCTGTCAGCAGGCACAGGCCGGCCCCGGCCAGAATCAGCGGGTCCGTCCAGCCACGTCGTCCGGCCTCGTTCAGCACGGCGGTGAGCAGGGCCACCGTCGCGATGATCGCGCACTGGGCCGGCCAGTCCACGGGGCGGTCCGTGCGCCGGGCCGAAGCGGGCACGCGGCGCAGTGTGAGCAGCAGGCAGACGCATCCGACGGGCAGGTTGATGAAGAAGACCCAGCGCCAGCCCACGGTGGTGACCAGGAGGCCGCCCACGAGTGGGCCGGCGGAGGCGGCGATGCCTGCCATGGAACCCCACAGGCCGAAGGCCCGGGAGCGCTCGGCGGGTGAGGGGTACGCCTGCTGGAGGAGAGCGAGGGAGGCAGGCACGATCAGTGCCGCGCCGAGTCCTTCCACCAGTCGGGCGGCGATCAGGGTCCCGGTGTTCAGGGCCAGTCCGCAGCCGGCCGAGGCGGCGGTGAACACCACCACACCGATGCAGAAGATCCGGCGGTTGCCCAGCCGGTCTCCCAGCGCGCCGCCGGTGAGCAGCAGGCCGGCGAAGATCAGGGTGTAGCTGTTGGTGATCCACTGGATCCCGGTCAGCGAGGCCGACAGTTCCCGCCCCATCACCGGAACGGCGACGTTGATGACGGTCACGTCCAGGATGACCATGAAGTAGCCCGCACAGACCGCGAGCAGCGGGGCCAGGGACCGGTCCGCAGCCGCAGACCTGTCCGAACCACAGGGCTTGGGACCACCGACACGCACCATGGCCACACGTTAGTTCAGGAACACGCCTCTCCCGGGAGACCGGCGCCGTGTCAAGCTTTCACGCTGAACTGCGCCCCGCAACGGACCACGACCGCACCCGACGCGGCGCGCAGACGCACCACCGGACGAGTCGCACCGTGCCGTGTCGAAGCCCGGAGTTCGCGCGCGCGGGCTTGTTCCCGCAGAGCCCTTGACGCACCGGGTCGCAGGCCCCAAAGTCGGGCAGTGGCTCCGCCCGGACGCAGCGACGCCAGGATCCCCGGCGTCCCGGGCCGGGCCGTGTGGCGCCCGCGTCGAAGCGTCCCCCACCGGTTCACACCACTCCGCCGGGGCCTCGACCTGCCGGCGCCGACCCCGTCCGCGAGCCCGGGTTCCGTCCGGCCTGCGCGCATGGGACCTCACCAATGATCCGCGCAGCCCGCGGACCTGCGACGGACGACGCCGTCCTGCGCGCCCTACGGGGGCCGGTCACCCGTTCCTGACCGTGGAGCACCGTCTCCATGCCTGCCGACGCGCGGACCCCTCACTTCCCGTTCCGCTCATTCCCCCTGGAGAAAAGGTGGTAGCAGGGCATGGCCGGTCAACAACCCGCCCCCTTCACCGCACATCTGGACCCGCAGCACCGTGACCGCGTCTTCCGGCGCATCCTCCTGCGAACCGTCCCCTTCATCACCGTCGTGTACGTCATCGCGTGGATGGACCGGGTCAATGTCGGCTTCGCGAAGCTGACCATGCTGGACGACCTCTCGTGGAGCGAGACGGTCTACGGCGCGGGCGCCGGAATCTTCTTCCTCGGCTACTTCCTGTTCGAGGTGCCGAGCAACCTCCTTCTGGAGAGGATCGGCGCACGCAAGACCATCATGAGGATCGCCGTGGGCTGGGGCGTGGTCTCCGTGCTCATGGCCTGGGTCTCCCAGCCGTGGCACTTCTACGCCCTGCGCTTCCTGCAGGGCGCGTTCGAGGCCGGACTGCACCCCGGCATCATCCTGTACCTGACGTACTGGCTCCCGGCGCACCGCCGGGGCAAGGCCGTGGCCGTCTGCATGTCCGCGTCGCCGCTGGCCATGCTGGTCGGCAGCCCGCTGGCCGGATTTCTCATGAAGCGCACCGACGGGCTGCTCGGACAGGCCGACTGGCAGTGGCTGTTCATCATCGAGGGGATCCCGTCCGTCGTCCTGGGCGTGCTCGCGTTCTTCCTCCTGACGGACCGGCCGCGGGACGCGAAGTGGCTGAGCGCGAAGGAACGGGCCTATGTGGAACAAGAGTTGACCCGGGAAACCTCCCGGCTCAGCGGCCGCGAACACTCCCTTCGGGCCATCCTGCGTCTACGGACGACATGGGTCCTCATCCTGAGCCTGTTCTGCATCATCACCGGGAACGCGACGCTCTCCTTCTACGGGCCCAGCCTCGTCGCCGACGCGGGCTTCACCGACCTCGCCGACCTCGGCTGGGTCATGTCGGGCATCTTCGCGCTCGGCTGGACGGGCATGCTCGTCAACGGCTGGTGGTCCGACCGCCGGCGCGAAGCACGTCGGCACACGGCGTGGGCCGCGGCGGTGGGGGCAGTGGGCCTGATCCTGGCCGCCGTCGCGCAGCAGGCGGGCAGTTCGCTCGGTCTTCTCGCGGCCCTGGCCCTCTCGGCAGCCGGAACCATGGGATCGATCCCCGTGTTCTGGAGCCTTCCGCCGCGCTTCATGTCGGGAACCGCTCTCGCCGCGGGCGTCGCACTCATCAACTCCTGTGCGAATCTTGCCGGTTACTTCGCACCGCAGTTCCTCGGCGGCATGAAGGAGACCACGGGCTCCTACGCCCTGGGACTGTTCGTCATCGCGGGCGTGGAGCTCATCGGCGCGGTGCTCGTCCTCGTGTTCATCCGGAAGGAGCCGTCGGCGGTCGGCACCACCGCGCCGGACTCCGGGAAAGCCGACGCGGCGCTGTCCTGAAGTGAGTTGTGCAGGGCCTCTGTTGAGGCAACGGGAGCACCTGGCGGCGGTATACCGAAAATGGGATCCCAAGTATTGACCCTCCCGATCCGGCCGGAGCAAGATGGGATCCCAAGCGGGGTCGGAATGCTGCTTCCACACCGCGGAACGGTTGTGTCAGCGAGCCGGGCAACCCCTGGCCGCTCCACACCAGGACCACCCCTCGACGGCCCCGACCTCCGGCATCGCCGAACAGGCCGTCCGGGGCCCAAGGTTCGCGACACACGACTCGTGCCCGGCGCTCAAAGGAGTTCGCCATGACGCACTACCGCTCGGAACCAGAACCACCTGTGCGTATCACCCCCGTCGAGCACACCGGCTCGGCGGCGACCCGGCAGGCCCCGGCGCCTCCCACCGGCCACGCACCGGTGAACGATCAGCGCAGGGCCCAGCTTCTCCTGGCCTCGGTCATGGACCGGATCGGCACCAACCGATGTCACAAGGTAATTCTCGCGATCGTCGTCCTCGGCGCGTTCTTCGACGTCATCGAGCAGAACACCGTGGGGATCGTCGGTCCCTTCCTCAAGGAGCAGTGGGGGGTCTCCTCGACCGGCATCGGCTTCCTCGCGTCGGCCACCTTCGGGTCGATGTACGTGGGTGCCGCACTCGCGGGGTGGCTCAGCGACCTCAAGGGCCGCAAGACCATGTTCAACTTCAACCTCGCGCTGTACAGCCTGGGCGCCCTGGTCTGTGCCCTCGCCCCGAACTTCGAGGTGCTCGTCGCAGGACGCGTCATCGTCGGTCTCGGACTGGGCGGCGAGTTCGTCGTCGGTCTGACCCTGCTCGCGGAGATGACCTCGACACAGTTCCGCAGCACCGCGATCTCCCTCCTCCAGGTAGGGGCCGGCGGCCTCGGCAATCCGGCCGCCTACCTGTTCGGGTGGGTGACCGTCGGGATCGTCGGCCCGCATCTGCCGCAGTTCCTGGGAGGTCCGGACGCCGGCTGGCGATGGGTCTTCGTCCTGCTGTGCCTGCCGGCCCTGCTCGTCCTCTACACACGCCGCCACATGCCGGAGACCCCGCGGTACCTCGTGTCCAAGGCGCGTACCGCGGACGCCAACCGGTCGCTCAGCGTCCTCGCGTCCGGCCGGATGAGCCCGCGCGGCCTCGTGGTGACCGACTACCTGCCCGACGGCCTGCGACTGACCGAGGAGAAGGCCCGTTGGACCGAGATCCTCAAAGGCCGGCTGGGGCGCAATTCGGCCGTGCTCGGCTCCTGCACCGCCGCGCTCTTCGGCGCCCAGTTCGTGCTGCTGACCTTCTGGCCGACGATCCTGGTGGACCGGGGCTACCCGGTCGCCACCAGCCTCGCCTTCACAATGATCATTTTCACCGGCGCCGTCACCGGAACTCTCTTCGCGACGTTCCTGAACACCAGATGCCGCCGCCGGCCGACGATCGCCGTGGCCGCCGCGCTGTCCTGCGCCTCCGCACTGGCCTTCCCCTTCCTGGCCAACGGGGCGACGGCCATCCTCGTCCTCGGCTTCCTCTTCGAGTTCTTCTCCTGGTGGGCCAACTGCTCGATCTCCACATGGTGTCCCGAGCTGTACCCGACGCGTGTGCGTGCCTTCGGCATCGGCGTCATCTCGAACCTCGGCATGATCGGCGGCGCGCTCCTGCCGCCGGTGGCGGGCGCCCTGCTCGGTTCCATGGGCTCCACCGCCCTGCTGAGTCTCGTGGCCGTCATGTGCGCGGTCGTCCTCGTGGCGGTCCCTTTTGGCCCCGAGACCTTCGGCCGCTCGCTGGAGGAACTGCACGACGAGAACTGACCGACTCACGGCCACGTTCCCGGCGACGCGGCCCGACGCAGCAATCGACGACAACCGGATTGGACGGGACTGTGCGCATCGGAATTGACGGACTGAAGATCCCCGAGTCCGCGAAGCGGGGCCCCGGCGGCACCCTCGCCCACGCCAGGGAACTGGGCCTGGAAGGTGTCTTCTTCCGCTCCGTCCTCGGCCTGAGCCCCACCCTCGACCCGGTCGAGCTCCGCACCGTGCGGGCCCGGGCCGACGACTTGGGGATGTACCTGGAGACCGGCCTCGGCAAGGTCAACCCCTTCGCCATCCCGGAGGCTCCCGAGCTGAGGGCCGTGGGGGACGGCGACACCCTCCTCGGGTTCCGGCGGATGATGGAGGCATGCGCGGCGATCGGCTGCCGCGAACTGTGGGCCTCGACGGCGATGGTCAAGCCGATGTTCGCGGGCCGGCTCGCCTGGGACCGCTTCCGGACCGACGTCAGCTGGGAGGAACAGCTCGTCGCCATCGAGCGCTTCCTCGGCCGGCTGGCACCGTACGCCCGGGACCTCGGTATCCACATCAACCTCGAAACCCACGAGGAGATCACCTCCTTCGAGCTGGTGCGCCTGGTGGAAGCCGTCGGCCCCGACGTCATCGGGATCGTCTACGACACGGCCAACGCCCTGCACCGCGTCGAACACCCCGTGTGGACGGCCCGCCGCGTGGCCCCGTACGTCCGCCAGACCCACATCAAGGACGCCCATGTCGCACATGGCGAGGACGGGCTGTACTACCAGCTCAGGCCGTGCGGCACCGGCGTCGTCGACTTCACCGAAGTCATCCCGATCATCACTCGGGCGAACCCGCGGGTGAACCTCACCCTGGAGACCTACGAGTCGTACGAGGACCGCCCCCGCAACCCCGAGAAGTGGCTCCTGGAGATCTACGACGACGAGTTCCTCCGGGCCCACCCCGACCTGACCACCGCTGAGTTCGCCGCCTACCTCAAGACGGTTCGCGACTACGAGCAGCGCATCGCCTCCGACGAGCTGCCGGACCTGGACACGTACGCGCGAGCACCGTTCGGGTACGCCGAAGCGGTCCGCTACATCAAGGACAGCGCCGCACACATCCGCGGCATCTGTGCGGCGGAATCGACCAACTGACCGTCAGGACAAAAGAACTGACTGTCCCTCGCATACCCGCTCCCTCACCCCTCTCCATACGGCAAGGAGTCATCCAAGTGACCGCTCTGTACGAAACGTCCGACGACAGGTCGATGGAACTTCCCGACGAGCTGCTCCGTGGGACGAGCGACGTGCACGTCCACAGCGGACCCTGGCTCAAGTCGTGCCCCGGCCGTCTGGACCCGTTCCAGATCGCCGAACAGGCAAAGTCCGCGGGCATGAAGTCCCTCGTCTACTACGACCACACCATGGGCATCAGCAACGGGACGTCGATGCTCGTGAGCCGTCAGGTTCCCGGGATCCAGATCTTCGGCGGGATCATCATGACCTCCGTCCTCGGAGGCCTCAACCCACGCGCCGTCAAGACCGCGCTGCACTACGGGGCCGGCGCCAAGTTCGTGCACTTCGGAGCACACTGCACCCACTTCATGGCCAGTCATGAGGGGAGTTACGTCGACGGCAAGCCGGTTCCGTTCAAGGACCAGTACCCGAAGTTCGCCGAGCAGGAGCTGTCGCGTTCCATCCGGATCCCGCTGGACGGCCCGGTTCCCGACGCCCTCGAGGAGATCCTGGGACTGATCGCCGAGCGGCCCGACGTCCACCTCAACACCGGGCACCTGTCGGTCGAGGAGGCCTTCAGGCTCGTGGACCTCGCCATCGACGCCGGGATCAGGAAGATCGTCGTGGCGCACCCCTGCCGGGGACGCATGACGACCGAGCAGCAGAAGCAGCTCGCGGCCAAGGGAGTGCTCCTCGAGGGTGCGGTGTCCGACTGGATGTTCCACCGCGGCCTGCCGAGGACCAACTACTACGTCGAGCGCGAGTGGGCGGACGAGATCGCGGGCATCGCCAACGCGCCCGAGTTCAGCGGCATCATGCCGTGGGCCAGGCAGATCCGGGAGATCGGCATCGAGCACTTCATCCTCGGCACCGACTACGGCATCCGGTCCGGCCCGACGCCGGTCGAGGGCATGCGCACCCTCATCAGCTCACTCCTCGACCTCGAGTTCAAGCCCGAGGAGATCACCACCATGATCAAGGGAAACCCGGGGCGCCTGCTCGACCTCGAGTCGTAACCCGCGCCGCGCCCCGGAGGCCGGGCCGGGCTCCTCGCCCGTGCCGGGCCCGGCCTCCTCGCCCGCGACCGACATCATGGAACGCGCACGACCCCAGACGCCTGAGCGCGCTCGGGCACACAACGAAAGGGCCCAGCTGGTGCCCCAGCCTTTGCCGAACACCGGAAACCGGACCGTCGTCCTCGTCAATCCCAACACGAACCGGGGCACGACGGCGATGATGGCCGAGCTGGCGCGGAAGCACCTGACGCCTGCGGGACTGACGGTCGAGAGCCTCACCGTCGGGCAAGGCCCCTCGATGATCGTCGATCCCGTCACACTCAAGGAATCCGCGCAGCACGTCGTCGACGTGGTGCGACACCGGCTCGCCGAGCGGTGCGCGGCGAGGGTCGCCGCGGTGGTCATCGCCGCCATAGGGGACCCGGCGCGCGAACAGCTGGCCGCCGATCTGGACATCCCCGTCATCGGCATCGGCCAGGCGTCGATCGTCACGGCTGCCGCCGGCGGCCGCCGCTTCGGGATGGCCACGAGCACCCCGAACCTCGTCGACTCGCTGACGGAACTCGTCGAGCGGCACGGAGCCTCCGACACCTTCACCGGGGTACGGCTCACGCCCTCGGACCCGCTCGTCCTCGCCGCCTCGGCCGAACGGCAGTACCGGGAACTGGCCGCGGCGGTACGGGCCTGCGTCGACAGGGACGGGGCCGAAGCCGTCGTCATCGCGGGCGGCCCGCTGAGCAGCACCGCCCGACGGCTCGCCGCGCTCGATCTGGTCGAGATCGTCGAACCCGTCCCCAGCGCCGCCACGCTCGTCCTCGACGCTCTCCGTGAGGCCGCACCGGACGCCGCGCCCGGCTGACCTCCGGTCGCGGCCTGGCGAAGAGGTGCCCGTCAGGCCCAGACTGGCAGTCCCACCCGGCCGACGAACGAGCGTGAGCAGAGACCCGTGACGACATCGTCCTCCAGGCTGTACCGCAACAAGAAGCCCCTGCGAGACATCGTCGGCGAGCACCTTCGCACCAGCATCTACGACGGCACGCTGCCGCCCGGCACCCGCCTCGTCGAGCAGGAGCTCGCCCAGCAGTACTCGGTGTCCCGGTTGCCGGTCCGCGAAGCCCTGCGCATCCTGCACAACGAGGGCCTCGTCGAGCACCTGCCCACCCGCGGGGTGGTGGTGCGCACCCTGGACCGCCGGCAGGTGTCCGAGCTGTACGACCTGCGCGAGGCTCTCGAAGTCCTCGCCGCCCGGCAGGCGGCGGGGCGAGTCGCCGAGGGCGCGGAGAACCATCTCGCCGCCACGATGGAGCGAGCCGGCGAGGCCGCTGGCGCCGGCGACGTGGCGGCCGCGCACGCGGCCAACTCGAGCCTGCACGAGGAGATCACCGCGCTGTCGGGCAACCTGCTCCTCGCCGAGACGCTGGAGCCCATCGTGGGCCGGGTCGACTGGCTGCGCCGCAAGATCGAGGACTTCTCCCTCATCCAGGCGGAGCACGAGGTCCTGACCGAGGCGATCACCAACGGCGACCCCGACGCGGCTGCCACCGCGGCCCGCCATCACGTACGCGCTTCCCGGGGACGGACGCTCAGGGGGCTTTTTGACTGAGAGCGTCGGGCGTACGTCTCGCGACAGCTGCCGTGCCGCCCAGAAGCCGCGGATGTGGATGCGCATGCCGAACGCGTCGGGCAGGGCGCGGAGGACCAGGTGCGGCCGCCTTGATCTCGTCCCTGACGAAGGGGCACGTTGACCACGGCCGACGTTGTCCGCGGGCACGACCCGGACACGGGCGCGGTGACCTGGGAGTCCAAGGTCGGCGGCGGCAGCGTCTGCGAGCCCGGCCGGGCACCGCTCACCAGCCCCGCTGTGTGGGGCGACATCGCCTATGTCGCGGGCCGCGACGGCGTGGTGCGCGCGTACGACACGAGTGCGTCCGATCCGTCGAAGCCGGTGTGGGAGACCAAGGCCGGGTATCTGCCGGGCAAGAGCCCGCTGGCCGACCCTTGGCGGGTCGCCATGGGCTGCTCGACCGTCTCCTCCGCTCACCGGCCCTGCGAACCTGGACACTGAGAATTCCGGTGTTCGCAGCCTCGGCAGTGGTCGTCGGCGGCACGGTGGCGTCCGCACTGGCAGCGGGCCGACTTCTGTCACCGTGAGTCCCGTTCAGGCGCCCCGTTCGGCTCGCTGCCGGGCGGGGCGCTCTCACCAGGCAGCGGCGCGTACCCGTTCGGCGATGGCCAAATGCCGCCGGACGACAGCAGATGCGCGCTGCCGTCCGGCGGAACCGCAGCCTCGCTGCCGCCACGACGATCGCCGGCCTCTCTCGCGCAGCAGCACGGGGTGAGGATGCCGCCGGTTCGGGCACTGGGCCCGGGGCGGTGGACGGGCACTGTTCAGGGTCGTCAGTGGCGCCGGGTCACCGCGGCCCGTCCTCGGGTTTCCGTCCCCATGCGGTGAGCATGCCGGCCGACAGAGCGGCGCATTCGTCGGAGTCCAGGTACCGGATCGCCGCGTCGACGGCCGCGTCGTCGACCAGACCGGTGGCGAGCGTCGCCGCCCTGCTGCGTTCCCAAGTGTCCGCCCAGAAGCGGCTGATGGGGCTTCCCGGCAGCAGCGGCGGCACATGGATCTCGGCGGCGACGTCCACGAGCCCCGCCCCGAGCAGCCGCTGCGGGTACGACGGAACCCACGAGATGTCGGTTCCGATGGTGGCCCGAAGTCCTTGCCACATCGCCCGCATCATCGTGGTGTACGGCGTATCGGGCGTACGGTCACTCGTCAGGTCGACCGCGTCGCTGAGCACCAGTACACCGCCGGGCGCGACGAGTTCGGCCAATGCCGTGATCAAGCGGTCGTGCTCGCTCAGGTGCATCAGCACGAAGCGCGCGTGGACCAGTTGGAACCGGCCGGGGGCGAAGTCCGCGGCGGTGATGTCGGCCTCCAGCATGTCGAGGCCGGGCACGGGCCGTGCGCTGAGGAACCGTACGTCGCGGTCCACGGCAAGCACACTTGCCACCTCGGCCTCGTCGAGCAGCCGGCGGGACACCGTGCCCGTGCCCGCACCGACGTCGAGGCAGTGCCATCCCGGGCCGACCCCGAGTGCCCGCAGTCGCGCCATGGTGATGTCGTCGTAGGTGAGGGCGCCGAAGTCGATGCGCTCGCCCTCGCCCTCCTGTTCGGGACGGAAGACGGCCTCGCCGTAGCGGCTGCCGGCCGGCACGTTTTCGCGCGGAGTGGCGTTCACGTCGCGGCCCTGCGTGAGACGCCGAGTACGCGTCCGTTGCTGACTTCCAGTGCCCGGTCGGCGAAGGGCTGGAACGGCGGGTCGTCGAGCGGTTTCATGGCCGGGCCTCTTCGTCGGTGGAACGGCAGTGCCGGGCGACCGTTCCTGGGCCGCCGCGCCATCGATCCTCCACCGACCTCCGCCGAGGCGGCCGAGGCGCGCCGGGCTGCCTGAGCCAACCGGTCCAAGGGACGCCGAACAGGAAGCAGCCAGGGAACACTCGTCTGCTGGCCGCGGACGCCACGCTCTGTTGAGGAGCGAGGGCTGCTCAGCCCTCTCGCACACCAGCCCGGCACCGAGCGCCTGATGAGGGTCCCGCGCCCAGGCGGTTGATTCGGCCCCCGAAGCTGTTTGCGCGGAGACGCGGAGACGCGGAGACGCGGAGACACGGGGACACGGAGACGCGACGGGCACACACGCGGACACGGGAAGCGGCGGTGGCCCAGGGGGGGGCGGGCCACCGTCAGGTCCTAGGGGGTCAGTCCGGCACCACCCGCAGTGTGGCGCGGTCCTCCGTCTCCGAGCTCGTGCCCGTGTAGAGGTCGAAACGGCCGGGTTCGACGGTGAAGGTTCCGGTCTGCTCGTTCGTCCAGAAGCCCAGGTCGTCGGCGCCGAGGTGGAAGGTGACCGTGGTGGAGGCGCCGGGGGCGAGGGTGACGCGTTCGAAGCCGCGCAGCTTGCGGACCGGCTGGGTGATGCAGGCCGCGACGTCGTGGACGTACAGCTGGACGACCTCGTCGCCGACGCGGTCGCCGGTGTTGGTGAGAGTGACCGTGATCTCGGCCGTCACGCCCTCGTCCAGGAGAGCGGTCGTGCTGATGGCCTCCCGGCTCAGGCGGGGCTCGGAGACGGTGAAGGACGTGTAGCTCAGGCCGTACCCGAAGGGAAGGCGCGGGCCCTGAGGCAGGTCCAGGTAGCGCGAGCGGAAGTGTTCGTCCGGCGTCTGCGGGTCGTAGGGGCGTCCGGTGCTCTCGTGGTTGTAGTAGATCGGGACCTGACCCACCGAGCGCGGGAAGGTCACCGGGAGCTTGCCGCCGGGGTTCACCCGGCCGAAGAGCACGTCGGCGACCGCGTGGCCGGCCTCGATGCCCGGGTGCCATGCCTCGAGGACGGCCGGTGCCGTGTCCAGCCAGGCGCCGAGTGCGAGGGGCCGTCCGTTGAACAGGACCACGGCGTACGGCTTTCCGGTCGCGGCGACCGCCTCGATGAGTTCCTCTTGGCCGGCCGGGAGGCCGATGTCGCTGCGCGAACAGGCCTCGCCACTCAGCCGGGACTCCTCACCGGCCACGATCACCGTGAGGTCCGCGGCCGACGCCGCGGCCACCGCCTCGTCGATGTCCCCGCCCGCGTGCGTGACCGTACGGTCGGGGGCCGCCGCCCGTACGCCGTCCAGCACGCTCACCGACGGAAACCGGTGTGCGCCCGGACCGCCCCACGTGCCGTGCAGATCGGCCGAGTCGGCGAGCGGGCCGACCACTGCCACCGGGCCCGTGCCCGCAGGGCGGAGCGGCAGCAGCCCCCCTTCGTTCCTGAGAAGCACCATCGAGCGAGCCGCCACGGCCCGCGACGCCGCCCGCGCCTCGCGCGCAGGCTCGGTGATCTCCGCGGACTCGTCGGCATAGGGGTTCTCGAACAGCCCCAGTGCGAACTTCAGTTGAAGGATGCGCGCCACCGCGTCGTCCACCCGGTCCATGGTGATGCGGCCCTGTGCGAGTAGTTCCGTGCCGTGGTCGACGACATGGGTGGAGACCATCTCCATGTCCAGACCCGCATTGAGGGCGAGGCGTGCCGCGTCCGCGCCGTCCTCCGCGTAGCCGTGGGCGATGAGTTCCGCGACGCCGGTGTAATCGCTGACCACGAAGCCGTCGAAGCCCCACTCCGTCTTGAGGACATCGTTCATGGTGTGCGGATTGCCGTGGGCCGGGACGCCGGCCACCGTGTTGAACGAGGCCATCACGGTGGCCACCCCGGCCTCCACGGCTGCCCGGAACGGCGGCAGATAGAGGTTGCGCAGGCGCTGCTCGGACACGTCGACCGTGTTGTAGTCGCGGCCGCCCTCCGCTCCTCCGTACGCCACGAAGTGCTTGGCGCAGGCCGCGATGCGGCCGTCGTCGGCCAGCTCGCCGCCGTCCGCCGGACCCTGGTAGCCGCGCACTTTGGCGGCCGCGAAGGCGGATGTCAGATAGGGGTCCTCGCCGTTGCCCTCGGCGACACGGCCCCAGCGTGGTTCGTGGGAGACGTCCATCATCGGGGAGAACGTCCAGCGCACGCCCTGCGAGCGGGCTTCCTTCGCCGACACCTCGGCGTCGCGCCGCGCCGTCTCCGGGTCGAAGCTCGCGGCCTGCGCCAGCGGGATCGGGAACGTCGTCCAGTAGCCGTGGATCACGTCGAGGCCGAAGAGGAGCGGGATTCCGAGCCGGGACTCCTCGACGGCGATGCGCTGCAACGCGTTGGTGTGCGCAGCGCCGTGGATGTTGAGGACCGACCCGAGCAGCCCGGCGCGTGCCGCGGCCTCCGCCTGAGCGGTCTGGCCGCCGCCCGGTCCGGTGTCCCCGTTCCATGACAGCTGCTGGAGCTGGCCCAGCTTCTCCTCGGGCGTCATCCTGCCGAGGAGTTCCTTGATCTTGTCTTCGTACGGTCCGGGCAGGGGCATGGGCGTACCTCCAGGGGAAGTGTGGGAGCCGCGTGGCAGGGCGGCGGAAGAGAAGGGGGAAGGGAGGGGGACAAGCCGTGATGTCACGCGACGCGATGTGTGTCCAGGGCGTCGGCCGGGTGCTCCCAGGCGGCGAGGGCCGCGCCGACGAGCCCGGAGCGGGCCCCGAGTTCCGCACGGCGGACGGGCGGCCGGCCGCGGCGCCCGGCGTGCGCGGCGTAGGCGGTCCGTATCGACTCGTCGAACAGTCCGCCGGCGGCGCCGAGTCCACCGCCGACGACGATCGCGGCGGGGTCGAGCAGTGCCACCGCCCAGGCAAGTGCCGTGCCGAGAGCACCTCCTGCCGTGCTGAGTACGTCGAAGGCCGCGGCGTCACCGGCCTGTGCGCGGGCCACCACCGCGCGGGCTCCGGTCACGGCCGACCCGGTCACCGCCGAGTAGCGCGCGGCGATCCCGGCCCCCGAGGCGTAAGCCTCCAGGTCCGGCGCGGGACCGCCGCGCACCGGCCACGTGCCGAGCCCCAACGCCTCCCCGCGCTGCCCGGTCCACACGCGCCCGTCCTGCACGAACGCGCCGGAAAGGCCCGTGCCCACAGACACGTACAAGAACGAGCCGAGCCCGCGGCCGCTGCCGGTCCGTGCCTCGGCGAGGGCGCCGCAGCGAACGTCCGACTCGACGACCACCGGCCGTCCCGGGACCAGCGGGGCGAGGAGACCGGCCGGCTGCTCGTCCCAGTTGATGACGTCGCGGCTGGTGAGAGCACCGGCCCCCGACACGTACTCGGGAAACCCGGCGCCGATCCCGACGACCGCCGCGCCCATGTCCCCTGCCTTGACGGTCAGTTGACGTGCCAGCGCCACCGTGCCGTGCAGCCCCGGATCGCGGCCGCCGTCCCGCACCGCGGGACGCCCGGCCTCGTACAGCACCGCGCCGTCCTCCGTGACGAGCCCGCCGGACAGGGTGGTGCCGCCGATGTCGAGGGCGACCGCCACCCGTGCGCCGGCGCCAGGTGCCGCATTCATGGCCGCCAGCCTTCGGGAACACGCCCGGCACCGGCCCAGTACGCGGCGCCCGCGCCGTCGAAGTCCATGAGCTGGTATCGGGTGCCCGCCGGCAGATACGCGGCGTCGTGCGGTGCGACGCGGTGCCACGCCGGGCCCGCGAAGCCGGGCAGGTGCAGATGGACGGTGCCCTCGGTGACGTACAGGACGGTCTCGTCGGCCACGACGTGTTCCTGGCCGCGGTGGCCGGGTGTCAGCCGCCCACGTGTGACCGTCAGATACTCGGTGTCCACCGCGGTCCCTGCCAGATGTCCTCCGTCGTCCTCCGGCAACCAGTGCAGATGACCGTCCTCCCGTACGACGTGGATGCGCGAGGCTGCCTCCCGCTCCGCGCGCGCCGCCGGCCATCGGCCGCTCCAGCGCATGTCCCGGTACCGCGTCTCGCCGAGCAACGGTTGACTTCGCGCGTACGGTGACGCCGTGTCGTGCGACGGCGGCGGCGAGAAGAACTCCAGTACCCGTACGGGCTCGTGGCGTGGATTGACCGCGTGCGTCCAGGTGTCACGCCGGAAGAAGCCGATGTCACCGGCGGCCAGCGGACGCACCTCGCCGTGCTCCGGGTCGATCAGGATCAGTTCGCCCTCCAGGACCGTGTAGGCCACGTCGGCCGCGAACACGGTCGGGTTCATGGCCGAATGTACGTACCGTCCGCGTGGGGGAAGCGTGAACTGAAGGACGTGCAGATCGCTCGACGACACGTACACCCGATCGCTGACGTGCCCCGAACCGTCCTCGTCGCCCCACAGATGCCGTACCGCTGCCTCCTGCCGGACGACGGTGGGGTGCTCGTAGGTGGGACGGGGTGTCGGACGCCGTACGCCTTCGGTCACCGGATGCCTCTCCTCTCTCCTTCCGTCTCCAGCGTCCTCAGAACTCCGCCACGATCTTCCCGTCCGACAAGAACCGGTCCGTGGCGCCCTGCGGGGTGCCCGGCGCGTCCTTGAGCGTGATGACGTCCTTCGAGTACTGCGCGATGTACACCCGCCGGTTGCGGTCGGTCAGGTTCGGACCGCTGCGGTGCATCACGACGCTGGAGAACACCACGATCGAACCCGCCGGCGCCGTCATCGGCATGCCGGGGTCCGAACCGAAGTAGCAGACACGGTCGTTGGAGACGGGATCGGTGATGTGCTTCACGTACGACTTCACTCCCGAGCGCGAGTACGGCAGCAGATGCACCGGGCCGTTGTCCATGGTCACGTCGTCCAGCGCGATCCACACCGTTACGTACGGCTCGTGGTCCTCGTGCACGTAACCGGAGTCCTGGTGCCAGGAGAACGCGGTGTCCGGATCGCCCGCCTTGATGACGTACTGCTCCCAGAACAGATAGGCCTGATCGCCGATCGTGGCCCGGCAGATCTCCGCGGTCAGCTCACTGAACAGGAAGGTCCGCAGCTCGGAGCGGTGCTGGTAGATCATGTTGGAGAAGTAGCGCTTGCCGCGGTGGTTGATGCCGATCGTGTCGACACCGGCCGCGTCCATCTCCGCGTCGAGCCGGTCGATGGAGTACTGCGCTCCGCCGCGCAGCAGGTCCAGCTGTTCTTCACTGAGGGCGTTCTCGAGGACGAAGTAGCCCTCGTTCTCGTACTGTTCGCGCAGCGCGGGCGTGATGAGTTCACCGAGAGTGCCGTTCGTTGCCATGAATGCCTCCTGGGCCGTGCGGGACGAAGTGCCATGAGTGGAGTGCTGTCGCGGGACGCGGGACCGTCAGGCGTCGGCCGGAACCGCGCGCCCCCCGTCAGGACGGGGGATGGCCGCGAGCAGCTTGCGGGTGTACGGGTCGCGGGCGTTACCGATCACGTCGAGGGTGGGGCCCTGTTCGACCAGGGCCCCCTGGTTCAGGACCAGGACCTCGTCGGCCAGGAGCCGCGCGCTGAGCAGGTCGTGGGTGATGTAGAGCATGGCGATGGAGCGGTCGCGGACCAGGCGGTCGAGGAGTTCGACGATCTCCGCGCGGATGGAGACGTCGAGCATCGAGATCGGCTCGTCCGCGACGAGGACGTCGGGCTCCGGCGCCAGGGCGCGGGCGATGACGACGCGCTGCCGCTGGCCGCCCGAGAGCTGGCCCGGCAGCTTGTCGAGGTACTGCTCGGCCGGGCTGAGGCCGACGGTCTCCAGGAGCTCGGCCGCGCGGGTACAGGCCTGCTCGGCGTTCAGGCCCAGGTGATTGCGGAGCGGGCGCCCCAGTGCGTAGCCGACGGTGCGGGTGGGGTTGAGCGCCGCGAACGGGTCCTGGAACACCAGTTGGACATGGCGCCGGTAGCGGCGCAGGGCTCGGCGGCCCAGCGTGTCCACACGTTCGCCCTTGAAGCGGATCGTGCCGCTGGTGGGCCGCTCCACCCCCGTGATCATCCGGGCGATGGTGGTCTTGCCCGAGCCGCTCTGGCCGACGAGCGCTCCGACCCGGCCCGGCCGGAGCGAGAACGACACCTCGTCCACGGCTCGTACGGTCGTCGTGCGAAACCCGCGCCTGGTGCGGTACTCCTTGCCGACATCCGTCACGACGAGCACCGGCTCGGTGTCGGGCGTATCCCTGTTCCGTGCGCCGCCCACGGCGGAGAACACCGAGGCGGGGCGCGCACCCGCGGGCCGCGCGCCCCCGGACTCCTCCACGAGGAGGCACCGGGCCGCCCCGCGCTCGACGGGCAGCAATTCGGGATGGCGGGTGCGGCAGGCGTCCACGGCCACGGGGCAGCGAGGCTCGAAGAGACAGCCCTGGTGTGTGCGCGCCAGATTCGGCGGCCGCCCAGGGATGAAGGCGACCCGGACGACCTCGTCGCGCGGGTCGGCGTACGAACCGAGGAGGCCGGTGCTGTACGGGTGAAGCTGTTCGGCGACCATGTCGGCGGCCCGCCGACTCTCGACGATCTCGCCCGCGTACATGACGAGCACCCGGTCGGCCATCTCCATGACGGTGCCGAGGTCGTGGCTGATGAACAGGACCGCGAACCCGAGTGTGCGCTGGAGCTCGCGCAGCCGGTCGAGGATGTCCCGCTGCACCACGACGTCCAGGCCGGTCGTCGGCTCGTCGAGAAGCACGAACTTCGGCCGCAGGGCGAGCGCGAGAGCAAGGGCGACGCGCTGTTTCATACCGCCGGACAGCTCGTGCGGATAGCGCCGCAGCACGTCCCGGTCGAGGGAGACAAGCTCCAGGAGTTCGCCGGCCCGCGCGTCCACATCGACATCCCTGCCCGACGCCTCGGGGTGCGCGGCGTAGGTGTCGGCGAACTGCTCCCGCACGGTGATCACCGGATTGAGCGAGTTCATGCTCGACTGGAACACGGTCGACAGATCGGCCCAGCGCAGTGCCCGCAGCTCGTCCTCACCGGCGTGTGTGATGTCGCGGCCGTCGAAGACGACGCTGCCCTCGGTGATCGCGGCGGGCTTCTCCAGGAGCCGCAGGATCGCGTTGCCGAGCGTCGACTTGCCGCATCCCGACTCGCCGAGGAGCCCGACGAACTCGCCCTCGGCGACCTCGAGTCCGACCCGGTGGACGGCCCGTACGGCGTCGGCGCCGCGCGGGCTGTAGGTCACGGTCAGATCCGTGACTTCGAGCAGGGCCATCTCAGTCCTCCCTCAGGTGCGGGTTGCTCAGTGCGTCGACGCCGAAGTTGATGAGCGAGAAGGAAGTGACGAGGAAGGCGAGGGCCAGGCCCGGCGCGATCAGCCAGGCCCACTGTCCTGTGGTCATCGCACCGCCCATGCTCGCCTGGTTGAGCATCGTTCCCCAGCTCGTCGTGTGCGGGTCACCGAGACCCAGGAACGACAGGCCTGCCTCGGCGCCGATCGCACCGAGCGACGCTCCCATGAAGTCCACGACGATCAGCGAGATCATGTTGGGCGCGATCTCGTACACGATGATGCGCGGCGTGCTGTCTCCCGCGAACTTGGCGGCTGTCACGTAGTCGCGGGTGCGCAGCGTGGCGATCTGGGCACGTTTGACGCGGGCGCCGAACGCCCAGCCGGTGACCGTGATGACGATGATGACCAGCCAGAGGCCCTTGACCGGCGCGTACGCCGCCAGCGTGATCATCAGCGGAAGGACGGGCACGACGAGGCCGAGGTTGATGAAGAAGGACAGGACCTCGTCGACCGGGCCCTGCAGATAGCCGGCGGTGAGTCCGACGGCGACCGCGATCAGGGTGGACAGGGTGCCCGCCACCACGCCCACGATCAGCGAGGTCCGGGTCCCGTGGATCACCTGCGAGAACACGTCCTCGCCCCGTGCCGTGGTGCCCAGCCAGTGCGCGCCGCTCGGCCCCTGGGACAGCCCGAAGGTGTCGGCGCGTGGGGAGTACGGAGCGATGACCGGGGCGAGGACCGCGACCAGGACGAAGCCGGCGAGCAGCAGCAGTCCCGCGCGGCACTTTCCGTTGCGCCACAGGATGAGGAACCAGCCAGGCACTCGCGTCGAGCGGCCCGCGGTGATCGCGGCGAGCTGGACACCCTCGGTGTCCCCGGCGTGCGGCACGGCCACGGCGCTCGGGTTGTTGGCGATCGTCATCAGGCTGCCTCCGTCCTGCGGACCCGCGGATCCAGGAATCCGTACGCGATGTCGGCGAGGAAGTTGGCGATCAGGACCCCGACGGTGGTGAACAGGAACAGGGCCTGCATCAACGGGAAGTCCTTGTTGCTCACCGCCTCGAGGAGGAGGCGGCCGAGTCCGGGATAGCTGAAGATGCTCTCCACGAGCACGGTGCCGCCGAGGATGCCGCCGAGCGCGATGGCGAATCCGGTGACGTTCGGCAGAATCGCGATCCGCGCCCCGTACGTCAGGGCGATCCGGCGGCGTGGCAGTCCCTTGGCGCGGGCGAGGCGTGCGTAGTCCTCTCCAAGGGTCTGCACCATGTTGTTGCGCATGCCGATGATCCATCCGATCGGCCCGGTGACGAGCAGCGCGACGGCGGGCAGCACGCTGTGCTGGAACGCGTCGGAGAAGAACAGCCAGGTCCAGCCCGGAGAGCTGCCGCCGCCGTAACCGCCGCCCTCGGGAAACCAGTTCAGGGTGATCGCGAACACGAACACCAGGAGCAGTGCGATCCAGAAGAACGGAAGCGTGCCCACGAACGTCGAACCGAGCGTGATCACCGTGTCGACCCGGCTGTTGCGCCGGTACGCGGCCCAGGCCCCGAGCAGGGTGCCCACGATGAACGACAGGATCTGGGTGACCCCGACCAGGACGAGCGTCCAGGGCACGGCCTGCATCACGACATGACTGACGCTGTAGGGGTAGTACGTGTAGGAGAGCCCCAACTGCCCGTGGGCCAGGGCTCCGAGGTAGTCCCAGTACTGGGTGAACAGATTGCCGTCGGGCGCGCCGAGCATCTTGCGGACGGCCGCGAGCTGTTCGGGGGAGACCACCCCGGTCTTGCCGGACAGTCGCGAGAGGATCGCCTGGGCCGGATCACCCGGCTGGAGCCGGGGGATCAGGAAGTTCAGTGTCACCGCGGCCCACAAGGTGGCCAGGAAGAACCCGGCGCGGCGGAGGAAGTACGTCATCCCGGTCAGCCCTGGGCCGGGCGCAGATGCGTGAGGATGATGAGGTTGTCGCCGCCGGCCGCGTACGGGTTCTTCGCGTTCGGCCAGCCCACGGCGCGCGTGGTGTCGTACTGGAACCACTTGGCGCCGTACCAGATCGGGATCATCGGTACGTCGTTCATCATGATCTCGGAGAGGCCCGCGACGGCCTTCTTCTGGGCCTTCTCGGTGGAGGCGGTCCGCAGATCGTCCAGGAGCGCGTCGGTCTTCGCGTCCTTCCAGCGCACCTCGTTGCTGAAGGCGCGCTTCCCGATGGGGGCGGTGCCGGCGCTGCCGAGCGGGTGGCCGAAGCCCGTGGACATGTTGCAGTCGCCGCCGTGCGCGCCGAACATCATGTCGTAGCGGCCCATGGCACGGTCCTGGTCGTGGACCTCGGACGTGGTGCGGTCCAACTCGACCTGGAGGCCGAGGGCCTTGAGGTTCTTGACGAGGATCTCGGCGGCAGCGACCCAGTCGGTGTACTCCGTGGGCACCTTGAACGCGAACGAGATCGGCTTTCCGTCCTTGCCGAGCCGCCGGCCCTCGGCGTCCTTGCGGTAACCGGCCCTCGTGAGCGCCGCGTCGGCGGCCTTCGGGTCGAACGGGATGCGTCCCCCGTTCTTGATGTCCTTGGGCAGCCAGTCCTGCTGGCCGGGCAGTACCAGACTGGTCTGGCTGGCGGTCTTCACGTAACCGAGCTGGGCCTTGCGCGCCACGGTGTCGCGGTCGAAGGCGCTGGTGAGCGCGCGGCGGAAGGCGACGTCGCCGAAGGGAGCCTCGGTGAGGTTCATGTAGACGCTCATGACCATGCCCGGGGCGTACCAGTAGTGATGGTGCTTCGGATCCTTGTCGACGTACGACTTCTGGACGTCCGGGATGAACATGCCGTTGGTGTCGTACTCGCCGCGGCCCATCTTCAGCTGCTCGATCTCGGGGGAGCCGTTGTTCTGCTTGAACCGGACCTCCTTGACCTTGACCTTGTCGGCCTGCCAGTAGCGCGGGTTGCGCTCGGTGACCACCTGCTGGGGGTTGAAGGACTTCACCTTCATCGGTCCCGTGCCCACCGGGTCCTTGGCGTCGGTGAACTTCGTCGGGTCCTGCACCGTCGACCAGATGTGCTCGGGGACGATGGGCACGGCACTGATGACGGGGAAGCCGGACGCGCCGGGCTCCTTGAAGGTGAAGGTGACCTGCTTCGCGCTGGTGGCCCGCACCGAGTCGAGCAGTGGCCAGGACCCCTTGGTGTCCAGGACGTCGTACTTCTTGATCATGTTGAAGGTGAAGGCGACATCCTTCGCGGTGAAGGGCTTGCCGTCGTTCCACTGCACGCCGTCGCGGATGTCGAAGACGAGTGTCTTCGGGTTCTGCCAGTGGTACGACTTCGCCAGCCAGGGGACCTGCTTGCAGCTGTTCTGCTCGATCACGTACAGGGGCTCGTAGACGAAGTTCGAGGCCGCCAGCTTCGACGCGTCCAGGAACGGGTTGTAGTTGGCCTGGGGCGCGTTGCCCCCGCCGATGCCCGCGTACGTGATGTGGCTGATCATTCCGCCCGAATTGACGCTGTCGGCGGTGTCCTCGGTGCCCGTGCATCCTGCGAGCAGCAGGCTCGAGCTCGCCAGGCCGGCTACGAACGCGGTGGTGAAGCGTGGCCGTCTCGTCATTGAGGTACCTCCGTCGTCTGCGGGTGTGGCGTCTGTTCGGTGTCCGGTGGTCGGTGTTCAGTCGTCCAAGGGGCTTGCGACCGCTGGGCGGCAGCCGCACGATTCGCGCAGGACGAGCCGGGTCGGCAGGGTGATGTGCCGGGTGGCTCGTGACTCCCGGTCGGCCAGGAGACGGGCCGTGGTGGTGGCGAGTTCGCGGATGGGCTGACGGACCGTGGTCAGTCCCGGCCGCACCATGGCCGCCATCTCCATGTCGTCGAATCCTGTGACCGCGAGGTCGTGGGGCACGCGCAGGCCGCGGCCGAGTGCGCTGAGCACCAGCCCGAGCGCGGTCTCGTCGTTGGCGCACATCACCGCGTCGGGCCGCTGTCCGCCGTCCAGGATCTGCTGGGCGGCGATGATCCCGTCGGACTGCTGGAGTCCGACCCGTACGGGCTCGGCGGGTGGAACCACGCCCGCGTCCCGGTGCGCGGCGAGGAACGCCTCCCAGCGGGACGTCACATCGGGGGAGCCCTCCGGCTTGCCGACGAACGCGAGACGGCGGTAGCCGTGTTCGACGAGCAGATGCCGGGCCAGCGTCCCGAACGTGGTGTTGTCCATGGTCACGGTCGAGTGCGCGCCTCGCTCCCGGGCGCACATCACCACCAGCCGCACCTGGCTTGCCACCTGTTCGAGGGCCGCGTCGGAGACGGTGCCGGCGAGGATGGCCAGGCCGTCGACGCGGTTGGCGAGATCGATCACCCGGGTGTCGGTCCCCGAGTGGGAGTGGGAGGCGAGCAGGAACATGCTGTCGCCCGAGTCCTGCACCTCCTGCTCGAAACCCTGGAGCAACTCGGAGAAGTACGGGCCCGACAGGCCCGGGAAGACCAGCCCGAGCGCTCCGTGCCGGGTCTCGGCAAGGGCGCGGCCCAGGTGGTTGGGGCGGTAGCCGGACTCCTCGATGATGCGCAGGACCTTCTCGCGCAACTCCGGTGAGACCGTGGTCGATCCACGCGAGACACGCGAGACCGTGGCGGGCGAAACACCCGCCTGCTGTGCCACCCAGCGCAGCGATACACGGCTATTGCTCATCCTGACGGCCCCCGATATGTTCGGGAAACCGGTTTCCGGAAACCGGTTTCACGGCGATTTCAGGAACGTAGTCCGGTCCCGGCGGGGATGGCAATACCCCCGTCAGGAACCAGAGTTCAGATCTCAGAAAGTCCGACGATCACCTGATGGGGACTGTTTCGTGAGTACTTCGCAAGGTTCGGACGGCGTGACACGCGGGGCGCAGGCGCAGGGCCCGGCTTCCGGGGAACAGGCTTACAGAACCGTCGACTTCGAGCGGAGGCGGCTGCTCGTGGGCGGAGTGCCGAGGATCTTCATGTCCGGGGAGGTGCACTACTTCCGGCTGCGCCGCGAGGTCTGGGCCGACCGGCTCGACAAGCTCGTGGCGGCGGGCTGCACCGGCGTCGCCAGCTACATGCCATGGCTGGTGCACGAGACCCCGGACGGCGAGGTGGACCTGACAGGGGCCACCAGCGAATACCGCGACCTCGTCCACTTCCTCGAACTCGCCGCCGAACGCGACCTGTTGGTGATTGCGCGTCCCGGCCCCTTCGTCATGGCCGAGCTCAAGAACGAGGGCGTGCCCTTCCGGATCTACCGCGACCACCCCGAGGCGGTGCCGCGCGGCTGGGACGGCGAGCCGGTGCCGACTCGCACGCTCGACTACCTGGACCCCGGCTATCTCTCCCAGGCCGAACGCTGGTTCGCGGCCGTCACGTCCGTGCTCGCCGAGCATCAGATCACCCGAGGCGGCCCGGTCGCGGCCCTCCAGCTCGACAACGAGGTCGGCATGCTGACCTGGGTCAGCGGCGCCCCCGAGCTCACCGACCGCACCGTGGCCGCTCTGGCGTCGCAGTCCCTTGAGCGATGGGGCCGGGAGGAGTCCGTACACCGCTACGGCGCCGACCCCACGGACCTCGCGGCATGGGCGGACCAGTGGCGCTCCGGCGGAACGCGGAGCGGCACCGTGCCCCAGCAGCTGACGCTCCATCACGACCTCGCCGACCACCACCGTGACCGGTACGCCGCGTATCTCCTGCGACTGCGCGACGTGGCCCTGGAACACGGCATCGAGGTCCCGATGCTGGTCAACCTGCACGGCACCGACGCCGCCCGCGGCCGCACCTTCCCGATCGGCATCAGCCAGCTGTCGCGCGCGTACGCCGGCATCCCACGGATGACCTCCGGCTCGGACCACTACCTGTACGACGCGACCGTCGAGAACACCCCCGACCTGTATGTGATGAACGCCTTCATGGCCGCCGTCCACGACGCCCACCAGCCGCTCACCTCACTGGAGTTCGAGGCGGGCACCGGCGACTACGGCGAGGACCTGAGCCGTCAGGCCGCGCCCGAGGCCACCGGCCTCAAGACCCGCCTGTGCGTCGCCCAGGGAAACCGGCTGATCAATTACTACCTGTTCAGCGGCGGCCACAATCCGCCCCTGGACGAGCCCGCCGGCGACGGCAACGACCGGATCGCCTTCACCGGTGAACGCCACGGCTTCGCCGCGCCCGTCGACCCCGAGGGCGGGCTCAGCGAGGCCTACACCGCGATCCGGGACGCGGTGCGCGCGGTGCGCGGCAGCGAGCACCTGCTGGCCGACATGGACGAGACGCACGACGACATCGTGCTCGGCTACGTCCCCGACCACTATCTGACCGAGTTCGCCCACCCCGCCTCCGACGCCCGGCGCGAACAACGCCGCGACATCGAACGCTCGCGGGGTATGGGGCCGCGCGACATCCTGGCCCGCGCCCTCGTCCTCGGAGGCCACTCCTTCGCGGCGCGCGACCTCTCTGCGGCGCCGACGTCGTACCGCAGCGCGCTCGATCCGGCCGGTCCGGTGCTCGCGCTCGCCACGCCCGCCACGCTGGGGCGCGCGGTGCAGGAGCGGCTCGCGGCATTTCTGCGCGCGGGCGGCCGGCTGCTGCTTCACGGTCGGCTTCCCGTCCTAGACGACGACGGCACGCCCTGCACGGTGCTCGCCGACGCGCTCGGTCTCGCCGTCGAGGAGACCGTGGACGGAACGAGCGGCTACTTCCCGTCCGTACGGGCCACCGGCTGGGCCGGACACCGGCCCGAGGTCCGGGTCGGCTTCCTGGAGCGGCTGCGGACCACCGGCACGGGGGCGACCAAGGCCGAAGCGCTCGCCCTGGACGTGGCCGACGGCTCGCCCGCCGCGATGGACGTCACCCTCGAAGGAGGCGGACGGGCGGTCGTCGTGGCCTGCGACTACCCCTGCCACCTGGAGTTCTGGCGCATGCTGCTCGGGCGTCTCGGCGTACGCGCGCAAACCGTCGCCGACGGAGCGACGCCCGGACTCGTGACCACGGTCACGGCGGACGCCAGGGGGCAGAAGCTCGTCCACCTGATCAATGTCTCCGTGCAGCCGCAGCGCTTCACGCTGACCGTGGCGGGAGAGCTGTACGCCGGTGGCACCGTACTCGAACTGCCCGCCCGCGCGGGCCTGATGCTGCCGCTCGACGTCCGTCTCGACGGAGCGGTGCTGCGCTGGGCGACAGCCGAACTCGACGGACCGGGAGACGGACCGACGCTGTCGCTGCGCAGGGGGGCGGGGCCCGGCTGCGCACTTCTCGACACGGGCCGGACGGTCGTCGTCGAAGCCGGGGTCCGTACGGAACGCACCGAAGGCGGCGTCCTGGTGACGTGGCCGGGTGGCGCGGACGGCGAGCGACTGGTCGTCCGGCTCGCGTGAGCGGTTCCACCGCACGACCTGTAACCCGACCCGATCGACAGAAGGAGACCGGTGCGATGACACTCAAGATCGGAGTGCTGGGCCTGGGCAGCGTGTTCCAGGGCCCCTACTCCTCCCTGATCACCAAGCTCCAGCACGAAGGGCGCGTCGAGCTGGTGGCGGGGTACGACCCGGACCCGGCCAAGCGGGAGATGACCGCCGAGCGGTTCGGGGCGGACACCTCGTTCGCGGACGGCCAAGCGCTGATCGACCGTGCGGACCTCGACATCGTCCTCGTCCTGACCAGCATGAACGAGCACGGATCGCTGGCGCGTGCGGCCCTTGAGGCCGGTAAGCACGTTCTCGTCGAGAAGCCGATGGCGACCTCGCTGGAGGAGGCCGGCGAGCTCCTCGAAGCGGCCGCCGGAGCCCGCGGACAGCTGGTCTGCGCCCCGCACGTCGCGTTGTCCCCGACGTATCGCGAGATGCACCGACGGGTGCGCGACGGGGAGATCGGCGAGCTCCATCTGGCCAGGGCCCGCTACGGCTGGTCGGGGCCCTGGTGGGGGCGCTGGTTCTACGAACAGGGCGGCGGCTCGCTCTTCGACCTCGGGGTCTACAACCTCACCAGCTTGTGCGGATTCCTCGGCTCGGTGCGGCGGGTGACCGCGATGGTCGGCGTCGCCGTTCCCAAGCGCGAGGCGGAGGGCGAGCAGGTCACCGTGCGCTCCGACGACAACGCGCACATCGTCCTGGACTTCGGGGACGCCCGGTTCGCGTCCATCGCCACCGGCTTCACGCTGCAGAAGTACCGTTCGCCGGCCGTGGAGCTGTACGGCAGCGCCGGGACGCTGCAGATGCTGGGTGACGACTGGGCGCCCGAGGGCTTCGAGCAGTGGACCAATGCGCGCGGCTCCTGGGAGCTCGTCGGCGAGTCCGACCCCAACTGGCCCTGGACCAACGGTCTGCGCCATCTCGTCGACTGCGTGGAGAACGGCACCCGCACGCTCACCCGGCCCGAGCACGCCTACCACGCGCTCGAAGTGATGCTGGCCGCCAAGAGGTCGGCGGAGGAGGGACGGGTCGTGGAGATCCGCAGCTCCTTCCCCGACTTCACGTACGACGGCGCGGAGCAGGCGGCGCGGGACGGCCGGGGCAAGCACGACCCACGCTCGTCCTGACCCGCGACGGCAGATGCCCTGGCCTGGCCGCTGTGACGGTCCGGCCGGGGCAGTTGCCATGCGCTCTCCTGCGCGGACGCCTCCGGAGAGCATGCCCCGGATGAAGTGGCCACCAGGGAACCGGGGAGGAGCGCGGTGACGGTGAGCACCGTCGCGCAGGCCTCACCGGAGCCCCGCGGCTCGTCCCGGATCGTTCCCCACGTGTGACGGACGTGGGCCAGTCTGCTGGGGCAGACTCCCGGACGCAGCTGTGACGCGTTCACCTGCCCACCGCCCGCCCTGCCGTGATCACCGTGCGGCCGGCCGGAGTGCGGTGGGGACCGTGGCGCACGCCGGGCCGCAGATCTCGCAGTGCCCCGGCCTCGACCTCATGGGCGCCCGGGGCGCGTTCGGGCTGCGCGCGAGGTCTCGGCGGGAGTCGTGTTGATCTCGCCTGCCGATCGGCGTGCCCCGTATCCGAGGTCAAGCCTGATCTTCAGCGGCAGCGTGGTCGTGCCTCCGCTGCCGCGCCTGGTCGGCTTGTGGGCGCCCAACGGCGCGGGCCTGCACGGGCCGAACTTGGCCGAAGAGGCGTCGGTCAGGGGGAACGTACCCCGTCACCCCCGCCGTTTCGGTCGTAGCAGTTGTTCCCGCAGGGCCGTGAGCTGGTGGGAGGAGTCCACCGCGCGGGACTCGTCGAGGGTGGCGAGTGCGAGCAGGAGTGCGTCGGCCACGAGGAGGCCGGTCAGTGACTCCGCTGTGATGCCGGTGGGGGTGTGCGGCGCCGTCAGGACCGCCTCGACCTGGTCCTCGTAAGCCTCGCCCAGTTCGTCCGTCACCAGGACGACCTTGGCGCCGACCGCGCGGGCCCGCTCCATCATCACGGTGAGTTCGACGAGTTGGCGGCCGGGCTGGAAGATGACCACCGCGTCGCCCTGCCCGAGGGCGAGGAGCTGGTCGGCGAGGGCGAAGCCGGTCTCGGAGACGAATCGGGCCCGGCGGCCGATGCGGCCGAGCGCGAGGGCCAGGTGGCGGGCGCCCGGTTCCGAGGCGGCGACTCCGTAGCAGAACACTTCGTGCGCTTCGGCGAGAGCGGTCACCGCGCGCTTGAGGGCGTCCGGTTCGGTGAGGCGCCGGGTCTGGTCGATGCGCTCGCGGGCCTCGTCGAAGACGTCGCTCCAGATGGAGGCGAGGTCCCGGCCCACATGCGCGATGCGCTGCTTGAGGCGGACCTCGGGGGCGACGGCGGAGGTGAAGTCGTTGGCCAGTTCGCGCTTGAGGGCGGGCAGGCCCGCGTAGCCGAGGCGCTGGAGTGCCCGCACGACGGTGGCGTTACTGGTGGAGCTCGCCGTACCCAGCTCCTGCGCGCTGGCGAAGAGCAGCTGCTCGACGGGTGCGCCGGCCAGGTACTGCGCCACGGCGCGCTCGGAGGTGGACAGTTCCTCCCATTGGTCGCGAATCGCTGCCCGGAGGTGCGTCGCGCCGGTCCCGTCCTCTGTAATTTCCATTACGACCATTGACTTTCGTGTGACTGGCGTTACTGTCCTGGGCAGAACGTTCCAAGTGGAGCTGTTTCTGAAATCGACGTTACAGGATCCTCCGGTCCTCCGCCGTCGTTCGGGAGCGCTCCGTCGCGAGGAGAACAATGACACCCCGTCCCACGGAAACCGCCCCCACCCGGGTCCTTCCGGTCATCGAGATCTCCGGCAGCCCGCTCGAGCGGGGCCGGCAGTACGGCGAGGCCGTGCGGCCCCGACTGCACGCCGCCCTCGCCTACTACGAGGAGGCCTTCGGCCAGTCGGCCGGGCTGACCTGGGACCGAGTCACCGCCCGCGCCGCCCGCTGGCTGGAACCCGTACGCGACTACGCACCCCATCTCGTCGACGAGATGCGGGGCGTCGCGGACGGCGCGGGAGTCGACCTGCTCGACGTCCTCGCCCTGAACGCGCGGGGTGAGGTCCTCTACGACAAGTCCTTCGCGCAGATGGAGGCCGACGGCGGGACATCCGAGGAGGAGCCCGCCGAGGGCTGCACCTCCTTCGCCGCCTACGGCGAGGCCAGCGGCGACGGGCACGTCTACGCCGGGCAGAACTGGGACTGGCGCGCCGGGGTCGCGGACACCGTCGTCATGATCCGGATCGTCCAGCCCCCCAAGCCCACGGTGATCATGCAGGTCGAGGCCGGCCAGATCGGCCGCCAGGGCGCCAACTCCGCCGGGATCGCCTTCAACGCCAACGGCCTCGGTGGTCGCTTCGACGACGCGATCGGCCTGCCCCAGACCGTCGTGCGCCGCAGCGTCCTCGACCAGAGCAACATCACCGACGCCCTCGACGTGCTCTGCCGCACCCGCGCCCACATCGCGAGCAACGCCCTGCTGACGTGCCGAGAGGGTTTCGCCATCGACCTGGAGACCACCCCGGCGGGACACGGCTGGATGTATCCGACCGACGGCCTGCTGGTGCACGGCAATCACTACCAGGCAGGCGTCCCCGCCCAGTTGGCGACCGCCGGCTACCGGCCCATGTCGTCCGACTCGCTGGTCCGTGTGCCACGTGCCGAGCAGGGACTGAGGGCGTTGCGCGGCTCCACGGGTCCCGACGAGTCCCGCAAGATCATCCGCCACGCCATGTCGGATCACCTCGGTCTCCCCGAGTCCCTGTGCACCCACCCGGACCCCCGGCAGCCGGCCGTCAAGCACTGGATGACGCTCGTCTCCTCCCTGGCCGACCTGACCACCGGCGACTACCACGTCACCGCCGGAACCCCCTGCGACCGCGAGTACCAGCACCTCCCCTGGAACCTCTACGACGGCCCGTACGGCCAGAACTGACAGGAAATCAGCGATGACCCACACCAGTTCCAGAAGAAGAAAGGCCGTGGCCGCAGGCCTCGTCGCCGCGACGATCGCCGCGGCCGCGGGCTGCAGCGGAGCCACCCGGAACACCGCGGGCGGCTCCGCGACCGCCGACGCCGCCAAGCTCACCCTCACCCCCACGACCACCGCCGCGAAGGGTGAACTGGCCAACGCCGACTGGCTCCTGGAGGACGAACCGGACTCGCTCGACCTGGACACCCAGGGCACCAGCGCCGGCCGCGTCGTCCTCACCAACGTCTGCGAACGCCTCTACCAACTGCAGCCCGACATGTCGACGAAGCCCCTCCTCGCCGAGAAGGCACAGACGCCGGACGACAAGACCCTCGTCCTCACCCTGCGTTCCGGCGTCACCTTCCACGACGGCACCCCGATGACCGCCGACGACGTGCTGTGGAGCCTGAAGCGGCACGCCGACCCCGACATGGAACAGGGCGACGAGTTCGGCAACATCGCCGCGATGAAGAAGACCGGCGCCCGCCAGGTCACGATCACCTTCAAGGCGCCGGACGCCATGTTCTTCAAGGCACTCGCGGGCGACGCGGGGATCGTATGGAACAAGGAGCAGGTCGAGAAGGCCGGCAAGGACTTCGGCACACCCGGACAGCCCGACGCCTGCACCGGTCCGTACGAGCTGAGCAGTTGGAAGTCCGGCGACTCCATCACCATCCGCCGCTACGACTCCTACTGGGGCAGGAAGCCACTGACGAAGCAGGTCACCTTCCGCTGGGCCGCCGACAGCGCCCTCGTCAACGCCCTGACGACCGGCGCGGCCGACGGCGCGTACGCCGAATCGCCCAACACCGCCGCCGCCCTCCAGGGCAAGAAGGGCCTCGAACAGCACTACGGCCCCTCCACCGCGTCGCTCGTCCTCATCCCCACCGAGCGCGGCGGACTGAAGGACGCCAAGGTCCGCCGGGCGCTGTCCCTCGCGCTGGACCGCAAGGGCATCGCCGCGTCCGGCTACGGCGGCATGGTCCAGCCCTGGGGAACCCCGGTCGGCTCAGGCGCGTGGGGCTACGAGAAGCCGGTCTTCGAAACCGCCCAGAAAGCCGTCGACTACGCCCCCGCCAGCCCCTCGGCCGACGATCTCGCCAGCGCCAAGCAACTGGTGAAGGAGTCCGGGGCCGATGCCACCACCCCGATCGTGATCGGTACGGACGCCAGCCAGGGCCGCACCGTCATCGCCAACGCGGTGCGCGCGGCCCTCCAGCGGATCGGACTCAAGGGGCAGATCAAGACGGTCCCGACCTCGCAGTTCGAGCAGTTCTACAGCGACCCGCAGGCCCGCGCCGACATCGACGTCCTGGCCGGCGACTGGTACATCTCCAAGGCCGACCCGATGGGCTTCTACGACAACGCCCTGTCCGACTCCTCGAACAACTGGGTCGGCTACAAGGACACGGCGTACGACACCGAGGTGAAGAAGGCACTCGCCACCCTCGACGACGCACAGCGGGCCGAGCTCGCGGTCGACGTCCAGAAGAAGTTCACCGACGCCGCCGTGTGGATCTCCGTCGCCCAGGTCCCCTCTGTCCTCGTCCTCAACGCCAAGCTCACCGGACCGCCCGCCTCCATGGCCTACCTCTACTACCCGTGGGCCGCCGAACTCGGCGCGAAGAAGGGCTGACCACCGATGCTTGCCCGGATCTCCCGGCGCCTGGCCGGACTGCTCGCCACCCTCGGCGCCGCCTCCTTCGTCATCTTCGCCGCCGTGTACGCGGCACCCGGCGACCCCGCCGTCTTCCTGGCCGGCGGCCGCGACAAGCTCACCCCCGAAAAGCTCGACCTGGTGCGCGCGCAGTACCACCTCGACGAGCCGCTCG
This sequence comes from Streptomyces sp. NPDC055955, assembly GCF_042270245.1. Taxonomy (NCBI): domain Bacteria; kingdom Bacillati; phylum Actinomycetota; class Actinomycetes; order Kitasatosporales; family Streptomycetaceae; genus Streptomyces; species Streptomyces sp. NPDC055955. The sequence continues at coordinate 360,560 of NZ_JBHJYS010000004.1, forward strand.
TCGTGCAGTACGGGCGCTGGCTCGGCGACTGTCTCCACTTCGACCTCGGCCGCTCCTTCAAGTACGGCGACCAGGTCGCCGACCTGGTCGCCGCCCGCTTCCCGACGACACTCGCCCTCGTCGCCTACGCGACCGTGCTCTTCGTCGTCCTCGGCGTCGGCGCGGGGATCCTCGCCGCCGTGCGCCGCGGCACCTGGATCGACTCGGCGGTCGTCGGCGGCACGACACTCGCCGCGTCGGTGCCCTCGTTCGTCTCGGCGATCGCCCTGGTCGCCCTGTTCGGCGTGCAGTTGGGCTGGTTCCCGGTGTCGGGCAGCGGCGAGGGCTTCGCCGGCGGCCTGCACCATCTGACCCTGCCCGCCCTCTCGCTGGCGCTGGGCGCGCTCGCCCTGATCAGCCGCGTCACCCGGCAGTCGATGGTCGACGCGGGTGCCGCCGACCATGTGGAGGCCGCCCGTGCCTCCGGCATCCCCGAACGCGAGATCGTGCTCCGGCACATCCTGCGCAACGCGCTCGGCCCGATCGTCACCATGTGCGGCCTCGTCATGGCGGGCATGCTCGCCGGCACCGTCGTCGTCGAGACGGCGTTCGGCATCAGCGGTGTCGGATCGCTGCTCGTCGGCGCGATCAACACCCACGACTTCCCGGTCGCACAGGCCGTACTCCTCCTCATGGTCACCGGCTACATCGTGGTCACCACCCTCGTCGACCTGGTCCACCCGCTGCTCGACCCGCGAGTGAAGGAGGCCGCCGCATGAGCGCCCGGACCCTCGCCCCCATCGGCTTGGAAGCCGCGAAGGAACGGCGCCCCTTCGGCGTCGTCGTCGCGGGCGGCGTGATGACCCTCGTCGTACTCGCCGCCGTCCTCGCCCCCCTGCTCGCCCCGTACGCACCCGACACCATCGACCTCTCGGCCTCCCTCGTCGGCACGAGCGGCGACCACATCCTCGGGACCGACTCCTCCGGGCAGGACCTGCTCTCCCGAGTCCTGTACGGAGCCCGCACCAGCCTCATCGCCCCGATCCTGCTGCTGGCCATCGCGGCACTCCTCGGCGTCACCCTCGGCACGCTCGCCGCCTGGCGCGGCGGCTGGGTGGACACCCTCGTCTCCCGCCTCACCGATGTCATGTACGCGTTCCCCGGGCTCCTGTTCACCGTCCTGATCATCGCTGTCTTCGGCTCCGGCATGACGACGTCCGTGCTGGCGCTCGGACTCGCGTACACCCCGACCGTCGCCAAGTACACCCGGTCGGTGGCGCTCGCCGAGCGCCGCAAGCCGTACATCGACGCCTACCGGGTCCTGGGCATGGGCGGCGCACGGATCTGCGCCCGTTTCCTCGTCCCCAACCTCGGCCGGTCCGTCGTCGGCTATCTCGTGGTCCTCTTCGGCGAGGCCCTGATGTCCCTGGCCACGCTCTCCTACCTGGGCTTCGGCGCCCAGCCGCCCAGCTCCGACTGGGGACTGATGGTCCAGGAGGGGCAGGCCGCCGTCGTCCAGGGCGCGCTCCTGCCCGCACTGGTGCCGGGCTTCGCCATCGCCCTCGTCGTGGTGTCCTTCAACGTCGTCGGCGTCTGGGCCGCCGACCGACTCGGCAGCAGGAAGTAGCCATGCTCCTCGACATCGACAGCCTCACCCTCCAACTGCCCGGCACCGCCCGGCCCGTCCTCAACGGCGTCTCCCTCCAGGTGGCGAGCGGCGAAGTGGTCGGCCTGGTGGGCGAGTCCGGCTCGGGCAAGTCGACCACCGCCAAGGCGGCCCTGCGCACGCTGCCCGACGGAACGGCCATGTCCGGATCCGTACGTGTCGACGGTACGGACGTCCTCGCACTGACGGGTGACGACCTGCGCCGCCACCGCTCCCGTACGGTCGCCATGGTCCACCAGGACCCGCGTTCTGCCCTCAACCCGGTCCGCCGGGTCGGTGACTTCCTCGTCGAACGGCTGACGGGAACCGGCCTCGACCACAAGACGGCCCGCACCCGGGCCGTCGAACTCCTCGACACCGTAGGCCTCTCCGACCCCGAACGCCGGGCCCGCCAGCGCCCGCACGAACTGTCCGGAGGCATGCTCCAGCGCGTCGTCATCGCCGGCGCCCTCGCCGCCGACCCCAGACTGCTGCTCGCCGACGAGGCGACCAGTGCGCTGGACGTCACCACCCAGGCGGAAATCCTCTCGCTCCTGCGCACCCTGCGCGCCGACCGGAGCCTCGGACTCCTGTTCATCACGCACGACCTCCACCTCGCCGCCGCGTACTGCGATCGCGTGTACGTCATGTACGCGGGCCGGGTTGTCGAGCAACAGCCCGCCACCCAGCTCTTCGACCGGCCACGCCACCCCTATACGAAGGGCCTGCTGGCCTGCTCGCCGACGCTGGGAGAGGGGCGGCGGGAGCTTCGCCCGATCCCCGGACGCCCACCGTCCCTCGCGGACAGGTTCGGCGGCTGCGAGTTCGCGGACCGCTGTGCCGACGCGGAGCCGGCGTGCTCGACCTGGTCGCCGGAGCCTTCGCCCCTGCCGGGCGAGGGCAGCGCGACCTGCCGCCGACTGCCCGAACTCGCGGGCCCGGGCCCGACTCCACTGAAAAGGAGCGTTCGATGACCGCCGAAGTGCCGCAGGACGCACCGCTGTTGGCGGTGGAAGGGCTGCGCAAGACGTACGGTCTGCCCGGCGGAGGGCGTCTCACCGCAGCGGACAGCGTCACCTTCACCGTCCCGGCGGGCGGCTCGCTCGGCATCGTCGGCGAGTCCGGATCCGGCAAGACGACCGTCGCGCGCATGCTCGTGGGTCTCGTACGGCCGGACGCCGGCACCGTCTCCGTCTCGGGCCGGACCCGCACACCACGCACCCCGCGCGGCAGCCGGGCACGCCTCGCGCGGGCTCGCGAGATCCAGATGGTGTTCCAGGACCCGTACGTGTCCCTGGACCCCCGGCTCACGTCCCGCCAGTGCCTGACCACGGCCCTGCGCCTGCACGGCCGGGACGAGTCACTCGCCGATGGACTCCTGGAACAAGTGGGCCTCGGCACACGTGAGTCGGGGGCCCGGCCGCACGGCCTGTCCGGCGGCCAGCGCCAGCGGCTCGCCATCGCGCGGGCCCTGGCCGTCGACCCCAAGGTGCTGGTCCTCGACGAGGCGGTGGCCGCGCTCGACGTGTCGATCCAGGCACAGATCCTGCACCTGCTCGAAGAGATCCGCCGCGACACCGGGGTCGCTCTCGTGTTCGTCAGCCACGACCTGGCGGTCGTCCAGCACATCACGGACAAGGTCGTGGTCATGCGCCGGGGCACCGTGGTCGAACAGGGCCCGACAGCAGATGTCCTGGCCGCCCCGCAGGACCCGTACACGCGGCTTCTGCTCGCCTCGGTGCCGCGCGCGGGCTGGGATCCGGCGGACGCGGTGAGGGCGCGGGCGGCCACAGTGTGAACGCCCTGAGCGGCTGAAGCTCGGGCTGCGAGGGCCACGTCTCATGGCGCTCATGGACTGACGAGGTGTCAAGTATGGACGGGGACCGTGCGTGCGGTCTCTGTACCGGTGGGCGCCACTCTGCCGACGGCGCGGAGAACCGGACCGTCGGCAGAGTGCCATGAGAAGCAGCCGCGTCAGGCAGGCTCCACCCACACATCCCGGATCCGCGCAGCGGACGACAAAGCCCCTCACGAACTGTCGGTGAACTGTGCGTGTGCGACGTGGAGTTGCGCACTCGCCGGGGTGCAGAAGCGCCGGCCGTCACAGCAGCGGCGTGAGACAGGCACCAGGCACACCATCCGCCGTCGTGGCCCTTCCGTGAGGCGCAACGGTGACGGCCCACAGCCCACACCTCTTGGAGGTGGGGCGCGTCACCATTACTGACGCCGACCGGCCGGACGTAACTTCCCTGTAACTCCTGGGGCACGTAACGCTGTCCGGTGCCGGGCGGCCAGGGCCGGGGGTTGTCCGTCCCCCCGTCCCTCGCGATCACCTGGTGGCACGATGCATCCTGCTTCCCCCCACTCCTCGCGGCGCGGCTTCCGACGCGTGCTGCGGCCTGCCGACCGCGGACGGCGGTCGCGCTCCGCGTCCGCGGTCGCGCTGGTGCTGTCCGCGGTCGCCCTGATCCTCGGGCTGCTGTCCCCGGCGCCCGCGCAGGCCGCCTCCCTGCAGGAGGTGACGGGCTTCGGCTCCAACCCCGGCAGCCTGCAGATGTTCCGCTATGTTCCCGACGGGTTGCCGTCCGGGCGCCCCCTCGTGGTCGCCATGCACGGCTGCACCCAGTCGGCTTCGGCGTTCGACGACGAGACCGGCTGGACCAAGTGGGCCGATGCCTGGGGCTTCGCGCTGGTGCTGCCCCAGCAGAAGAGCGCCAACAACGCCAACTCGTGCTTCAACTGGTTCCAGTCGTCCGACTTCTCGCGCGGTCAGGGCGAGGCCTTGTCCATCAAGCAGATGGTCGACAAGACGGCGGCCGACTACGGGACCGATCCCTCACGTGTCTACGTCACCGGCCTGTCCGCGGGCGGGGCGATGACCGCGGTCATGGCGGCCTCCTACCCGGACGTCTTCTCCGGCGCGGCGGTGGCCGCCGGCCTTCCCTTCGACTGCGCCCGTTCCGTCACCGACGCTCTGAGCTGTATGAACCCCGGCAGCAACCTCACCCCGCAGCAGTGGGGCGACAAAGTGCGCGCGGCCGACCCCGGCTACAGCGGCCCCTACCCGACGGTGGCGGTGTGGCAGGGCTCCCAGGACACCACGGTCGCGCCGATGAACATGACCGAGCTCGTGGAGCAGTGGACCAACGTCCACGGCACCGACACCACGGCCGACGTGAGCGACACGGTGCAGGGTTTCCCGCACAAGGTCTACCAGGACGCTTCGGGCCGCGCCGTCGTCGAGTCGTACAGCATCACGGGCATGTCCCACGGCCAGCCGGTCGACCCCGGCGCCGGGGCCACCCAGTGCGGCACGGCCAGCCAGTACCTGCCGGACATGAACATCTGTGCCTCGTACTGGATCGGACACTCCTGGGGTCTCGACGCCACCGACGGCGGCGGCTCCCTGCCCGCCCCGTCCGGGCTCACCGTCACCGCCACGACCGACACCTCGGCCTCCCTGTCCTGGAACGCCGTCGACGGTGCGGCCGCCTACCGTGTCTACCGCGGCGGCACCCAGGTCGGCTCGCCTTCCTCGACGTCGTTCACCGACACAGGGCTCGCCCCCGGCACGACGTACAGCTACACCGTGGCCGCCGTGGACGGTTCCGGGGCCGTAGGCGCGTCCTCCACCGGGGCACAGGCGACCACGACCGGTGCCACCCACCACTGCTACACCGACAACAACTACAACCAGGTCGCCGCCGGACGTGCCCACCAGAGCCTCGGCTACGTCTATGCCAACGGCTCCAACCAGAACATGGGCCTGTACAACCTCTACGTCACCCACACCCTGGAAGAGACCTCGCCCGGCAGCTTCGTGATCGCCGATTCCGGCTGTCCGTCCTGACGTACCATCCGCTGAGGCGGCTTCACCTTCACCGGGTGAGGCCGCCGCCGTGCGTCATCGTTTGTCCTGTGATGGGGGGCGAATTGCGGCGTGCTGGGCAGGCACGCGACTCCGGTCGCCCTCCGCACCAGCCGAGTCGGCCGCTCCCGGCTCCAGCGCCACCGGCCCCGCCTGCAGTTGAACGGGTATGTCCTGGACGTCCGGACCTGGGTGTCTCGTCCAGGGTGTCTGAAGAGCTTCGGTGTGCGACGTGACAAGAGTCGCACCGATGTGAGCGAGGAGTGAAGGGCCGATGCCCGAAAGGCCGTTGAACCAGGGCCTTACCGCCCAGTAACCCGCCTGCGGGCGAATTCCGCGGCCCATGGACAGAGATCCACTGCGTGCTAGCGTCCCGGTCGCCGGGGGGCCGACACAGAACAGTGAGAGGAAACCCGTGGGTCACATGCATCACATGGCCGGAGGCTGGGCGACGCCGGTCCTGTCGTATGTCATGGCAGTCGTCGGATCCGCGCTGGGGTTGCGCTGCACCGTGCGTGCCGTGACAACCGGGGGACGCTCCAAGAGGAACTGGCTGGTCAGCGCGTCGATCGCGATCGGTGCCGGAATCTGGACCATGCACTTCATCGCGATGCTCGGCTACACCGTCGACGGCACCGCGATCCGCTACGACATCCCGCTCACCCTTCTCAGCCTGCTGGTCGCCATCGCCGTCGTCGGCGCCGGAGTCTTCACCGCCGGATACGGCACGTCCCGCGTGCGCTGCATCCTGTTCGGTGGCGTCGGCACCGGACTCGGGGTGGCCGCGATGCACTACATCGGCATGGCCGCCGTACAGCTCAACGGCACGATCTCGTACGACCCGGCTGTCGTCACGGCTTCCGTCGCCATCGCGATCGCCGCGGCCTCCGCGGCGCTGTGGGCCGCGCTCTCCGTGCGGGGTCCCGCCGTCGCCGCCGTCGCCGCCCTCGTGATGGGACTCGCGGTGAGCAGCATGCACTACACCGGCATGGCCGCGGTCACCGTGGACGTGCACGCGAGCAGCGCACCTCTGCCGGGCGCGAGCGCCACCGCGTTCATCCTGCCGCTCGCCGTGGTCCTCGGTTCCTTCCTCTTCCTCACCTGCGCCTTCGTGGCCCTGTCCCCGACGGCGCAGGAGCGCGCCGAGGGCGAGGCCGCGGCCCGACCGCTGCACGAGGTCGAGCTTCCGGTCGCCTGACCCGGACTCCCCGAGCAGCCCTCCGCGTCACCGCGGCGCACGTCCCGCCTCGCGCCTTCGCCGCCGCCGTTCCCCGGGCCGAACGCCACCGCGCGCGCCCTCAACACTCCTGCACCGCCAAGGAGATCCCTGTCATGCCCGCACGCTTTCCGCTGCCCGAACGGTGGCGCCCCAAGTCGATCCGAGCGAAGGTCGTCACCCTGCTGACGGTGCCGGTCCTCTCCCTGATGGCCCTGTGGGGGCACGCCGCCGTCACCACCGCGTCGCAGGTCTCGTCCACCGAGCAGCTGCGGCAGATCAACTCGGCCCTGGTGAAACCGGTCGCGGACTTCACCACCGCGGTCCAGGACGAGCGTGCCGCCGCCCTGAAATACCGGGCCGCTCCCGGCCCGTCCGCCCGCCGCGCCTTCGACGCCGCCCGGTCCCGCACGGACAGGGCCGTCACGGCCCTGCGCGCGGGCATCCGCTCCAGCAGCACCGATCTCGCGGCCCTCGACAGCCAGCTGCCCGACCGGATCAGCGCTCTGCTCAAGAGCGCGGGGTCCCTCCCCGCGCAGCGCGGGACGCATCACGACTCCGCCGCTGTGTTCTCCGGCTACGGCACGGCCGTCGACCGGGCCTTCGTCGTGCGCGCGGGGCTGGCGGCCGCGGACCGCCCCGACCGCGCCTCCCACACCCGCACCGTCCTCGAACTGGCCCGTGCGCGCGAGGCGTTGAGCCGCCAGGACGCCGTGCTCGGAGCCGCGCAGGCGCGCGGCACCATGTCGGCCGCCCAGTACCGCGTGTTCATCGGCGACGTCGCCCAGCAGCGCGGGCTCACCAAGGCCGCGGTGCCCGACCTCCGGGCCGAGGGCGCCGCACGCTACCGCGCCGTCCTCGCGTCCCGCAGCGCCACCGCACTCGCCGCCGCTCAGGACGCCGTCCTCGACGCCGGTCAGGGAGGGGCCGTCTCCGCCGTACCGGCAGGGGAGTGGCACACCGACGTGGGACACACCCTGGCCGGACTCGCCGCGGCGGAGCGGGCCGCCATCGACACGGGTGCCGACACGAAGCCGTACTCCCTTGCGACCCTGGGCAGCTCGGGCCTCGCCGTCGCCCTCGGCCTGCTCGGTGTCGTCGTCTCGCTGCTGCTCTCCGTACGCATCGGGCGCGGCCTCGTCGACGACCTCACGGGACTGCGGAACTCCGCTCTGGAACTCGCCGCCACCCGGCTGCCCGCCGCGATCCGCCGCATCCACAGTGGTGACGACCTCGACCTCGAAGCCGAGGCCCCGCTCGCCCGCACCCCCATCCGGGACGAGATCGGCCAGGTCGGCGCCGCGCTGACCACCGTGCAGCGAGCCGCGCTGCGGGCCGTCGCGGGACGCGCCGCCGTCCTCACCGGAGTCTCCGGCGTCTACGTCAGCCTCGCCCGCCGCAGCCAGGTGCTGCTCCACCGCCAGTTGGAGCTCCTCGACGCCATGGAACGCCGCACCGAGAACCCCTCGGACCTGGAAGACCTGTTCCGTCTGGACCACTTGACGACCAGGATGCGCCGCCACGCCGAGTCCCTGCTCATCCTGTCCGGCTCCGCTCCCGGCCGTGCCTGGCGCAACCCCGTCCCGCTGATCGACGCCGTACGGGCGGGCATCGCGGAGACAGCCGACATGGACCGCGTCCAGCTGCACGACATACCCGACCTGCGTCTGGCCGGCACGGCGGTGGCCGACCTGATCCACCTGATCGCCGAACTCACGGAGAACGCCGCCGCGTTCTCCCCGCCGCACACCCCCGTGGTGGTGCGCGGCGAGGAGGTCGGGGCCGGTGCCGTCCTGGAGATCGAGGACCGCGGCCTCGGTATGGGAGACGAGGCGCTCGCCGCGGCCAACGAGAAGATCCGGGCCACGGACATCGACCTCCTCGACTCACGCCGGCTCGGCCTGTTCGTGGTCAACCGCCTCGCCGAGCGCCAGCAGGTGGACGTCACCCTGCGCCGCTCCGTCTACGGCGGTGTGACCGCCGTCGTCTTCGTTCCGCAGCAGCTCCTGGAGGCACCGCACCCGGGCCTGCGGCCCCTGCCGGAGCCGCCGGCGCTGGAGTCCGGTCACGAACCGGCCCCTGCTCCGTTCGCCGTTCCCGTGCCGGCATCGCAGCACCCCGAACAGCAACCGGTGCCCCGACCGGAGGGTGAGCCCGAGCCGCCGCTCGTCCGCACCACCCCCCGCCAAGAGCCCACTCATGCCCGCCACGCGGCCCCCCGGTCGGCGCCACCCTTGCCCGCCCGCTCGACGGAAGCCCCCTCGGGCCCCGACTCCGACGACGGTCTGCCGCGCCGGGTGCGCCAGGCCAGCCTCGCCCCCGAACTGCGCGACGACGAGAACACGAGCACTGCTTCACGTCCGGACCAGGCCCCGGCCGTCCGGTCCCCGGAGGCCGCGCGCGCCACGATGGCATCCCTGCGCTCCGGCCGGCGCCGCGCGTCCGCGGCTCAGGGCGAGCCGGGCACACCGCCCGGCCCCGCAGGCACGTCCGGCGCCTCGCATGCCGCGCCCCACCCCCATCACGCGACCGAAGAAGGATCCCGCAACCGATGACCCCGACCTTCGACGTCACGAACCTGGGTGACCACGCAGACGACCACGGCACGGGCGGCGCGGGCGGTGTCGACTGGCTCCTCGACGACCTCGTCGAGCGTGTCGCGGAGGTCCGGTCCGTGGTCATGCTCTCCACCGACGGCCTGTGCGTCGGAGCCTCCCGCGGCCTGGGGCGTGACGACTCCGAGCGGTTCGCCGCCATCGCCTCCGGTTTCCACTCCCTCGCCAAGGGCGCGGGCCGTCACTTCGACGCGGGCGGCGTCGTCCAGACGATGGTCGAGCTCCACGGCGGTTTCCTCTTCGTGGTCGCCGCGGGCGACGGGTCCTGCATCGCGGTGTTCACCGACGGGCACGCCGACATCGGCCTCGTGGCGTACGAGATGGCTCTGCTGGTCGAGCGCGTGCGGGAGCACCTCGCCGTACCCGTGCGGACGGACGGCGCCCCGACGCCGGACGGCGGGACGCCGTGACCGACCTGCCACCCGGCCGCCGCCGGCCGACGCCCGAGGCGTCCGACCGGGACCCCGACCCCTGGGCCGACCGCTACGACGACGAGGCCGGCCCGCTGGTCCGCCTGTACGCGATGACGGCGGGCCGCGCGCGCACGGACAACGGAGCGGAACGCCTCGACCTGATGGCGATCGTCCGCGCCACGTCCGCCACCCCGCGCGGCCCGATCCCGCCCGAGCAGCGCCGCCTGCTGGCGCAGTGCGCCCAAGGGCCGTGCCCCGTAGCGGACTTGGCGTCGGACTCGGGCCTGCCGCTCGGCGTCGTACGCGTCCTGCTCGGCGACCTCACCGCCCAGGGGCTGATCCGCATCACCCCGCCCGAGACCACCGCCGCCGGGAAAGAACCTCCCTCCGCCCACCTCCTGCGAGAAGTGATCGATGGCCTCCGTGCACTCTGACCGCGCCGCGCACGCGGCGCCCGCCGACTTCACCGCTCTCAAGCTCCTGATCGCCGGCGGCTTCGGCGTGGGGAAGACGACGCTGGTGGAGTCGGTCAGCGAGATCCGCCCGCTGCTCACCGAGGAACCCCTCACCGAGGCCTCACGCCCGGTGGACAGCCTGGAGGGGGTGGCCACGAAGACCACGACGACGGTCGCCATGGACTTCGGCCGCATCACCCTGCGCGACACCCTGGCCCTCTACCTCTTCGGCACCCCGGGCCAGGACCGCTTCTGGTTCGTCTGGGACGAGTTGGCCACGGGCTGCCTGGGCGCGGTCGTCCTCGCCGACACCCGGCGTCTCGCGGACTGCTTCCCCGCCATCGACTACTTCGAGAGCCGCGGCATTCCCTTCATCGTCGCCGTGAACTGCTTCGACGGCATCCGGACGCACAGCCAAGGCGCGGTGGCGCGCGCCCTCGACCTGACCACCACCGACACCCCGGTGATGCTGTGCGACGTGCGTGACCGGGAGTCCGGCAAGGAGGTCCTGATCTCCCTGCTCGAGCACGTCCTGGCCCTGGAGTCGACCACCGACTGACCATTGGTGCGAGGCACTTGCCCACGTGCCTCGCGCATCCCGAGGAGCAAGCATTTGCAGGGCGCGGCCGTGGCACTCGAAAGTATCGTCCGGCCTTCCGTGACCTGCGCCTTCGGCCGAGGTCTTCCGCCCACCGAAACCTCCTCACTCGGCGGGCAAGGATTCTCGGGCGGGACCGAGGACGGGGAATTGAGTTGCACGGGAGGGGGCGCGACTCGCAGTATCCGTTCATGACCGCAATCGACGCTTCTCTGCCGCCGGCTCCCTCCGCTCGACGCGGGCGGGTTCAGCAGCAGCCCCAGCGAACGCGGAGGCCGATTCCCGTGCGGTCGTGATCGCCGCGCTCGTCGCGGGGCTCCTTGCCGGTTATGGCATCGCCATGCCGGTAGGAGCTGTCGCGACATATCTGGTGGCTCTCACCGCGCGGACGGCATGGAAGATCGGCGCTTGTGCCGCACTCGGGGTCGCCACCGCAGACGGCCTGTACGCCCTGATCGCGGAGGTCGGGGGTTCAGCGCTCGCCCACACGATCCAGCCGGTACTGCTGCCGTTGCGCTGGGCATCGGCGTTGGTGCTCGTCGCCCTCGCGGCCCGGAGCGGTGCCGCGGCGGTGAGGAAGTACCGCAGACGCCACGCGCCCTCCCCGGCGGACGAGGGGGTGCCGGTCAGCGCGGCCCGCGCCTATCTGGGGCTCTGTGGGATCACGATGATGAACCCACTGACAGTGATCTACTTCGTGGCGCTGGTCCTGGGCGGCCAAGCCTCGTCGGCTCCGAGCCACCTTGAGCAAGCCGTGTTCGTCCTTGCCGCCTTCGCCGCGTCCGCCAGCTGGCAACTGCTCCTCGCCGGTGGCGGTGCACTGCTCGGCAGAGCCCTGACCGGTGTTCGCGGGCAGCTCGTCACCGCCCTGGCGTCCAGCTTTCTGATCACGATCCTTGCGTTCCGCCTCCTGGCCTCATCGACCTGATGCGGAGCCAAGAGCTGCCCTGAGCCGCGATGTCCACGAGGCGGCGACCGCGAGCAAAGACAAAGGCAGGGAGGTCACTCTCCCCGCCACTCTCAACGTATAGCGCACTGGGGGGCTTGCGGCAAGGCCCTGGTGGTGGCGCACAATCGTCGGCCGAGGTCACAACCTGGGGAAAGAGGAGCACGGCGTGCGTGTGGTGTCGACGTATGGGGGACGCGGTGACGTCGAATCAGTGGTGGGCGTGGCAGTGCGGCCGCCGGCGCTCAGGACGGTGGTAGGGGGGTGCGCGCCGCTCGCCCGGGCGGGGCTGTCGGCCGACGTGTCAGAGGGAGGGCGGCCCGGGACGAGAACGCCCCTGACAAGAGATTCGACGGAGTGGGAGGTGCCGGTCACCCGACCGGCCACCGCAGCGCAACGCAGCACGGCTGCCTCGGAGGTTACGCAGTGATGGAGCAGTACGTGTTGGATCTTCAAGACATCGACGGGACGCAGGTCGCGGTCGTCGGCGGCAAGGGCGCGCACCTGGGCGCGCTGTCGAGGATCGAAGGCATCCGCGTGCCGGGTGGCTTCTGCGTGACGACGGAGGCATTCCGGCGGATCATGGCGGAAACGCCGTCCATCGACGATCAGCTCGACCGGTTGTCGCGCCTGAACCCCGACGACCGGGAGGCGATCCGCACGCTCAGTGCGCAGATCCGCCGGACCATCGAAGCGGTCGCCGTGCCGGGCGATCTCGCGGCGGCGATCACCCGCGCGCTCGCCCGGCACGGCGAGCAGGCCGCCTACGCCGTCCGGTCCAGCGCGACGGCGGAGGACCTGCCGACGGCCTCCTTCGCCGGCCAGCAGGACACGTACCTGAACGTCGTGGGGCCGACGGCGATTCTCCAGCACGTCAGCCGGTGCTGGGCCTCGCTGTTCACCGAGCGGGCCGTGGCCTACCGCCGGCGGAACGGCATCGACCACCGTACGGTCCACATGGCCGTGGTGGTACAGCGGATGGTCTTCCCGCACGCGTCCGGCATCCTGTTCACGGCCGACCCCGTCACGGGCAACCGGAGGGTCGCCACCGTGGACGCCGGCTTCGGCCTCGGCGAGGCCCTGGTCTCCGGCCTGGTGAACCCGGACGTCTTCAAGGTGCGGGACGGCGAAGTCGTGGACAAGGCGATCGCCGCCAAGCAGCGTGCCGTGCACGCCCTGCCGGCCGGCGGGACGCAGGAAGTGGCCATCGAGGCGCAGCGGCAGGGACAGCCGGCGCTGACGAATGCGCAGGCCGTGCGGCTGGTGCGGCTCGGGCGGCGGATCGAAGCGCACTTCGGCCGTCCGCAGGACATCGAATGGTGCCTGGTCGATGACGGCTTCCAGATCGTGCAGAGCCGGCCGATCACGACGCTGTTCCCCATTCCACAGGCGGACGACCAGGAGAACCACGTCTACGTCTCCGTCGGGCATGGGCAGATGATGACCGACCCCATGAAGCCCCTGGGATTCTCCATGTGGCAGCTGACGGCGATGGTGCCGATGCACGAGGCGGGCGGGAGGCTGTTCGTCGACGTCACCCGGCGCCTGGCCGCGCCCGCGAGCCGCGCCGGCCTCCTGGAGGCCATGGGGAAGGGCGATCCGCTGATCCGGCACGCTCTGGAGACCGTCCTCGACCGCGACGGTTTCGTCCCGTCGCTCCCGGACGCGGGCCCCGGCGGCAGGTCGGCGGGCGCCGCGCCCGCCCCGATCGAGACCGATCCGGCCGTCGTCGCCGAGCTCATCGAGCGCAGCCGCGCGTCCGTCGCCGCTCTGGAGGGCGACATCCGCACGAAGACCGGACCGGCCCTGTTCGACTTCCTGCTGGAGGCCTTCGAGGAGCACAAGCGGGTGCTCAGTGATCCGCTGAGCATTCAGGCGATCATGGCGGGGATGGAGGCCACGTGGTGGCTCAACGACACGCTGCAGGAGTGGCTCGGCGAGAAGAACGTGGCTGACACGCTGACGCTGTCCGCCCCCGACAACATCACGTCGGAGATGGGCCTGGCGCTGCTCGACGTCGCGGACGTGATCCGCCCGCAGCCGGAGGTGGTGGCGTTCCTGCAGGGCGTCGACGGCGATGACTTCCTTGACGACCTGGCGAAGCTCGCGGGCGGGACCGAGGCGCGCGACGCGATCGAGGCCTACCTCGACCGGTACGGCATGCGCTGCGTCGGCGAGATCGACATCACGAGGCCACGCTGGCGCGAGCGCCCCGGCACGCTGGTGCCCGTGATCCTCGACAACGTCAGGAACTTCGAGCCGGGCGCCGCCGGGAGGCGCTTCGAGCAAGGCCGGCAGAAGGCGCAGCAGAAGGAAGAGGACGTGCTGTCGCGCTTGCGCGCCCTGTCGGACGGGGAGCGGAAGGCCGACGAGGTCAAGGGGATGATCGACCGGGTCAGAACCTTCATCGGGTACCGCGAGTACCCCAAGTACGGCATCATCAGCCGCTACTTCGTCTACAAGCAGGCCCTGCTGGCGGAGGCCGAGCGTCTGGTGCAGGCCGACGTGCTTCCTGAGAAGGAGGACGCCTTCTACCTCACCTTCCAGGAACTCCGTGACATGGTGCGCTCGCACCAGAGGGACGACCAGCTCATCCAGCAGCGCAAGGAGGCGTTCCGGTCCTACCACGCGCTCACGCCGCCCCGGGTGCTCACCTCGGACGGTGAGGCCCTCACCGGGGCGTACCGGCGTGACGACGTACCGGCCGGTGCCCTGGTCGGCGTACCGGTTTCCGCCGGGACCGTCGAGGGGAGGGCCCGCGTCATTCTCGACATGGCGGAGGCCGATCTCGAAGCGGGCGACATCCTGGTCACGGCGTTCACGGACCCCAGTTGGTCGCCGCTGTTCGTCGGGATCGCGGGCCTGGTGACGGAGGTGGGCGGCCTGATGACGCATGGCGCGGTGATCGCCCGGGAGTACGGCTTGCCGGCCGTCGTGGGCGTGGAGCAGGCCACCCGGCTGATCAGGGACGGGCAGCGGATCCGCGTGCACGGAACCGACGGGTACGTCGAGATCCTTGATTGACGGGCGATCACCTACCGGACAGCGCCCGACAACGGCCCTGGTGAAGCCCGACGCCGACGTCCGCCGGCGTCAGGTGGTCGAGGAGGTGGAGGTCAGCCGCCCCGTTTCAGGCGTACGACGACGGGGGCGCCGAAGGGGTCACCTGACTGGTTGACCTGGACGTGTCCGGCACCGAGCCACTCGCCGGTGTCGGGCACCCGGTGGATCTCCTCGAGCCACAGTGACTGGCTCGATGCTTTGCGGGCTCCGGTGGACAGGGGGAGACGGTGGCGCTGGATCTTCACGCATGTGCCGTCGTCCGTGAGGTACCAATTGCCGTCCAGGAAAAGGCCCTTGTCGTCCTGGGCGACCGGCGTGCGCTGAGCGCAACCGCCCGGCGCGGGCTCCTGCTCGACCCACGTGGAGCCGTCCCGGCGCAGCCTGAGGAACTGGTCCGCGGGTTCGTCGTCGACCTCGCCGTGGTTGAAGGTGTTGATGCCGTACGCGCGGATCTCACCGCCGTCGAGGACGAAGACCTGACTGAGGACCGCACCGGGTTCCGGTGGGACGGGGTCGTCGAAGTGGGCCTGCGGGGTGTCCACCGGTTTCCAGGACGTACCGTCCCAGTGCATCGAGGCGGGCTGGCTGTAGCCCTCGCCGGTGCCCATGTCGGTGCCTGGACCCGTGGAGCGGCTGCCGACCGCCCAGACGTCGGCCGGTCCGGCGATCGCCAGGTCGGCGGCTCCGTAGGGGAGGCGGCCAGCGGTCCAGCGGGTGCCGTTCCAGTGGTGGGCGGTCTGCTCGCCGGCGTCGAGCGTCCAGATGTCGTCCGGGCCCGTGGCCTCGAAGTCATCGGCACTGCCGGGCGGAGGGCTCGGCACCGACGACCAGCGCGTCCCGTCCCACTGGGCCCAGCGGTTCACGCCGGACGCGCCGTCAGCGGTGTGAGGCCGCAGCCACAGCGTCTTCGTACCGATCTCTTCGAGGGCGGGCGGGTAGAGGCTGGACCCGAGGGCTTCGGGCAGGGGCTCGCGTTTCCACCGCGTACCGTCGTAGTGCAGGAGGTGGGCACTGGACTCACCGTCGTTCTCGGTGGCCACCGCCCAGACGTCGTCTTCGGCCAGGGCGGCGACATCGGTGATCTTCCCGCTGAAGTCCGCGATGTGCTCGAACTCCCAGGTGAGGGAGCCGGCAGAAGTCTTCGGCGGGGCGTCTTCGTCGCGGGAGTCCGCCGTGCCCCCGGAGCCCGCGGCGCAACCCGCGCCGGTGAGCAGGGTGGCCAGCACGGTGACGGTCACCATGCCTCTGCCTCTGCCTCTGCCTCTGTGCCTGATGTCTGGCGCTCTGCGCATATCGCACCTCTCCTCGCTCCCCCCGGAGCGGTTCTCCAGCAGGATCCTCCAACGCCGCGCGGACTTTCTCGCCCAGCCAGGACCTCTCGTGGCCGCCCGCCACCGCACGAGACCGGACTCCGGCCATTCGTCGGTGGCTGTCGGAATCCCTTCCTGCCTCGGACGGACAACAGAAAGCTGCACTTGAAGACGGTCGTACCTCTGGTGCCGCCCTCTCTGTCGCGTGCGCCGGCACTATGATCGTCGCGGATCAGCCCCCATCCGCAGGAGGCCATGATGTCCCACCCCTCTGTTCTCGCCGCGCTGACGTCCGCGTTGCGCAGTGGCTCGATCGAGGTCGTCGACCTCACGGCGCCGTTGTCGTCGTCCACGCCGGTGCTCCAACTGCCCGCCCAGTTCGGCCAGACCGCGGTCTTCGAACTGGAGGAGATCAGCCGCTACGACGACCGCGGACCTGCCTGGTACTGGAACAACTTCCGCAGCGGCGAGCACACGGGCACACACTTCGACGCGCCCAATCACTGGATCACCGGGCAGGGCCTCGCCGACGTGGCATCCGTACCGGCGCAGCAACTGGTCGCCCCGGCAGCCGTGTTGGACTTCTCCGCCGAGGCGGCCGCGAACCCCGATTTCCTGGTCGAGATCGACCACATCAAGGCATGGGAAGCTCAGTACGGGCCGCTGCCCGACGGGGGCTGGATGCTGTTGCGCACGGGGTGGGACGACCGCTCGCAGGCTCAGCAGGAGTTCCTCAACGCCGATGAGAACGGCCCGCACACTCCGGGGCTCTCGGCGAAGTGTGCCCGCTGGGTCGCCGAGGAGTCGCCCGTGATGGGCCTCGGGGTCGAGACGGTGGGCACCGACGCCGGTCAGGCACCGGGCTTCGATCCGGCCTTCCCGTGTCATACCTTCCTGATGGGCAGCGGAAAGTACGGCCTGACGCAGTTGCAGAACCTCGCCGCGCTGCCACCGACCGGTGCCGTCGTCCTGGCGGGACCGCTGCCGATCGTCACCGGATCAGGCGCCCCCGCCCGCGTGCTCGCACTGGTGGAGCACGGATGAAGGTAGCGGAAGCGGTCGGCCGGGCCCTGGCAGCGGCCGGCGTCGACCACGTCTTCGGCGTGGTCGGCTCGGGCAACTTCCATCTGACCAACGCCTTGGTCGCGGCCGGTGCCCGGTTCGTCGCGGCCCGCCATGAAGGCGGGGCGGCCACCATGGCCGATGCCTATGCCCGTATGAGCGGCAAGGTGGCGGCGCTGTCGGTGCATCAGGGATGCGGACTGACCAATGCGCTGACCGGCATCGGCGAGGCGGCGAAGAGCCGCACCCCGCTGCTCGTCCTCGCTGCGGAGACCTCCGAGACCACCTCGAACTTCTACGTCGACCAGGAAGCGCTGGCCCACGCGGTGGGCGCGGTCAGCACGCGGGTGACCTCGGCCGAGGACGCGGTCGAGCAGGCTTGCGCCGCCGTGCGCCGGGCCCTGCACGAGCGCCGTACGGTGCTGCTCAATCTCCCGCTGGAGATCCAGGCCTTGGAGGCCCCTGACGGCACATCGGTCTCCCCGCCTCCCGAACGGCCCCCGGTCGAGCCCGAGCCGGACGCCGTCGCCGCGCTGGTGCAGGCGCTCGAACGCGCGGAGCGCCCCGTCTTCGTCGCGGGCCGGGGAGCGCGCACGCCCCGCGGTCGCGACGCCTTGACGGCGCTGGCCGAGCGGCACGGCGCGCTCCTGGCCACCTCTGCCGTCGCCCGCGGGCTGTTCCACGACAACCCGTGGTCGATCGACGTGTCCGGCGGCTTCTCCTCGCCCGTGACGGCGGAGCTGGTGCGGGGCGCGGATGTGATCGTGGGCTGGGGCTGCGCGCTGAACATGTGGACGATGCGGCACGGCCGACTGATCGGCCCGCAGGCCACCGTCGTCCAGGTCGACGACGACCCCGCCGCCCTGGGCAGGCATCGCACCGTCCACCTCGGCATCACCGGAGATGTCGAACGCACCGCACGGCGCGCCCTCGAAACGAGCGGACGGCAGCGCCCCGGCTACCGCAGCCCCGCCGTCGGAGAGGCCATCGCCACACGCGTGCGCTGGCGGGACGTGCCCTACGAGGACGAGGGCGGCCCTGAGCGCATCGACCCACGCACCCTGAGCATCGCGCTGGACGACCTGCTGCCCGCCGAGCGCGTGATCGGCGTGGACTCCGGGAACTTCATGGGCTACCCCTCCATGTTCCTGTCCGTGCCCGACCACGACAGCCTGTGCTTCACTCAGGCCTTCCAATCCATCGGCCTGGGCCTTTCGACGGCGATCGGAGCGGCGCTGGCCCGGCCCGACCGGCTGCCCGTCGCCGCCCTCGGCGACGGCGGCGCGCTGATGAGCGCCGCAGAACTGGACACGGTCCGCCGCCTGGGCCTGCCGATGGTGGTGGTCGTCTACAACGACGACGCCTATGGGGCAGAGGTCCATCACTTCGCCCCGGGCGAATTCCCCCTGGACACGGTCGTGTTCCCGCCCACCGACATCGCCGCCATCGCCCGGGGCTACGGCTTCGAAGCGGTCACCGTCCGCACCCTCGCGGACCTCGAACCCGTCCGGGACTGGGCGGCCGGGCCACGCTCAACGCCCCTGCTCATCGATGCCAAAGTCACCGCCGATCACGGGTCCTGGTGGCTGGAGGAGGCGTTCAAGGGCCACTGACAGACGGTCAGAAGCCCCCTCACCGCGTTCCTTCCGGCGGTCGACCGGACATCGCATGGCCCGTCGAAGCCTCCGTCCCCCTGCCCGCCGCCCGGTGAGGCTCGCCACCCTGCGCACGGCCGGAGCCACCGCTGCGGCACGTACCCCCGGCGACGGTGCCGTCGACACAGGCCATCGAGACCCGGTCACCCTGCTCGCCGACGGTGGTCGGAGGGGGTGTGCGGCCGCAGTCGACGGCCCACGGCACGACGGGACGGCCGTGCTCCTGACCGACCAGGAGTGGCAACGCTTCGTCTGGTACGAGGACGAGGACGGTCACCGCACCGGGCCCCGTCACCGTCGATCCGGCGGAACCGGTGACGAGCGGAGGTGACGCGTGCCCTGTGACGCATCGTCCCTTTCACCGGCAGCAGCGCCCGCACGTCTGCACGCCGGGTGGGGCGGCGCAGAAGGCGTCACAGACGCCGACAGCCTCTGACCGCACGCCGACCGCGTGTCTACCAGGGCGGCACTCAGCGCCTGTACGCGCGACGTGATCCTGCGTGCCCGGGCTGAAGGCCGCGGATGCGGGGGATCACGCGCGGCTCGACAGGGCGTGCCCCACATCGTCGTCAAGTGGACCTGTGCTGCTGGTTCTCAGTGGGATGTCGGCCCGGCATCGAAGTTTGGACCTGAGGGCTTGTTTTCACCATCGTGAAGGTCTTCAATATGTCGCAGGTGAGCATCCCCCAGGGACAGGCGGAAACCGTGCACGACACCGACGCACCGATGCCGGGCGGCCGGCCGGATCTCGATGTGATGGCCGCGACGGTCGGTCTGCAGATCAAGGCCCTGCGCAAGCAGGCCGGTCTGACCCTGGACGAGCTCAGCCGCCGGTCCGGTATCAGTACCGGTCTGATCAGTCAGGTCGAGCGGGGGAAGGGCAATCCCTCCTTCGCCAGTCTGGTGCAGATCGCGCACGGCCTGGACGTCGCGATCGGGCGGTTGTTCCATCTCGCCGAGCAGGTCAGCCCGGTGGTCCGTGCGCATGAGCGCCGCAGCCTTGACTTCCATGGCTCGGACGCGGCGGACGGCGACCGCTTCGAACTGCTCAGCCCCACGCTCAACGGTGCGCTGGAGGTGTTGTGGGTGGTCACCCAGCCGGGCCACGACACCAGCGCCACCCCCTTCCGGCACAACGGTGAGGAGTTCGGCATCGTGCTCTCGGGCGTGAAGGACGTCTATCTCGACGGCGTCCGGCACCGGCTCGAAGCGGGCGACTCCATCACCTACTCCTGCAGCACACCCCACTGGTACGTCAACCCCGGTGACGAGCCCGCCACTTCGATCTGGGTGATCACTCCGCCCAGCTGGTAGGCACGGGCCTCACTCACTCCCGTCCCCTCCTCCAACGCCCCGGCCCCCGGCCCGGGCGCCGGTACCGCACGCCTCATCCCGTGCGTCTCCTCCAACGCCCCGGCCGCAGGCCCGGGTGCCGGTACCGCACGGCCTCGATCCGTGCGCCTTCCCCATGAGGTGCCCCGCTATGGCATCGCTCATCGGCAGAACCCCTGTCGCCACCGGAAACTCCTCCCTCTCCCACCGTCGCGCTCTGCTGGCTCTCGGCGGCGGCAACGCCGTCGAGTGGTACGACTGGATGGTCTACGGGCTGCTGGCCTCCTACATAGGTCCGCTCTACTTCCCGTCCGGCAGCTCCGTGTCCGAGACCATGTCCGCCCTGGCCGTCTTCGCGGTCGGTTTCGCCGCCCGGCCGCTCGGCGCGATCGTCTTCGGCACCCTGGCCGACCGCATCGGCCGGCGCGCGGTCATGCTCTTCTCCATCGGCTCCATGGTGATGTCCAGCCTGGTCATCGCGCTGCTTCCCAGCCATGCGAGCATCGGCGTCTGGGCCGGCGTCATCCTGCTGGCCAGCCGCATTCTGCAGGGACTGTCCACCGGCATCGAGGCGCCGCTCAACTCCGCGTACATCGTGGAACTGGCGCCCGAGGGCAGGACCGCCCGGTTCGGCACCACCATCAGCATCTACGTCCAAGTCGGCATCGTCGGCGCGTCGTTGGTCTGCTTCCTGACCAGTTCGGTGATCGCGCCCGACGCCATGGCCGCCTGGGGCTGGCGCGTCCCGTTCGCGGTCGGCGCCGTCGGCGGCCTGGTCTTCCTCTGGCTGCGCCGCGCCCTGCCGGAGACCCTGCACACCGTCGATGACGCGCAGGCCGAGCCGGCCCGGGTGGGCCAGGTCTGGGCCGAGGTCTGGCAGCACCGGCTGGCGCTCCTGGCGATCGTCTTCGTCGTGGCCGGCGCCCAGGCGATCCAGTACACCTGGACCACCGGACTGCCCAACCTGGCACGCTCGGCCCACCACGAGAACTCGGACCACGTCTTCCTGGTCTCCACCCTCGCCGGGATCCTCGTCGCCGTGCTCTATCCGCTGGTCGGCCGACTCGCCGACAACAAGCGGATCTCCCGCACCTTCATCGCATCGCGGCTCGCCGTGGTGCCGGTCATCTTCATCGTGCTCGCCTACCAGCGGCCCGGCATGGCGATGTTCACCGTGGTGATGCTCGTCGGCTCTCCGGTGCTGGCCTTCACCATGGGCCTCTACAACACCGTCGCCGCCACCTTGATGCCGACCAGCTGCCGGGTCACCGGCGTCGGCCTCGGCTACGCGATCGGCGTGGCCGGCTTCGGCGGCACCGCCCCCTACCTCCTGCTGTGGCTCCAAGACCTCGGCGCCGGCTGGGCGTTCCCCGTCTACGGCGCGGTCCTGTGCCTGCTCAGCGTCCTTCTCTACTCGCTCGTCCGGCGCCGCGGCTCCGTCCGCGTCGGAAACTGAAAGGAAGTCAGATGCCCCAGACCGTCTCTCTCGACGCTGTCGAGGCACCCGTGGTCCAGCGGTCCGACGTGATCGTGGTCGGCGGCGGACCGGCTGGCGTCAGCGCGGCCGTGGCCGCCGCCCGCACCGGGGCCGACGTGACCCTGCTGGAGCGCTACTCGGCCCTCGGGGGCCTGGCCTCCGGCGGCATGGTGCTGGTCCTCGACGACATGATCAACGGCAACGAGATCACCGTCACCGGCATCGTCGACGAGTACGTCGAGCGGATGGCCAAGCTCGGCCTCGCCGTCTACCCGCCGCCCGAAGAGCGCTACTCCTCACCCGAGATGTGGGCCAAGTGGGGGCGCTGGGGCGCCTTCAACTTCCACTCCCACACCAACCCCAAGCCGATCTGCTACGCCGTCGCCTTCGACCCCGATGGCTGGAAGCGGGTCTCCAACGACCTGGTCCGCGAGAGCGGCGTCAATCTGCGCCTGCACAGCTGGTTCTCCCGGCCGGTGGTCCAGGACGGCGCGGTCAAGGGCGTCGTCTGCGAGACCAAGTCCGGCCCGCAGGCGGTCATGGGCGACGTGGTCATCGACACCACCGGCGACATCGACGTGGCCTCCCGGGTGGGCGCCTCCTACGCCCAGGACAACTACCTCGTCACCCTCGTCTTCCGGCTCGGCGGAGTGGACACCGCGACGGCCGAGCGCTTCGAGCAGGAGAACCCGCGCGAGGCCCGCGCCATCAACCGCAAGATCAAGCGGCTGCTCGGCGGTGCCTGGGAGCTGTGGTGGCTCAAGACGCCCGTACCCGGTGTGGTGTGGTGCAACGCGCCGCACCTGACCGGCTTCGACGGCACCGACCCGGTCTCGCTCACCGAGGCCGAGTTCGAGGCCCGGGCCCGGATCGGCGCGGTCCTCGACTCCATCAAGACCGACCTCCCCGGCTTCGAGAACGCCTATCTGCTCGACGTCGCCGAGCAGATGGGTGTGCGTCAGACCCGGCTTCTGCAGGGCGAGTACGTCGTCACCAAGGACGATGTCACCTCCCGCCGCCACTTCACGGACAGCGTCTCCCGCGGCCGCGACTACTACACCCCCTACCGCGCCCTGCTGCCGCGCGACGTCGACCAGCTGCTGGTCGCCGGACGGCACTACTCGGCCACGCCCGAGGCACAGCGGATGTCCCGGGAGATACCGCCCTGCATGGCCATGGGCCAGGCGGCCGGCATCGCCGCAGCCACCGCGGTGGAGCAGGGCGTCCTGGTCCGGGACGTGGACCCGGCCGTCATCCAGCGCCGGATGCGCGATCAGGGCGCCGACCCCGGTGACGTACCCGCGCAGAACGCGACCCTCGACGAGAACACGACGGTCGACCAGACCGAGGAGGCCGTGGCATGACCGCCGCCGCACAGCCGCTGAGCGGCATCACCGTCATCGACTTCACCCAGGTCTTCATGGGCCCGTCCTGCACCCAGATGCTCGGCGACTACGGCGCCGACGTCATCAAGGTGGAGCGCCCCGGCACCGGCGACATCTCACGGACCTCGATCCCCGACGAGGCCGGCCTGGACAACCCCATCTTCCTGTCGATCAACCGCAACAAGCGCAGCATCGCCATCGACACCCGCACCGAGGAGGGCCGCCGGGCCGTGCAGGAGCTGGTGCGCTCCGCCGACGTCGTGGTGAGCAATTTCCGGGCGGGCGTGATGGAACGCCTCGGCCTGGGCTACGAGGCATTGCGTGCGGTCAATCCCGCGATCATCTGGGCCTCCGGCACCGGCTTCGGCACCGAGGGCCCGTACGCCCACAAAGGCGGGCAGGACGCGATCGCCCAGGCGTACAGCGGAGTGATGTGGCGCCGGGTGTCCGAGGACGACCCGGTCACCCTGTACCCGACCACGCTCTGCGACTACACCACAGGGATGCATCTGCTCCAGGGCATCCTGCTGGCCCTGCTGCACCGCGACCGCACCGGCGAGGGGCAGAAGGTGGAGGTGTCGATGTACGACTCGATGCTCCACATGCAGATGCAGGAGGCCTGCCAGCAGCTCAACCGGGGCTCCGAGATCAACTGGGCCGCGATGCCGCTGACGGGGGTGTTCCCCACCACGGACGGCGCACTGATCATGGTGGGTGGATTCAAGGCCAACCCGCTGCACCACATCAGCCGCGCCCTCGAACTCGACGAGGACCTGGGCGAACGCCCCGAGTTCGCCACCCTCGACCTGCAGTTCGCCCACCGCCCCGAGCTGCAGCGCATCTTCGCCGAGGCCGTGGCCGGCAACACCACCGGCCACTGGGTCAAGCGGCTCGAGGACGAGGACATCCTCTGCGCCCCCGTGCGCAGCCTCGAAGAGACCCTCGACGACGAGCAGACCGCGGTCAACAACATGATCGTCGAGATGGACCACCCGGTCGCCGGCCGTATCCGCGCCCTCAACGCCCCGCTCCACCTCTCCGCCGCCCCCGCCACAGTCCGCCGCGTCCCGCCCCGGCTCGGTGAGCACGGCGCCGAGGTGCTCGGCGAACTCGGCTACACCGCCGAGCAGATCGAACTGCTCCGCCAGAAGAAGGTGCTGCGATGACCGACGAGGTCCGCTACATCCGAGACGGGCACATCGCCCGGGTCACCATCGACCGTCCCGCCGTCCTCAACGCGGTGGACATCAAGACCAACACCCGCCTGGGCGAGATCTGGGCCGAGATCGAGGCCGACCCCGAGGTCCGGGTGGTCGTCGTCACCGGTGCCGGGGAGCGGTCGTTCTGCGTGGGCGCCGACATGTCCGCCGACGCGGTGGACAAGACCGGTCTGGAGTACTGGGCCGGCCTCGACCCCAACGGCTTCGGCGGTCTCGGCCTGCGCACCACCCTCGACGTCCCGGTGATCGCCCGCGTCAACGGCTATGCCCTGGGCGGCGGCATGGAGATGGTCCTCGGCTGCGACATCGTCATCGCCGCCGACCACGCCCGGTTCGGCCTCACCGAGCCGAGGGTCGGCCGGATCCCGCTGGACGGCGGGGTCTTCCAGCTGGTCCGCCGGCTGCCGCACACCCAGGCGATGGGGCTGCTGCTCACCGGCCGTCGCGCCTCCGCCGCAGAGATGCAGCGGATGGGCCTGGTCAACGAGGTGGTCCCGGCACAGGAGTTGGACGCGGCCGTCGACCGCTGGGTGGCCGACATCCTCGCCTGCGCCCCCACTTCGCTGCGTGCCATCAAGCAGATGGTCCAGCGGGGGAGCGGGCTCTCGGCGCAGGACGCCCACAAGCTGCGTACCCCGGCGCTGATGGCGGCGCTCGACAGCGAGGACGGCAAGGAGGGCGTGCTCGCCTTCCAGCAGAAGCGGCCACCGGTCTGGCCGGGACGATGACGGGAGCGGGGAGCGCACTGATGCCCGAGAAACTCGCACCCGGTGTGTGGGGTGTGGTCGCCACACCCTTCCACGGCGCCGCCCTCGAGGTGGACGAGCCGAGCCTGACCCGGCTGGTGGAGCACTACGAGCAGATCGGCACCACCGGTCTGACCGTGCTCGGAGTCTTCGGCGAGGCCGCCCGGCTCTCCGCCGGGGAGCGCCGCACGGTGCTGGAGACGGTGGTCGACGCGGTCGGCCTACCGCTGGTGGTCGGTGTCACCGGACTCGCCACCGCACCGGTGCTGGAGGAGGCCCGACTGGTCCACGAGGTGGTCGGAGACCGCCTCGCCGGACTGATGGTGCAGGTCAACTCCCCCGATCCGAAGGTGGTCGCGGCCCACCTCAACGCGGTCCACGACGCCACCGGCGCCGGGATCGTGGTCCAGGACTACCCGGAGACCAGCCGGGTCGCCATCCGCACCGCAGACCTGGTCCGCGCCGTCCACGCGGTCCCCTCGGCGGTGGCGGTGAAGGCCGAGGCGCCGCCCACCCCGGCGTCCGTCGCCGGCCTCACCGCCGAACTCGACGTGCCGGTCTTCGGCGGCCTGGGCGGCCTCGGCCTCCTCGACGAACTGGCGGCCGGTGCCGCCGGGGCGATGACCGGCTTCTCCTGCCCCGAGGGCCTGATCGCCTGCGTCGAGGCCTGGCGCAGCGGCGGACACGACACGGCCCGGGAGGCCTACCTGCCGTATCTGCCGCTGGTCAACTTCGAGGCCCAGGCCGGGATCGGCCTCGCGCTGCGCAAGGAGGCCATCCGGCGGCGCGGCCTGATCACGGAGTCGGGGGTGCGGCCGCCGGCCCCTCGGCTGCCCGAGGCCCTGGTCCCGCAGCTGGAGCGGCACCTCGCCGCGCTGCCCAAGGAGGTGCACTGATGGATCTCGGAATCCGCGGCCGTGTGGCACTGGTCGCCGCCTCCACCGGCGGCCTGGGCCGGGCGGTCGCCGAAGCGCTGGCCGCCGAAGGCGCCTCGGTCGTGGTGGCCGGACGACGTGGTGAGCTCGCCGAGGAGATCGCCGCCCGGTTGCCCGAGGCGGTCGCAGTCCAGGCCGACCTGTCCGCCCCGGGCGGACTGCAGGCGCTGGTCGAGGCGGCCCGAGAAGCCTACGGCGACCCGGACATCCTGGTCCTCAACGGACCCGGCCCCCGGCCGGGCACCGCCGCAGAGCTGGACACCGGCGACCTCGCCACGGCCGTGGACTCGCTGCTCCTGGCGCAACAGCGGCTGGTGGCACTGACCTTGCCCGCGATGCGGCGCCGAGGCTGGGGCCGCATCCTGGCGATCGGCTCCAGCGGGATCGCCGCGCCACTGCCCGGGCTCGCCCTCTCCAACGCCGGACGCGCCGCCCTCGCCGCGTACCTGAAGACCCTCGCCACCGAGGTGGCCGCGGACGGAGTCACCGTCAACCTGCTGCTGCCGGGACGGATCGCCACCGACCGGGTGGCGGCGCTGGACGCCGCACGTGCCGAACGGGAGCAACGCCCCGTCACCGAGGTCGAGGCCGCCTCCAAGGCCACGATCCCCGCACGCCGGTACGGCACCCCTGCCGAATTCGGAGCGTCCGCCGCGTTCCTGTGCGGCGCCCCTGCCTCGTACATCACCGGGACCGCACTGCGCTGTGACGGCGGCCTGGTCCGCAGCCTGTGAACCGATAGGCGGGGCCTGGACCGTACTCAGCCGTTTCCGGCCCTTCTTCTTCAAGTTCCCTCTGCGCTCGGCCAGTTACGTCAGCTCGGCCACGGACGGAGACGGCCCGGCCCCGCGGAGGCGGAACCGGGCCGACCGGACGTCCGGTACCTCAGAGGACCTCGTACGCCCGGACCATGGTCTGGCTCGCCTTCGCCCCGGGGTTGTCGGCCATGGTGACGCGCAGGTGCACGAACGTGCCCGACGGGGCGGTGGTGGGCAGCGTCGCCCGCCACGCATCGTGGGAACGCGTCACTGACGCCGTGTGCCAGTCGGTGATCGCGTCGGTCGTGGTCGCGGCGCCGTACGCGTACTCCAGGCGCACGTCGTCCAGCCTGACGGCGCCGTTCGTGCCGTCCACGACGGCGCGCAGACCGATCGTCGTCGCCTCACCCGCCGGGCGCGCGTTGCGCAGGTCGGACGGGACGTCGAGGACCGGGACCAGGAGACGCTGCGCGCCCTGGGTGGCGGCGCTCGACGGGAACGTCCACTCGCCGGTGTACGCGAGGCCGACACGGTCCATGGCCGAGGCCGGACGCTGCCATGAGTAGCAGGAGTGACCGGTGGTCGAGGTCGCCGGTGAGCAGCAGACTCGCCAATTCCCGCGCGTTGTGGGCCCGATGAGGCCGGCGAGAGGGCGCCATGGCGTCATCCCGACAGCTTCGGAGTCGAGGACCGCTGCTTGCCCAGGGGGATGGTGCGTCCGGCGCTTCCGCGGTGACACTGGAGGCATGTCGTCCGATCTTGGAATGTCCCTCCGGCAGACCGCCGCCCCCGCCGTTCCGCCGTCGGCCCACCCCGCCGACCCCGCCGGCCTCCAGTCCCACCTCGCCGCACTGCAGGGGGACTTGCGAAGAGTCGACGCCTCGCTGTCCAGGCTGCTCGGTGATTGGCCACCGGGCCAGGACGGTGATCTCTACGTCACGGTCCTGGAGGAGCGGGCGGAACAGGCCCGTCGCATCCACGAATTGGAGTACGGGGCGCGTACCTCGCTGTTGGTGTTCCAGTCGGGGGCCAACACGGTCGCGCCCGTTCCGACGACGCTGCCGGACACTCCGGACACTCTGGATGCCCCGGCTCAGGCAGCAGAGGGCAGCCCGCCGGACGAGCCGATGCGCAAGGACGGGAATCCGCACGCCGCCTATCGCGTCGTCGTGGACCGCGCCTTCCTGTACGAGCCGGCCGCCCTGCGTGCCCTCGATCTCCGGCTGGAGCGCGGCCACCAGGTCCGCGTCGTCGATCAGCCCCTCGTCAAGCTGGTCGTCGCGGACGGCGAACGGGCACTGGTGCAGCTGGAGCAGGGCCGGTCCATGGAGTTGCGGCCGCCGCTGGTGTTGCTGGCCACGGAACTGTTCGAGGCGGTGTGGCGCCGCTCGCGCCCGTATCTGCGCGAGGACGGCGACCTCAGTTCGACGGACCGGCGCATCCTGCAGTTGATGCTGTCCGGGCTGACCGACGCGGCGACGGCCCACCAGCTCGGGATGTCGCCGCGCACCGTGCAACGGCGCCTGCGCGCGCTGATGGATACGGCCGCCGTGTCCTCGCGCATGCAGCTCGGCTGGTACGCGATGCGCAACAACTGGGTGTGACACGGCGGCCGGCGCGCCTCACATCCGTTTCACATAGTCCTCCAACGTCTTGCCCTGCAGCCGCTTGACCGGATCCGTGTAGTGGTCGGCCATGGAGTTCTGCATCAGGTAGTTCTGTACCACCCAGTTCATGTCCGCGGCGTCGACCGTGCCGTCGTGGTCGATGTCGGCGGCGCGGTCGGTGGTGCCGCGTGCCGTGAGGACGGCGGCCGCGTCCCGGACGTCGATGACGTCGTCGCCGTTCACATCACCGGCGACGAGCGTCGCCTGCGACGAGGCGAAGGTGCCCGCGACGCCCCAGTCGCCGTGCAGCGCCATGTCGACGTCCTCGGTCCAGGCGAAGTGTCCCGGAACCTTGATCTGGAAGCGGTAGGGCTTGGCGGTGGGCTCCAGCCCCGACGCGGACATCCGCGCGGCCTGGTCGGCCGTCAGGTTCCGGGAGGTCCCGTCGGGCGCGGTGAGCGTGGCCTTGAAACCGTCCGCCCCGTAGTCACGCTTCGCGTCGTAGGAGGAGGTCTCGGTGAGCAGCGCCTGGGCGGCGGGCCGGGCGCTGAAGGTGGAGGTGCCGTTCAGCATCTGCACCGCGCCGAAGAACTGGATGTTCAGCACGGTCCTGGCGTCGGCGGTGTCGGTCGCGAAGGTCGTGCCGGTGTTCAGGCCCGCGCTGGTCGTGTAGGTGTCGCCGGTGACCTCGTAGGTGACCTTGAGCAGCGGCATCGAGTCGCCGCTCAGACCGTCGGTGTCGCCGACATCGAAGGCGAAGGTGCTGTACGACGACGTACCCGCGGCCACATCCGTGCGCCGGATCGCGGACGGGGCGTGGGAGGCGAGTTCGGCGCTCGGCCGGACGTCCACGATCTTCACGTTGCCGTTGTTGTAGCGGATCTGCGTGCTGAACGACTTCCAGTGCTTGAGCTCGTGCGCGGTCAGCGTGTACGTGACCCGGTCCCCGGCCCGCGCGGACGCGGTGTCGGCGTCGCCCTGCCAGTAGGGGGTGCCTTTCTTGACCACGTTGATCAGGCGGATGTCACCGATGTTTCCGGCGGCATCCGTGGGCCACAGCTTCACCGCGGCGGTCGTCGGGACGGCGCTCATCGGGACGGCGCCGTCCACCGTGCCGGTGGCGTCGGGTTGCGTGTGCCCGGTAGGGGCGTTGAGGCTGTAGAGCCCGTAGTAGAGGACGTTGTCGTCCTGCCCGATGTCGATCCCCGCGGCGCGGATGGCATCGGTCTGACCGTCCCGCAGGGTGCCCTTCAGGGGCAGAGAGGCGGCGTCCGGGTCGCGTTCGACGATCGTGGGGTGCGACGGGTCCCACTTGCCGTAGGCGTCGGTGTAGTCGGGGCCGTGGTTGTCGACGTAGATGTCGCGCAGTTCGGTGTCGGCGCCGCCCTGGGCGTCGGTGCCGATGATGCGCAGCTTGTAGTGCCCGTCGCTCATCCACCGGCCGCGCGGGTCGATCGGTGTGCCCTTCTCCCCGGTGAACGGGAAGTACCAGGCGCCGACGGTCGCCGGGCCGTAGAGCACGCCTTCGGTGAGACCGGTGGTGTTGAGGCCGCCGACGTAGCCGATGTCCTTGCCGTGCGCATCGGCGAGGAAGATGTCGATGCTGCGCAGCTGCCCGGCCATCTTCAGATTGAAGGTCGCCGCTCCGCCGCCGACGGCGCCCTCGGCCGTCGCGCGCCCCGTGGACAGAACGGACTTGGTCATGTCGATGGTGTCGAACCCGGACTTTGCGACGCGCAGACCGAACGGGACACGCAAGGCGGCAACTGACGTTCCGGACGCGGGAGTCAGCGTGAGGTGCCCCTCGTAGTATCCGGCGGGGGCGGAGGACGGGACGGACAGCGCGGCGCGCAGCGACCGCTTGCCGTGTGCGCCGACGGAGACCTTGTCGCCGGTGCTCAGCGTGATGTGCGCGGCGGCCGCGTCACCGGAGGAACCCGAGCCGCGGGTGAAGGCGGTCTTCACCTCGTAGGTGACCGGCTTGCCGGTGTCGTTGGCGACGCGCAGTGTGCGGGCCGCCAGCGTCTTGCGACCGAGCGGCTGGACGCCGAGGTCCAGCGCTCCGGTGTGTTCATGGAGTTCGTTCTCGGTTCCGTCGAGGGAGACGTACGGTGTCGTCGACGGCACGTCGACCGTGGTCAGGGTGTGCACGGCGGCGTACGGATCGACGGCGCCGGCGCCCTCCTCGAAGACGCTGACGTCACCTGGCAGCGCGTCGGCGGTGTTCATCATCGCCGTCTTGACGCCGTCGGGCGTGAGCTTCGGGTCGTGCTGGAGCATCAGCGCGGCGGTGCCGGCGACGTAGGGCGTCGCCATGGAGGTGCCACTCAGGCGTGCGTACGCGTAGGTGTAGTCGCTGCCGGTCGGGTCGACGACGTCGGCCGGCACGGACGACAGGACGCTGACACCGGGTGCGGTGACTTCCGGCTTGATGGTGGCGGTGCCGTAGACCGGGCCGCGCGAGCTGAAGTCGGCCAGGGAGCCGTCGCCGAGGCGGAAGGTGCCGGCGGGGGTGAAGGCGACGCGGCCGTTCGCGACGGCGAGTGCGGCACCGTCGGCGGCGGTCAGTGAGAACGTCGGCACATAGGTCGGGCTCTCGCCGAGGTACACGGGAATGTGCCCCTCGTCGGCGTTGTCATTGGTGAGGAGGACTGCGGCGGCCCCCTTGCTCCGTGCCCGCTTCACCTTCTCATCGAGGGTGATCCCGCCGCGCTTGATCAGGACGGCCTGGCCGGTGACGTCCTTTCCTGTGTATCCGGCGGCGGTGCCCGTGCCGACGTCGGTCACGGCGTGGTCGCCGGTGGCGAGTTCGTCGAGGGCGTCACCGTAGGGCCGGGCGAGCAGACGGCCCTCGGCCTTCGTGCTCCCGACGGAGAGCGTGTACGACGGCAGCGTGAGCGGTGCGTCGTGCGCGCCTACGGTGAGCGGCAGGGCGGCGGCGCCGGGGGTGCCGAGTGTGCCAGTGCCGGGGCCGCTGTTGCCGGCGGCTATGACCGTGGTGACGCCGGCCAGGACGAGGTTGTCCGCGGCGAGGGACTGCGGGCTGAGAGGGTCGTTGATGGTGGCACCGAGCGACATGTTGACGACGTCCATGCCGTCGTCGGCGGCCTTGTCCATCGCGGCGAGTATGTCGCGGGTGGTACCACGGCCGTAGGGGCCGAGCGCCCGATAGGCGTACACCTCGGCGTCAGGGGCGACGCCGTGTGCGGCTCGCTCCTTGTCGGTGTCGCCCCGCCCGGCGATGATGCCCGCGACGTGGGTGCCGTGCTCGGTGTAGTAGGCCGATCCCTGGTCGGTCTCGGCTTGCCCGGACGCTTTCCAGTCGGCGTAGGTGGTCTCCATCGGATCGTCGTCGTGGTCGACGAAGTCGTACCCGCCCGCGTAGACGCCCTTGAGGTCCGGGTGGTGGTAGTCGATGCCCGTGTCGATGACGCCTATCTTGACGCCCTTGCCGGTGATGCCCTCGTCGTGCAGGCGGGCCACGGCGTCCGCGTCGTCGGCGGAACCCTGCTGGGCACTGCCGGACACGGCGGTTCCGGCCGTGTGGTCGGCGAACGCTTCGACCTCGGTGTCCGGCCAGACCGCCGTGACCCCGTCGTGCTTGAGCAGGTCGGCGACACGGTTGCCGGGCACGGTGAGGCTGACGCCGTCGAAGCTGTGCGTGTAACTGCGATGCAGACGGGCGGTGTCGGTGGCCCCGGCCGTGTCCTTGTCCTTGGCGCCGGGGAACATGTCCGTCAGTGTGCTGCGGAACTTGGCCTGAGTCCTGGTCACCGCGTCCTTCGCGTCCGCGTCGCTGAGACTGCCGCCCCGGGCCGCCGCGAGCAGCCGCGCGGTGCGCGCCGGCGGTGTGCTCAACTGCACGATCACGTCGACGGGCTTGGGGGAGCGCAGCGCGGCCTTGTCGGTGACGTGCAGGCCACCCACATCCAGGGTGGCCATCCGGTGCAGTGCCTGGAGTTCCTGGCTGTCGAGGGAGGAGAGCACGCTTCGGGCCACTGCGCTGCCGGCCGGAGAGGGAGCGGCGGACGCGGACGGAGCCGGGGCGACCAGGGTGGCGAGCGCGGTGACCACGGACGCCGCGAAAACGCGTCTGGGACGGGGGACTTGTGCCATCTTCCTTGCTCCACTCCGGGCCGTGAGGGCAGCCGCCGCGGCTTCCCGGCGAGCTGTGAACACCGCACGAGCATGGGCGAACGGCGAAGCAACGAGAAAGGGAACCCGGTGGCGAGATCACGACGTGGCGACAACACGACAGCCGCCGTTGAGCCGTCGGCGCGGGCGGGCGCGCCGCGACGTGTCGACACCCGGCGCGGCCGCACCCATGAGGGCACCCGATATTTCGTGACGTCGTGAGGCACGGCTCCCGGCAGCGGACGCCCCGCCTCCGCCATGAGGGCGGAACCAGACCCTTGCGCCGCACACCGGTGAGGTCTGTGGACCCGCCGACCTCACCCCCCCGATCAGATCGGCGGATACCTGGTCAGCGCCGATCTCAGGGGCGGGGGAGAGCCGCCAGGTACGCGCGCCAGCTGCCGTACGAGGTGATCTCACGGGCGCCCTCGACGGCCTGGGGCTCGCAGAGGAAGCCGGTCACGAAGCTTCCGTCCGCGAGTTCCACGCTGCCGAGCGCCATCGGGCGGGGCAGCGCGGCGAGGAACATGCCCAGTCCCTCGGCGGGCAGTTGCCACACCTCGGCCTCGATCGCGCTTCCTCCTCCTCCGGTCTCGCCTCCGCCTGCGTTCTCGCCGGCCCGGACCAGTCCCGGCTTCGGCGGCACGGTGTTCAGCGCGTACAGCCGATAGGCCTGCGCGGTCGTGGTGGTACGCACCAGTCGCCCGCCCACGGCAAGGAGTTGACCGTTGAGAGGCTGGCCGGACAGGTGCGCGCCGATGACCGCGAGCCGCTGGGGTGGATGGGTGAGCAGTCCGGCGATGCGCACGAGCCGCTCGTCCGTGAAGGCCGGGCCGATCAGCATGACACCGAACGGCAGCCCGTTCACTTCGCCCGCGGGCACGGCGACCGCCGCCTGGTCGAAGAGGTTGGTGGAGTTGGTGAACCGGCCGAGCCGGGCATTCACGCCCAGCGGGTCGGCCGCGACCTCGGTGATGGTCGGGTGGCCCGGCGCGGTCGGCAGGAGCAGTGCGTCCGCGTCGCCCAGGGTGGCAAGGGCCCGGGCGCGGAGAGACGCAAGCCTCTGCTGGTCGGCGTAGAGCCGGTGGGCGGGGATGTCCTTGGCCCGGGAGATGATTCCGGCCACGGTCGGGTCGAGGCCCGGGGAGTCCTTGTGCGCGTCGATGAAGGCACCGACGGCGGTGTAACGCTCGGCGACGAAGGCACCTTCGTACAGCATCGCCGCCGCCTGCGTGAACGGTGTGAGGTCGACGGACACGAGCTCGACGCCCGCGTCGGTGAGCCGCTGTGCCGCCGCTTCGAATGCCTCGGTCCAGCCGGTGTCCAGCCGGCCCAGTTGTCCGGGTTCCGGGACCGCGATCCGCCACGGGCCGGGGAGGCGCGGGGCCGGAGCCGACGGTGCCCGCCCGGACGGCGCTGCCATGAGGGACAGCGCCCGCTCGGCTTCCGGGAGCGTCCTGGCGAAGACCGTGACGCAGTCGAGCGAGGCACAGGCCGGAACGACACCCTCGGTCGGGATCAGCCCGTAGGTCGGCTTGAGACCGACGATGCCGTTGAAGGCCGCCGGGATCCGGCCCGAGCCCGCGGTGTCCGTGCCGAGCGCGATGTCGGCGATGCCGAGCGCGACAGCGACCGCCGAGCCGGAGGAGGAACCGCCGGATGCGTGCCGCGGGGACAGGGCGTTACGGACCGCGCCGTACGGGCTGCGGGTGCCGACGAGGCCGGTCGCGAACTGGTCGAGGTTCGTGGTGCCGAGGACCACGGCGCCCGCATCCTTCAGACGGGCCACGGCCGGCGCGTCGGTCTGCGGCTCGTAGGCGTAGGCGGGGCAGCCGGCGGTGGTCGGCAGTCCGGCCACGTCGATGTTGCCCTTGACCGCGAGCACCGTCCCGGCCAGCGGCAGCCGGTCACCGGCGGCGACCTGCGCGTCGACCGCGGCGGCGTCCGACTCCGCGTCGGCCTGCGGCCGCAGGCCGATCCACACCTCGGGCCGGTCCACCTGCGCGATGCGTGTGTAGGCGGCCCGCACCCGTTCCACTGCGGTGATCACGCGGCTGCCTCCACGGTTTCGACGGGAGCGAGGACGACGAGGACGGTGCCCGCCTCGACCTGGCTGCCGGGCCTGGTCAGGATCTTTGTGACGATACCGTCGGCGGGCGCCTGGACCCGGGACTCCATCTTCATCGCCTCCAGAGCGAGGAGCGGCTGTCCGGCCGAAACATGGTCGCCGACCTCGACGTCGACCTGCCAGACGGAGGCCGTGAACTCCGCTTGGACCAGGTGGCCGCCCTCGGGGACCTCCACCACGGTGGCCTGCGGGGCGGCCTCGGTGGACGCCTGCTCGCGGGTGAACTCGCCGGCGGCTTCCCAGGCGTGGCGCTCCGCGCGGAACGCCGCGTTCTGCCCGGCCCGGAACCCCGCGATCGACTCCGCGTTCTCGGCGAGGAACCGCTGGTACTCGGCGAGTGAGAAGGAGCCCTCCTCGATCCTCGGCACGAAGCGGCCGGACGTGATGTCCGCGCGCAGTTCCAGGAGTTCCTCCGCTCCGACCGGGTACCACCTGATCCGGTCGAAGAAGCGCAGCAGCCACGGTCTGCCCGGCTCGAAGGCGCCGCGCTGCTGCCAGCCCGACCAGACCTGTGTGGTGCGACCGACGAACTGGTAGCCGCCGGGGCCCTCCATGCCGTAGACGCACAGGTACGCGCCGCCGATGCCGACCGAGTTCTCCGCGGTCCAGGTGCGGGCCGGGTTGTACTTGGTCGTGACCAGCCGGTGCCGCGGGTCCAGCGGGGTGGCGACCGGCGCGCCCAGGTACACGTCCCCCAGCCCCATCACCAGGTACTCGGCATCGAAGACGGTGCGGTACACGTCCTCCACGGTCTCCAGGCCGTTGACGCGGCGGATGAACTCGATGTTCCAGGGACACCACGGGGCGTCGTCGCGCACGCCCGCCATGTAGCGCGCGATGGCCTCGCGGGTCGCCGGGTCGTCCCAGGACAGCGGCAGGTGGACGATCCGGCTGGGAACCACCAGCTCGTCGGAGGCGGGGAGTTCCTCCTCCACGCGCCGGGCGATCTCGAGAAGCCTCTCCTGAGGCAGGACGTCGGGATCTGTCCGGACCTGCAGAGAGCGGATGCCCGGAGTCAGGTCCTCGACGCCGTCGAGCCCCTGCCCGGCCAGCGCCTGCGCGAGTGCGTGGATCCGCATGCGCAGGGCCAGGTCGAGCTGCATCGGTCCGTACTCGATGAGGAGGTTGTCGTCGCCGCTGCGCCGGTAGGTGACCGAGGGGCGGGTCTCGGTCCGTGGCAGGCGGGAGAGGATGCCGCCGTCGACGACGGCCTCCCGATCGGCGCGCGGTGCCGCGACCGGGTTCCGCCGCAGCCCGGCGGCGGCCTCGGAGGTCACCGGGACGAAGCGGACCGTGTCGCCCGGACGGAGCTGGCCGAGCTTCCAGCGCTGTCCGGTCACGATCGTCGCCGGGCAGACGAAGCCGCCCAGGGAGGGCCCGTCGGGGCCGAGCAGGACGGGCATGTCGCCGGTGTAGTCGACGGCGCCGACGGAGTAGGGCGTGTCGTGGATGTTGGACGGGTGCAGGCCCGCCTCGCCGCCGTCCGCGCGTGCCCACCGAGGCCTGGGGCCGACGAGGCGCACACCGGTGCGCGCCGAGTTGAAGTGCACCTTCCAGCCCGCGGTGTAGAAGTCGCGGATGTCGTCGTCGGTGAAGAACTCGGGTGCGGCGTGCGGGCCTTCGACGGCGCCGATGTGCCAGACGCCGCCGAAGGCCGGGCGCCGGTCCAGGGGTACGACGGAGGTTTCCGTGCGCTGCGCGCCGCCGTGCAGGACGTCGCCCGCGCGGAGGGCGCGGCCGCCGTGTCCGCCGAACCGGCCGAGGGTGAAGGTGGCCGCGCTGCCGAGGAACTCCGGTACGTCCAGGCCGCCCGCGAACAGCACGTAGGTGCGCAGGCCGTGCTCGTCGGGTGACCCGACGGCCAGGGTCTGCCCGGCTTCGACGGTGACCGGTTCCCACTGCGCTACGGCGATGCCGTCGATGGTCACCGATGCGGGTGCGCCCGTGACGCACACCGTCGTCGGGTGGGTGAAACGGAGCGAGGGCCCCTGCAGGGTGCACTCGAGGCCCGGCGCGCCCTCGGTGTTGCCGAGCGCGATGTTGCCGAGCCGGAAGGAGAGGTCGTCCATCGGCCCGCACGGGGGCACGCCGACCTGCCAGTGGCCGGTGCGTCCGGGCCAGTCCTGCACGGTGGTCAAGGTGCCGGGAGCGACGATCTCGACGCGCGGCGTCGGGTCGCTGATCGTGGCGAGCGAAGCGGTGGAGTGGGCCGCTCGGCGCAGGCCGGCGTCCTGGAGCGCGGCGCGCACCAGGCCGAGGTTGGTCTCGATGCCGTCGAGGCGGGTCGCGGCGAGGGCTGTGTCCAGCCTGTCGAGTGCCTCGGCGCGGTCGCTGCCGTGGGCGACCACTTTGGCGAGGAGCGGGTCGTAGGAGGTGGTGACCTCCGTGCCGGTCTCCACCCAGGTGTCGACGCGGACGCCCTCGGGGAAGGCGACGCGGGTCAGCAGGCCCGCGCTCGGCCGGTGGCCGCGGGAGGGGTCCTCGGCGTAGACGCGTGCCTCGACGGCGTGGCCCTTCGGTGTCAAAGGCGCGGTGACGACGGTGGTGTCTCCCTGCGCGAGGCGCAGCATCCACTCCACGAGGTCGACGCCGTAGATCTCCTCGGTGACCGGATGTTCGACCTGGAGTCGGGTGTTGACCTCGAGGAAGTACGCCTCCTCGCGGGCGGCGTCGTACACGAACTCGACCGTGCCGGCGGAGCGGTAGTTCACAGATGCGCACAAGTCCACTGCCGACGTGGTCAGTTGCTTGCGCACCGCGTCCGGGAGATCCGGGGCGGGGGCCTCCTCCAGGACCTTCTGGTTACGGCGCTGCAGCGAGCAGTCGCGGTCGCCGAGGGTGACGACGCGGCCCTCGCCGTCGCCGAAGACCTGCACCTCGACGTGGCGGGCGCGCTCGACGAGCCGTTCCAGGAAGACGCCGGCGGAGGAGAAGGAGGCGGTGGCCACGCGCTGTACCCGCTCCCAGGCGTCATCGAGCTCGTCGGCGTCGTGGCACGCCTGCATTCCGATCCCGCCGCCCCCGCCCGTCGCCTTGAGCATGACCGGGTAGCCGATCCTCTCGGCCGCCGCGAGGGCGGCGTTCACGTCGGGCAGCAGCCCGGTGCCCGGGGCGAGCGGCACGCCCGCCGCATGCGCGGCGGCGCGCGCGGTGTGCTTGGCGCCGAACAGCTCCAGTTGTTCAGGGGTGGGGCCGACGAAGACCAGACCCGCTTCGGCGCAGCGTCGGGCGAACCCGGCGTCCTCGGACAGGAAGCCGTACCCGGGGTGGATTGCGCCGGCTCCGGTGTCCTGGGCGGCCTCGAGTATCAGAGGGGCGTCGAGGTAGGAGTCCTTGGCAGGGGCGGGGCCGAGTCGTACGGCTTCGTCGGCCAGCCGAACGTGCTCGGCCCCGCGGTCCGGGTCGGAGTAGACCGCGACGGTGCGCAGGCCGAGCCGGCGCGCGGTGCGGATGATGCGCGACGCGATCTCGCCGCGGTTGGCGATCAGCAGGGTGTCGAACGTCATGGCTTCAGCTCTCGTCCGGCTCGGTGATCGTCGTCTGCAGGGCGCTCGGGTGGAATCCGTTGCAGGGGTTGTTGATCTGGGGGCAGTTGGACAGCAGCGCGATGACGTCGGTCTCGGCACGGAGTACGACTTTCAGGCCCGGGGCCGAGATGCCGTCGACGATGCCGAGGGTGCCGTCCGTCTCGACGGGCACGTTCATGTACCAGTTGATGTTGGAGACCAGGTCGCGCTTGTCCAGTCCGTGCTTGCTGCCCTCGGCGAGGAAGTTCTCCACGCAGGCGTGCTGAGACCAGGTGTGGTGTCCGTAGCGGAGGGTGTTGGACTCCTTGGAGCATGCCCCGCCCACGGTGTCGTGCCGACCACAGGTGTCCTCGACGACGGTCATCAGCGGGGTGTGCTCGTTGGACAGCAGCACCGAGCCGGTGGTCAGGAAGATGTTGGCCTGGGCCTGGATGGTGTCGGGGGCGCTGTAGCGCACGGAGGTGTCGTGGGCGTCGTAGACGAGGAAGTCCGCGGCCTGGTTCCCGTACAGGTCGGTGATGGTCAGCGACTGGCCGGCCCGTACGACGGCGGACCACGCGGACCGGGCGGGGACGGTCCGGTCGCAGACGACGCGGCCCGCGGGGGCGGTGGTGACGGTCATGCGATCCCCCTCGCGTTGAGGTGCTCGGCGGTGTTGAGGAAGGCACGGCGGCCCTCGGGCGTGGTGTTCCACAGTGCGTCACCGGGGGCCGTCGGCTCGGCCCGGTGGGCGAGGACCTCGAGGGGGCCGCAGACGTACGCGGGCCGTGGGTCCAGTGGGTGGGGGACGTTGGCGATCAGCACGGTCAGCGGCTGCTCGGCGCGCAGGGTGACGGACGTTCCGGGGCCCGCCGAGCCGGTGAAGCCGGCGGTGCCGTCCTCGTTGATCCGAACGCCCTGGAAGAAGGAGACGGACGGCGGGATGTCCCGCGGGCCGAGGCCGTTCTTGAGGGCGGCGAGTCGGAACAGCTCACGTCCGGCCGGCGTGGCGGACTGGGGAGTTCCGTCCCCGTACCGCTCGATGTTGCGGACGAGGGTGGAAGTGCCGCAGAGGGCGTCGTGCCGGCCGGAGGTGTCCTCGGTGACGGAGGCGAGGACCCGGCCCTGGTCGGACAGGAGCAGATGTCCCTCGCCGAGGTAGGCGTTCCAGAACACCTTGACCGTGTCGGCCGTGTTCAGCCGCTCCCAGGGGTGGTCGGCGCTGTACAGCAGGACGTGTGCGCACGCGTCGCCGGTGACGTCGGTCAGGCGCAACTCGGTGCCACGGGCCAGGACCTTGTGGGTGTAGTTGCCGCCTGCCATGGTCTCGGCCCACACGAGATCCTCGGCCGCGACGCCCGCGGGGGGCGTCGGCCAACTGCTCGCGGGGAGTACGGGCATGGTGTCGCACTGTGTGCCGTCCTGGGCGCGGGCGTGATCGCGGGCACCATAGGCCGACGCTGTTGCTGAGGCTGTCGCCACGGCTGAACCTCCGGCTCGACGCTATTTCTGTCGTGCGACAGAAATTAGGTGCGGGGGGAGTCGGAGCCATTGCCCAGGCATTTCGGCGCGGTAACCGGCACCTCACTTCGGCAGCTCGGCCCGCTGTGATCTCACGGCCCTGTGCGAGGATCACGGAGTGAGCCCGCCCACCAGCAGAAAAGTCGGCCGCCCGCGCGCCCAGGAGCGTCCCGCCAGCGGGCTGGAGCCACGCGAAGAGGTGCTGGCAGCCGCGGCCGAGCTGTTCACCACGCACGGCTACACAGCTACCTCCACCCGGGCGGTCGCCGAGCGCGCGGGACTGCGGCAGGCATCGCTCTACCACTACTTCGACGGCAAGGAAGCGATCCTCGCTGCACTGCTGGAAGGGACCGTCCGTCCCTCGCTGGAGATCGCGCGCCACCTTGTGGCGCGTACAGCGGCGGCGGCCGAGGCGAGGCTGTGGGCCCTGTGCCACTCCGATGTCACGCTGCTGTGCCGCGGCCCGCACAATCTCGGAGCCCTGTACCTTCTGCCCGAAGTGCAGACGGAGCGATTTGGCGTCTTCCATCGGGTGCGGACCGAACTGAAGTGTTCCTACGGGGAGTTGCTGGCGGCGACGGAGGCGGGTGCGGCGCTCGGCGCCGAGGAACTGACGCTCCGTACGGACCTCCTCTTCGGCCTCACCGAGAGCGTGATCCTCATCCGGCGTGCCGACCCCGCCCGCGACCTGGCGGCCCTCGCCGTGGCGACGGCCGACGCGGCACTGCGGATCGCGGGCGTGCCGCAGCGCTCCCTGGCACGGCTGCGCCGCGAGGGGCAACAGCTCCTCGCGGCGCGGTGACGACGGCCCGGCCGGTCGCGTGCCCGGTCAGATGCGCGCGGCCTCGGCCGGCTCCTCACGGCTCTGGCCCTTGACCGCCGGGGCGGCACCGGCGCGGCTCCGGTACACCGCACCGACGGCCACCGTGGCGCCGACGAACAGGACGGTGAACCACTGGAAGTACCAGTGGCCCCCTGCCGGGTCGTACACCTGCGCGCGGGGCCAGGACAGATTGACCGTCATGAACAGCCCGTAGACGACCGCGAGCGCGTTGACGGGCAGACCCCAGCGCCCGAGGGAGAACAGCGGCCTGCCCTGCTCGTCACGGTCTCCGGAATCCGTCGAAGGCCACTGACCCTTCAGCCGGCGGAACAGCATCGGCACCGTCACCCCCGCGTATGCGAGATACAGCATCGCGATGCACGTGGTGCCGATCGCCACGAACGCCTCCGGGGAAGCAAGGTTGAGCAGGGCGAGCGCCGCGGCCAGCCCGCCCACCACCAGTGCCGGGGCGAAGGGCATGCCGGTGCGCGGCGAGACCTTCGCCAGCCGCGCGGAGAAGGGCAGCATCCCGTCGCGCGCCATCGAGAACAGCATCCGGCTTCCGGCGGTCTGGATGGCGAGCGTGGCCACGGAGACGGCCACCGCCACGTCGGCGAGCAGCGCCTTGCCCACGCCGTCGCCCAGGCTGCTGGTGAGGACGTAGCTCAACCCTTCGGTGGCAAGGCGCCCGTCGGAGAGGCTGGGTGCTGCGAGGAGGCCGCCGAGCAGCAGCAGGCCGCCCAGTGCGCCTGCCGTGGCGAGGGCGCTGAGGATGGTGCGGGGGGCGGTGCGACGGGGGTTACGGGTCTCCTCGCTCATCTCGCCCGCACTGTCGAAGCCGATGAGGACGTACGCCGCGGTGAACGAGCCCACCAGCAGCGCCGCCACCGGGCTGTCCTGACCGCCTGTCTTCAACGTCACGCCGGGACCGCGTTCGACGTGGGTGAACAGCAGTACGACGATGAGGATCGCTCCGATGATCTCGGCGGTGACGCCGATCCGGTTGACGGTCGACATGACGCGGTTGTCGAGCACGTTCACGGCCGTGGTCAGCGCCAGTAGTGCGAGGGCCAGTAGTGCGGCGTTCGCCGCCCCGGTCGCCGTGGTGGGCGCCGGGTCGCCGCCGACGAGCTGGAAGCCGGACCAGATCGGGGGCAGGACGACCTGGAGTGCGAGTGCCGCGGCGGCGACCACGACGACCTGACCGGTCACCATGATCCAGCCCGTGAACCAGCCGAAGGCCGGGCGGCTCAGCCGGGTCGACCACTGGAAGATCGCCCCGGAGATGGGGTAACGGGCGGCGAGTTCGGCGAAGCACGCGGCCACCAGGAGCTGGCCGATGAGCACGGCGGGCCAGGTCAGGACGAACAGCGGCCCGCCGAAGGAGTAGCCCAGGGAGAAGAACTGAAAGACCGTGGTCAGGACGGAGATGAACGAGAACCCGGCGGCGAAGGACGCGTACCTTCCCATCTGCCGCCGCAGTTCCTGGCGGTAGCCGAAGGCGGCCAGCGTGCCGTCGTCCGTGACACCGGCGGACGGAGGGGGAGGCGGTGTTGCGGAATCTGTGGTCACGGTCATGGCGGTCCCCTGTCGCGGAGGCGTGATCCTGCGGAGTTCCTGTCGTGCGACAGAAATTAGGGACCACCCGTTTCTGCGGGGTGTCACCGCCGTGTCCGCTCCGTTAGTGACTCCTCTCCGTGGCCGGATGCCGCTCGTAGGCGGACATCACGCCCGGTTGCCACCCAGGGGGTGAGCGGCGTCGGAGACCCTCAGGTGAAGCCGGTGCTGACCCGCCCCTTGCGAAGGGGCCCGGAAGCGAATCCTTCCGGGCCCCTCGCACATGGCCGGTCAGCCCGGCTCCTCGTTCACTCGCCGTCGGCGAGCCAGGTGCGGGCGGCGCCCAGCAGGGCCCGTACGCCCAGCTCGATCGTCGGGTCCTGGAGCGGCGCGTACAGCGGCGAGTGGTTCATGGGGAGCTTCGCCGGCAGGCCGCGCGCGGCGAGGGTCTCGGGGTCGAGCCCCTCGAAGGCGGCCGGGTCGGCGCCGCCGAAGTGCCAGAACACCGACGGCGCGCCCAGCTCGGTGCCGAACAGGCCGAAGTCCTCACTGCCGTTGATCGGCTGCGGAAGCGTCAGCACGGCCTGCTCGCCGAGGACGTCACGCAGTCCGTCGATCGTGGTCGCGGTGGCGTCCGCGGTGTTCACGGTGAGCGGGAAGGCGTTCAGCGGGGTGATCTCCGGCTCCTTGGGCGCACCCGACGCCGCGGCCTCGGCCTGGACTATGCGGCGCACCGCGGTGAGGACCCTCTCGCGTACGACGGGGTCCACCGAGCGGATGTTGAGCTTCAGCTCCGCCTCGTCCGGGATGATGTTCTCCTTCGTGCCGGCGTGGATCGAGCCCACCGTCACGACGGCCGCCTGCGAGGCGCCGACCTCGCGCGAGACGACCGTCTGAAGACGCAGCACCACGGCC
Source organism: Streptomyces sp. NPDC055955 (assembly GCF_042270245.1). Lineage (NCBI taxonomy): Bacteria > Bacillati > Actinomycetota > Actinomycetes > Kitasatosporales > Streptomycetaceae > Streptomyces > Streptomyces sp. NPDC055955. The sequence goes on from NZ_JBHJYS010000004.1 coordinate 403,429, forward strand.
GCGGCCATCACCACAGGGTCCACCGTCGACTCGGGCGACGAGCCGTGCCCCCCACGGCCGAACAGACGCACCCGGTAGCTGTCGGACGCCGCCATGAGCGGCCCGGGGCGGGTCACCGCGACGCCCGTCGGGAACGGGCCCACGTGCTGGCCGAGGCAGATGTCGGGCTTCGGGAAACGCTCCGCGAAACCGTCGTCGAGCATGTTCCGCGCGCCTTCGCCGGTTTCCTCGGCGGGCTGGAACACGGCGACGACGGTGCCACGCCAGGAGCCCCGGTGCCGCGCGAGCAGAGCGGTCACCCCGAGCAGGCACGTGACATGCATGTCGTGGCCGCAGGCGTGCATCGTCGGTACGTCGTTGCCGTCGCGGTCCGTGGCACGCTCCACGGACGCGTAGGGCAGGCCCGTCGCCTCCAGGACCGGCAGGCCGTCCATGTCGGCGCGCAGCAGCACGGTCGGCCCGTCGCCGTTGCGCAGCACGCCGACGACGCCGGTGCCGCCGACGCCCTCGGTGACCTCCCAGCCGGACTGCTCGCGCAGGCGGGCAGCGGCGACGGCGGCCGTGCGGGTCTCCTGGAGCGAGAGTTCGGGGTGGGCGTGCAGATCCCGGTACAGCTCACGCAGGGCGGGCAGCAGCGCGTCGAGGCCGTCGGTGAGAGTGGTGGAGGAAAGGGCGGTCATGCCTTCTCGCTTTCTACGGGGAGGGGGGCGGGGATGCCGTCGGTGGGCTGGGGCAGCCGCAGCGAACGGCGGAAGGAGTCGGTGTCCTGAGGGGTGGTGACGGCGACGACGCCGGCCAGGACGGCGCCGAGCACCAGGAAGCCGAAGGCGGCGCCGAAGCCCATTCGGTCCGCGAGCAGACCCATCGCGGTGGGCGCGATCACGCCGGCGAACTGGCCGCCGAAGGTGATCAACCCGGCACCCGCGCCGGTGAGTTCGGGAGGCAGGCTGCGCAGTGGCACCGAGTAGACCGGCATGTACGACAGGGACGCGGAGGCGGTGGCCACGGTCATCCACAGGATGAAGGCGACCGTGCCCGACGCCGTCGCCATCAGGATCAGGGCGACGGCAGCCACGCTCATCGACGGCACCACGATCTTGCGCTGGTGCCCCTGGAGCCGGTCCGCGAGCCGCCCGCCGACGATCACGGCTCCGGCCGCCGCGGCCGCCGGGATGACGGCGAGCGCCCCGGCCGAGGTCAGCGAGATGCCCCGCTCCTGGCTCAGGTACGACGGCACCCACGTGTTCAGGCCCCACACGATGATGTCGTAGCCGAAGAACATCGCGGCGAAGCCCCACATGGCGGGGGAGCGCAGCACGATACGGGCGCCGCCGCCCACGGCCGGGGCGGGGTGCTCGGTGTCCCGCGCGAGCGGCTCGGGCAGCCACAGCCGGACCGCCGCGTACACGAACACCCCGACACCGGCGACCGTGAAGAACGCCGAGCGCCAGCCGAAGTGCGTGATCAGCGGGGCGGCGATCAGCGGCGCCGCGACCGCGCCGATCGCGTTCGCGGACTGCACGACGCCGTTGGCGCCCATCCGCTGCCCCGGGGTGGTCCGCTCGGTGATCGCCTTCATCGAGGCGCCGGGGAAGATCCCCTCCGCCGCCCCGAACAGGAACCGCACCACGAGCAGGATCGCGAACGACCCGGCGAACCCGGTCAGCGCCGTGAACGCCGACCAGATCAGCAGCGCCCAGCAGGTCACTCGCCGGGCGCCGAACCGGTCGGCGAGCATCCCGCCGGGAATCTGGCAGGCCGCGTACGCGAGGAAGAACGCCGAGACGGCGAGGCCCTGCTCCGCGCGGCTGAGGTCGAACTCCTCGCCGATCGAGGGGAGCGCGAGATTGATGACGAGCCGGTCGACGTAGTCGATCAGCCAGGCGCCGAAGAGGAGCGCGACGGTGATCCGCGCGCCACGATCGAGGCGCTCCCTGCTGCGGGCCGGGGACGGTGGAGCCACGGGCACTCCTTCTAGAGTGGGCGTGTGATGGTGGTGGTGCGGCTCGGAAGTGGGGACAGATTCCGGCCGTCGTACGGAATGGGGGCCGAATTGCAGGAAAACGGCAGAGGGACGGTTCTGGATCCGGAATCCGCCGCGGCTCCGGAGGCGGTCGGGGGCCTTGGGGAGTCCGGGATCTTCGAGGAGACCGACCTCGCGCTCGTCGACGCCCTGCAGACAGATCCGCGCGCCCCGTGGTCCCGGATCGGCCCGGCCGTGGGCGTCGACGCCACCACCGCCGCCCGCCGCTGGGCACGCCTGGAGCGTGCGGGCCTGGCCTGGGTCACGGCATACGCCGGGCCCGCCACCGCGACCGTCGGCTACGTGGAGGTCACCTGCCGGCCGCGGCGCCTCGCCGAGCTGAGCGAGCGGCTCATCGCCCTGCCGTGGGTGGCCAGCGTCGAGCACGTCGTCGGCGACTTCGACCTGTTCCTGACCGTCGTCGCCCCGGACCTGACCGCGCTCGGCCGCCGCATCGGCACCGACCTCGCGCTGCTGCCGGGCGTACGCTCCACCCGCACCCGGCTCGGCGTGCGGATCTACCAGGAGGGCAGTGGCTGGAAGGTGCGGGCCCTGGAACCTGCGGGTCGCGCCCGGCTCGCCGCCCCGCGCCCGGCCGGCAGCCCCGGCGGTGGCCCGTTCGCGCACGTGCCACGCGGCGACGTCGACCGCCGGCTCCTGGAGGCACTCGGCGCCGACGGCCGCGTCGGCTGGGCCGAACTCGCCGCGCGCACCGGCCTGAGCGAGTCCACGGTGCGCCGCCGAATCAGCCGAGAGCTGCGCGACCGCGACATCCTGGTGCGCTGCGACCTCGCCCAGCAGACGGCCGGATGGCCGGGCATCGCCACGTACCGGGCAGTCGTGCCCCACGGTGAACTCGACGCCACCGGCGGCGCGTTGGCGCGGCTGCCGCAGATCAGGCTCTGCGCTTCCGTGACCGGCTCGTGCAACCTGCTCTTCTCGGTGTGGCTGCGCGACCTCGACGGGATCACGGCCCTGGAGTCACTGCTCGACGAGCGGTTCCCTCATCTGACCGTCCAGGACCGCACGGTCACACTGCGCACCGCCAAGCGCATGGGCCGTCTCCTGGGGGAGGGCGGGCGCGCGGTGGGACACGTGGCGCTGGGGTTCTAGGGTCTTGCGTCTGGACCGGGCCGGGCCAGGGAGTGGGGCCTGATCCCTACGCACGACTCTGGTGCCGGACCTGACCGGTACGCGTGCCCCTCGCCACCGGGTCGATGTCGTACCCGGAGGTCCTCCCCGCGGCGGATGCTCCGAGACGCCTGAATCGCCGGGCACCGGTGCTGCCCGGACGTGCATCACGGCAGCACCCGTATGCACCGGTTCCGGCCTCACCGAAGCCTCACGTTTCCTGACGAGCGGTGCATGAGCGAATCCGGACGAGTCGTCTGAGGGTTCGGTGGCGACTTGGCGACGTGGCGAGAAGCTGCCACCACTTATTGCTGCGCCGGGCCCGTCCGGCTCGGTAGACCCGGGGAACACCTATGCACCCCGGAAGGACACCTGCATGTCCCGTCCTCTTTCCCGCCACAGACGCCGGTTGAGCGCCGCTGTCCTTGCGGCCACCATGACCGGTTCCCTGATGGGCCTGTCGGCGCTGCCGGCCCGAGCGGCGCCCGTGCCAAGCCCGTTGGGGACGAACATTCCCGACAGCCCCAAGGAGGCGCTCAAGTCCCGGCACGACAAGCTGGGTTCGCACGACCGCACTTTGTTGCAGAAGGCCGAGAGCAAGAAGGCGAAGTCGGTGACCGTGCTGGTCGCCACCGCCGAGGGAGAGACCGAGGCCCTGCGCGAGAAGGTCACCCAACTCGGCGGCCGTGTCGGCGAGTTCTCCGACCGGCTCGGCTACGTGCGTGCCACGGTGCCGACGGGCAAGGTCACCGCCCTCGCCGGCCTGTCCTCGGTGCGCGCCGTCGACCTCAACGAGACCTTCAGGATTCCCGATCCGTCGCCCGTCACCGCAGCCGACGGGAAGTCCCGGGCGGGCACCGGGATCACCCCGGCCGCTCCCGGCAAGAACACCTCCGCGGACAACCCCTATCTGCCCACGGGCGAGACCGGCGCCACCGACTTCACCGCCGCGCATCCCACCTGGGACGGCCGAGGGGTGACGGTCGGCATCCTCGACACCGGTGTCGACGGCGCCCACCCCGCGCTGCAGAAGACGACCACCGGCAGCCCGAAGATCAAGAACTGGGTGACGGCCACCGACCCGGTCACCGATGCGGACCCGACGTGGCTCCAGATGAGCCACAGCGTCACCGCCAGCGGCGGTTCGTTCCGCTACGGCGGTGTGGACTACAAGGCTGCCGACGGCGCGTACGAGTTCCAGGTGTTCGACGAGGACACCACCTACAGCAGCGAGCTCCGGGGCGACATCAACCGGGACGGCGACTACAAGGACAGTTTCGGCGTCCTGTACCGCACGTCGGATCACCGGATCTGGGTCGACGCCGACCTGGACCACACCTTCGGGGACGGCGACGTCGTCGAGCCGTATGCAAAGAGCGGCACGTTCGCCACGTTCGGCCAGGACGACCCGGACACGGCCGTCGCCGAGTCCATGCCGTTCACCGTCGAATACCGGGACGACGTGGATCTGTCGCCCCGCGGCGGCACCAGTGCCGGCAAGAGCGCGGACTTCGTGAACATCGGCATCGTCTCCGGCTCGCACGCCACGCATGTCGCCGGAATCGCGACGGGCAACGGCCTGTTCGGCGGCCGGATGAGCGGTGCCGCGCCGGGCGCGCAGATCGTCTCCGAACGGGTCTGCCTGTTCGCCTCGGGCTGTACGTCCTACGCGCTCGCCGAGGGCATGATCGACGCCGTGGTGAACCAGCACGTCGACGTCGTCAACCTGTCGATCGGCGGCCTGCCCGCGCTCAACGACGGTGACAACGTCCGGGCCGTGCTCTACAACCGCCTCATCGACGACTACGGCGTCCAGATCGTGTCGTCGGCCGGCAACGACGGCCCCGGCATGAACACCGTCGCCGACCCTGCCGTCTCCGACAAGGTGCTCGCGGTGGGCGCGTCCGTCAGCAAGGACACCTGGTGGGCCGACTACGGCTCGCGGGTGACGGCGCGTCAGTCCCTGTTCCCGTTCTCGGCGCGCGGACCGCGCGAGGACGGCGGCATGAAGCCGGAGGTCGTCGCCCCCGGTGCCGCCGTGTCGTCCATACCGACCTGGATGCCGGGCGAGGGAGTGCCGGAGACGGGCTACGAACTGCCCGCCGGATACGCCATGTTCAACGGTACGTCGATGGCGTCGCCGCAGGCCACCGGCGACGTCGCGCTGCTCCTGTCGGCCGCGTCCGCCACCGGCACGAAGGTGACACCCGCCGCACTGCGCACCGCGCTGACGAGTTCGGCGACCTTCCTCGACGACCAGCCCGCCTATGCGCAAGGAGCGGGCCTCGTCTCCGTACCTGCGGCGTGGAAGCTGATCGCGAAGCACGTCGACCCGACCGCCTACACCGTGCGCGCTCCGGTCTGTGGTGCGCTCGCCGGGATGCTCGCCACCCCGAAGTCCGGCACCGGCGTGTACAACCGGTGCGCCGCGGACGACGGCGGCCAGGTCACCGACCGCAGCAAGAACTACGACGTCCGGCTGACCCGCACCGGCTCCGGCAGTGCCCTCGCGCTGCTGTCATGGGTGGGCAACGACGGCACCTTCAGTGCCCCTCACACCGTGCTGCTGACGAAGGGCAAGGAGACCACGGTCACCGTGCAGGCGCGGGCCCGTTCGGCGGGCGCGCACTCGGCGCTGCTGCGGGTCGACGACCCGCTGACGCCCGGTGTCGACCAGCTCGTCCCGGTCACGGTCGTGGTGGCCGCCGACCCGGCGAAGCCGTCCTACGCGGTCTCGGCGAAGGGCTCGGTGGACCGCAACGGGACACGGTCGGTGTTCATGACGGTGCCCGAGGGCGCGGCGGCCCTCAAGGTCGACCTGAGCGGGGTCGAGGGCGACAGCCAGACCCGCTTCCTCGCCGTCGACCCGCAGGGCATGCCCGTGGAGGACAGCGCGGTCAGCCGTTGCTACACACACTTCTCCGACCCCGCGGACTGCGCCCCAGACTCGCGCACCTACGAGCAACCGATGCCCGGAGTCTGGGAGTTCGAGGTGGAGTCGCGGCGCACGTCGCCGGTCCAGGAGAACCCGTACCGCCTGACCGCCACGGTGCTGGGGGCCACGTTCGACCCCGCGTCGTCGGTGATCGACGAGACCGCCGTACACGCGCCCGCCGAGAAGGCGTTCACCGCCGTCAACCGGTTCGCGCCGGTGACCGCGCACGCCACGGGCGGTGCCCTGGGCGCGCTGTCGCAGGCCCACCCGACCGTCACCGACCAGTCGATGACGGGCAAGCAGATCACGGTGCCGCGCGACGCGACCCGTCTCGAGGTGTCGATGGGCAACGCCTCCGACCCGGACGCCGACCTCGACCTGTACCTGATCGCCCAGTCCGGCGCGCTCGTCGCCTCCTCCACCAACGGCGGCTTCCGCGAGTCGCTGACCGTGAAGGACCCGAAGCCCGGCTACTACTTCCTGTACATCGCGGGCACCGATGTGCCGTCCGGCTCCACCTCGTTCGACATCCAGGACACGATGTTCTCGAAGTCGCTGGGCGCGGTGACGGTGGACGACGACAAGCCGGTGAAGCTGGCCTCCGGCCGGTCGGTGAAGGTCACCGGGCGGCTCGTCGCAGAGACCGCGCCGCCTTCCGGCAGGCGTCTCGTCGGCCGCTTCTCGCTGGCCAGCGACGCCGGCACACCGCTGGGCAGCGCGGACGTGCTGCTCGGCAAGGTCACCCAGCCGACGGCCGACGTCACGGCGTCGTTCGGCCCCGCCGTCGCGTTCGGCATGGACGACCAGGGCCACATCGTGGGCTCCCAGCAGGTGTCCGGCGCCACCCGGCCGATGCGCTGGGACGCAGACCACGGCATCACCCTCCTCGACAGCACCGGTCTGCGCAGCGGCTACGTCCTCGGGCAGAGCGGCTCGGGGACGTGGGGCACCGGCCAGGTGACCCGGACGGAGGGCGGCACCCGCGCCGGTGTGTGGGACGCGGACGGCAAGCTCACCACGCTGCCACTGCCCGACTGGGAGACGTACAGCTACGACCGGGGCTTCGCCGTGAACGACGCGGGCACGGTCGTCGGCAACGCCACCGGGTACATCAAGAACCCGGCGACCGGCGGCAACCTGGAAGTCAACGACGCCTTCACCTGGTCCGCGAAGGACGGCTTCCGCAAGCTGACGCACCTGACCGACTCCCACACGCTGACCGAGCCGCTCGCCATCAACGACGCCGGTGTCGTCGTCGGCCACTCCTCCAAGGACGGCAGGCGCCGCGCCGTCAAGTGGAGCGCGGACGGCACGATCAGCGACCTGGGAACGCTGCCCGGCATGGTCGACAGCACGGCCGAGTCGGTCAACGCCTCCGGGGAGATCGTCGGCACCAGCGGCGACGACGCGTTCGTCCTGAAGCCGGGCGGCACCATGACACGGCTCCCCGACTTCGGGTTCAGCGCCAAGGCGCTGAAGGTGAACGACGACGGCTGGATCGTCGGCAACGCCGAACTCCAGCCCGACGTCACCACGGCCGTGGTGTGGGACCCGCAGGGCCGGATGTACGACCTCGGCGCGATGGTGGACCCCGCCCACTGGGTGCCCACCGAGGGCGTCGCCGTCAACAACCGCGGTGAGGTGGCGTTCTACGCGACCGACATCACGGCGCAGGGCTCGACGAAGATCGTGGTGGCCAAGCTGCCGACCGTCTGATCACGGACGTACGCGACCACGACAGGTCGCGGCCCGCCCCTCCGGCATTCGTGCTGGAGGGGCGGGCCGTTCGACGGTTCTCCGTCTCAGGGGGGCGTCGGCGGCGTTCCGGCCGAATCACCGTCCCAAGACCGAGGCGAATGGCCGCGTGTGCGCGTCCGCACAAGAGCAGCAGGACGGCGAGTGACACATCTTCCTGGCCGTCGGGTTCTCCGATGCGGACGGATGCATGAGAGGACGCGGGACGAGAAGCGGTCCTTGCGGAACTTCGCACCGCCTCGGCCCACTCCATCTAGTATCAGCGCGTGATATCCGGGGGAAGGTCGGCAAGTGTGAGTGAGGAGTTGGCGGGGCGGCCGCTGCAGCTGTGCGACATCACCGGACGGAGCCTGCGCAGCTCGCCCGCGACGTCCACGTCAGCAGCTCCTCCCTGTCCCGCTACTTCTCCGGACAGGCCGTTCCGCCCTGGCCGACGGTGGTGGCGCCCTGCAAGGCCGCCGGCCATGACCCCAGGACGACACTGCGCGAGGTGTGGGAGCGGGCCGAGGACGGGCCCCGGACCAGCCCGGCTGCCCCGGCGCCGGTGCGCAATGACCTGCCGCACGACATCACCGCTTTCACCGGGTTGCTGCTTGCCGTGGCCGAGGGGCCGGGTGGGCGACGACAACCTGCTGCTGGCCCGCGCATCGGCGGCTCGGCAGGGAGCGATGACCGTCGTGGCCGGGTCCGGCGCCGACAACCACGCCGAGTTCGCCGGGCCGGTGGAGCCGCTGGAGACCCAGGTGGACCGGGACCGGTCCAGGGCGGCGGTGCAGAGCTGGTACGCCGCAGTGCCCGCCGTCGCGGCCTGCCCCGCAGGCACCAGGTCACCCATCGCGTCCACCGAGTCCGTCCCGGCCATCCGGGATTCGCCGCCGGGATCGCAGAGATCGGGCTTCGGGTCCGCAGGGAACGCGCTCTGCGGCAGGTGCTGGATGTGATCGCCGATCGGCTCGGCTGCTGAGCATCCGCTCTCTCATTCTCAGTCAAAGGAGCACACCACCATGTCCAACAGCGGCTTCTCCAAGGCAGGGCTGCAAAGGGTGCACGACGTGCTGGCCCGGCATGTCGACTCGGGCAAGATTCCCGGGGTGGTCGCCCTCTTCAGCAAGGGGGACGAGACGCATGTCGAAACGATCGGGACGATGCGTCACGACGGCGGCGCACCCATGCGCCGCGACACGATCTTCCGGATGGCCTCGACGTCCAAGCCGGTGTCGATCGCGGCGGCGATGGTCCTGCTCGACGAGTGCAAGCTGCGCCTGGACGACCCGGTGGAGCGCTGGCTGCCGGAACTGGCCGACCGCCAGGTGCTGAAACGGCTCGACGGCCCGCTCGACGAGACCGTGCCGGCGCGCCGGCCGATCACCGTACGGGACGTGCTGACCTCCACGTTCGGTCTCGGCATGGATATGACGGTGATAGGCACCCCGATCATGAACGCCGTCTTCGAGCAGGGGATCACCCCCAACCTGCCGACGCCGATGCCCGAGCAGGACGAGTGGATGCGCCGTCTCGGCACGCTGCCGCTGATGCACCAGCCCGGGGAGCGCTGGCAGTACCAGATCAGCAGCGACCTGGTCGGCGTGCTCGTCTCCCGGGTCACAGGCCAGTCGTTCGAGTCGTTCCTGCGCGAGCGGATCTTCGAGCCGCTGGGCATGAAGGACACCGGCTTTCACGTGCCCGCGGACCAGATCGACCGGCTGCCGCCCCTGTACGCCCCCGACCCGGGTACCGGAGAGTTCCAGGTGTGGGACGAGGCCACGACGGGGCGTCACAGCACGCCTCCGGCGTTCCAGGGCGGTGGCGGTGGCCTGAACTCCACCGCCGACGACTACCACGCCTACTTCCGCATGCTGCTGAACCACGGCATGCACGAGGGCGAGCGGATCCTGTCCCGGCCCGCCGTCGAGCTGATGACCACCAACCGGCTCTCGCCCGAACAGCAGGCAGCCCGGCACGAGTTGGCCGTCAACAACGTCCATGTGTCCTTCGGCCAGGGGCAGCACGGCGGCTGGGGCTTCGGGATGGCGGTGCGCACCAATCGCGGCGACTACGCGCCCGTCGGCCAGTTCGGCTGGGACGGCGGAAGCGGCGCCTCGACCTACGCCGACCCGGTCAACCAGCTCACCGGGATCCTGCTCACCCAGGTCGGAGCGTCCGTCCCGGATCCGGTGCATCTCATGCTCGACTTCTGGACCACGCTCTACCAGGCGCTCGACGACTGACGCCGAGCACACCGAGGCCCGCGGCGCGGCCCGGGGCGACCTTCTTGTCGCGGTGGCCGGTCTGCGCGGCGAAAGTACGTGACCGGACGACGCGCAGATGCCCCGCGCCCCGACGCGGCCCGGGTCGACGTCGTCACGGGCTCACGAACGCCCCCCGCGGGACCCCGCCGCCGTAACCCGGTGGGGCGGAAGGCCGGGTCGACCAGGGCCTGTCCGGCGCGTCGTGCCGGACAGGCCCTGGTCTTGAGGAGGGCTCAGCGCTTGAGCGTGAAGGTGAAGTCGCCGGAGAGCCTGCTGCTCAGCCGGACCGCCGAAACGAGCTTCCCCTCCGCGACCAGTCTCTCGACCGCGGCTCGCGAAAGACCGCATCCTTCAGCGACCAGACGCACCGGCCGGACAGGGATCCGCGCCGTGAACCGGACCGATACGTCGATCACCTCGCGGTCCAGGTGATCCGATCCGCCGGTGTCGAGGCGCCAGGCGCCGTCCCAGTCGAGGGCGATGCGATTGCGGCGCTGCACGACCGGATCCTGGAGCAACTCGCCTGCCAGACCAGGGTCGTTGTCATGCAGCCGGTCCAGCAGCTCAGGCCGTATGGAGCGCACGTTCATCCGCTCCAGGACGGTGATCTTCGTCGTTGCCCCGCAAGCGGTACACAGCACAAGGAGCCAGACGTCGAGGAGCTTGTGGTTCGCGTTGACGCGGAATTTGCCGTTTGGCCGGAAGCGCTGGGACGCGCACGTGTGGCAACGACGGAGGACGAGCGGCAAGCAGGTGGGCATGACAACCCAGTTGTCGAGCACAGAAGTACACCGGTTTCAGTGAGAGGTCCGCAGCAAAAAGCAGCGCGGCGCAACAAGCGCGACGCGCGACGAATCAGCACTCGGGTGGTCTCACACGGTGTACAACGGGACGTCCTTGCCTGGGCGACTTGGTCCGGCAGCACAGTAAGGGTCCACAGCGGCGCCGTTCCACCGGTTTTCGAGACCTCACCGCCAGATTCTGTCCGGCGGATCACGGACCGACCCGGATCCGGATCACGCCGACAGTGCCGTGGAGGCCCTTGAGACTTCTCACGTTCCGCATTTCTGGGAAGCTCCGCACTTTTGGGAAGACACCCCCGTTCCTGCGTCGTTGAAGGCGATGGCACGGTCGACGTGTGGCAACCGACGCGCGGCCGTCGAGGGCTTGTCGGAACGACGAAAGACGGTGATCACGCCAATGAGGGCAGTGCGGTTCCACGAGTACGGCGAGATCGATGTGCTGAGGGTGGAGGAGGTGGAGCGCCCGGCGCCCGGCCCCGGGCAGATGCTGGTCGAGGTCCGCGCGGCCGGGATCCAGCCCGGCGAGGTGATGATCCGCAAGGGCGCGCGGCACGATCGCTGGCCGGCCACATTCCCCTCCGGTCAGGGCAGCGACCTGGCCGGCGTCGTGGTGGAGGTCGGCGCGCAGGTGCGCGGCTTCGCGGTGGGCGACGGGGTCCTGGGCTTCACCCATGACAGAGCGAGCCACGCGGAGTTCGTCGTGGTCGACGACGTGAACGTGGTCTCCCGCCCGGAGAAGTTGCCCTGGGACGTGGCCGGGTCGTTGTACGTGGCCGGCACGACCGCATACGCCACCGTGTTCGCGGTGGACCCCGGACCGGCCGACACGGTCGTGGTGTCCGGTGCGGCGGGCGGCGTCGGGTCGCTCGCCGTGCAACTCGCGAGGCGGCGCGGCGCCACGGTGATCGGTCTGGCGAGCGAGCGGAACCATGCGTGGCTGAAGGAACGTGGTGTCGTCCCGGTCGAGTACGGGGAAGGCGCGGCCGAGCGGATCCGGCAGGCGGCCGGCGGGAACGTCGACGCGTTCATCGACACGTTCGGCGAAGGCTACGTGGAGCTGGCGGTGGAGTTGGGCGTGCGGCCGGCGCGGATCAACACCATCCGTGATTGGCAGGCCGCGGCCAGGGTCGGTGCGCGGACCTACGGGGAGGGGTCGGCCGCATGCGCGGTCGTGCTCGGCGAGCTGGCCCGGCTCGCAGCGTACGGGGAGCTGGAGGTGCCGATCGCCCGGACCTACCCGTTGGAGCGGGTGCGAGACGCGTTCCGCGAGCTGGAGCGGGGGCACACCCACGGCAAGATCGTGCTCCGTCCGTAGCGTCGGCTGCGGTGGCGACGATCGACCAGCCCCTCGTACCACCGAAGCATCGACGTTGTGTCCCCGCCGTCGGCCAGATGACTTCCCGTCACGTGGTCGCCGGTGGGGAAAGCGGTGCGGGTCGCAACCGCGGCGAGCGTCGGGAGTGGCGAGAGGCTGCTGCTAGCTTGGTCCGCCATGCGATCACGTGAGTACGATCTTGATTTCCGCGACCGGGCCAGTCGGATACGCGCCTGGGGTGTGGGCCTGCTGGCGTTGGCGGCGCTTCTGTGGACATGGTGTGCCGTGCTGCTCCTCATTCCGTACCAGGTCGATGAGGAACCGGGTGACCGCTACCCCCGCGAGTGCGAAGCACGGTTGTCGACGGATCGTGGCACAGCCAACGAAGGCCTGCAGAACGGTGATTGGTGTCAGAACGCACGCGACTGGCCGGAGGCTCTGGCCGTACTCGGGTTGTCCGTGCCGGTGTCGGTCGCCGGCGTGGCACTGTTCACGAGCGGCAGTCTGAGCCGGCGCATGAGCGCACACGCCGAGGCGATGCGCGAACTGGACAAGATCGCCGACTCGCGGAAGGCGTAGCCTCCGCTGTCGACAGGACCTGCAACTCGGCCTTGGCGGTGCCGTCGTACGACGTGGGCCGGCAGCACTCAAGTGGTCCTTCGCGGAGCCTGAGTCGTTCACCGGCCCGCACCGGCCGAGGTCCCTGGTGTGCCGTCGCCATCACCCAGACACCCGCAACGACTGGGTGACGCCCGGCGCCGCGCCCTCGGCCGAGCGGGTCGTGCCGGCTTCGGAACTCGTCTGCCACGCCGCCGATGGCTTGGGTAGCGTTCGGTCGGTGGAACCGGGACCGAACACGGACGACTGGCTGGCGGACACGCGGAGGTCTTATGACACCGTGGCTGCGAGTTACGCAGAGCTGACACGTCACCTCTTGGACGAAACACCTGAAGAACGCGCGGTGTTGGCTCTGTTCGCCGAACTGGTGGGCGCGCAAGGTGGCGGGCCGGTCGTGGACGTGGGGTGCGGGACGGGCAGGATCACGGGCCACCTGCGGAAGCTGGGACTGGACGCGTCCGGCATCGACCTGTCACCGGGAATGATCGATGTGGCCCGTCGCGATCACCCCGGTGTGCGGTTCGATCTCGGCACGATGACGGACCTCACCTTCGCTGATTCCTCCGTGACCGGCCTGGTCGCCTGGTACTCACTGATCCACATCCCGGACGGCGAGATCAGATCGGTCATGGCGCACTTCCGTCGAGTGCTTCGGCCCGGTGGTCCGCTCCTGCTCGCCTTCCATGTCGGCGACGGGTCGAAGTTGAAGACCGAGGGTTACGGCGGGCACCCGATGAAGGTCCAGGTCCATCGCCGGCAGCCTGACCGGATGATCGAGTGGCTCGACGAAGCCGGCTTCGCCGTCGAGACGCACAAGACGCTCACCTCCGCCGAGAGCAGGCTCGGAGGGATCATCCTCGCGCGTCGTCAGCCCTGAGAGCTCCGCCGCCTCGACCGTGACGTCTGCATGCCGTCACGTGGCGGTCGCCGTACGCCTGATCCGATGCGGGAAGCCGGCCTGTCCACGCGTACAACCGCCAAGAGGTCGGTGTGCGGGCTCGGGCGATGCTCGCGGGGGACTGAGGCAGCGCACTGGACGTGTGCGGACCCGCCGTAGTCGTCCAGATGGAGCAGCGAGCGCTCTCGGCCCCCCCGCCCCGGGTGGCAGAGGCACACGGCGATGTCCTGGACATCTCTCGGCCTGCTGCGAGGCATGAGGGCGCCGAACCACCCCGGCCATGACCCAACCTCATGGACGAGGTCGAAGCCATCCCTGTCGGCCTTCGTCTCGCACCGTCGCGTCCGTCGACGCGATCGATGCGGATGGGGACGTCGCAGAGCGCCGGGACGTGAGTGAGCAGGCGAGGTGGGACTGATCGACGGAACATGGGGGAGCGGGACGGCAGAGTGCGCCGAGGAGACGGGAGTGCCGCAGGTGGGTGGTGGGCGCGAGTACGGCAATTCCGAGGAGTACGACGTCGAGCTGCGCCAGGTCGCGACACTCAACCGTTTGGCGGGTCCCACCATCGGCGGATCCGACACGGTGTCCGGGCCGGTACGGCACCGCGGAGCCGACCTGCTCGTGACAGGGCACGCCCTGGCCCGGGCCACATCCCTCGGGGAGGCGCTCGCCCTGATCTCCCAGCTGGCCGACCCCGGCCTGCCGCTGTGTGGTCAGGCGGTCTTCCGGTCGGACCGTGACGTCCTGAAGTGCGTGGGCCAGGTCGGCTTCCGCGACGGCGAGGTCGACGCGCTCCGACTGCCCATCGGCATGATTCACCCGGTCGCGCAGGTGGCCCGGACCGGGCGCCCCGTCTTCCTGGCCTCTCCGCAGGAGTATCGCGACCGCTTCCCGACCGCCTGGCAGCTCGGCGGACCGAAGAGGTACGAGGCTTGGGCCTTCCTGCCCCTGACGACGTACAACCAGCTCACCGGCGTATGGATGGCGGCCTTCGACGCCCCGGTACAGATGACCGACGGGTTGGGACCCCTGCTGGTGACCATGGCCCGCTTGCTCAGCCAGAGCATCGAGCAGTCGTACGACGGCCAGGCGGACCGCGCGCTCTCCCAGGGCCTGCGCAGCAGCATGAGCCGGATCTACCCCGGTGTCGACGGCCTCACCGTCGCCGCCCGGTACGTGCCCACCGGCGGGGGGCTCATGGTCGGCGGTGACTGGTTCGACAGCATTCTCCTGCCCAGCGGGCGCCTCGGAGTGGTGATCGGCGACGTCCAGGGCCACGACGTGCGGGCCGCCGGGCTGATGTCGCAACTGCGCACCGCCATCCACGCCTACGCCGCAGAGGGGCACGGCCCCGACGCCGTCCTGGTACGCGCGTCCCGCTTCCTGACGTCACTGGACGAAGGCCGCTTCGCCACCTGCATCTACGCGGAGGCCGACCCCGCCACCGGCACCCTGCGCATCGCCCGGGCCGGTCACCCGCATCCCGTGCTGCGCCTGCCGGACGGCACCTGTCTGCTCAAGCACGTGCGGGGCGGCCTGCCCCTCGGTCTCGACCTCGGGGAGGACGACTACCCGGTCAGCGTCGTCTCCCTGCGCGAGAACGAGATCCTCATGCTCTGCACCGACGGTCTCATCGAGTCCGGCGGCCACGACATGTACTCCGGCTGGCTCCGCGTGCGCAATGCCCTCACCCCGGGCGGTCCTGAAGACCTCGACGGCCTGGCGGACCGGCTTCTGAACGCTGTCGTGTCCCCGTCCCCCTCACGGGCGGGCGACCAGCCCGGCGCCTCCTTCACGGAGGACGACATCGCGATGCTGCTCCTGCGCCGAGACCCGTCGGATGTGCATGCGAACCGGACCGGGCGGCACCTCCGCTTCACCCTCGAACAGGATCAGGCCCAGGGACTCGCCGACGCGCGGATCGAATTCCAGGGCCTGCTCCACGACTGGGCGCGGCCCGAGCAGGTCGACACGGTCCTCCTGCTCGTCTCCGAACTCCTCGGGAACGTGCTGATCCACACCGAACACGCCGCTGTCCTTCGAGCCGAAATCAGTGGCGCTGCCCCAGGCCGGCGACGACTGCGCGTGGAGGTCACCGACCGCAGCGACGAGGTCCCGCACCGGCGCGCCCCGGGCGAGCTCTCCTCCTCAGGCCGCGGCCTGGTCCTCCTCGACGTACTGGCCCACCGGTGGAACATCCGCCCCGAACCGGAGGGCAAGACGGTCTGGTTCGAAATCGACGAGGAGGGCCCGGAAGAGCCCTGACCCGCGCCGTCGAGGTCGCGTGCCCGACTGCCGGCCGGGCCGACCGGCGACTGCACGGGTGGTGGTCTTCGACAGTGCGGATCCCGACTTCTTCTTCCCCCATGTAGACCTGACCAAAGTGCCCGAATACACCGCCGAAGCCGCGAAAGCCGGAGGCCCGGGCGACGCCTCCCTCGGGATGCTTTTCCGCAGACTCAGTGAGATCCCGGCCGTCACCGTCGCCAAAGTGCGCGGCCGGGCACGGGGAGCGGGCAGTGAGTTCCTCCTCGCCTGCGACATGCGCTTCGCCTCCCGGGAGAACGCTGTCCTGTGCCAGCCCGAAGTCGGCATCGGTACCCCGCCCGGCGCGGGAGCGATCCAGCACCTGACCCGTCTGCTGGGCCGGGGCCGGGCACTCGAAGCCTTGCTGACGTCGGCCGATTTCGATGCCGAACTCGCCGAACGCTACGGATGGATCAACCGCGCGGTGCCCGACGCCGAGCTGGACGAGTTCGTGGCCCGCATCGCCGCCCGCATGGGGACCTTTCCGCGGGATGCACTGATCGCCACCAAATCAGCCGTCAACGCCCTCAGCCTGGCGACGCCGGCCGATGTACGCGCGGATGCCGCCCTGTTCCAGCAACTTGTTCGCAGCGAGGCGACACAGCAACGCACGACCGAACTCTTCAAACATGGCTTCCAGACCCGTGGCCGTACCGAACTCGACCTCGCGGACGCGCTGGGCGACTTGAAGGCCGTCGACTGATACAGACGACGCAACCACGCGTCCGACCCATGGCCTGCTTGTACCCCGATGCGGGGCTACGGCGTTGATCCGCCACTCGAACGACGCCGCCATGGCGGCACGCCACGGGACCGAACCCCGTCTGCTCACCCAGACCCGGCTCTGGGGCCCCGCCGACGGGCCGCCCTCACTCCTAGGGCCACCCGTTGATTTCCCCGTCGCAGGCGGGACTTGGTGAGGTGTGACCTACCTACGGGCCTGCTTGATCTTGATCTGCCCGGACCGTGGATGCCCGACCACCGTCAGCACCGGATCCGACGGGTCCACGGGCCCGTTCGCCTTGTTCGCGATGCGCGCCGTGTTCGTGCTGGCCGGATCGATGCGCACCGCCCACCCCGCCGGTACCACGACCTGTACGGACCCCATCCCGCACGATGCCTCCAGCGTCACCTCACGGTGCAGGCAGGTCGCCTTGGTGAAGTCGATCAGGATGTTGAGCATCCTGCTCTCGGCCACGATCCGCGGCGGCACCACCCACGGCCCGGCCTGCTTGATCGCCGACATGTGCGTCTTCAGCACCAACGTGTCGGCCCCCGGCCGCCCACCCGCCGGCAGATCCGCGACCAGCGCCTCCAACTCCGCGTACGTCTTCGACGCGTAAGCCCGCTCCAGCCGCTCCTCCAGCTCGGCGAGATCGATCCGGCCCTCACCCGCGGCCACACGCAACCGCTCCGACACCGCCTCCCGGTCACTGTCCGCCGCCCTGGCCCGCGCCCCGACCTCGGACGACGAAGGTTCCTTCCCATGCCACTGAGTCATCCGCTGAATCTACCGGCGCCTTGAGAACCCGGGCGACCCGAGTCCGCGCTCTCCATCCTGTCGGGACCATCGGCGTGTGCACCGTCAGGCGGGTTCCGTGCGGCGGGTGTCGTGCGTCTTGTGCGTCTTTCCAGTCGGTGGGCCGGTCCTGCATGAGTGTCAGACCTGTCTGCCAGGCTCCGGGTATGGAGATGACGCTGCAACTGACGATCGACTGCACCGATGTACACAGGCTGGTGGTGTTCTGGAGCGAAGCTCTGGGATACGTACCCGAACCTCCACCGGGCGGTCATGCCACCTGGCGGGAGTACTGGACAGCCACGGGGGTGCCCGAGGAGGAGCTGCCTGCAGGCGCGGGCGACACTCCGGAGTCGATCGTCGATCCCGCAGGACGAGGGCCGCGGGTGTGGTTCCAGCAAGTACCAGAACCCAAAGCCGGAAAGAACCGGCTGCACCTCGATCTGAAGGTCGGCGGCGGGCGCGACGTCCCGTTGGCGATCCGCACGCAGCGGGTCACCACCACGGTGGAGAGACTGATCGAAGCCGGTGCCGGCGTCGTTCGGACCACGGATGAGCCGGACACGGGGCACTACGCCGTCGTCCTGCAGGACCCGGAAGGAAACGAGTTCTGCGTTGTCTAGGAGCCGTTCGGCCGCGTCCCCGGCGAGGGCGGAGCCGCTGCGCGCGGCTCGTGACGGCCGTGGCGGGGCCCGTGATCTGTTGATGGCCGGAGGAACATCGTGAGAGCTGAGCTGCTCAACTCGTTGCACAGAGAGGCATTTTGTGGCTTTCCGGGCGGCCGACACGGTCGGCACATCTGCGCCAGGCTGGCGAGAGTCTCTGCAAGGGGCACACCGCGATGCCCGGCATCGTCCGGCTTCACCACCTCGCGCACACGGGGTAACCGCCGCCCCCAGACGGGACCACCTTCGAGGTAGGCCCGAGGGAGACGGCTACTCACCATGCCGTCTCGGAGGATGCTCAGTCGAGACAGAACTCGTTGCCCTCGATGTCCTGCATGACGATGCACGACTCGTTGACGCCGTCGGCATACAGAGTTTGCACGTGTACGGCGCCGAGCGGGATCAGGCGTGCGCACTCGGCCTCAAGTGCGGCGAGGCGCTCCGCCCCCACGAGCCCGGTGCCGGCCCGTACGTCGAGGTGCACCCGGTTCTTGACGACCTTGCCCTCGGGAACTCGCTGAAAGAACAGTCGCGGGCCGACACCTGAGGGATCACTGCAGGAGAACCATGAACCCTGATCCTCAGGCGGCAGTGAGCGATTGAACTCATCCCAAGTAGTGAACCCCTCCGGTGGTGACGGTGCGACGTACCCCAACACCTCGCACCAAAAACGAGCGACGCGCTCTGGTTCTGCGCAGTCGAAGGTGACTTGGAACTGCCTGATCGATGACATCGGCGCACCATAGCAGGGAGACTCTGCTGCTCATCTCCCGGTAGGTATCGGTATGTTGACGGAGATGGTCCTTCAGACCGCGGCGATAAACCGATCGCGGCTCCGGGCCGGACGCGTCATGATCGGCACTCGTGACTACGCCGATGCAACTCCTCGTCCGGGCCGCCGCCCGCAACAACGCCGAGTGGTGCGCAGCGATGGGGCGATCGCACGGCTCGGCCGGTGAGTTCGGACCCCAGGCGTGGGCCTCTTCGGCTCGCACGCCGCTCTACTACCCCGACGCGGTGACGCTGGTGCCGAGCGTCTACCGGGCCGCGCTGGTGGCCCGGATCGATACCGCGAAACCGGGCGCCTCCGTCAAAGACAGTTTCGCCGACCTCGACTTGACGGAGGCCGGCTTCGAGGTGCTGTTCGAGGCGCAGTGGATACACCGCCCAGCGAGTGCGCCCGCCCCTACCCCCGAGCTTGACTGGTACGTGGTGAGTTCCCCGGACGCGCTGCGTACGTGGGCCCTCGCCTGGGACGGCGGAGAAGGCAACGCGGACCTCTTCCGGCCCGAACTGCTCGACGACCCGGCTGTCTTCGTGCTCGCCGGGCAATCCGCCAGCGGTCGAGTGGTCGCCGGGGCGGTGGCCAGTCGCAGCGGCCACGTCGTCGGAATCTCCAATGTCTTCGCGCTGGACGGCGGCTCTGCCAGGGCCTGGCCGGTCGTACTGGGCGCGGTGCATCAGCTGTTCCCGACCCTCCCCGTAGTCGGCTACGAGCAGGGCGACGACCTGGTGGCCGCCATCCGTCATGGCTTCGAGCCTGTGGGTCCGCTGCGGATCTGGTTGCGCGCCGCCTAGACGTACCGGCTACGGCACCGCCGTCCGTGATCTTCCTTCGCCACTTCATGGGGGCCTCGCCGTCCCCATGAGGACGTGTGACCGGGCCGGTGGGGAAGTGGCCGGCTGGCGCCATGGATTCCGACGTGAGCACCTCCACCGAGGCCGCAGGGCTCGCAGCCATGATGCCGTCGCGTAACTGCGTGCTGTCGTGGCACATGTCACCGAGCGCCTCTTGTTTCCCGCCCATCACGCGGATCTGTCTGAGGAGGGCGGAGCTGCCTGCGCGCAGACGGCGAGGGGATGCACACGGCTGCCCACCATCCGGGCTTGACTCTGACGCCGCTGGAGACTTGACGATCGCACCGTAAGCGAGACGCGGATTCTTGTCGGAGGTGCAAGGCATGCGAGGCAAAGGCATCCACTACGACACGGGCACCTTTCCCAATGGCGATACCTCTCGCCCTGTCTTCGACGCCGATGTCGTCGCGCGGGACGTGCGGGTCATCGCCGAGGACCTGCACTGCACCGCGATCCGCATCACGGGCGGCGACCCGGACCGGATCGAGGTCACCGCTCGGCACGCGGCGGCTGTCGGGCTGGAGGTCTGGTTCTCACCGTTTCCCTGTGAGATGACTGACGAACAGATGCTTCCGTACTTCGCCGACTGTGCGGAGCGGGCCGAACGACTGCGTCGCGACGGCGCTGACGTCGTTCTGGTCACCGGCTGCGAACTGAGCCTGTTCGCGCGCGGGTACCTGCCCGGCGACATCTTCAACGACCGCATCCCGATCCTGGCCGGCCCTGACCGCGAGGCCGCACTCCGGCCCATCCCCGCCAAGGTCAACGCCTTCCTCGGTGACGTGGTCCGCACCGTCCGCCCCCTCTTCGGCGGCCTGGTCAGTTACGCCTCGTGCCCCTTGGACGGCGTGGACTGGAGCCCTTTCGACATCGTCGGTCTGGATGCATTCCGGGGCCTGCGCAACGCCGCCACCTACCGCGACGACCTGCGCAAGGAGTTCGCCCACGACAAGCCGGTCGCCGTCATGGAGGTCGGTTGCTGCACGTTCCGCGGGGCGGGCGACTACGGCGGTGCGGGCTGGTACGTGGCGATGGAGCCGGACGGTGTCACCCCGAAGCCGGACCTGGTGCGCGACGAGAGCGAGCAGGTCCGCTATCTCGACGACCTCATGCCTGTCTTCGAAGAGGAAGGTGTCGACTCCGTCTTCTGGTTCAGCTTTGCCGGCTACGGCACCCCCCACCGTCTGTCCCGACCGGACCCCGACCTCGCTTCCTACGGCATCGTCAAGATCCTCGACGAGACCAGCGACTACCCCTCGGACGCGCGTACCTACCCGGACACGCCCTGGGAACCCAAGGAGGCGTTCCACGCTCTCGCCCACCACTACCAGGCCCTCAGGAATCGAGAAGGATCCGGCCGGCAGTAAATAGCGGCCACCGGGTGCAGGGACGCCGAAGAGATGCCGCCGGCGTGATCGCCGTCGCCCCTGGAGGGCTCGTGAGCGATTACGTGTTCGCCGTTCGTGGCAATCTGCCCCCGCTGGACAGGGTAGGAAGGCACGGAGAGACCGTCATCTGACGGACGCACCAGGTCGAGGGCATGGAGCTGGACCGACGCCCCATCCGGCCGGGGCGGAGCAGCAAGGACGCCGGCCCACCGACGAGCGGCGGGGCAGGGCGGGGCGGAACCGGCCCCGGGATTCTGGCGGAGATGGCCGAAGCAGACGGGATCGGCGCTGACGCGCAGACGGGATCGGCGCTGACGCGCAGACGGGTACGGTCTTCCGTTCGGGTCACGTGGCGTCGACCACTCCAAGATCCTGGAAGCTCGTGCCGGTCACGTTCCCGGAACCGCGCCACATGGAACCCCGGGAACCACGGCTCAATGACAGGGATGGCGCCACGGTGCAGCACGTTCGCCGCTACGCGTTGCCTAAGGGATCCAGTCCGAAGGCGAACTGGCAGATGATCATGATCAGGTGTCAAGCGGCTGTGGCGGACCTCTGGCCGCCCGGCCTGCGAACGAACCCCCCGTCCTTCCGCGCCGGAAGGACGGGGGATTGCGGTGGGGCGTTCGCACGTCGCGATCGCTGACCAGGAAGGTGCGGTCCACGTCGACCCATGTCCACCCAGCGGGGCGGCCGGAACGGCGCCGCGGGTGATCGGCGATCCGCGTCCATGCGGTCCAGGTGTCATGCGGCCCATGCGCCGTGTCAGGGACCGGTGGCGCCAGGCGGTTCCGTGCCTGCCCCGGCGCGCGTCATCCCCTCCGCGGCGTCCTCGGTCTCCCAGCGCAGCAGGTCGCCGGGCTGGCACTTGAGGACCTCGCAGAGCGCGGCGAGTGTCGCGAAGCGCACTGCTTTGGCGCGACCGTTCTTGAGTACCGCCAGGTTGGCGGGCGTGATGCCTACGCGGTCCGCGAGCTCGCCCACGGACATCTTCCGCTTGGCCAGCATCACGTCGATGTCGACGGCGATCGGCATCAGATGACCTCGTCCAACTCGGCCTGCATCTGCGCAGCTTCGACGTCGCGCGCGACAGCCTGTGCGAGCAGCATCCGCAGCACGAGCACGATGAGCGCGACCCCAAGGATGGCCAGGCCGATCCCGCCCATGATGACGGTGACGCCCGGGTCGTCCCGCTGCCCCGGCGCGTTGACGGCCGTGACCGCGAACCACACGAGGGCAGCCGCCACGATCGCTCCGATCACGCCGTCCACGTATCGGAAGGCGGCATGGGAGAACACGGTTCCGCGCTGCACCATCGCCACCAGTCGCCACACGCAGACCAGGGCGACCTGGACCGACACCATGCCCAGGATCGTGATCACGCGCAGTGCGGTCAGCGGCAGCGATCCGTCCTCCGGGTCACTTCCGGTGACCAATACCCACAGCATCCCTGCCTGTATGAACACGGTGCCGGCCAGCACCACCACGAGCACGGCGCGCAGCGCACGCACGGTCAGCTTTCCCACGACCCATCCTTCCATCGAGTTGCAATGGAAATCTATCGAATTTCGATAGGTGGGGCAAGGGCTGGAGTGAAGGGTGGGCGCCGGCCCGACGCCGTCGTGTGGCGGTTGCCGTCATTGCGGTGACGATCTTGGGACATTCCCGGAGGGCGCGAGGGGGCATGGGTCACAGCGACCATGGTTCCGTGGGGGAGCACCCGCGGGGCCATCGAGCTAGGCAAGGATTGCTCATGCGTACCAACCACAAGACCGCTGTCACCCTCGCCGCCGTGCTACTTGCTGTGGCGACTCCCGCGGTTGCGCAGGCTTCCCCCGCGGCCGAAAGCGGCACCGCTCCTTCCGCGTGCCGTCCGGCCAACCACGCCGCGAAGATCACCGAGGCTCCCGCCAGCGCGGGGCACCACCACTACCGCGTCACCCTGAGGGCACCGCACGGGTACGACCCCTGCGAACTGGCCGGTTCGCCCAGCGACGTGCGGTTCTCCGACCACGGCTCGCGGACCCGGATCACCCCCGGCCATTACGGTGACCAGCGCGCCGTGGTGACCTTCGGTCCCGGCCACCCGGTGCACTTCGACATCCAGGTCCCCAATGACGCCCGCCAGGTCCTCGCGGACGAGGCGTCCTTCACGCTCCAGGCCCCGGACGGGCAGATCCCCGGTACGTCCTTCGCCGAGGGCGGGCTGAAGGTCGCCACCGGCACCCTGATCGGACCGGTGCAGCCAGGGGCCTGACCGCCCCCGAGCACACCCCGAGCGGCACAGCGACGGCAGGGGACCTGGCTGCGGCACATCGGCCTCGTCTCCATCCGGCTCTCTCCGCGGGCGAACTGCGTTGCAGGCGCGTGGAACGGTCGTCGTGACCGTTCCACGCACGCTCCGTATTTGTCGCGGCACGGACTCCATGGCTTGACCCGCGATGTCGGAGTTCAGTAACAAGCGCTTGCGGATGGTCCGCTGCACGGTTGATCAGTCGCGGAGCCCGTTCGCTGACTTGTGTGGAACCTAGGGAGCGCTGTCGCGGTAGAACGCGGCGCAGCGGCTGGGGCACCCGGCGGCGGTCCGCGGCGTCGCGATCTCGTAGGCCGCACGGCCTCGTGCGGGCCCCGGCGCCGCCTGTGCGTGTGCAGAAGTGGGCCGGCGCTCTGATGGTCGAGGGTGGTGACGGCATCGCTGGGTTCGATACCCGCGCCACCACGCCCCAGGACGACGCCACCGTCCGCGGTCTTGGGCGTTGCCGCGTCAGGGCGGGTGCGAGTGTGCACATGGGGAGTCACACCCGGCGACGCGCATGTGTCCCGTCGAGATATGTCGACCTCGACCTCGACCTCGACTTCGACTCCGCCTGAGTGTGTGGCCGGGCGACGCAGCATGGTCGGAGCCTTCGCGGCACCGGCCGTGTTCGAAGCAAGGAACGGCGGATCTGTCGGGGCCGTCGCGCCTACTGCGCGTCCGACTTCATGAGGGCGTACGTCACTGAACGCTGCTGCCTGTGCCGCCGGATACGGCCCTTGGCGACGAGAGCCTCCAGGGTGTTGCGGACCACCTGCGAGGTCGGTGTCCGGTCCGGGTGCTTCTCCAGCAGCTCGTCGCGGAGTTCCTTCGCCGGACGGGGCTTGTCGGACGCTGCGAGCAACTCCGTCAGGAGGTCTCCGAGCAGGGGTCGGCGCTGCTTGCCCTGGGTCTCTGCCTTGCCGGAGCTCTTGGCCGACCGCGTCGCGGCAGGGCGACGGGCCTTACCCGCAGGGGCGGTCGCGGGTTTGCCGGAGGAGCGCCCGCGCGTGAACGTGGCCTCGTCCTGGGCCCGTTCGGGCACCGGAGGTGCCTCCGTGAGGTCGTGGAGCCGCTCCGTGAGGCTCAGGATGTCGGTCAGGAGCGCTTCCTCCTGCTTCAACATTTTGAGCTTCTCGGACAGTTCTCGTTGCCGGCGACGGTTCTCCTTCAGGTCCGATGCGGCTTGCTGGACGTACCGCAACCGGAGCGTCTCGGCTGATTGGTCGGGCACAACCAGTTCACTCTCCCTTGGGTTGAAATGGGTGACACACATGCTACTCAGGGCAGTGACGACTGCCGAAGCCTGCGAGAGGCTGCCTGCCCTGCTGGTCTGGGCGTATGACCCCTCGTCTGAACACATTCGTGTGCGGCGAGACATGCCGACGTCGGCTCAGCGGCCATGTGTCCCCTTTGGTGCGACGCGTTGCGAAGGGTGCGCGCCGCTTCGGCGCGAGCGTGCGGGTCGCCAGAGGGGAGAGGGGAGAGGGGAGAGGGGAGAGGGGAGAGGAGAACTGGCTTGAGCATTGCGCATTCGTCAGTCACCGGTCAATATGGTGACGTGAACCATGCATTCCCCTGTGGGACGCTCCCACTCGACTTCGTCGGCACTCTGCGTGCGCGCCGCAATGCCGCACCGGCAGAGAAGCTTGCCACGCCCGGCCTGCTCGACGACTGGTTCGTCGAGTCCAAGATGCTCGATGCGCCGCCGGGGGCGGACGAGGTCGACCTGGAGACCGCGATCGACCTGCGGGAGGTGATCTACTCGCTGGTGGCCGCGCGCCTCGCGGCCGAGTCCCTGCCCGCCGCCGATGTTGCCGAGCTGAACCGGCACGCCGCGGGCCTGCCGGTGAAGGCGCAGCTCGGGCCGGACGGGGTGATGCACACGGGGTCCGTCTCCCAGGGCCTGGCGGCCCTCGCTCGGGAAGCGGTCGAGATTCTCGGCGGCGACGAAGGCGCGCTGTTGCGCGAGTGCGCCCGCCCCGAGTGCACCCAGGTCTACCTCGACCGTTCGCGCGGCCACCGGCGTGAGTGGTGCGCCATGCGGACCTGCGGCAACCGGGTCAAGGCCGCCGCCTACCGGGCGCGCCAGAGCGGCGCCACGGTCTGACGGCGACTGGCGGCCGGACTCACGTGGAGCCGGCCGCAGCGTCGCGGCGCCTCAGGCGGCTCGCTCGCGCAGTCGGTGCGGGTGCGCCGGGTAGACGCCGAGGACGCGGACCTCGGAGGAGAAGAAGCGCAGCTCCTGCAAGGCGAGCGCGACACCGGCCTCGTCGGGGTGTCCCTCCACTTCGACGTAGAAGCAACTGGGGTTGAGACCGGCGCCCATCTGATAGCTCTCGATCTTGGTCAGGTTCACCGCGTTGCTGGCGAAGCCGCCGAGGGCCTTGTAGAGGGCGCTGGGGATGTTCCGTACGGCGAAGAACAGGCTCGTCATCGTCGGCTCGCCGGTGACCGGGGCGATGGCCGCGTCGCGGGAGAGGATGACGAAGCGCGTGGTGTTGTCCGGGTCGTCCTCGACGCCCGCCTGCAGTACTTCCAGACCGTGGTGTCGTGCCGCGGCGGGTGGGGCGAGCGCCGCGTGCCGGACATCGCCCAGCTCCGCCACCTCGCGGGCCGCGCCCGCCGTGTCGTCGGTGACGAGTGTCCGCCAGCCACCCGTGCGCAGCACCTTCCGGCACTGGCCGAGGGCGTGCACATGACTGCGGACGCACTCGAGCTGGTCGAGCGAGGCTCCGGGGACGCCCACGAGGTCGAAGTGGATGGCGAGGAAGTACTCGCCGACGACGAAGAGGCCCGATTCCGGCAGCAGATGGTGCACGTCGGCGACGCGTCCGGCGGCCGAGTTGTCGACGGGGATCACCGCCACGTCGGCGGTGCCGAGCGTCACCGCGTCCAGAGCCTGCTCGAAGCTCGTGCAGGGAAGCTCGGCGCATCCGGGGAACAGGTTCTGGGCACTGGTCGCCGAGTTGGATGCGTATTCGCCCTGGTATGCGACTCTCGTCACGGGATGTCACCTTCGGTGGGAGAGCTGGCGCCGTCGGTCAGCAGGAGATCCACCGTAGACCGAACGTGCGGAAGCGCTGCGATGCTGTCCACGAGGAGAGACTCGAGCGGGCGGCCGTCCGAGTTCGTCGAGGGGAACAGGGCAGCGGGCTCGCGCCGCCGAGCGTGCGGCGGCCGTCGCGACGCGGTGCACCAGAGCGGCGGCCCTCTGCGTTCGCTTCTGTAAGGGGACACGAGCGACGAGGGGATCGGCTGGCTCGGCCCGGCCCCGAGGCACAGGTCCCCGGTGAACCCGAGCCGCTCGTGACACAGCAGCGCCGCCGGTTCGGTCGCCGTGGCGTGCGGCGGCAGGCAGGCCGGCCTGCATCGGAGTGCGAGAACGCGGTGTCCGCGCCTGGCGACGCGCGTTCGCTCGTCAACTGCCGCGCCGCGCCCAGCGCGATGCCGGTGAGCGGTCCGTACGGCGGAGGCGTGCGCACCGTGCAGCCGCCTTCCGCCGGAGCGCGCGAGGTGCATGCGGCGCGCAGAAAGAAGTTGTCCCGTGTGTGGGCGCTGTCCCGCCGCGGTCGTGGGGTGCCGCGAGCGCGGGGCATGTAGAGGTCGGGCAGGTAAGCGGCGGATCTCGGTGGTCCCGTCTTTGAGGCTTCGACAACGCCGCCCGTCGGGGAGGGGATACGGAACCGTCCGCGCCCGCCAGGTCGCACAGCAGCCGGGCACGTTTTTTTGGCACACATCGTGGTCGAGCAGCCATGAAGCCTCGTCGGGCACGGTGTTGGCGAACGCGGCGCGGAGACGTCGGTGCTGAGCGTCTCCACGCCGATCCCGCCTGTCAGCAGCCCCGGCATGAGAAGAAGGGGCAGGTCAGGACCGTTGCCCACGCCGTCCCGACCCGTCCCTCACGCATGGACGACGCTACGGGTCAGTGGTGCGGGCGGACACAGCGGAAGCTGCTCGCGTCCGCGAGATCGCCGCTTCCCTTGTACTGCGGAACCAGCGGGTAGAGGCACAGGTCGCGGGTGACCGTCTTGCCCGAGGGGTCCTTCACGGAGGCGCTCAGCGTCTGCGGGGCCTTGCCCTGCTCGACCCACTTGGTCAGCGCGCCGAGCGCGTCGGCCGGCGCGGGACCCGTGTTGCCGGGACCGGCGCAGTGGTTGACACCCGGAGCCAGGAACAGCCGGTAGAAGTCGTCGACTCGCTGCGCGCCGCCCAGCTTCTTCTCGACCCGCTCCCGGTACTCCACCGTGCCCTGGGTGGGGATCAGCTGGTCGGCCTGGCCGTGCCACGTCAAGAGCTTGCCACCGGACTCGCGGAAGCCGGACAGGTCCGGATCGTCCGATCCGATGACGTCGTCGAACTCGGCCTGGGACTGCCGGAACAGTTTTTGGAACTCGCTGTAGCCGGCGGTGGAGACGTCGTAGGCGGGCTGCTTCTCGACGAACGTCGACACCCACTCGGCGGGCACCGGGAACGGCGCGCCCACGGACGTGCCGTCGTCACCGGTCTTGGAATCGGCCAGAGCCGTGAGGTCGGCGCCGACCGCGGGGCCGTACCAGAGTTTCTCGCCCGAGGTGGTGCGCGGACCGTCCCAGATCTTGCGGACCACGGTGGCGTCCGCGGCCGTGAAGGTGATCTGTCGGCCGTCGCACTCGAGCGTCGTGCCGATCAGGCGGCGCGGGTCGTAGTCGCATGTGGCCGGGTCACCGATGACGCCGTCCGCGGCGCCGTCCAGCGTGTCGCACGCCTTGACGGCGGACTGGGTAGCCAGGGTGAGTTCACACTTGGTGGGGTACGTGTGCTCCTCGTTCATCACCACCTGCGGCCAGACCGTGGCGACCTCGAACTCGTCCCAGTTGACGCCGGGCGCGTCGGCGAGGATGCCGTCGTAGTCGCCCGGATGGTTCTGAGCCTCGACGTAGCCCTGACGGCCGCCCGTGGAGCAGCCGTTGAAGTACGCGTACGAAGCGGGTCGGCCGTAGACACCGTTGACGACCTGCTTGGCGACGACCGCGGCCTCGTGCTCGGATCGCGAGGCGAAGTTCTCCAGGGAGGCCTTGTTGATCTGGCCATCGCTGTTCAGGGCCCAGTCGACGTCGAGGTAGCTGCTGACACCGGCGTCGGTGGTCGCGACGGCGTAGCCGGTCTTGACCGCGCCGGCCAGCGCAGAGCCGTAGTCGCCGGCCGCGAAGGCACTGCCACCGACCGCCTGGAACCGGCCGTTCCACCCGCTTTCGGGCAACCACACCTGGACCTTGGCGTGATCCCCGACCCCCGGGTGGCTGACCGTGGCGGTCACCTCGCAGTGGGCAGGCACGTCCTGGATCGTGTCCCCGGGCAGCGGTGAGACGGGAGGAACCTCGACGGTCCCTGTCGGTCGGCTCACCGCAGTCAGGGACTCGATCTTGGTGCCGGCCGGCGCCTTGAGAGGGATGGAGGTGGACGTGCATCGGAAGGCGGTGGCGGCGGAATTCTCGGATTCCGCCGCGGCGGACGGCAGATACACCGCTGCGGTCACCAGCGGCACGGCGGCCGCGAAGACGGTCAGAAGTCGTCTCATTGCATTCCTTATCGATTGCATGTCTGCCGACAGGCGGCGACACGTGTGTGCGGACAACCGGTGTGCGTACCTACATGTGAGGGCGGGGAGGAAGCATCCGTCACATGACGGTCGCTTCAGAGGGGGAGCGGAGGCGATGTGTCGCGGGGCAGCGCTGCTTCCGCGATCCTGCCCGCGTAGAGCTTCTGGCTCGGTTGAAATTCCCCGCAGGGCGCGCTGACGGTGCGCGGCCAAGCGCTTGCGCGCCGCGCGCAGCCACGGCAGGTCGTAGGGAGCGAGGCGGTCGGGTGGGGCCGCGATCCGGTTACGCCCGTGACGCCGACCATGAGGCGGCGCCCAGGGGTTTCTCCCAACTGCGTTGGAGGTGGGGCGTGGTGGCGAGTTCGGCTGCCCCTGGCGCGGGGGTGGCGAGCATTGGCGGCCGGGCCAGGGGCGGGCGGCCCTCGCTGTCGTCGTGCCGGCCTGCCCCTGTCATACCTGTCCCCGCCCTCGCTCGCACAGCCGTCACTTGTCTGGGTGGTTATAGCCTGACATGGTGCCAGTAACCTGTCAATGCGGTGACGGCAATGTGAAGGGGCGGTCGTGACATGTTTCTGGATGGGTTGACGACGTGGGCGAAGGCGCCCTGGCGGTGTCGCGGGCCATCGATCGAGGGTGCGCAGGTGACGACGGTGCCGGCGGCGCAAGGTCGGCGGCGGGCACGGTGTTCTGTGCCGAGGCCAGGACCACCCTCGGTGTCATGCCGGGGCCGACACCAGCGACGCGGAAGTAGAGCGCCGAGGGAGTAGAGGGTCGTGGCGCCGCGGCCCGCTGGCGGGCATGGTGCGGGCGGCGATGACGGGGGCGACCGCGCCGACGGCAGGTTGATGAGGCACGCCCACCGCCGCGGGCTACTCCCGTGAAGTGGTCGCTGAGCCACGGGCCTGCGATGCCGATGACGCCGTAGACGGAGCCGAACATCCCCCGATAGCACCTGCATTCGGTCGGTGTGGCGATGTCGCAGGCTGGAGCGAACGTCAGCACGCCCATGCCACTTCTGCCTCTGTCTCTGCCTCTGCTCCCGGCCTCGACGTGCAGGGTGCGGGCGGTCTGGAACTGAGGCAGTCAGTGGCGACGCCGTACGTGACGGAGGCGATGCGGAAGGTGCCGGTGAAGGCGAGGTGGGGCGCCTCGCTCGGACATGTCGCTGAGATTGCCCCGCAGCGGGGCAGGCGTCACAGGGTGACGGTCTGGTATTCGGTGTAGGTGCCGAGGCCGACGGCCCCGTACTCGCGGCCGATGCCGCTGTTCTTGAAGCCGCCGAAGGGGCCGTCGAAGCCGATGGGCGCGCCGTTCACGGTGACGGTGCCGGTGCGCATACGCCGGGCGAAGGCGAGGGCGTGGCCTTCGTCGGCGGACCACACGGCGCCGGAGAGGCCGTACTCGGAGTCGTTGGCGATTCGCGCGGCCTCGTCCTCGTCGTCGTACGCGATGACGACAAGGACCGGGCCGAAGATCTCTTCCTGTGCGATGCGCATGGAGTTGGTGACGTCGGCGAAGACGGTCGGGGTGACGTAGTTGCCGCCCTCCAGCCCCTCGGGGATCTGCGGGCCGCCGGTGACGAGGCGGGCGCCTTCCTTGATGCCGATTTCGATGTAGTCGCGTACGCGCTGCTGCTGGTCGGGGCGGATCATGGGGCCGATGAAGGTGTCGGGGTCGTCGGGGGCGCCGACCTTCAGCGACTCGACCAGGTCCTTGAGGCCGGCGACGACCTCCTCGTACTTCTCGCGCGGAGCGAGGATGCGGGTCTGTGCGATGCACGACTCGCCGTTGTTGAGCAGCGAGCCGAACTTCAGTCCCTGTACCGCCTTGTTCACGTCCGCGTCCGGCAGGATGACCGCCGCCGACTTGCCGCCCAGTTCCAGACTGACGCGCTTCAACTGCTCGCCCGCGATGGCGGCGATCCGGCGACCGGCGCGGGTCGAGCCGGTGAAGGCGATCTTGTCGACATCCGGGTGCGACACCAGGTACTCACTGGTCTCCCGGTCGGCGGGCAGGATGCTGAGCACGCCTTCGGGCAGGCCCAGTCGGTCAACGAGTTCGGCCAGGAAACCCATGCTCAGCGAGTTCTCCGGAGAGACCTTCAACACCACCGAGTTGCCCGCCAGCAGAGCGGGAATGATCTTTGAAGTGGCGGACGAGAACGGGGAGTTCCAGGGGATCACCGCGGCCACCACTCCCACGGCCTCGCGGCGCACCACGCTGCGCACCGGTGACGCCGGGTCGGAGGGGGCCAGTGTCTCCTCCCAGCCGAACTCCTCCGCCGCCTTGAGGTAGGCGTTCGCCTGCCGCGTCAGTCCGGGCTGGCCGGCAAGGGTGAACCAGCGGGCCGAGCCGTTCTCGGCGGAGATCAGGGAGGCGATCCTTTCCGCGTTCGCCTCGCGCAATGCGTTGAACCGGCGCAGCACCGCCACACGCTCCAGTGGCGCTGTCGTGCGCCAGGTCCCCTTCTCGAACGCGGCACGGGCCGCGGCTACGGCGCGGTCGACGTCGGCGGGCTGAGCCTGGACGGCGCGGCCGATGACGGACCGGTCGTGCGGGGAGCGGATGTCGAGCAGTTCGGGGTTGCTCGGCACGGTCCAGGAGCCGGCGACGTAGAGGCGTTCGTAGACGTTCATGGGCGCGCTCCTCAGGGAGAAATTCTGAATCATTCGTCTTATCTGTCACTTCACTGTAGCACTTAGATGACTTAGTTGCTCATGCGTGCGGCTGTAAGCTGTCTCGCCTCGTGTTCGGTGCGGGTGTGACCTGAATGCGCGCTCCATGCCTCACACGAAGGCGCTGCTCCCCAGGCTGTAGCCGAACATGACTGCGGACTCGGACATGGACCAGACCTGCGCCGACGCGGGCCATGCGCTGAAGCCGTACTGCGGCGGGAGTTCGGCGTCGGTCGGGTGGGTCTTCTCCGCTGAGTCGTCGATGCTCTTGGTGGGGGACATGCTGTACCTGCCTGTTCGGGGTTCCGGGGGTGATGGCTGCAAGCATGGATGCGTCGAGTGCAACCTGTTTGAACGGTTACTAGAGGGATAGGTGTGTGTGACCCTGGCGTCGCGGCCGAGGTGCGCGGGCCGGAGGTGGGGAGGGGGTCGGGATCCCCTGCTGCTGGGGATCTGCTCGACTCCCTCTGTCGCGTGGCCCTGACTTCCTCGCCGCACCGTGGCGGCTACGCGGTGGCCTTGAGTGGGCCGGAGAAGGATTTGCGAAGGGATGGCGGGCCGACGAGGGGGAGCAGGCAGGCGAGAATCTTGCCCTTCAGTGCGCGAGGTGTGCGCGTGAGTTCTACGTGGATGCGCGTGCCGTCGCCCTCGGGCGTCAGCTCGAAGACCCAGCCGCCGCCGGCCCCGAAGAGCTTCGAGTCCAAAGTGGTGATGGTGACCTTGGAGTCGTCCCACTCGTAGTGCGCCCGTTCCCATGCGGCGCTGGTCCCCTCGGTCACTTCGGCCCAGGACGGGCCGATTTCGTGGACGGTGAAGTGGTCGGCGTCGATGCTGGGCCAGGCCTCGACGCGGGAGGGGCTGAAGTCGGTCAGCACCGCCAGTGCCTCCTCGGGGCGAAGGGACGATTTGAGGTGGAAGCGGGCGATGGTCATGGGATCCCTTTGCGTCAGAACTGCTGTCGATGTAGCCGTCACCGGCGAACATGACGTAACCGGCTTGACTGGTTATTACTCTCTTGCGTTCTGCGTAACCTGTCAAGATGGTTATGGGTGGTGAGGGTCGTGGCCCATCCGGCACGCGTTGCAGATCCGCATCGCTTGAACCCCGACAAGAAGGCGAAGTCGCGCCTGCGGCGTGGGCTGTGGACCTCGCGAATGGCCTCGAAGGAGAGGCGTTTGGGTGCTCGGCACGCTCGAACAGCACCTCGCGGCGCGCCTTCTTGTGGCCGGCACGGGTGACGGAGAGCTGACCCCCTCCCCGGCGGCCGACCTGGACCCCCTCGATCCGGTGCCGCGGGAAAACTGTGGGTGCGCGGCTTTCTCCGGCCGTCAACTGACCGACCCCATAAGCACGTCACGTGAACCGCGTCGAACTCGATCTCAGTGACGTCGCGGGCCTGGTTGCCGGGCTGGGGTCAGGCCGCGAAGCTTCATATCCGCCGGCGAGATCCACAGGCTCCGGCGACCCGATGCCGTACGACGGCCGAAGCGTCTGCTGGGTAGTGCGGTGAGAGCGTCGCGCAAGCACTGTTGGCGCTGACAGGCCCGATTCGAGTCCGGGTGCGCGCACGTCGAGCCCCGGCGGTTGGGCGGCGCGTTCGACCGGTGGCGGGTGCGCGCGAGATGAATGCGGTGCTGTCGCGGGGTGAGTCGTTCGTCTTGTCGGGGTGCGCGCTGGGCGGTCCTCCGGAGGCGCAGAGGCTGCGGGCGGAACTTGGGCGCGTGGTGGGTGAGTTCGTGCCCCGGCCGTGAGCCGTGAGCCGTGAGCCGTGAGCCGTGAGCCGTGAGCCGTGAGCCGTGAGCCGTGGGGCGGAGGGTGGTGAACTTCCTGTCACCGGGCGGGGCGACCGATCTCGAGGGCATCCGGTCCGTCCATGGCCGCGAGTGGTCTGCCGGGCTCGCCGCGGTCGCCGAGGTGAGGATGTGGTACGGCCCGGCCGACCTCGGCCGCT
Organism: Streptomyces sp. NPDC055955; assembly: GCF_042270245.1. Lineage (NCBI taxonomy): Bacteria > Bacillati > Actinomycetota > Actinomycetes > Kitasatosporales > Streptomycetaceae > Streptomyces > Streptomyces sp. NPDC055955. The sequence continues at coordinate 437,176 of NZ_JBHJYS010000004.1, forward strand.
TCTCCCTCACCACCAGGCCGGTCGGATCAGGCCGGCCCGAGCCCCTTCACCAGGGTGTCGACGACGAGATCGGCCGCCTGCCCGTCACTCAGATCGGGCATCTGCCGAACCACGAGGTGGGTCAGCTGCGGGAGTAGTGCGCTGGCCCATCCTTCGGGCAGCTCTGCACGGATCGCCCCTTCGTCGACGGCGCGCTGCAGGAAGATGTCGACTTCCCGGACCGAGGCGTTCCGCCGCTCGCGGACCGCGTCGTCGGTCAGCATGCGGGTCAGGTCCACGGGCCACTTGCGGTTCACCGCGATGATGCCCTCCACATACCGATGCAGGGCCACGGCGACCGGAGCCTCTTTCAGGCGCGCGTCGGAGATAGCCTGCTCGACGGCTTCCAGTCGGGATTCGTAGATCGTCGCGAGAAGCTCCTCGCGGGACGCGAACCGTCGGTAGACGGTCCGCCGGTCCACACCGGCCTCTGCCGCGATGCTCGAGATGCTGGCGGTGGGATCCGCGGCGAGCATGCGGGCTCCGGTGGTCAGCACGGCTTCCAGGTTGCGCGCGGCGTCGGCCCTCATGAGGGAGAGCCTACAGCGCTGTGCATATTAGGACGGTATGGGTCTCCGTGATGCGCAAATAGGTGCCGTAAATGCCACACGTACGTGGCATCGCCGGATGGCGCTGCGACATAAAGACCGTGCGGAGATGTCCTCCCTTGTCGACGAGGCCAAGGGCGTCGGAGGCGTGGTCGATGGCCCCGTCGACGGATTCCCCTGCGTATGGCGGGTCGATCGGACGTGGTCGATGCCGGTGCGCCCGTGGGCAAGTCTGATGGTGTCGGCGATTTTGGTCACGGCGGTGCCGGCGTCGATGGTCACGCGGAACACGGTGTCGACCTCCTCCCGGGCGCGGCCGGCCTCATGGGCAGCCGGTCGAGCAGTGAGCGCTAGGCGTTGAGGCCATCGATGCCGACGTAGCTGGGGGGCGACGCGTAGTCCGTTCCACCTGAGCCCACCGCCCGAGCGGGCGCTCGCCAGGGTGGCTCGGCACGGTGACGGATGGCCGCCAATGGGTGGCTCTCTGGCCGGCTTCAGCGACGAACGAGTGGTGGAGGGCATGTACGGCGAGATCATGTTCCCGCCGGGCTACAGGGCCACCCGCCTCCTGGGCCACAGGCCCACCCGCCCCCTGTGCTGCGAGGCCCCGAGACTGGGCGCTCGGCAGATGGGTCCCACAGGACTTCGGTCATGGGAGCGGGCCTTCGTGAGTGGGTTAGCCCGCGGCAGCCGGGCCGGGGCCGTCCGCGCGCGGGCCGGCCTCGGGCTCTCTGTCAGAAGTGGTCCACGTCCACGACGGCTTGCGCGAACGCTGTCGGTGCCTCCTGTGGCAGGTTGTGTCCGACGGCCAGCGTGCGGTGCTCGTACTTCCCGGTGAACATGCTGCGGTATCCCGTTCCGTCGCCGGGCGCGGTGAACGGGTCGTACTGGGCGTCGATGGTGATGGTGGGCACCGCGATGGTGGGCGCCTGAGCCAGCCTGTCCTCATAGCTGTCGTAGCGCCGCTCGCCCTCGGCCAAGCCGAGACGCCAGCGGTAGTTGTGGATCACGATCGCGGCGTAATCCGGGTTCTCGAAGGCGGCTTCGGTGCGCTCGAAGGTGGCGTCGTCGAAGTTCCAGGTCGGTGAGACGGTCTGCCACACCAGCTTGGTCAGGTCATGGCGGAGGTCCTGCCGCTCCATGGCCTTCTTGCCGCGCTCGGTGGCGAAGTAGTACTGGTACCACCAGGTGTGTTCGGCGGCCGGCGCGATCGGTTCCAGCTGCGCCTTGCGGTTGGTGATGAGGTAACCGCTCACCGACACCAGGGCCTTGACTCGCTCGGGCCACAGGGCCGCGAGGATGTCGCCGGTCCGCGAGCCCCAGTCGAAGCCGGCGACCACGGCCTTGTCGATCTTCAGGGCGTCCATCAGCGCGACGATGTCCAGGGCGATCACCGACTGCTGCGCGTTGCGGAACGTGCGGGAGGAACGGAAGCGCGTCGTGCCGTGTCCCCGGAGGTACGGGACGATCACGCGGTAGCCCTGGTCGGCCAGCAGCGGAGCGGCGTCGACGTAGCTGTGGATGTCGTAGGGCCAGCCGTGCAGGCAGATGACGGCAGGCCCGTGGGCGGGTCCGAGCTCGGCGTACCCGACGTTCAGCAACCCCGCCTTGATCTGCTTCAGCGAGGGGAAGGAGGTGTGCGTGCCCGGGGTTACGGACGGGATCACGGGCAGCTTGCCGCCTTGGTTCGGGGTGCTGGTGGAGGCGTGGGAAACCCCCTGCAGACCGGCCAGGGAGATCGCGGCCGCTCCGGTGCCCAGGCCCATCGCCTTGCTGAAGGTACGCCTGTTGATCATGAGAAACCTTCCGTGTGTTCCGTGAGACATGCATCCGTGCCGTGCGTGCCGTTCGCGACGGCCAACGTGTGAGTGACTCTGACAGGTCTCGCGTCACCGGTCAAGCAGGTGACGCGACGGCTTCGGGAAGGGGGTTTTCCATGTCCGACGTCAAGCGTGCGAGCCGGGGGGCGGATTCATTCCGGCGTCGGGGCGGCGGTGACGGCCTGCATCGCGCGCCTGCATCGGGGCCGGGGTGATCGCACCTAGGCGCCGCTGATGCCACCGCCAATGTCGATGCCGACCGGCAGGTGGCAGGCGGCAGGTAAGCCCTCCATCGTGCTGGAGCACAGCGTCTTCGGCCGACGCCTCCGGCTGGAACGGTGTATCGCCCGCTCCACACCGACGGCTATTCCGGCGTTGCTACAGCGTGCCCCCCCGTGACCCGCACGCCGACGCCGACGCTCGGCGCGGCATACTCGACCGCGCCAAAGGCGCCGCGATCCTCGTCCGTCACCGCTACGGCGGCTTGGTGATCAGCGAGGCCGCGGGACCAATACCGAGGTCAAGGGGTTCGTCTACAGGGTGCCGTTCCTGTCTGCGCCGGAAGAGTCGCCCTGGAGCCGACGAACAGAAACTCCGGCTCCACCCTGCCCGACGCCCTCGACGCGGCGCCCTCACCAACCCCGACGGAAGCAAGAGCTCGGGGCTCTACCGCCAACGGGACGAGTTCCGAAGCGAGTTCGCACCGGACGTCTGCATTGCGAAGGCCGCGCTCACAGCTGCAGGTCAACGCCCCACGCCGCCCGGTAGAGACCGTCGGTCGCCAGTTGCCGCCAGTATTTGAAGCGAGGTCATGGGCCAGGAGTCATGGGCCAGGGGTCATGGGCGGTGGGGCTGAAATAGGGTCCTGCCTCGCTGGAGGCTTTCGCTGGAGAGCTGGCGGCAGAGTGTCCCGGAACGAGGGGAAGTCGGGAGGCCGCAGGGCGCGAGTGAAGGTCGCGATCCTCTCCAGGCCGGTCGGTGCGGCGCCGTGGCTCCTTCAGGCCGGATACGACCTGGGGGACCGGGACGTCGTGGTCATCTCGGAGGACCACGACGTGCGTAAGCCGGAACCGGAGATCTCCTGCCTCGTGCTCGGGATGCTCGAACTGGACGCCGTTCATGGTGTGTTCGTCGACGACAGCCCGCAGCGCCTCCCGTCGGCAGTGAAACTGCTGGCAGGGCAGGGCTGACCGGCCCCTGTCAGCCTCTCCGTACGCCCTCGATGAAGCGGCCTGCAATGTCGATACGTTCGTCGAGGGACGCGGATGATTGCCCGAGATCGATGAAGAGTTCATGCACGCCCGCCTCGGCAGCGGCACGCGCGTAGTCGATGTACTGGCCGAGCGTTCCGGATTGGGGAAACTGCTCTGCCTCGGCCTCGACTTCGGTCAGGGACGGGTTGACCCGTAGCGCCATGCGCAACCCGCCGGGGTCGCGGTCCACCGACTCCGCTTCTTCGGTGATCGTCTTCCACATGCTCATGAGACGGGGCAGCGGCATCGCCACGGGCAGCCAGCCGCCGGCCCGCCGGGCGACCCGACGCAGCCCGCCGGGGCTGAACGCGGCGAGCAGGACCGGCGGACCGGGGCGTTGCTCGGGTTTCAGCCCGACGACGGTCTCCGGAACGGTGAACAGCGTTCCCCGGTGGGCGAATTCGTCCTCGGCCCAGTACGTCTCCAGGATGTCGAGCGTCTCGTCGAGGCGGGCGCCCCTGCCTTCCCAGGGCACGCCCACGGCCGCGTACTCGTCGGGCATCCAGCCGAGACCGAACCCGACGTCAAGCCGGCCGCGGCTGAGTACGTCGAGTGTGGTCAACGACCGGGCGAGCATGAGGGGAGGGTGCCACAGGCCATTGAGCGTGCTGGTGCCCAGCCGGACGCGGCTGGTGTGGGCGGCGGCGAATGCCAGGCTCGTCAGCGGGTCCATGTGGTTCTCGTAGATCCGCGGCATCACCCCGTCCTGGCTCGGATAGGGCGCGCTCGGCGAACGGGGGGCGAGTACCCGGTCTCCCGTCCACAGAGAGTCGTACCCCAGGTCCTCCGCGGTGCCGCTGACGGTGATGACACCGTCGGCATGGGCGTAGGTGCCGAAAGTGGGGAGGGCCAGACCCAGGCGCATGTTCCTTCTTCCTCCGGGGTGTCAGACGGTGGCGGCGTCAATGATGACGGGGAAGTTGTCGCTTGTCGCCTTGGAGTAGGCCCTGGCTGGTGTGCAGCGTGAGCGAGATCGTTGGCGGTGGGCCGGCCGGTTGGTGGCGCCGCCGACAGTGCCACCCAATGTCCCGGAAACGTGAGCGTGGGCATCGAGCTCTCAATGACGAAGTAACCGCCTTGACAGGTTACGCAAAGAAGTGCAGGCTGGTTGTCGTCCAGGCAGTACACGAGGACGTGTTCAACGACTGATGAGATGAGGACTGATCATGGACAAGTCGGTCGCGATAGACGGCGAGGTTGCTGCGGCGGCACGGCACGCGCGGTACGGCGAGCTTCCCGCGCGGATCCGCTTCGAGGACATGACCGAGGGGGTGGAGGCCGAGGTGAACGTCGGGGCGAACGCCGCGTACGACCCAGAGCGCTCGTGGAACTACTACTCGTGCCTGGCTTTGGATCTAGGGCTCTAGGTCACGGGCGAGGCGGGTTGTGAACTCGATCGAGCACCGCTGGGTTCCTGACCGGCTGAGCGAGGTCGCGGTGGTTCGGAGCGCCGGCCATGCTGCCCGGATGGATGAGCGAACCGGCCGTGGAACATCGATATGGGGAAGCCTGTAAAGACCAGCCTGGCTGCCGTGATGAAGCCGCCGCAACACCCGATCGCCGTCTCTGGCACGGTCCAGCGTGTCCATCACCGCCGCAAGCGCCCATCCGTGGTCCTCGCCGACCAGGCGACCTCGACGGCAAGGGGGGGAGGGTAAAGCTGTGTCGCGCTTCATCTGCTCCGAACTGATCAAGCCGCTCACGGCCCTGCGGGCGGGAGTCCCGGTACAGGGGGTGCTGGGTGCCGATCCGCGTGAACATCGCCCGCCAGGGGCCATCGGCTGGGTCGGCTGCACTGAGGACGACGTCCCCCGGTCGCACACCGAACTCGTATCCGAGTCCGTATCAGCACAACCCTGGGCGCCCTCCGGATGTCCCACAGGTGAACTCCGCACCTCTCGGACACCCTTGGAGCCCACATGCGCACACGGATACGGACGTACGCCACAGCAGCCACCATCGTCGCTGCGGCCACTGCCGGGCTGACAATTCCGGCCTCGGCCTCCGTTCCCGCGCAGACCGACGGTGACTTCAACGGCGACGGGTACGCGGACCTCGCCGTCGGCGTACCCGACGGCACGGTCGGTGGAAAGGCGAAAGCCGGCTACGTCAACATCGTCTGGGGAGGCCCGAAGGGAATCGGCGCCCACGGCAGCATCCGCATCAGCCAGTCCACCCCCGAGGTCCCCGGGACCCCGGAGGCGGGCGACCGCTTCGGGGCCTCCGTGGCGCTGGTGGAGCTGAACGGCGACGGCAGCGCGGAGCTCCTCGTCGGTACCCCGGGTGAGGACATCACCGGCCGCGGCAAGGACGTGGGCATGGTCCTCGCCGTGGGCGGCGGCAAGAGCGCCCCCGGTTCGGGTTCCGTGGTCCTCGACGGCCCCTCGGCGTCGGCCGCGTACGGCAAATCGGTCGCGGCAGCCGATGTGACCGGCGACGGCAACAAGGAGATCGTGATCGGCGGCACGGACAAGGTCGTCGCTCGCGTCGCCCAGGGCGAAGACAGCATGGTCGCCACGGTCGTCGCCGCCCCTATGGGTGGCCACGCCCCTGTCCTCGCCACCGGCGACTTCACCGGAGACGGCAAGGCGGACCTCGCGGTCGGGTATTGGACGAAGACCCCGTTCACCCAGTCGCACGTACGCCTGTGGGCCTGGGACGCGACCGAGCAGGCCATGGTCAACACCTGGAACACCGACAACGCCGGCGTCTCCGCCCTCGCCGCGGGCGACTTCGACGGCGACGGCCACGACGACCTGGCCCTCGGCGAGTGCCGTGAGATCGCCGACGAGAACATCGACGACCCGTGCGGCCCCGAGGAGCTTGCCAAGGGCGGCGGCATCCACATCCACTACGGGAACGCGACGCCCGGCAGCTTCGGGTTCCGCCAGCAGACCCTCAACCAGGACACGGCGGGCGTGGCGGGCGTCGCGGAGGACGGTGACCACTTCGGTGCCGCCCTCGCCGTCGCCGACATCAACCGCGACGGCCGCGACGACCTGATCGCCGGCGCCCCCGGCGAGGCGATCGGCACCCGCTCGGGCGCCGGCGCCGCGACCCTCCTGTCCGGCGGCCCGACCGGCCTCGTCGACGCATCGGGCGAAGCCCACTCCGTCGGGCTCCAGCAGGACACCGCGCACGTACCGGGCGTCGCGGAAGCCGGCGACGCGTTCGGTGCCGCCGTCGCCACCGGCGACTACGACCACGACGGCAAGGCGGACCTGGCGGTCGGATCCCCGGGCGAGAACGCCGCCGCGGGCGGCGTGTGGCTGCTGCCCCATGCGAGCGCCAACGGCTCCTCCGCATTCACACCCGCCAAGCTGGGCCTGCCTTCCCCGTCGAGCGCGCTCGCATACGGCAGGTACCTCAGCGGCCAGTGACAGAGCCGTTCTCAGACCCAGCCCCGGGGCTTGTCTCCGGGGCCGGGACTGCGTGTGGCTCGCAGTCACTGCCGGTGATGGACCTACCAGGGGCAGTGTCCGCAGTGCGGTGTCACCGCAGGCGCGCGGCGCCGCCGTAGATCGCTGCGCGCCACCTGTGGTTCATAGGTCGCCGTGGCGCGGGCGTTCGTCGTCGAGGAGCTGCATGTCGACGGTGTGGTGCCGTACTGGCCGTACTGAATCGACCTACGCGGTCACGAGACCTCCGAATCGTCTCGGCTGAGCTCAGTGGCGTGGGCGGGTGAACCCGGCCTCGCCGTCGTCACGAACCATGAAGACGACCAGAGACGAACTGACAGCCCGTTCTGCGAGGCGTGCGCGTTGTGCCCGCCGCATGATCTGGGGCATGATCGACCGGCATGTACGCGGCAAGGTTCAACAGTCTCTTCGAGCAGGGCCGGGAAGCGATTCTGGCCGGCGCTGTTCAGTGCCAGGTGCCACCCGTGGACGGCGGGAGCCGCTGGGTCATGTCCGTCGTCCTACGACCTGACGCCGCGACCGCTCGCAGGATCGAGGACGTCACGCGCAACGCGATGGCTGTTGCCGGAGCAGGGCACTGGCCGACCGGGAAGGCCGACTCCTCGCATTTCACCCTTCGCGCGCTGGAGAATCACCGGGTATCGGTGCCGGACGGCGACGCGCGGGTAGCCAGGTACATCGCGGCACTGCGGAAGGCGACATCGACTGTCGGCCCTGTTCGGCTGACTCTGTCGGGCCTGACGCTGACACCCGGCTGCGTCATGCTGTGCGCAGAGCCTGGGGACGACGCTGTTGAGCGCCTGTATGACGCTTACGGTGATGCTTTGGCTGAAGACGGCTGGCTGGAGGCCGGCTTCGACCGCAACATCTGGTATTCGACGCTCTTGCATTTCACCAGTCCGTTGGCCAACCCTCAGGCTGTCGTGCAGTGGGTGGGTGATCGTCGGCACCTTGCGCTCGGTGAAGTCGAGTGCCGTCATGCCGAACTCGTCGTCTACAGGTTCAACGGCAGCCGCATGGTCATGGAGACGTTGGATGCCGTCCCGCTGAGCCATCGACCGTGACCGGTTCCGCTGCCGCGCCTCGGCCTCGCACCAAATCCTGTCCTCTTCGACGCCGGGTGGATGTTCCTTCGCATTCGATGCGACGGATGAACCCCTCGCGGTGGTGGGGGTCGCCGGCGCGGAAAGAGGGGAGTGGCAGACGTGTCGGCGCGTCATGACGGAGCCGGTCGGGCCTGCGGGGAAGATCTGGTCATGGTCGACGCGATGAAAGCAGTTCTCGAGGGCGGTCCCGACGATCTTCCTGAGCGGATCGTCTCCATCTCCACGCCCGGGATCGACATCAAAGTTCCCTTGCGCGGGGGGTACGAGCACTTCAAGGCCACGACACGTCAGGAAGAGACTTCGCAGGGCCTGTTGCCCGTGTACGAGTGGTGGGAGCGCACGGAACTGCCTGGGTAGGGCCGCTGCGCTCGCAGCACACGGATCTGTCTGGGTGGCCCCCGCGCTCGCAGCGCACGGAACTGTCTGGGCGGGGCCTGCTTGCAGCGTGCGGTCCGAGTGCCAACCGCCACTCACTTCCGACGCCACCTACGTCTCCCTGGAAGCTTCGAGGTCAGGCGCCCGTGTGGTGCACGATGTGGGTGGGGACGACCGTCCTGCGTGGCGGCTGCTGTGGTGCGGTTGGGGTCTCGTCGATGCGGTCGAGCAGCAGACGGGCGGCGCGGCGCCCTACTTCGTCGGCGTCATAGGCGACGACGGTGACCGGCACGTCCAGCAGGTCCGCCATCTCGAAGTCGTCGAACGCGGCGAGCGCGGTGCCGCTGCGCAGGCCCCGCACGGCGCGGTAGGCGCCGAGGGTGATGCGGTTGTTCGTGCAGAACAGCGCCGTCGGCGCGTCCGTGCGGTCGAGGAGTCGGTGCGCCGCGGCCTCGGCCCCGGGGATGTCGTACGCGCCCCTGCTGATCCATTCCTCACGGGGGGTCAGTCCGGCCTCCTCGTGGGCCGCCCAGTAGCCCCGGAAGCGCTCCGCGCCGGTGAACAGGGCCGGTGGATTGCCGACGAAGCCGATGGAGCGGTGGCCGTCGGCGATCAGTCTGGCGGTGGCCGCGTGAGCGCCGCCGAAGTCGTCGACGAGGACGGTGTCGGCCTCGATGCCGGCGGGCGGGCGGCCCGCGAGGACGACGGGGGTGGGGCCGAGCACGTCCGGGGCGAGGTGGCGTTGGGAGGCGCCGGCCGGGACCACGATCATGCCGTCCACGCGCCGGGAGACCAGGTCCTCGACCAACTCCCGCTCACGCTGGACCTGTTCGGCGGTGTTGCCGAGGACGAGCCGCAGGCCGTGTTCCTCCGCGACCTGCTCGGCGCCCAGGGCGAGCCGGGAGTAGAAGGGGTTCGCCAAGTTGGTGACGACGAGTCCGATCATGCCGCTGGGCCTGCCGAGACGAAGGTTGCGGGCCACCTCGTTGCGCCGGTAGCCGAGCTCCTCCACCGCCGCGAGCACCTTGGCCCGGGTGGCTGTGCTGACGCGCTCGTCGTCCTTGAGGACGCGGGAGACCGTCATGGCGCTGACCTGGGCCCGCGCGGCGACGTCCCGCATCGTCGGGGGCGTGGCGCCATGGCGGGCCGGACTGCCGGACTGAGGCACTGCGCTTCGCACTCTCTTCACGTCTCCTGGGCGCGGACACGCCCGCCGATCGAGGCGGGCGGCGGCCCGCGCCCTCATCCTAGGTCCGGCGGACAGACGTCACAGACTGCCGGCGTGACGGACTGCCGACGTCACAGACTGCCGACGTCACGGATCGTCGAGGGCACGGTCGGCCGTCGCGCCCACCACGCGGCGCCCAGAAGTGGCGCGTCCTCGGGGCGCATAGCCGTGCGCACCGTCAGCCCCCGGGCCGAAGACGTAGCGGGTCCCTCCGCGAGACCGATGCGCAGCGGCACCTCGATCAGGTCCCAGGACGCGGCGATCGAGCCGCCCACGACGAGCACCGTGGCCTCGAAGCGGTCGATCCACGGGGCGAGCGTTTCGCCGAGGGCGCGGAAGGCGTGGTCGAGGACCACGCGCGCGTACCGGTCTCCGCCGCGGGCCAGTTCCGCGATGGTGCGCACATCGGGTACGACATCCGGGTCGTCGAGCGCGGCCCGGGCGTAAGCGGCGCGGATACCCCGGCGCGACACGGTGTCCTCCAACGGGCGGTCCCCGTACGTGAGGAGGTGGGCGCTGCCGTCCTGCGGGACGAGTGGCCCTTCGTTGACGGGCTCGCCGTGGTCGACGAACGCGGAGCCGATGCCGCTGCCGAGAGTGACGCACAGGGCGCGCTCGTGCCCGGCCGCGGCTCCGGCGGCGTACTCACCGATACCGAAGGCGTCCGCGTCGTTGAGGAAGCGCAGTGCGCCCGGCTCGGGGGTCAGGCGGTGGCGCAGTTCGGCGCGGAGGTCGATCCCGTAGAGCGACTCGAACTTGCCGACGCCCTCGAACAGGCCGATCCCCGCCTCGTAGTCGAAGGGCCCCGGCACGGCCACGCCCCACGGAGCCGCGGCGGGGGCGGCCAGGCGCGCGGCCGCCCCGGCGACCGCGCCGAGGATCTCGTCGACGCTGCCCTGCGCGGGCAGCGGCGCCCTGACCTGCTCATGGACCATGCCCCCGTCGAGGTCGACGAGCGCAGCGGTGACGTGCGTGCCACCGATCTCCAGGACGGGCGTCAGCATGCGATCACTCCCTGTCGGGCCGCCTCGCCGAGGCCGAGGTGCTGCGGGGCGCGGGCGTAGAGCGTGGCCTGGAACGCGTGGTAGAGGTCGGGCTTGCCGTCCCAGGTCGTGGTGGCGGGGTGGCCGTCGGTGTCGAGTTCGTGCCACCAGCTGCCGCCCGCCGCGTCCAGGACGTCGCGCGCCGCGTAGTCCCAGAACGAGCGGTACCAGCTTTCGTAGGTCGCGTCGCCGGTCGCCCGGTACAGGAAGACGGCCGCGCCGACTGCCTCGGCGATCGTCCAGTGCATGCGCTGCCGGTTCACCGGCTTCCCGGCGAAGTCGACGCTGTAGACGAAGCCGCCGCGCTCGGCGTCCCAGCCCTCGGCCACGGCGCGAGCGAACAGTTGCCGCGCCGCCCGCGTCGTCCACGCCGCCTGGGCGCCCGGCGTCCGGGCCCGCACCATGACGAGCAGGCGCGCCCACTCCAGCCAGTGCCCCACGAGGGAGCCGTAGGGGCGGAACGGGTCCCCGGGACGATCGCTGTTGTACGCGAGGTCGGGGCGCCAGTCCGGGTCGAAGTGCTCGGGGACCCGCCACTCGTGCGCCGCTCCGTGCTGACGGATGATCAAGTCGCTGATGCGCAGAGCACGTTCGCCGAACCGCGCGTCACCGGTGGCCTCGGCCGCGGCCAGGTACGCCTCTGTGAGGTGCATGTTGCTGTTCTGCCCGCGATAGTCCTCGGGAGTCGTCCACGTCCGGTCGTAGGAGTCGAGCGCCGCTCCCTCGTCCTCGCGCCAGAAGTGGCGGTCGATCGTCGTGGCCGCCTCGTCCAGGAGGGCGCGGCCGCCCGGCAGTCCGGCCTGCGTGGCGGTCGCCCCCGCCAGCAGCACGAAGGCGTGCGCGTAACCGGCCTTGGTGGTGTCGGCAGGGGCGGCATCCGGCTGCACCGCGGCGAACCAGCCGCCGTACTCGTCGTCGTGGAATGCCCCCGACAGCGCGGACATTCCGTGCAGCGCAAGGTCACGGGCGCCCGGTCGGCCCATCAGATGGGCGAGCGCGAAGCAGTGCACCAGCCGGGCACAGGCGTACAGGTCCTGAGGGCGGTCCCGGTCGGGGGTGCCGTCGGACCGCAGCCAGGAGAAGCCGCCGCGCTCGTCGGCGACCGAGCCTTCGAAGAAGGCGAGGAGTCGTTCGGACTCGGCGGTCAGCCACCGATGGTGCAGCGGCGACTCGGCCCAGGCGGGGCCGGCCGTGCGGGGGATGTGGTTCATGGCAGTCGATTCCTTCTCCGTACAGGATCCCGGGTCCGGGCCGGTCAGCGCATCACGCGGAACGTGCCCGAGCGCAGGGCGCCCTCGATCTCCTCCAGGCTGCGCCCGCGGGTCTCGGGCACGTAGCGGAAGGTGAACAGGAACGCGAGCAGGTTCATGACGGTGAACAGCCAGAACGTGCCCGATACGCCGAGCGCGCTGGTGAGGGACAGGGTGGTGAGGGACACGATCAGGTCCACGAACCACACGGCGAAGGTCGAGACGCCGACCGCGACGGCCCGCACCTTCCACGGGAACATCTCGGGTCCCGCGAGCCAGACCACCACCGAGAGGCTGCCGCCGTTGCAGGCGATGTACCCGAGGATGCAGGCGACCACGAGCCAGCGGGCGCCGCCCTGAGGGGCGTGGCCACCCATGAACACCGCGGCCATCACGGCGAGGCAGACGACCGCTCCCGGCAGCAGCACGAGCAGGAGCTTGCGGCGGCCGATCCGGTCGACGAGCCAGATGCCGAGCGCCACCATCAGGAAATTCACGACACCGACGCCGACCGTCGTGAGCATGGCGGAGGAGCGGCCGAAGCCGGAGTCGCCGAGGATGGTCGGGGCGTAGTAGATGATCGCGTTGATGCCGGTGATCTGCGAGGCCACGGCGAGACCGATGCCCGCGATCAGGGCCGGGCGCAGCCAGCGGGCCCGCAGAGCGCGCAGCCCGCGCTCGCCCTTCTCGTGAGCGGTGGACGCCAGTTCGCTGAGCTCGGCGTCGACGGCTGCCGGGCCGGACCTGACCTGGTCGAGAACGGCGCGTGCCGCCTCGGGACCGCGGTGCGTGAACAGCCAGCGGGGGCTCTCCGGGAGCGCGGCCATGCCGGCGAGGAGGACGAGGGCGGGCACGAGGCCGAGGCCGAACATCCAGCGCCAGTTCTCGTCGAGGGCGTAGCCCGCGAGGTAGGCGGCCAGGATGCCGAGCGTGACGGCGAGCTGGAAGGCGACGACGAGCCCGCCGCGCTTGGCGGGCGGCGCGATCTCGGCGACGTACAGCGGGACGGCCTGTGAGGCGAGGCCGACGGCCAGGCCGAGTACGAGCCGCGCCAGGCACAGCGTCCACGTCTCCGGGGCGACGGCGGCCGCGACGGCGCCGACACCGAAGATGCCGGCGGACCACAGCACGGCCTTGCGGCGGCCGAGGCGTTCGGCGATCCGTCCCGACAGGACGGCGCCGACGATCGCGCCGACGATGATCGCGCTGGTGACGACCTGCTGGCCGCCGTCACCGAGCGCGAAGTCGTCGGCGATGGTCGGCAGGGCGCCGGAGATGATGCCGGTGTCGTAGCCGAACAGGAGCCCGCCCAGGGCGCTGACGACGGCGATGGTGACCACGGAACGGCCCGCGGTCGGGGAGGGGGCCGCGGCGGGTGGCCGCGTGGGGACGGTGGTACGGCTCATGGCACTGCCTCTTTCCGCGCCTCGACGTTGAGGCGCTGTCCTGGGCAAGGGGGAAGGGAAGGGGAAGGGTGAACAGCGGACCGTTTGAGCGGAGGTCCGGTGTGGTTATCGTTAACACCAGGCGTGTGGGGTGACCCGAAGCGGATCGACCTCGCTCACCGGGTGCGGGTGGGTCAGCTGACGAGCGACTTGACCACGTGTACGGTGCGGTCGCCGATCGGCCGGACCCGATACGAGCCGACCACCGCCGGCACCGTCAGCGTCTCCGCGAAGGCCAGGTCGTGCGTGCGACCGTCGGCCGTCTCGATGACCACGCCCGCGCCCGCCGACACGTTGAGGATGTGGAACCTGCCCTCGGTGTCATCGCTTGCACCGTCGGAGCCCGGCTCGATGACCAGACGCCTGACCTCGTAGAACATCTCGTCGAGCTGTCCGATGACCTCCTCGCGCCACCCGGTGCCCTCGCGAAGGGTGCGCGGGTCCTGGATGAGGTCGCGGGTCACGTCGGCGCCCTGCCGGCGGGCGTCGAGGTTGGCGAAGCCGTGCTCGTACGGCAGCGGGCGGGAGTTGCCGACGGCGTCCTTGCGGAGCCAGTCGTAGAACCGCAGCGAGTAGAGGTACGGCGTTGCGCTGATTTCCAGTACGACGTTGCCCGTGCCGGACGCGTGCGGCGTGCCCGCCGGGATCATGTAGAGGCGGCCGTCCTCGGAGGGGTGCGACTGCACGAAGCGCTCGACGTCCATCTCCTCACTGCGCTCGATGGCGGCCTCGACCTGCTTGCGCATCAGCGCGAGGTCGGCGTCCTGCTGGAGCCCGAGGTGGACGCGAGGGTCGTCGCCCTCGTGGGCGGTGACGTAGTACGTCTCGTGCTGGGTGTACGGCCAGCCGAAGTGGCCGCGCATGTACTCCTCGCGCGGGTGCAGGTGGAGCGACAGGTTGCCCCCCTCCACGGTGTCCAGGTAGTCGTAGCGGATCGGGAACGAGGTGCCGAACCGGTCGTGCACCTCCCGGCCGAGGAACTCCTCCGGGTGCAGGACGCACAGGAGCTGGAAGGGGAGCTCCACCTGCGCATCGGCGTCGCCGCCGACGAGCACACCGGCCTCGGGTGCGATCAGCTCGTAGCCGAGCGCGGTGTTACCGCCCTCGGGCTCGAAGCCGAGCTCGCGCACGGCCCACTGGCCGCCCCAGGGTGTGGAGTTGAAGTACGGGCGGGTGCGGACCGGGCCGCGGGCCAGCTCGGCGAGGGTGGCGCGCAGCGCCGTGCCGTCGATCGATGCGGGGGCGGTCGGGTCCTGGAGGTCGAGCCAGCGGTCGACGCGGGGCGCGAGGGCGTCGCGGTGGGCGTCCGTCATCGGCCAGTCCGCGTAGAACAGGCGGCGGAGGTCGCCGGGTTCACGGTGGCGGCCGAGGTTCACGCCGACCGGAAGCTCGGCCGCGGCGATCGCCGCCTCCGCGAACCGCTTGGGCAGGTCGGCGTACCAGAGCACGTCGTGACCGATGAGGGCGGCGCCGGGGCCGTGGACGATCAGCACGCCGTCGGCGGGGCGCTCGGCCCGCGGCAGCTCGCTGTAGAGGTCGGAGAGCGGGGAGCGTGACAGCGGCAGGTAGTAGCGGTCGGTGTGAGGGGCGCCGGGGGCGTCGCCGGTGCGCTCCAGGACCGTGTTCCAGTCCGCCTCGTGGGCGCGCAGGTCGAGGAGGTGCGCGGTGCGGCCCTGTGCGGTCAACGCGGCGGCGAGATCGCGGGCTGCCGCCGCCCAGTCCAGGGCCGCCGGGCCGTCGACGGCGAGGATCAGCTCACCGGCGGGCAGCGCGGCGGCCGCGGCGGGCCAGCCGCGCAGCACAGTCCCGTCGACTGCGGAATAGCGGGGATTGCGGTCGTAGGGGCGGGTCATGGTGACTCTCCAGAGAGGTTGTCGCAGCAGCACGGGTCGGGTGCTCCGGGTGGGGAGCGTGTCCCTGGTGCGTGTTAACGATAACAATGACCTGAGGATGAGACCAGAGGTGGACGGATGAGGGAGGTCGTGAGGAGGGCCACAGGGCTTGCGTCGCTTTCCGGCTCCCGGGCTTCCGGGGGTGGGGGCGCCTGGGTACGGCAGGGTGCCGGAGTGAGGGTGGTGTCGGCGTTGCCTGGTCGCGGGGTGGTGTGCGGTCCGAGGTGCCCGCGTGTTCGGCGTGCCCGGCGTGGTCGTGTCGTGCCGCTCGGCTGGGGGGCTTGGTGACTGATAGAGGGCGTCTCACCAGCAGAAATGCAAAGTGTGCGGACTCCTGAAGAGGCATCAGGATGGCGCCTGGCACACGGAAGTGGGGCGGCTCAGTCCCTTGAGCCGCCCCACTGTTCGCAGCCCGTGAGGTCCCTCGGTCCCTCGGTACGCCGCTCCGGCAGCCTGTCGGTCAGGCGGGGCGGGCAGTCCGGGACCGTTGCGACGTCCAGCACGGAGCCGTTCGAGAACGGCGAGGGGACAGTGCCGCCGTCGGCCTTCGGCCGCTGCGCGGCGCCCGAACCGGAGCGCACCTGCCCCTCGCGTCTCTGTCACGCCAGGACCGGCCCCGCTGTTCCGTCGACCGGCGCAGACCGGGGGCCTTTTCGGCGGTGGCGCGTTCCAGGGCTCACCGACGCCCCGACTGGTCGGGACTGAGCTCCGCGTCCGCGTCCGCGTCCGTGTCCGAGTCCGCGTGCGTGTCCGCGTCCGTGTCCATGTCCGTGACGGATGTCGACGGCTTCTCGGCGGTGGCGAAACGGCTGTTGTGGCGGCCCCAAAGGAAGTAGATGGCCAGACCGGCGGCCATCCAGGCCAGGAACCGGGCCCAGGTGATGGTCGGAAGGCTGAGGATCAGCACCACGCAGAGCACGGTGCCCAGAACGGGGACGAACGGTACCCAGGGGGTGCGGAAGCCTCGGGGCAAGGAGGGTTGGGTGCGCCGGAGCCGTAGAACGCCGAGGCAGACGATGATGAAGGAGAAGAGCATTCCGATATTGCCCAGTTCGGCAAGATCGTTGATGGGCAGCAGCGCGGTCATGATCGCCACCGCGACACCCAGGGGCCAGACGATCCGGCGTGGGCTGCGGGTGACGGGGTGCACGTGCGCGAACCATTCCGGAAGCAGTCGGTCCCGGCTCATGGCCAGGAAGACCCGGGACTGCCCCAGCATCATGATCATGACGACGGTGGTGAGTCCGCAGATCGCGCCCAGCCCGATGATCCGGGTCGCCCAATGGGCGCCCACCGCCTCCAGCGCACCGGTGATGGGCGCGGCGTTGTCGAGCTTGGTGTAGTTCTGCATCCCCGTGACGACCAGCGCGACGGCCACGTAGAGCAGCGCGCACACCGCGACCGTGGCGCTCAGCGCGCGGGGCATGGTGCGGCGGGGGTCGCGGGCCTCTTCCGCGCCGGACGCCATGATGTCGAAGCCGGAGTAGGCGCCGAAGATGATGGCTCCGCCCGTGAGCACGCCCGCCGCGCCGAAACTGGCGTTGAGCCCGAGTCCCAGCCTGCTCAGGATCGGCTCCTGCCAGAATCCTCCGCTCTCGGCTGCGGACTTGGCGGCCGGGATGAACGGCGACCAGTTCGCGGTTTGCAGGTGCTGCACTCCGATGACCAGGAACAGGGCCACGGCGGCCAGTTTCACCAGTGTCATGGCCATGTTGATGCGCGCGGTGGTGCGGATGCCCGAGGCCAGGATCGCGGTGAGGACGAGTATGACGAGCACCGCGGGAACGTTCACGGTCGCGGTCGGCCCGGCGATGGCCGACGGCAGGTGCACCCCGAAGGTGCCCAGGAAGTCGGTGAAGTACTGGGACCAGCCGGTGGCCACCGCTCCGGCCCCCATGGTCATGTCCAGGATCAGGTCCCAGCCGATGATCCACGCGACGAGTTCGCCGAGTGAGACGTAGGCATAGGTGTATGCACTGCCGGCGACCGGGACCGTACTGGCGAACTCGGTGTAGCACAGCGCGACCAGAAAGGTGGCCACGGCGCCGAGCAGGTAGGACAGCACGATGCCCGGCCCTGCGTAGCGGGCGGCGGCGGTGCCGGTGAGGACGAAGATTCCGGCTCCCACGGTGACGCCGATACCCATCAGCGTCATCTGGAGCGGGCCGAGTGCGCGGGTGAGCCGGGTGGTGCCGGCGCCGGCTTCGGCGATGGTGGCTTCGATCGTCTTTCTGCGCGTCATGGCGTCCCTGTGGGGGTGAGGTGGTGGACGGTCGGCGGGCGTCAGGGGTGGAGCACGTCGCAGCGGTCGGCGAAGTCCTGGTAATCGGTGGGGGTGTTGTACAGGTGGGCCGACAGGCGAAGGAACCCGCGGCCACGCCAGGTGGTGACGGATGTGGCGCAGGCGTGACGGTCGGCGATGGCGTGCTGCAGCGCGTGTGCGGCGGCCTGATCGGTGGCGACGGCGTCGGGGAGGGGGACCAACCGCATCGCGGGAGCCGGTTCAGGGGGAAGCCCGTCGAGGCTGACACCCCAGCGCTCGGCGACGTACCGCTGGGCGTAGTCGGCCAGGGCGGACATATGGGTCCGGGCCGCGTCCCAGCCGTAGCGGTCCTCGATGAGGTCCAGTGCATGGGGGGTGGCCAGCCAGGCGGCCAGGTCCAGCGTGCCTTGCTGGTCGAAGCGCTGTGGGTAGTCGTCCGGGGCGCCCCAGGAGTCGATCGGCGGGAACAGGCGCTGCCGGTCGGCGGCATCGGCCGGCTGAGCGACGAGAGCCGCGGTGCCGCGCGGGGCGCAGGGCCATTTGTGCAGGTTCCCGACCCAGTACGTGCCCTGAAGGCCGCGCAGCGGCTCGGCGAGCATTCCGGGTGCGTGCGCGCCGTCGATCAGCAGCGCGATGCCGCGCTCACGGCAGTCCGCGGCGATCTGCTGAACCGGCATCAGCCGGGCGGTGGCGGAGGTGATGTGGTCCACCACGACCAGGGCCGTACGGTCGTGTGAGTCCACTGCCTCGCGCACCAGTGCGGCGCTCTGCTCGGCGTCCGCGGCCAGCGGGATGTGCACGGTGTCGACTTGGGCGCCGGCGCGTGCCGCGTGGCGCCGTACCGCCATGTCGACGGCGCCGTAGGCGTGGTCGGTGACCACGATCCGTTCACCCGCGCGCAGCGGCAGGCAGGACAGTACGGCCGTGACGCCCGCACTCGCGTTGGGGACCAGCGCCGTCGCCTCTCGCGGTGCGTGCAGCCAGTCGGCGATGGCGCACCGCGCCTGGGCCACACGTGCCGGCAGGTGGCGGAACCACGCGACCGGGTCGCGCTCGGCCTCCTCGCGCAGCGCCTGCTGCCACGCCCCGGTCGCCGACGGCACCGCGCCGAAGGATCCGTGGTTGAGGTGGCGTACCGCTGGGTCGAGTGACCAGTCGTCCAGTGCCGGGAGGCCGTCCGGCCGGAGCGCCGGATCGGGGGCGAGGGGGCGGAGGTCGGCCTGAGGCATGGCGAGACTTCCTCAAAGTTGTCCGATGAGTTCTCTGGGCAGTGGGAAAGTAGCAGCATGGATACGTGCAACGGAACGGATGTGGCGCAGAGTCATACGATGACTTGAGGCGATAGGCTCGCCGAGCAGAGACAACGGGGGAGTGGATGGCTGCCAAACAGGACGTAGTGGCCCAGCTCCGGAGGCTGATCGCCTCCGGCGAGCTGACGCCCGGTCAGAAGCTGCCCGCGGAACCCGCACTCTGCGATCAGCTCGGAGCCTCCCGCGGCTCGCTGCGCGAGGCCGTGCGTGAACTGGAGGCGCTCGGCGTGCTCCAGGCCCGCCACGGCTCCGGCACCTATGTCTCCCAATTGCGCCCGGCCGAGATGATGCGAGGCTTCGCCGCCACCGTGGACCTGGTCCCGCTGGACGGCCTCCTCGAACTCGTCGAGATCCGCCGCGTCCTGGAGTCCCACGCGGCCGGACAGGCCGCAGCGCGTGCCACCGCCGAACTCGACACGGAACTGTCGGAGTTGCTCGCCGCCATGGAGCGCGAGACCGACCACACCGCACTGAGCGACCTGGACGCCCGCTTCCACCAGCGGATCTGCGACGCGGGCGGGAACGAGTCGCTGGCAGCGCTGGTCGAGGTGTTCCGTTCGCGCGGCAGCCACTACGACATCTACTCGATCGAGGAGGTCCGCCGGGACAGCGACAAGGGTCACCGGGCGATCGCGGCGGCGATCGCGGCACGCGATCCCATGGCCGCGGCGCTCGCCGCGGGAGCGCACATCACCCATACCCAGGACTGGTTGCGCCGGTTCCGTCCCCGGCCCCACTGACTCTCTCCGAACGGCCGGTGCCCCGGCAGGCGCGGACAGATCCGGCGCACCGGCCTGAGGGCTGGTGATGCGGGCGATGGAGCGCCGGTCGAGCGCCAATGGTGAGGGCGGCGCGGAGTTCTGCGATGTGCCGCACCAGATGTCACGTCGCTCCGGCCGATCCACACGGGCAGATGGGTGGGGGTTCGGGGCCGGTTCCGGCAAGAGGGGTTGTGGGCGGTCCGCGAGCGGTAATACGATCCGGATCGGTTCGGATCTTAATGACGGCGTCCACCGAGGGGACCTCACATGCGTGTCACCGGCTTCGATCATCTGGTGCTCAACGTCGCCGACATCGAGCGGTCGCTCGCCTTCTACTGCGGCCCGCTCGGGCTCGCCGGCGAGCGGGTCGACGAGTGGCGGGCCAAGAAGGCGCCGTTCCCGTCGGTGCGGGTGAACGCCGGGACCGTCATCGATCTCGTCCAACGAACCGAGGGCGCGGTGGGGAAGGGAGCCAACGTGGACCATCTCTGCCTGGTCGTGGAGCCGCTCGACTGGCAGGAGGTCGTCGACTCGGGAGTGTTCACCGTGTTGGAGGGCCCCGTGCCGCGCTGGGGCGCCCGCGGCTCTGCGCAGTCCGTGTACGTGCGGGACCCGGACGGCAACACGGTCGAGCTGCGCTGGTACCCACAGGACGACCGGCGATGAGCCCCTCCGGCGGCCGGCCGCGCGACCCGGCGATCGGGGCGGCGGTGCTGGCCGCCACCATCGAGCTGCTGCGCGAGGACGGCTACACGGGCTTCGCTTTGGAGAAGGCGGCCGCCCGGGCCGGGACCACCAAGGCGGCCATCCGGCGCCGCTGGCCGACGCGGCAGCGGCTGGTCATCGACGCGCTGGCGTCGGTGCTCGTCACCCCGCCCACCCCCGACACCCACTGCACCCGCTGCGATCTCCAGCAGAGCGTCGAACTCCTTGCCGAGGCCCTGGACACCAGGCTGCCGCCCGCTGTGCTCGCCCCGCTGGTAGCGGAGTGCGCCGCCGACCCGGAGCTCCACCGCCATCTGCTGACCGCCCTGGTCGAACCCAGTCGCTCCGCCGCCGAGGCCGCGGTCCGGCGCGCCGTCGACCGGGGCGACCTGCGCCCCGACACGGAGCCCGGCCTGGTGGTGGACCTGCTCGCATCCGTCGTCTACCAGCGTGTCCTGCTCGGCACCGCCCCCCTCGACAGGGCGGCCGCCCGCCGGCTGACCGACCTGCTTCTATGCGGCGTCGCCGTCGACTTCGACCAGCTCGTCGCGATCAGCCGACTGCCCGCCGTCCACCGCCATCCCCACTGAACCCGTCCCGTCCCTGTCGGCCCCTGCCCGTCCCTGCCAGTAGAGAGCTGTGCCCCAGCGCAGGCCGGCCCTGCATCGCAGCCTTCCGCGGAGGCGAGAATCCATCCGTCTGTACGGTGCGACGCTTCATTCCGTCTGACGTTCAGAAATGCGGGCCAGTCGGCCTCAGTTGGGCCCCGTGATCAGTGCGAGATGGGGCGCCTTGGGTTCCGCGCGCGAGGCTGTGGCTCTGGGCAGAGGGAACCGAACCGGACACCTGAGGGAGCCGGTCACGAGAAGCAACCGGCCTGCGAAGACCGAGGTGCATGTCACGGAGCTCGGCTTCGAGGAGGCACACTCGGCCGGCTCCACACGCCGTTGGACGACGAGCCTGCCGAGAGCCCCCTGGAAGCGGGCTGGACATCCGCGCGGGACGAAGTGTGCGGGGACATGATGTTGGTGACACAGGCCGACGGTGACACAGGCCGATGACAGCGAAACCCGGGTGATTCGACGAGCATCGGTCGGGTAGCGTGCGAGCCATGTCGAGTCCTGAGTCAGACAAGGTGGGGGCTTTCGGTCACGCCGTCAGCCCCCTGAAGCCCTGAACTCGTAGCCCTGTCGTTGCGCCGCAGTCTGCGGTGGGACGCGTGCGCTCGTGGGGCTGGCCGCGGTGACGAGATGACTTTCTCGTTCTTCTCCTCACCTCGGAGTCTTCGATGCCTCTTCCGCTGTATCTGCTTGCCATGGCGGTCTTCGCCATGGGCACCTCGGAGTTCATGCTCGCCGGGCTGTTGCCGGCCATCGCCTCAGATTTCGACGTCACGGTCGGGACAGCGAGCGTGCTCACCTCAGCTTTCGCGATCGGCATGATGGTCGGCGCCCCTCTCGTGGCCGGGCTCGCACGCAACTGGCCCAGGCGCTCCAGCCTTCTCGGATTCGTGCTGACCTTCGCGGCAGCCCACGCTGTGGGCGCCCTCACCACGAGCTTTCCGGTCCTGGTCGCTGCCCGGGTCGTTGCCGCTCTCGCCAACGCAGGGTTCATTGCCGTCGCGCTGACGGCTGCCGCCACGCTGGTTCCGGCCGACAAGAAGGGACGTGCGCTCGCCGTTCTGCTGTCGGGCACGACGGTGGCAACTGTCGCCGGTGTCCCCGGCGGGTCGGTACTCGGCACGGTGCTCGGCTGGCGAGCCACATTCTGGGCAGTCGCCGCTCTCTGCCTGCCTGCGGCTCTCGGCATTCTGAAGGGCATTTCACAGGGGCGGGGGAAGGAAGAGGCAACCGGCGGGCCGGCGTTGCGAGCTGAGCTCGCCCAGCTCGCAACGCCGCGGTTGATCCTCGTGATGCTGCTCGGCGCGCTGGTGAACGCGGCAACATTCGGAAGCTTCACCTTCCTCGCCCCCGTCGTGACCGACACCGCCGGGCTGAGCGAACTGTGGATCTCCGTCGTTCTGGTGCTCTTCGGTGCCGGTTCCTTCGTCGGTGTCACCGTCGCCGGCCGGCTGTCCGACCGGCGACCCGGTCTGGTCATCGCGGCCGGCGGTCCGCTCCTGCTCGTCGGCTGGCCGGCCCTGGCGGTACTGGCCGACAACCCGGTCGCCCTGTGCACCCTCGTGTTCGTACAGGGTGCGCTGTCGTTCGCACTGGGCAGCACGCTGATCACGCGGGTCCTCTACGAGGCATCGAAAGCCCCCACCATGGCCGGCTCGTATGCGACCGCAGCACTCAACATCGGTGCCGCCGCCGGGCCTCTCGTCGCCGCGACCACCCTCAGGACGAGGGTCGGGGATCTAGGGCCGCTGTGGGCGAGCGGGCTCCTGGTCGCTGTCGCGCTGCTCATCGCGTTCCCGCTCCGCACGGTGGTCGCGGCCGGCCGGAGCGCCGAGGTGCTCCAGTGACAGATTCGAAAGCTGCCTTGAGCGTCGAGGGCCGTCTGGTGGAGCTGCGCCCGGAGCCGTGACGCCCGCGGCCTCAGCCATCGGGAAGATCTGCCCCCTCCACATGACGGGCGCCCTCCAGATAACGGGTGCCGTTCGGATAACGGGTGCCGTCCGGATCACGGGGTGCCGTCCGGACCGTCGGGATCAAGCTGCGGACGGCACCCGCCGCACCTGGGCCGGGCGGCCGGCGCGTCATCGCTGCGGCTGGCTGCCCGGCTGCTCGTTGCCTGTGGTGTTCCAGGGCCACGTGGCGAGGGTGGTGTGCATCAGCCGGGCGGCGGTCGAGAGTCGGCTGTCGGCGGCCCGGTGCAGGGTGAGGGTGCGGCGGCAGGCGGGGTCGTCGATGCCGATCCAGGCAGTCGGTGCGCTGATGCCGGAACCGCGGGCCATGGCCGGGACGAGGGTGAGGCCGATGCCGGCGCTGACCAGGCCGGCGAGGGCGGCCGGCTCGTCGCCCTCGCAGACGATCCGCGGGGTCAGGTCGTGGCCCGCGAAGAGTCGGTCGAGCAGGCGGCGCTGCCAGTGGCCCCGCCGTGAGATGACGAACGGCTCCTCGCGCAGTTCCTCGACACCGACGAAGGCGCGGGAGGCGAGCCGGTGGCCGGGCGGCGCGGCCAGCCAGACAGGCTCGTCGTACAGGTGGACGCTGTCCAGTCCGTCGCCCGGGATCGGCTGGGACGCGACGCACAGGTCGACCTCGCGGGCGCGCAGGGCACGGTGCATGTCCGTGGCCGGCATCTGGTGGAGTTCGACGTCGACATCGGCGTGGGCGTCTTTGTACGCGGCCAGGGGGCCGGTGATGGTCAGGAACGTCTCCGAGGCGAGCCGTACGCCGCCGACGCCCTCGCGGGCCGCCTCCACCGCAGCGCGGCGTCCTGCCGCCAGCTCCCCGAGGGAGCGCTCGACGTGATCTCGGAAGAGCCGCCCCGACTCGTTGAGCCGCAGACGCCCAGCCCGATCGAACAGTGGCGCGCCGACTTCGGACTCCAGCCTTGCGATGGTGCGGCTCAACGACGGCTGAGCGACCCGCAGTTCTCCGGCCGCCCGACTGAGGTGTTCCAGCCGCGCGACCACGAGGAACTGTTCGAGCGCATGCAGATCCATCGTCGCCCTCCCCTCTCATAGCGCCGAAGGCATAGCAGGATAGCAATATTGATCTTTGACTCGATGCTGCGGTGAGCATGACTGTGGAGGGCATGGCCACCACACATGAACGACCATCAACAACCCTGCGGCGCACCGGCATTGGCGGTCGGCTGTTCCGGGCGGCGGTGACCGTGCACACCGTCGCGGCCTTCGGCCAACCGGTCTTCGCGGGCGTCTACCTCACCGGGGAGATCGGCGGCCTCGACTGGCACGCCCGCGGCGCCGACATCGTGTTCTCCTTGGGACTGCTGCAGGCCGCCGCCGGCGCCGCGGCCTGGGCGCGGACGCGCAGCCTGTGGCCGATATCCCTGTCGGTGCTGATCGTGGCGGCCGAGGCAGGGCAGTACATGGCAGGGGTGTCCGGCCTGTTGTGGGTGCACTTCCCCCTGGGCGTGATGCTCATCGCGGCCCTGGCCGTCCTGTCCGCCGCGGTCTGGGTGCGGCCGCTGCCGAACCGCGCCGTAGCCGACCGGGCCGCAGACGCCGGCGAGCCGGGGCGGGAGGAGCCCCATGTCTGAGCGACCTGGACCCGTCCGTCACCACGGCCGGAGCGGCACGGAGTGGAGCCGCCGCCACGTGCTCGGCCTCGGCGGCGCGCTGGGGCTCGCCACGGCGGGCGGGCTGACCATCTCGGGTGCGATGGCGCACCGTCCCGCGAGTACCGGCAATCAGTTGCGCAGCGCCGTTCCTCTGCCCAAGCCGTACACCATGCCGCTGCCGATCCCTTCCGTCCTCGAGCCAGTCGACACCTCCGGGGACACCGACCGGTACGAGATCACCCAGCGCCAGGTGTCCTCGGAGATCCTCCCCGGGATCCGAACGGGGCTGTGGACGTACGATGGCACCTTCCCCGGCCCGACGATCGAGTCCCGCCGCGGACGACCGATCACCGTGGCGCACCGCAACGAGCTGCCCGTGCCGACCGTGGTACATCTGCACGGCGGGCGCACCCCCGCCGCCTCCGACGGCTACCCCACCGACCTGGTCCTCCCGCGCGGCTGGCCCGATCCGGCAGCACACCACCACCAGCAGCCGCACACCGGCGCGCACGCAATGCCCGACGCCCGCGCGGTCACCAGCCGGACCACGCGTGAGTACACCTTCCCGATGGACCAGCGCGCGGCGATGCTCTGGTACCACGACCACCGCATGGACTTCACCGCCCCGGCGATCTGGCGCGGCCTGGCCGGGATGCACATCGTCCGCGACGACACCGAGGACGCCCTCGACCTGCCTCGCGGAGAACGCGAACTGCCGTTGATGATCGCCGACAGGTCGTTCGACTCCGACGGCACCCTCATGTACCCGTCCTTCGACCCCGCACTGCGCGACCGGCCCGGTGTGAGGGCGCCGTACGAGGCCGGTGTGCTCGGCGACGTGATCCTTGTCAACGGCGCACCGTGGCCGATCCACGAGGTCGACGCGTCCCGGTACCGGCTGCGGCTGCTCAACGCCTCGAACGCCCGCCACTACGAACTCCGGGCCGTCGCCGACGACGGACGCCGCCTGGACCTGGTGCAGATCGGCGCCGACCAAGGTCTGCTCGCCGCCCCCGTCACGCACACATCCCTGCCGATCGCACCGGCGGAACGCTACGACGTGACAGTCGACTTCGCTGGCCTGCCGGTCGGCAGCCGGGTGCGCCTGATCAACCGGCTCGGCATCGGACGGACCCGCGAGGTGATGGCGTTCCGTATCGCACGGCGAGGCCGGGAAGACACCCGTATCCCCGCACTGCTCGCCGACGACCTGCCTACCTGGCGGCGCTCGGAGGCAACCACGATCCGGGACTTCGCCTTCCGCGCCGGACAGATGCAGCACGGCCGCGGCTGGGTCATCGGCGGACGAGCCTTCGACCCCTCACGCACCGATGTCCGCACCCGCCTCGGAGCCGTGGAGGTATGGCGCTTGGTCGCCGATGTCCACCACCCCATCCACCTCCACCTGGTCGGATTCCGGGTGCTGGCCCGCGGCGGGCGCGCGCCCCTGCCGCACGATGCCGGACTGAAAGACACGATCTCGCTGCGACCGGGTGAATCAGCGGAGATCATCACTCGCTTCGACGGCTACCGTGGCCGCTACCTGTTCCACTGCCATAACGCGGAACACGAGGACATGGGCATGATGGCCAACCTCGAAATAGCCTGACGCGTCCTGGTCAGAAGCCTCAGCCAAAGCCGCAGCTCACAAGCCTCAGCCAAAGCGGCAGCTCACAAGCTTCGGCCAAAGCCACAGCCGGAGCGAATGGCTTGTTGCCGCCGGCCGCCGGTCGCCGCGAGCGTGAAGCCGCGATGACGACCAAGAACGCTGATGGCCGATGCCGTCACTCGTAGGATCCATCAGTCCGGCGGCTCCGTCGGCGGAGGGCGATCCGGCTTCGGCTCTGCAGGGTCGGGCTCATCCGGGCTGGGGGGGCGCGGCCGGGTCAGGTGGCGGGACGGGTGAGTCGGGCGGCGGTGTCGGGGGATTCGGTGGGCTTGGCGGATCGACCGGTTTCGGCCCATCGGGCGGTTCGCCGGGGCCCGGGGGTTTGGGGCGTGGCGGGGGTTCGGGCGGCATCGGCGTGACGTCGGGGTCGGTTGGTACAGGCACAGTTCCCATGATCACGGCTCCTACCGGCCGAGGCTGTGTTCGAGTTTCCATGACGATCACTCTCGCGGCGCCGCCTCGTTCGGCCTCGCGCACCCCCCGTCCAGGCCTGCCCGGCCGCGGGCGATCGCCGCGGGCCGGTAGCCCCGGGAGCCGAACGCCGCCATGCACGCGCACCCGATGCCGCTGCTGGTGCCGGTGACCACCACCGTGCGGCACGCGCCTGCGTGATGTGTCATACGGTGCGGGTTTCCCTGATCAACGCCGTCAAACGGCCGTGGGGACCGTGCCGTGGGGGTGGGCTGATCGTAGGGTCGAGAACAGGCAGACGAGGCTCGAGCGAGGGAGGCGACTGATGCCGGTCGTGACGCAGTTCCATGCCGGTGGGCCTCCGCTCGTCATGAGCCACTGCCACCCGATCGCCCGGACCGAGGCGCTCGCCCAGTGCGGCCGCAGCCGGGCGACGGCGCGCTTCGACGGAGCGCGCGGCACAGGGGGCGACGGGCTGCAGGACCACGTACCCGCGACCGGTGAGGACTGTGGCCGGGCCCAGGCGGTCGGAACGGCGCATCAGGAGCTGTGCGCCGGCCCCTGGCCCCGCATGCGGGCCCTCGTCGGCGCTTCCGGGCTGCCGCGGACGCTGATGAGGCGCGGCCGGACGATCGACCTCGCTGTGTCGGCCCCGGTGAGGGACCTCGCGGTCAGGTGGTACGTCCTGGACGCGGATGACGTGATCGACGCCGACACCGACACCGGAGCGGAGGGGGTGGACAGTGGGAAGCCCGCTGCCGACCGCAGGCTTGTTGCTGTGAAGGAGGCGGGCGTGGGACCGGCCCGAGCGCTGGTCGCCGGCTCCAGCCTCACAGGGCGTGCAGGCCGCGACCCGGGCCAAGATGCTGTTCACCGTGGTGCCGTCCCGCGGACCCGGCGGGCGGACCTTGCTCTCGGCCGGCGCCTGGAAGGGCACGTCGGTGGCGCCGGAGCTCTCGCCTGTCTCAACAGCGGTGCGCCTGCGGACCATGGCCGCTACGCGCCCGCGTTCCCTTGGCCGCGCGGACGTGAGTGAGATGTTCGGCTCCGGCTACACGGTCTCTGTCGAGTTCTACGATCTGCTCCAGGCCGAAACCGACCGCCGCTTGGCGAAACGGCGCTTCGCCGAGGCGGCCGGCCACGCCCGGCACGGGATCCTTGATGTCGGTGCGGGTACCGGGATCGTCACCGAGACCCTGCTGACCGCTTCCGCCGCGCCGATCCACGCTGTCGAGCCGGCGGCCCCGATGCGCGCGGCCCTGCTGTCCCGCCTGGCTGGTCTGGGCGCTGACCAGCGCGCCCGCGTCACTCTTTACCCCGAGTGCATCGAGAGAGCGGGACTCGAGGAGGTCGCGGACCTGGCCGTCGCGTCCAACATCATCGCCTGCCTCGACCCCGCCACCCGACGATCCACCTGGCAGGCCGTCAGCCGCGCACTCCTGCCGGGCGGGCTCCTGCTCTTCGACCCTCCGCCCACCGAACTACCGGCCGGGCGCGAGAAGGTGGGACGGCTCGGGCCGGTCCGGGTGGGCCCGGACATGTACGGCGCGGACATCATCCGAGAACCCGATGCGGGGTTCGTGCGGATGATCTTCACCTATCACGTCGAACGAGACGGCCGGGTGTTGCGCCGGCAGCGGGAGACATTCGAGCTGTGGCCGGCCAGTGCCGCGGAGCTCGGCGCAGAACTTGAGGCACAGGGCCTGCACGTCGTGCACGCACCCAGCGCCGATCTGCTGGCCGCGCGCCGCCCATCACGGCCAGGATGACCCGACGGTCCACAGGCCCGAAATTCCGGTGAGGGGGCTGACGAGCAGGATGCCACCGAGGGCGAACACGACGTGTGTGTGCCGACGTCCGTATGCGCCGCTGTACCGCCGAGATCCGTCGCCAGCGGTGCGACCTTCGGCATCGGCTTCCAGCGGTCCGTTCCGCACACACGTCCCGTGCGGCCATCAGAAGGAGTGCCACGCCCCCGGGATGACGATCGCCAGAAGTGTTCCTGTTGACGTGGAGAGCAACCTCCCTCGATGCGGATCGCCCTACAGCCTTTTGCCTTGTCCTCTACCTGCAGTGGGGTGACTGACACTGCGGTGTCGTCCTCCCGCGGGTCTTCGCCCCACCCCGAAACGGATCGACGATCCGCGGCATGACCACGCGCAGGTCGGCGACCCGCTACGCGAGGCCGGACAGCTCGACGCCGCCGGCCTCATCGAAACTCCGCCGGCCTCATCGACCTCCGCGCGCAGGCCGGTGCCGCCGAGGTACCCGACCGTGACGAGGCTTCGATGCCGGCAGGCTGGGCCACGGTCACCGGCGATCCGGGCTTCGCCCGACCTCGGGCCGCTCCACCGTTCGGGCGCTACGATCAAACGCCGCATCTCTGGGAAGAAATACGGCAGTTGACGCCTGGGGGCGATGTGGTGGAAGACAGCAGGCCTGCGCGCAGAACATCGGGACCTGTGTGGGGGAGGGCCTTGCTCGTCGTGGTGGCCGGCCTGGTCGCCGGACTCGCCCTGGCCTTCCACTGGTTCGGCTGGACCTCGATACCGGGCAACGCGTGCGGCGGCCGTTTCAGCCCCTGCCCCGAAGGCACCACCCCCACCATCCTGCTGGCGTTCCTCTGCACCTTCGCGGGTACGGGCCTGGTCAGCTGGCGGGTTGCCGAGCTGACCAAGGTCCGGCCCGGCAAGGCCCTGCCCGCCGTGCTCGTCGTGACGGGCGTGATCCTCGCCCTCTGGCCGGGATGGCAGGCGTACGCGTGGATGCGCGGCCCTGTCCTCGACCGGGCCTGGCAGGCGCCGGTCGACCGGCCGGGCACCGTGAAGGGCGTGGGCAACTGGGCTCTGGACGGCGCAGTCGTCCGCGCCCGCACCGACGGTCTGACCAGCTACGACCTCGCCGATGGGCATGAGCGCTGGAGCATGGACGCGCCGGTGCGCGAGTCGGCGTGCGCGATGAGCGACACAGTGGTCGACGGCATCGGTGTGATCGCCTTCGGCCGCGAGGACGAGCCGTGCAACACGGTGTGGGGCGTGGACACCGCGAGCGGCCGCAGGCTCTGGGAGCGGAAGATCACGGGCGGCGCCGGGTTCGGGCCGCCCACGGACGGCAGGGTCGCCGCCGACAGCGGTGTCGCCGTCGCCCTGGAGGACACTGCCGTACGGGGCTTCGCCCTGCGCGCGGGCGTCCCGCGTTGGCAACTGGACCTCGGCGACGGCTGCTCGCCGGTCGTCGCCTCGGCCGCGGCGGGCCGTACCCGGGTGGTTGTCGAGTGCATGAGCGGCTCCGCGTTCCGCTCGCTGGAACTGGTCTCGCTCGACACCGCGACCGGCACCCACGTACGCCGTACCGCGCTGCCGGCGGAGAGCCACTGGGAGGCGGCCATGGTTCTCTCCGCCCGGCCGTTCACGCTCTGGCTCAAGGAGAAGGACGACCGCGGCACCGACGCTGTGCTCTCCTTCGACGACCGGGACCGCCTGCGCGGGTCGGTGAAGGTCTCGGAGCGCGAGGAGGACCTGCGCGTGGCCGTGGACGCCGGACGGGGCTTCGACGCCCGGCCCGCGCTCCGCGCCGTGGTCGTCGGAGACGTTCTGGTGACCGCGGTGACGAAGCCGGGCGAGGACGTCCCCGGCGCGGTGTCCGGTTACAGGCTCGGCGGCGGAGGGCGTCTGTGGCACGCCGGGGCGGGCGGGCCGATCACGGCCCTCACCCGGCTGACCGGGAACAGGCTCGCCGTCCTCGCGGGCGGGCGGAACAGCTCCCTCGACCCGCGCACCGGACACCTCGGCAAGGGGCCGCTGATCCGCGACGGCGCGGACGACGTCGCCGAGACCGCCCAACTTGTGCCTGGCCGCGACGACGGCTGGATCCTCGTCAACGCCGACGGGACCGGCATCACGCCGCCCCTCCTCAGAGTCGGCTCCTGACCTTCCCCAATTCGCTGACCGGGTTCCGGTCCACGGGAAATCGTGCGCCGAGCGACGTGATCACGCGCCGAGAAGCGGCCACCAACGCCACGGCCACTTGGGCCCGTTGTGCACGCCCGGGACTTCTGGTCCCGGGGCGTTGACTGTCGATGCCTCGCTCACGGTGATCTCACCCGGTGCCAATGGCCGCGCGTACGCGTCATCGGCTTCCAGCCGGCCGCCGAGTGGTAGGTCACGTGCGGGGTCCGCTGGTGATGCCGTCCAGGACGGTGGTCAGGTTGTGGTGGAAGGTTTCCTCTGCGTTGAGGTGGGCGCCGTCGATGACGAGCCGGGCGACGGTGGGGTACCTGCCGGTGTCCAACATGCGGGTGAGGTAGGGGCCGAGGCTTGCCTGGAAGCCGGCTTCGTCGGTGCCCGTGGAACGGGTGGTGCGTCGCTCGGTGACCTCTCTGCGGATCGCTCCGATGATGAACGAGTTGAGCGCGCCCAGAGTCCGTTGGAGATCGTCGATGCCGCGCACGCCGGGGGCCTGGCTCAGCGCCGCCGCGGTCGCTTCGCCCACGGCGAGCGCGTGAGGTCCCAAGTGCGGCCGTCCGCCGAGCAGGTCGGAGAACCATTCATGATCAAGGGCGGCCTCGCGGGTCGCGTGGGCGATGGCCAGTACCGTGGCGCGCCACGCGGAGTGCCGGCCGACCTCGGCGATCCGGGCGTAGATGACGTCGACCATCAGATCGAGCAGTTCGGATCTGTTGATGACGTAGTCGTAGAGCCTCATGGGACCGACGCCGAGTTCTTTTGCGATCTTGCGAACCGACAGGCCGTCCAGGCCGTGCGCGTCGGCAAGCCGGATCGCCGCTGCGGCGATCTTCTCGCGGCTCAACGACACCGGCGCCGCTCGCGGCTGAGGTTCGGGCCGTTCCCAAACGGGCAACGTTTCGTTACCGTACGGTGTATCCATCAATACAGTGTACGGTAAGGGAGTGAGAATGCGTATCGCGATCGCAGGTGGCGGCCTCGGCGGGCTCACGCTGGCACGAATCCTGCATCAGCACGGGATCGATGCGGTGGTGTACGAGCGCGAGGCAAGCCGATCCGAGCGGCCACAGGGCGGCTCGCTCGACCTGCACCCGGAGTCCGGGCAACGGGCCCTGGCCGAGGCGGGTCTCGCCGGCCGGTTCCGGTCAAAGGCGCGGCCCGAGGGCGAGGAGCATCGCATCGTCGACCCGTCCGGACGGAGCCTGGTCCACCATGAGCCGCAACCCGGCTCGTTCTCCGGACGTCCCGAGATCGACCGGAGGGCGCTGCGTGATCTGCTGCTCGATTCCCTCCCCGGCGACATGGTTGTCTGGCGGCACCGGCTTGCCGCGGCGTCCCCGCGATCTGGCGGGGGCTGGGAGCTGACGTTCCACGGTGGCCGCCGAACCGACTGCGACCTCCTCATCGGCGCGGACGGCGCCCGCTCGATCGTCCGGTCGCTGCTGGCCGATGTCCAACTTTCCTATGTGGCCACCCTCGTAGAGCTGAACATCGAAGACGTCGACCGGCGCCATCCCCACCTCGCCGAGCTGGTCGGCCCCGGGAACCTGTGGTGCGTCGGCGTGAATCAGATCCTGGCAGCGCAACGCCTCAGCGACGGCAGCCTGCGTGTCGGGATCTCGCTGCGCGCAGCCGATCGCCCCATCGACACCTACCGCGGCAAGCGCGCTCTGCTGGACATGTTCGGGGGCTGGGACCCACGCCTCACGGCACTCATCGAGGCCGGCGACAGCGCGCCGGTGCCGCGCCTGATCGAAGCGATGCCCCTGGGCACGCGCTGGTCCAGCCGGCAGGGCGTCACTCTCATCGGCGACGCCGCGCACCTCATGCCGCCGGTCGGCGAGGGCGCCAACCAGGCCATGCTCGACGCCGCCGAACTCGCGGGCCGACTGGCCGCGAATCCCGCCGACCCGGATGCGGCGATCCAGGAGTACGAAGAGGCGATGTTCGCCAGGATTCACTCGATCGCCGAAATGTCCGCACGAGTTCAGGCGATGATGCTGTCTCCCACCGCGGCGGAGGACATCGTCCGTTTCTTCACGCCCCGGGCCGCCGAACCGGCACCCGCAGAGTGAGGACGCCGGTGCAGTCGATCGAGACCGAAACGCGCGCACCCTGCCCTCTACAGACACCCGCAACTGTTCGGATCGCCGTCGGGGTCGAGTGGCCCCGACCCTGAAAGACGCGATGCCGCCTCACCGGCGGATACGGACGTTCGCTCGCGGCTTGTCGTCACTTCGCGTAGTCACTGGACTCTCTTTGGCGGCGCCCTTACGCCGACAGCGCGTTGAGAGCCTGTGCGATATTCCGTGATCGGTGACATTCTGTGAGGCCTGGGTTCGTGCAACGTGCCTCAGCAGAGTGGCGCGTCGAACAGAGGAGCGCTGCGCATGAGCTATCGCCTGAAGGCGATCACCCGTGACGAACATCTGGCTTTCGTCGCAGCCCAGCCGTCAGTGAGCCACATGCAGGTTCCGGCCTGGGCGGACGTGAAGCCGGACTGGCGGGGGGAGAGCCTGGGCTGGTTCGACGAAGGCGGCACCCTCGTCGGCGCCGGACTGGCGCTGCTCCGTCCCTTGCCGAAGGTGAAGAAGTACTTCGCCTACCTGCCTGAGGGCCCTGCCATCGACTGGACGGTGGAGGGCCTGGACCAGTGGCTTCGGCCGATGCTCGCGTACTTGAAAGCACAGGGCGTCTTCTCCGTGAAAATGGGGCCGCCCGTGGTGCAGCGCCGCTGGAGCGCCGAGGCGGTCAAGGCCGCGATCGCTGACCCGCAGGCCACCAAGTTGCGGGATGTGCAGGCCACCATGCACGACCCGCAGGCCTTCGACCTGGCGGACCGGCTGCGCGGAATGGGCTGGCAGCAGACGGAGTCCGACGGTGAGGACGGCTTCGCCGCAGGCCAGCCGCGCTACGTGTTCCAAGTCCCTTTCAAGGGACGGTCGCTGGAAGAAATCCAGGGCGATCTCAGCCAGCAGTGGCGACGCAACATCAGAAAGGCAGAGAAGGCCGGCGTCAAAGTGGTCCAGGGCGGCTACGAAGACCTGCCCGCCTTCCACGCGATCTACGTCGAGACGGCCGAACGGGACCGGTTCATCCCGCGCCCGCTGGCCTACTTCCAGCGTATGTGGACCGCGTTGCAGGCCGAGGACGACAATCGCATGCGCCTCTACCTCGCCCACCACGAGGGAGAGGTACTCGCGGCCGCCACGATGCTGATCGTCGGCGAGCACGTCTGGTACTCCTACGGGGCCTCCACCAGCCGTAAGCGTGAGGTCCAGCCCAACAACGCCATCCAGTGGCGCATGATGTCCGATGCCTACGAACTCGGCGCCGGCATCTATGACTTCCGTGGCATCACCGACACGCTGGAGGAGGGCGACCACCACCTCGGCCTGCTTCGGTTCAAGGTCGGCACCGGCGGACAGGCCGTTGAATACCTTGGGGAATGGGACTTCCCACTCAACAAGGTTCTGCACAAGGCATTCAACCTCTACATGTCCCGCCGCTGACTTCGCCGTATGCCGACCCCGGATCCCCGGCCCCGATCGGCTCCGGCTGTTTCTGAGTCCAACTGCCGGTCGCGTGCGGGGAAGTGGCGTATGGGTTCGACCTGCGTTGAGCAGATACGGGGCGTGGCGGCGTACTCCGACGTGAGGTCGGGTGCGCCGCCACGAGGTGGTGCGGGACGTGTGCGTGGTGGTTCGCCTGGTCATGCGGGCTACTTCGGGTCGTCGTCGAACCTTGCCTTGGACCAGTGGTACCCGAGGACGGTGAGGCCGAGGCTCCAGGCGATGGTCAGCCAGCCGTTGTTGCCGATCTCGCTGCCGAGGAGGAGGCCGCGGAGGGTCTCGATGGCGGGGGTGAAGGGCTGGTACTCGGCGATGGGCTGGAACCAGCCGGGCATGGTGTCGGTGGGGATGAAGGCGCTGGACAGCAGGGGGAGCAGGATGAGGGGCATCGCGTTGTTGCTGGCGGCTTCGGCGTTGGGGCTCACCAGGCCCATGCCGACCGCGATCCAGGTGAGCGCCATCGCGAACAGGACAAGGAGCCCGAAGGCGGCGATCCACTCCAGGACGGTGGCGTTCGTGGACCTGAAGCCGATGGCGACGGCTACAGCGCCGACGAGGACAACGCTGGCGATGCATTGAAGGACGCTGCCGATGACGTGTCCGATGAGGACGGAGCCGCGGTGGATGGCCATGGTGCGGAAGCGGGCGATGATGCCTTCGGTCATGTCGTTGGAGACGGAGACGGCGGTTCCGATGGTGGTGGAGCCGATCGTCATCAGGAGAAGGCCGGGGACGATGTAGGCGATGTAGACGGAGCGGTCGGCGCCGCCGCCGCTGATGCCGGCGCTCATCACGTCGCCGAAGATGTAGACGAAGAGCAGCAGCAGCATGATCGGGGTGAGCAGCAGGTTCAGGGTGAGCGAGGGGTAGCGCCGAGCGTGCAGGAGGTTGCGGCGCAGCATCGTGGACGAGTCGCGCACGGCGAGGGACAGGGAGCTCATCGGGCTTCCTCCTTGGGCTGGTTGGGCTGGGCCGGCACGGTGGTGGTGAGGGCGAAGAACACGTCGTCGAGGTCGGGTGTGTGCACGGTCAGTTCGTCGGCCTCGATGCCGGCGGAGTCCAGGCGGTCGAGGAGGGAGCGCAGTGCGCGCTGGCTGCCGTCGCTGGGGATCTGCAGGGTGAGGGCCTCGTCGTCGCGGTGGGCCTCGTGCAGGGTGAGGGCGGCGGACTGGTGGGCGTCGGGGTCGGTGAAGCGGAGCCGGATGTGTCCGCCGGGGATGAGTCGCTTGAGTTCCTCGGCGCTGCCCTCGGCGGCGATCCTGCCGTCGTGGAGCACGGCGATGCGGTCGGCGAGTTCGTCGGCCTCGTCGAGGTACTGCGTGGTGAGGAAGACGGTGACGCCGTCGGCGACCAGTTCGCGGATGATGCCCCACATGTTGTGGCGGGCGCGGGGGTCGAGGCCGGTGGTGGGTTCGTCGAGGAAGATGATCCGGGGGTTGCCGACCAGCGTCATGGCGATGTCGAGGCGGCGTTTCATGCCGCCCGAGTAGGTGGAGGCGGGCTTCTTCGCGGCGTCGGTGAGGTCGAAGCGCGCGAGGAGTTCGGTGGCGACGCGCCGGCCCTCACGCTTGGGCAGGTGGTGCAGGTCTGCCATGAGGAGCATGTTCTCCTCGCCGGTGATCAGGCCGTCGACGGCGGAGAACTGCCCGGTGACACCGATCGCGCCGCGCACCGCCTGTGCCTGGGAGGCGAGGTCGTGCCCGCCGACGCGGATCTCGCCGGAGGCGGGGCCGGGGGAGATGAGGGTGGAGAGGATCTTGACGGCGGTGGTTTTGCCCGCGCCGTTCGGGCCGAGCAGGGCGAAGACGGTTCCTTGCGGGACAGCGAGGTCGATGCCGTCGAGAACGGTCTTGTCGCCGTAGGACTTGTGCAGCCCGTTCGCCGCGATGGCCAGGTTGGTCATGGTGACTGCTCCTCAGAGACTACGGGTGGTCAGAGGCTGCGGGCGGTGATGTCGCCGTAGGAGGTGGTCGCCTGGATGGTGAGGCCGGCGGTAGCGCCCGCGGTGTTCTGGAGTGTGTTGTGGATGCGGCCGTAGGCGGTGCCGGCGTCGAGGGTGGCGGAGGTGCCGGAGGCGGCGCCGATGGTGATGTCGCCGTACGCGGTGCGCAGTTCGACCGTGCCGCCCTGGGCTTCGGCGATGTTCAGGGCGCCCTTTTGGGTGCTGATGTGTGCGGAGCCGGTCAGGCGGCCGACGAGCACGTCGCCGGCCTGGAGGGTGAGGCGGGCGCTCGCGGTCTCGTCGAGCTTGACCGAGGCCTCCGCGGCTTCGAAGGTGACGTCGCCGAGGCGTCCGACGCCGCGGAGTTCGGCGCTGGCGGCCTTCGCCTCGACGCGGGAGCCTGCGGGCAGTTGGACGGTCACCTCGACGGAGCCGGAGTGGCCGAGGATCCGGTTCTTCGGGGTGGCCGCCTCGATGCGCAGGACGCCGTCGCTGTAGGCGGCTGTGGTCTGTTCGGCGGCCTTCACGTCGCGGCTCTGGGACTTGTCGGCGGGCAGGATCTCGACGGTGGTGTCGGCGCGGTCGGCGGCGATGAACTGGATGCGGCCCGCGGGGATGTCGAGGACGGCGGCGACGGGGGAGGGGGTGTCGAACTTCTGCATGGTGCGCTCCTTCGGTTCGTTGTTTCTGATGGGTGAAACGCTACGTTGCATTCATCGAGTGGGCAACAGGTTTCTTGCTCAAGAACCCTATAAATGCAGGTAGTTGCAGGGATTTCATTGCAATGATCTGGACTCTAATGCAACGGACTTCATCCCGGGTCGTTGCAATGAAATGGAAGTGAACGCTATAGTCGACCCGTCGGAACCCGGATGCGGACACCCGACACCGGACGTCGGAAGCCGCGCCCCGGCGCCGGACACGGGCCCGGGGGCCGGGCACGTGCGCCGGTCGTCGATGCCCGCGCGCGGGTGCCGGGGAAGCCGGTGCAGGGGCCGCTATGGAGAGGGAGAAGGGGAGCTAATGCCGGGAGGCAGACTCACCCAGCAGGAACGCCAGCAGATCTCGCTGGGGCTGGCCGACGGCCTCGCCTATGCCGAGATCGCCAGAAACCTGGAGCGTCCGACGTCGACGATCACGCGTGAGGTGATGCGTAACGGTGGCCCGACCGCTTATCGTGCGGACCTCGCGCACCGGGCCACGGAACAACGGGCGCGCCGCAAACAGGCCACGCCCCGGGACGCGGCCACCCCCGCGCAGGCTTATGGGCGGGATGCCCAGGCGGTGCTTGCGTACGAGGAGACGTTTACGACGGTCCTCATACAGTCCGGCACGCCGAAGATGATGGCGAGGGTGATGTCCTGCCTCACCCTCACGGACACGGGCAGTCTCACCGCCGCCGAACTCGTCCAGCGTCTGCAGGTCAGCCCTGCGTCGATCTCCAAGGCGGTCGCGTTCTTGGAGAGTCAGGGCATGATCCGCCGTGAGCGCGACGAGCGCCGCCGTGAGCGCTACGTCGTGGACAACGACATCATGTACCAGTCGATGATGGCGTCGGCCCGTGCCACCGCCCACATGGTCGACATCGCGCGGCAGGGTGTCGGTGTTCTCGGGTCAGGCACACCGGCGGCGAACCGTCTGGAGAACATCGCCCGTTTCCTCGATTTCGTCTCCGAGAGCATTGCCCGCGCGGCGGAACAGGCCCGCGACATCCTCCACACCCAATCCGAACCGCCGAAGGACGGCGCCACCTGACCGGGGGCCGGGCGTGCGCCTGCTGCTGTTCGGTCCGATCTCGGCCGTCGGCCCGGTGAGCCTCCTCGCTCACCGGGTCATGGCATCGGCCGGCTCGTCGGCTGCGTGGATGACATCGTCTTCCGCAACGCTCACGCCCACTGGTTGACGATCCGGCACCGCTGACCCCGATTCAGCTGTCCATCAGGGGCAGACCGGGGAGCACCTTCTCGATGGTGATGGGGAAGTCACGCACGCGCACGCCGGTGGCGTTGAACACCGCGTTCGCGATCGACGCACCGGCCCCGCAGATGCCCAGCTCGCCGACGCCCTTCGCGCCCAGGGCATTGGCCTTGTCGTCGTACCCGTCGAGGACGACCGCGTCGACGTCAGGGACGTCGGCGTGGACCGGCACCAGGTACTGCGCGAAGTCCCGGTTGACGAAGGCGCCGGATCGCATGTCCACCACGGCCTCTTCTTCGAGGGCCGCGCCGGCTCCCCAGATCATGCCGCCGATCAGCTGCGAGCGAGCCGTCTTGGCGTTGAGCACGCGGCCCACCGAGAACACGCCGAGCATCCGCCGCAGACGGATCTCGGCGGTGTCCGCGTCGACCCCCACTTCAGCGAAATGGGCCCCGTAGGTG
This sequence comes from Streptomyces sp. NPDC055955, assembly GCF_042270245.1. Taxonomy (NCBI): domain Bacteria; kingdom Bacillati; phylum Actinomycetota; class Actinomycetes; order Kitasatosporales; family Streptomycetaceae; genus Streptomyces; species Streptomyces sp. NPDC055955. The sequence goes on from NZ_JBHJYS010000004.1 coordinate 475,764, forward strand.
TTGATCGAGTAGTTCGTGTAGTTCGGATCATCGCCCATGAAGCGGGTTCCGCCCTGCGCTTCGAACCCTTCCGGACGGTTGCGTGCGACGATCTCGCTCAGTGCTTCGGACGCGCCGCCGACCGCCACGGTGCCGTCGGAGAACACGGCGTCCGCCGAGTCCAGGCCGTGCAGCGGCGAGCGCGTGTCGCCGCGCGCCGCTGCCAGGAGCTGCTCGCGCAGGGCCATGCACGCACCATGCACCGCATTGCTCGAACTGGCCGCGCCCCACGAGCCGCCGGACCCCCAGCTGGTGGGAAAATCGGAACGCCCCAGCTCGATCCGCACCCGCTCGGGCGGCAGTCCGAGCCCGTCGGCCGCGACCTGGGTCAGGACGGTGTACGTGCCCGTGCCGAGGTCGGTCATGTCCGACTGGACGACGGCGGTGCCGTCGGCCTCCAACCGCACGCGCACCGCCGTCGGCCCCTGGAAGTGGCCGCGGATCGCGGCCGACATGCCGTAGCCGACCAACCAGCGCCCGTCGCGCGCGCTCGCCGGGGTGGCGGGTCGGTGCTCCCAGCCGAACCGTCGCGCGCCTTCGCGCAGGCAGTCGACCAGGTGCCGGTCGCTGTACGGCACGTCCCGCTCGGGATCGACGGTGGGCTCGTTGAGGATCCGCATCTCGACGGGGTCCATCCCGATCGCATGGGCCAGCTCGTCCATCGCCGACTCGACCGCCAGCATGCCCGGCGCCTCGCCCGGCGCGCGTACGTCCGTCCCGGGCGGCAGGTCGAGCGGTGCCAGCCGGTGGGTGGTCGACCGGTGGGGCGCGGCGTAGAGACTGCGGGTCGTGGCGGCGGTCTGCTCGGCGTACTCCACGTCGGGATTGGTGTGCATGGTGACGTCGTGGGCGATCGCGGTCAGTTGTCCGTCCGGCTCCGCGCCCAGTCGAACCCGCTGCCTGGTTGTGGCACGGTTGCCGACGAGCTGGAAGATCTGCTGCCTGGTCATCGCGATCTTCACCGGTTGGCGCAACTCGCGAGCCGCGAGCGCCGCCAGGATCGCCTCGGAATGGATGCCCAGCTTGGAGCCGAATCCACCGCCGACGAAGGGGGTGACGACGTGCACCCGCTCCGGGTCGATCCGGAGGGTGGCGGCGACCGAGGCCCGCGCCGCGTCGACGATCTGGCAGCTGACGTACACGACCAGGTCCTCGTCGCGCGGTTCCACCAGACACGCGTGCGGTTCCATCGGCATCGAGAACTCGTACGGCGTCGTGTATTGCTGGTCGACCTTGACCGCCGCGCTGTCGAACCCGGCATCGAAATCGCCGACCGCGGTGTCGGTGGGGAGACCGGCGTTGACCACCTTCGGGATGTACACCTCGTCTTCCTGCTCGGCGAAGTTGAAACGTCCCCGCCCGCTGGTGTACTCGACCTCGACCAGATCGGCCGCCGCTCGGGCCTGTTCGAGGGTCGTGGCGACGACGAGTGCCACCGGCTCGCCGTAGTAGTGGATATCGGGGCCGGTCAGCACCGGCTGGGCGCGCCAGTATTCGAACTGAATGGACTCATCACGGGCACCCTGCGCGGGGGCGTTGTGATGGGTCATCACCATCTGTACGCCGGGTGCGCGTTCGGCGTTCTCGGTGTCGATCCGGGTGATGCGGCCCTTGCCGATCGTCGCGCCGACGATGAACCCGTAGAGAGGCTGGCCGGCTCCCCACTGCTCGTAGGTGTAGGTGGCCCGGCCGGCGACCTTCAACGGGCCGTCCACGCGGTTCAGAGCTTGCCCGATCATCTCGTCTCCTCAGCTCGCCTGAGCCGCTTGCGCCAGCGTGCGGCACAGCGTGCGCCGGGCCAGCTCGATCTTGAAGTCGTTGTCTCCCTGTCCCACGGCGTCGCGCATCGCGGTCTCGGCGGCGGCGCGATAGGTGGCCATCGTGGCGGGACGGCCGGCCAACGCGGCCTCGGCCTCCACGGAGCGCCAGGGCTTGTGCGCCACAGCGCCGAAGGCCACCCGCGCCTCGCTGATCGCTCCCTGGTCGGTCGAGACGACAGCCGCCACCGAGACCAGCGCGAACTCGTACGACGCCCGGTCTCGCACCTTGCGGTAGATCTGCCGGCCCGACGGGGGCGGGGGAAGGAGCACGCTCGTGATCATCTCGCCAGGACGCAGCACGGTCTCGATGTGCGGTGTTTCGCCCGGCAGCCGGTAGAAGTCCGCGATGGCGACGCGGCGTACCGATCCGTCGGCGTCGAGCAGCTCGATCTCCGCCTCCAGCGCGGTCATCGCGACGGCCATGTCCGAGGGGTGGGTGGCGATACAGGAATCGCTGGCACCGAGAACGGCGTGAATCCGGTTGAACCCGCCGATCGCCGAGCAGCCGGAACCCGGATCCCGTTTGTTGCAGCCCGCGGCGGTGTCGTAGAAGTAGGGGCAGCGAGTGCGCTGCAACAGATTTCCCCCGGTGGACGCCTTGTTGCGCAGCTGGCCCGAGGCGCCGGCCACCAGTGCCTCCGCCAGCATCGGATAGCGGGTACGCACCCGGGTATCGGCGGCCACATCGGAATTCGCCGCTTGGGCCCCGATACGCAGTCCGCCGTCCGGGAGTTCCTCGATGGCCCGCAAGGGGAGCCGACTGATGTCGACCAGATGGCTGGGCCTCTCGATGTCGAGCTTCATCAGGTCGAGGAGGTTGGTGCCGCCGCTGATGAACTTCGCGCCTGTGCGGGACACCGCGGCGACGGCGGCCTGTGCGTCCGTGGCTCGTTCGTACGTGAAGGACCTCATTCCGGGCTTCCTTCCGCGATGCCACGGATGGCCGCGACGATGTTCGGATAGGCGGCGCATCGACAGATGTTGCCGCTCATCCGCTCGCGGATCTCCTCATCGGTCAACGCGATTCGCGGCGCGGCCACGTCAGCGGTGGCGTGGCTGGGCCAGCCCGCCTCCACCTCGGCGAGCATGCCGACGGCCGAGCAGATCTGGCCAGGAGTGCAGTAGCCGCACTGGAAGCCGTCACGCTCGACGAAGGCGCGTTGCATCGGGTGCAGGCCGTCGGGATCACCCAGGCCTTCGATCGTCACGATCTCGTCGTCCTCATGCATCACGGCGAGCGCCAGACAGGAGTTGACACGCCGGCCGTTGACCAGCACGGTGCAGGCGCCGCACTGCCCGTGGTCGCACCCCTTCTTGGTCCCGCTCAGGCGCAGGTGCTCGCGCAGCGCGTCGAGCAGCGAGGTCCGTGGATCCACCTCGAGCCGTCGCACCTGATCGTTGACGTTCAACTCGATCGTCGAGAGCTGGGCCGTCTCGCCCTGGCTCCGCCCCCCGGCACCCGTATCGGAATCGCTCACCGTGGCTCGCCTTTCTCGCTGGGTGTGAGTGTCACCCTGGACACGCGTCGCCACTGTGGGGCGCCCTCCTCCTCAAGGTCTCGCAAAAACCGGTACCCCGCTCGCCGGAGGGCACCGAACCGCGCCCACCTCACTCGGCCGGGCGCTTCTGGGCGCCAGCCTGGCGCGCATCCCGCGCAGCCACCCCGAGAACCGACGCGGGTGGCCAGGATGAGCGGCTGCCGTCAGGCAGTGACCGGGATGTGCCGGAGTTCGCCATCCCGGGATTGCTCACCGGCGGGGAGGGGTGTACCGACTGGAGGCGGTGTGAGATCCAAGGGAGGGCTTCCTGTGCGGGTGCCCCGCGTTCATGCAGGGGAGGAATCGCGTCCCGGTGTCGCGGCGCCGAGTACCGCTGCCTCTGGTACGTGGGCGCGGAGTGTCCGCATGGCTGCCGACAGAGCCAGGGGAACGCCGGTCGGGCGGACCGGTGGTCGTCGGGCGGAGCGGTGATCGCCCGACGGCCTCGACGGATGCGCCCTAGGGCCTGTCGTCAAATTCCCGTCTGCCCGGCGGCGTCTGGCACGCACTCCCCCTAGCTCTCGGCTTTGGTCGAGCAGGGGGGGACCCCCATGCGGCGTTGCCGAAAAGCCCTGGTAGCTCCGCTACAAGGACTCTCCGGCGCCTTGCGATCGCACGCACCAGACGCCGCCGGGCCCGCCCCTCGGGCGGACGACGGGAATGTGACGACAGGCCCTTGAGGGAATGCATGGGTCGCCGGCCTGCCGGCACCGGCCACCCGGATATGCGCTGGACCGGGCCGAGCGTCACCCAAGCCTTCCGGTCCCCGCTTCGCGCGCCCTGGATGCCGGCCCGCTTGTGGCGGGCCAGGGAGGGTACCGGCAGCACCAACTCTGGTGGACGGGCGGCAATGATGCCGTACGGGTTGCCCCGTCATCCGCACGCGTTAGGCGCTCGCTACCCGGATCGACCGAGTGCCCTCCGCGAACCGCCGCTCGCGCGGCGGGACTTGAAGGGGATCACTCGGCCGCGTCGAGTTCCACGTCCAGGTCCTGTGTCGAGTCCCAGAACTCTGGGCCTGCCTTTTGGAGCCGGGCCGCCGCGTGCTTGAGGTGGCGGCGGGCGGCCGTGCGGGCCGCCTTGGCGTTGCCCTGCTCGATGGCGGCCAGGATGGCGTGGTGTTCCTCGCGGACTGCGTCGAAGAAGTCGTCCCGGCGGGCCTCGTTGGCGCGGGTGACGCGGATGCCGCCGCGGGAGACCTCGCCGAGGTAGCGGACGGTGGAGACCATGACCGCGTTGCCGGTCGACTCCGCGATGGAGCGGTGGAAGGCCAGGTCCTCGTCCGCGCCGTCGCCGCCCGCCGCGACCGCCGCGTCGATCGCGTCCAGGGCCTGCCGCATCCGGGCGTGGTCGGCGGCGGTGGCGCGGGTGGCGGCGAGTTCGGCCGCCTCGCCCTCCATGGCGCGGCGGACCTCGACGATCTGCAGCACCTTGGCCTTGGTGTCGGCCGTGTCGGTGGTGTCGCCCTCGAGGTCGAGCGGCCGGGTGCGCCGGGGCAGGACGAAGACGCCCCGCCCCTGGCGCGGCTCGACCAGGCCCGCGTTGCTCAGCCGGGACACGGCCTCGCGCACGACGGTGCGGCTGACACCGAGCTGCTTGACCAGTTCCACCTCGGTCGGCAGTTTGTCGCCCGTGGTCAGCCGTCCGGACTCGATCTCGTCCGCGAGCATCGCGGCGACGCGGTCCGCGAGTCGGACGGGCCCGTCCACCTTGGTAAACATGGTGGTCAGTCTATCGGCGTGGGCTCGGCCGCCGGGGCGGTGACCGCCTGCGCGTGATCGGCGACGTACTGGCGCACCACGGCTGCGAAGTCCGCGTCGGGCTCAAGGCCGAGCCGGGCGGCGCGGGCGTTGTCGAAGGCGGCCGGCCAGGAGCCGACGATGGCCTCGACGGCCGGGTCCGGGGCGACCTTCACCAGGTCGGCGACGGCGTCCCCGGCGACCTGACGCAGCGTGTCGAGGATCTCGGACACCGTGACCGTGAGGGCCGGGAGGTTGACCGGGAGGCTGCCGGACAGCTGCCCGGGGCCCTCGCCGCGCTCGGCCTGGGCCACGCGCAGGATGCCCTCGACCGTGCGGCGCGGGGAGGCGAGGGCGACCCGCAGGTCCGGGCTGACCGGGCAGGTCGCCTCGAGGCCGGCCAGCGGCTCGCGAACGATGCCGGACAGGAAGCCGGAGGCCGCCGCGTTCGGCTTGCCGGGGCGCACCGAGACCGTCATCAGGCGGGTGACGCGGCCGTCGAGGAAGCCGCGGCGGGTGTACTCGGCGATCAGCTGCTCGCAGATCCGCTTCTGGACGCCGTAGCTGGACTGGGGCGTGGGCAGCGTCGACTCGCTGACGACCTCCGGCAGGGGCAGCGCGGCGTCCGAGCCGTAGACGGCGACGCTGCTGGCGAAGACCACCCGTACCTTAGGACCGCCGGCGGCCGACTGGGCGCGCGCGGCCTCGAGGAGGGCGCGGGTCGTGTCCAGGTTGGCGCCCATACCGAGGTCGAAGTCCACCTCGCACTCGGCGGAGACGGCGGCCGCGAGGTGGATGACCACGTCCACGGGCTGCGCGAACAGCTCGCCGAGACGTTCGGTCACCTGGCCCTGGACCACGTCCACGAGCGGGTCGGCGGCCAGCGGCGAGTCCTGCGGTACGAAGAGGTCGGCGAGCACGAGGCGGGTGAGGGGGGCGCCGTCGAACGTGCGCTGCTCCAGCAGTGCCTGTGCGACCTGACGGCCCAGGAAGCCGAAGCCACCCGTGATGACGATCCTCATGCGTTGTCTCCTTGGAACGTGTGACGCCAGCCGAGACCCTCGCTCGTGCCGGCCTTGGGGAAGTACTCGCAGCCGATCCAGCCGTCGAAGCCCAGCTCGTCGACGACGGACATGAGATGACGGAGGTTCAGCTCCCCGGCATCGGGCTCGTGACGGTCGGGTACGCCGGCGATCTGGAGGTGGGCGACGCGACCGGTGGGCAGGTCGCGGCGGAGGGTCGCGGTGAGGTCGCCCTCGACGATCTGGCAGTGGTACAGATCGAGTTGGACCTTCAGATTGGGGGCGCCCACCTCCTTCACGATCGTGTGGGCGTCGGCCTGCCGGTTCAGGAAGTAGCCCGGCATGTCGCGGCCGTTGATCGGCTCGATCAGGATGTCGACGCCGGCGGTCGCCGCCCGTTCCGCGGCGTGGGCGAGGTTCGACAGGTATGTCGCGCGGTACGGCGCCGGGTCGGTGTTCTGCGGTACCAGGCCGGCCATCATGTGCACGCGCGGGCAGTCGAGCGCGGCGGCGTACTCCAGGGCGCGGTCGACGCCCTCGCGCACCTCCGCCTCGCGTCCGGGCAGCGCCGCGATCCCGCGCTCACCCGCGTCCCAGTCTCCGGGCGGCGCGTTGAACAGCACCTGCCGCAGGCCGTGCGCGTCGAGACGGCGCCGCAGTTCGGCCGCCTCGTACGCATACGGGAAGAGGTACTCGACGGCCTCGAAGCCGTCCGCAGCGGCCGCTGCGAAGCGGTCGAGGAAGTCGTGTTCGGGATACAGGGTGGACAGGTTCGCGGCGAACCTCGGCATGGTGACTCCGTAGGTGTGAGGCAGGCTCGGTCAGCGGTTGACGACGCTCTTCTTGGTGGCGAGGACGGCCGCGGCGCCGATGACCAGGCCCAGCGCCAGGACGTACATCGGGATCGCCGTCGAGTCGGTGGCGTCCTTGAGCGAGCCGATCATGTACGGGCTGACGAAGCCGGCCAGGTTGCCCACCGAGTTGATGACGGCGAGTCCGGCGGCGGCCGCCGTGCCGCTGAGGAAGGCGGTCGGCAGCGACCAGAACAGCGGTGCGCAGGTCAGCACGCCCGCGGCGGCGATCGAGAGCGCGACGAGGGACAGGGCGGTCGACCCGGTCCAGCTCGCGGCCAGCGAGAAGCCCACGGCGCCCATCAGGCTCGGGATGACCAGGTGCCAGCGGCGTTCGCGCCGCTTGTCGGCGGAGCGGCCGAAGAGGTTCATCGCGATGAGCGCAGCCAGGTACGGCACGGCGCTCAGCGCGCCGATCGCGAAGCCGCCCTTGATGCCGGTGGACTCGACGAAGGTGGGCATCCAGAAGGTGAGCGCGTACTGGCCCATCACGAAGAAGAAGTAGATGAGGCACATCAGCCACACCTTGGGGTCGCGGAACGCGTCCCACGTCTTGCCGTGCTCGCCGTGGTGCTTGGTGTCCTTCGCGAGTGCGCGCTCGATCACGGTCTTCTCGTCGTCGTTCAGCCACTTCGCGTCGCGCACACCGTTGTCCAGGTAGAACAGCGTCATCACGCCCACCGCGATGGCGGGCAGCGCCTCGATGAGGAACAGCCACTGCCAGCCGTTCCAGCCGCCGGTGCCTTCGAAGACGTCCATGATCCAGCCCGAGAGCGGGTTGCCGAAGATGCCCGCCACGGGGATGGCCGACATGAACATCGCGATCACCCGGGCCCGCCGCGCGGAGGGGAACCAGTACGTGCAGTAGAGGATGACGCCCGGGTAGAAACCGGCCTCGGCGGCGCCGAGCAGGAACCGGAGCACGTAGAACGTCGCCTCGTTGTGGACGAAGACGAACAACGCCGAGACCACGCCCCAGGTGATCATGATCCGGGCGATCCAGGTGCGGGCGCCGACCTTCTGCAGCATCAGGTTCGAGGGGACTTCGAACAGGAAGTAGCCGATGAAGAACAGGCCGGCGCCGAGGCCGTACGCCGCCTCGCTGAAGCCGAGGTCCTGGGACATCTGCAGCTTGGCGAAGCCGACGTTGACCCGGTCCAGGTACGAGACGACGTAACACAGGATCAGGAAGGGGACGATGCGCCGGATGACCTTGCGGAACACGGCGTTCTCGCGGGCGAGCTCAGGGGTTTCGGCCGTTGTCACGGTCGTCGACATGAGGGGCACTTCCTTGTGCGGCTCAGTGGTTCTCGAGCGGATGGGGACGGGAGCGGGAGCGAAAGCGGGGTTCTACCAGGAGGCGCCGAAAGCGGTCCTCAGTTCGGCGATGGCGTCGTCGGCCAGGGGCTCGGGCCTGCGGCCGGTCGTCAGCCACAGGCGCGCGGTCTCCTCCAGCTCTTCGAGTACGGCCAGCGCGGACGCGGCGTCGGGGCCCCAGACGACGGGGCCGAGCCGGTCGAGCAGCACCGCCCGGACAGGAGTGCCGTTCGCCGCACGGGAGGTGATCCGTTCGGCGACCAGGTCGGCGACGCGCGGGTCACCGGGCCGGTGGTAGGGGATCAGCGGGACGTGGCCCACCTTCATCACGTAGTACGGGGTGAGGGGCGGGAGCACGTCGTCCTGCCGCCACACGCCGGCCAGCGTCAGCGCGACCAGGTGTGTGGAGTGGGTGTGGATGACGAACCGGGCGGCGGGGTCGGCCGCGTAGATGCGCCGGTGCAGCGTGAGCGTCTTGCTGGCACGGTCGCCCGCGATCCGCTCACCGGCGCCGTCGACCTGGGCGAGCCGGCCAGCGTCGAGGAAGCCGAGGGCCGCATCGGTCGGCGTGATGAGGTGGCCGTCGTCGAGCTTCGCGCTGATGTTGCCGGCGCTGGCGTGGACGTAGCCGCGGGCGAACAGGGTGGTGCCGACGCGGACGATCTCGGCGCGTGCGCTGTCGGCGGCCGTGTCGGTGTCCTCTGTCCTGCGGGCCTGGGTCTCGATGTCCTGTGTCACTGGGACTCCCCGGTCAGGAGGGTGAAGGCTGTGGTGAAGAACTCAGGGCCGCCGAAGTTGCCCGACTTGAGCGTGATGTGAAGGGTGTCGCCGTCGGGCAGCGGCGCCGCGCACCACGGCACACCCGGGTCGATCTGCCCGCCGATGCGCAGGCCGGTGAGGCCGAGCGCCTGCACGACCGCGCCGGAGGTCTCGCCGCCCGCGACCACGAGCTGCCGTACGCCGCGCTGGATGAGTCCCTGGGCGACGCGGGCGAGTGTCTGCTCCACCAACGCACCCGCCTCTGCGGCGCCGAGCTGCCCCTGCACCGAGCGGACCGCGTCCGGCGACTCGGTCGAGTAGACGAGCACGGGCCCGTCGGCGAGGTGCTTGTCGGCGAAGGCGAGCGCCTCGGCGGCGACGTCCTCGCCGGCCGCGATCCGCAGGGGGTCGACGCTGAACGCGGGGCGGCCGGTGCTGAGGAACTCCCGTACCTGGCCGTTCGTGGCGGCGGACACCGAACCGGCGACGACGGCCTGCCGGCCGGAGGCGGGCGGCAGCTGGGCGGCGTCCGAGGACGGTTCGAAACCCCAGTTCGCGGGCAGCCCGATCGCCAGACCGGAGCCGGCGGTCACCAGAGGCAGCTCCTTGACCGCCGCACCGAGCCGTACGAGATCGTCATTGGACACGGCGTCGACGATCGCGGCGCCGACCCCCTGGTCCCGCAGCTGCGCGATCCGGGCCCGGACCGCGTCGGCGCCTTGTGCCACCACCTTGTGGTCGATGAGGCCGACGGGCCGCGTCGTCTGGGCGTCGAGCACGGACACCAGATTGGAGTCGGTCATCGGCGTGAGCGGGTGGTGGCGCATGCCGGACTCGCCGAGCAGGACGTCGCCGACGAACAGGTGCCCCTTGAAGACGGTGCGCCCGTTGTCGGGGAACGCGGGCGTCGCGACGGTGAAGTCGGTGCCGAGCGCGTCCATCAGGGCCTCGGTGACCTGGCCGATGTTGCCGGCCGGCGTCGAGTCGAAGGTGGAGCAGTACTTGAAGTAGATCTGTTCGGCGCCCGCGGCGCGCAGCCACTCAAGGGCACGAAGGGACGCCTCGACGGCTTCGGCCGCCGGGACCGTACGCGACTTGAGAGCGATGACCACCGCGTCCGCGTCGGCGGCGGGATCAGTCGTGGGGTCGGTGCCCTCGCCCGGTACGTCGATCAGCTGGACCACGCGCATGCCGGCGCGCACCAGGTTGTTGGCCAGGTCGGTGGCGCCGGTGAAGTCGTCGGCGATGCACCCGAGGCGGACGCTCACGTCAGTCCTCCTTCTTGGGCTGGTCGGTCGGCAGGGGCTGGTTCAGGGGCTGCGGCAGATCGATGCCGGGGAAGATCTTGATGACCGCGCTGTCGTCCTCACCGCCGAGCCCGGAGGCGGACGCCTGCAGGAACATCTGGTGGGCGGTGGCGGACAGCGGCAGCGGGAACTTCTGCGGCCGGGCCGAATCCAGGACGAGCCCCAGGTCCTTGACGAAGATGTCGACGGCGGACAGCGGCGTGTAGTCGCCCGCCAGCACATGGGCCATACGGTTCTCGAACATCCAGGAGTTACCGGCGCTGTGCGTGATGACCTCGTAGAGCGCCTCGGCCGGAACGCCGGCCTTGATCCCCAGAGCCATCGCCTCGGCCGCAGCGGCGATGTGCACGCCCGCGAGCAGCTGATTCACGATCTTGACCTTCGAGCCGAGACCGGCGTGGTCGCCGAGACGGTACACGGTGGCGCTCATGGCTTCGAGCACCGGGTCGGCGACCGCGTACGCGGCGGCGCTGCCCGACGTCATCATCGTCAGCTCACCGGCGGCCGCGCGGACGGCGCCGCCGGAGATGGGCGCGTCCAGATAGAGCACGCCCGACGCGCTCAGACGGTCCTCCAGGTCGGCGGACCAGTCCGGGTCGACCGTGGAGCACATGACGTAGACGGAACCGGGGCGCAGCCGCTCGGCAGCCCCGCCGTCGCCGAAGAGGACCGCCTCGACCTGCGCCGCGTTGACCACGACGCCGATCAGGACGTCCACCTCGGCCGCCAGTTCGGCGGGGGAGGTGAACGCCGTCCCGCCGTCACGGGCGAACCCGGCGGCCACCTCCGGCCTCAGGTCGTGGACGCCTACGTCGTATCCGGCGGTGCGCAGGCTGCGGGCCATGCCGAGGCCCATGGCCCCGAGCCCCACCACGCCCACACGCGGCCGCGCCGGCCGCTCCTGGTCGTTCATGTCCGCCCTCGTCATCGTTGACTCGTCGACTGGTACGTGTCGTTGCGCTGCTCCAGTCACGAGCAGCGATCGGGTCATATGATGACCTGCGGATGTCATAGAGCACAAAGTGATGCCCGTCACATCCAAGGTGTCGTTCCTGGCGGTGGCGGTGGCGGTGGCGGTGGCGGTGGCGGTGGCGGTGGCGCGGCCGACCTCCGTGGTCGGCCGCGTGTGGGGGTGAGCGCCATGAAGGTGCTGGTGGCCGCGTCGGATCGAGAGGCGGGGAGCCGGGCGCTGGTGGCGAGGAGGGCGAGCACCCGGAGCGGCCCGCCGAGACCGAACGCGGCGCCCATCGGAGTCCGGGAGGGGGTCTGGCGGGTCGCCGGGGCCCACGTACGCCCTCTACTCCGCGGCCTCGGTAAGGGTGTGCCCGGCGCTGCTTCCCAGCGGCGTCCCGCTCCGCCCGGTGCGCTTCGGTCCGGGTTGTCCTGGAAGAGGGCGACCGGCACTCAGGCTTCTGCCGGTCTTGCCGGGCAAGAGGGCGACCGGCACTCGACGCGTCCGCGCCGCCCTCGGAGCTGCAGTTCGACGGCGGCGCGGACGCGTGCTCTAGCGCATCCGATCAGGTGTTCCGCTCACAGCCTCAGCGACCTGCCGGGCGGCCTGGGCGGGGGTGAGGCTGGTCGTGTCGATGACCTCGGCCTCCTTGTGCAGCCATGTGCGGGCCGCCTCGGCGTAGGGCTCGAGGTAGGCGAGTCGGAATGGGGAGGGGCCCATGACGGTGTCCCCTTCGATCCGTCCGCGGAGGGTGTCCTGGTCGGCATGGAGGACGAAGTGCCGTACCGGGATGGCATGTTGGGCGAGGCCTGAGCTGATCTCGCGCCAGTACTCCTCGACCAGGACGGTCATGGGCATCACCAGCGTGCCGTCGGTGTAGTCGAGTACGCGCCGGGCGGTCTCGACGACGAGCTGCCGCCACGGTGGCCAGTGCTGGAAGTTGTCGGTCGCGGGCAGCGCCGGTGTGATGTCCATAAGTGTCTCGCCGACCTTCTCGGCGTCGAACACCCGTGAATCAGGGAGCAGTTGCTGCACGAGCGCACTGGTCGTCGTCTTGCCCGCGCCGTGGGTGCCGTTGAGCCAAACAATCATGAGGCCGAGGCTAGCGCGGGCGGAGAAGGGAGCGAGGGCGGTCAGTCGCGCCAGTCGAGTTGTGCATCGGGGATGGCCGCCGAGCGCCCGTTGCCCTGAGCTTCGCGGCGGCCTTCCGCCTGCCCGCGTGGATGGCGGATGACCTTGTCGGCGAAGGCCGCGCATGTGTCGCTGCCCGCCGGAGCCGGGGCGCCGGCACCGGGGGCTTCCGTCACCCCAGGCGGATCCAGGATCGGGGGCACACCAGCTCAGCGCCGGCCTCACCGCTTCCCGCTGAGGGGAATGCCACGGGCGCCGCGGGGTGGGAAGCTGAGGGGGGAAGCCCTCGGAACGGCGCTGGTCCGGCCGCCCGCCCCGGTCAGTCGGCCACACCCTCGAGTGACCTTGGGAGGCTCGCCATGCCGCACACCGCCGAATGGAAGATCCATCTCTACGTGGTCGAAGAGGACCGCACCACCAAGGCGCGCCTGGAACTCGATACCGGGACGGCCAGACTCACCGGGCACGGCCACGCCCGCCGTAACCCCGAGGACAGTGACGTTCCCGAGATCGGCGACGACCTCGCCGTGTCACGTGCCATGGAGAACATGGCCGGGCAACTGAAGGCCACGGCCTACTCGGACATGCGCGCGGTCGGAGCGGAGCCCAACCCGAAGGACGGTCTCAGGCCCTACAGGGGATGGCTGGACACCGACGCCTCGTAGGAGCCGTCGACAGACCACGGGCCCGCGTCGCTCCAGAACCGGACGTCGCAGGTCGGGGGCATTGCGTTGCGGTCAGATGATGTCAAGGACCTCGCTGGCCGGCCGACGGGCGGTCGCCGGGCCCTGGGGGCCGTAGCCCAGCCGGAGGACCATCTGGGCGTAGCTCATGGAGGTGACGGGATCACGCAGCGCCCATCGGAGTTCCGGCCACTCCAGCGGCTGGGAGGTCATGGAGCTGACGAGGCCGTCAGCGGTGGCCTGGAGCAGGACACGTTCCAGCGCCTGTCCCGCCTGCAGCCAGTCCCTCGGGGCGTCGCCGGTGGTGCCGAGGAGGGCGATGCACGGATCCTTCTCGAAGGTGGCCCAATTGCGTCCTGGTACCGGCTTCGACCGGCCGAAGTCCCGGACCGGGGCGGACCCGCCGGTCGGACGGGGGCCGAACGCAGTGGCGGGAATGCCGTCGTTCCGCGTCTCCGGTTCCACGTCCGTCCATGCCGACGTCTCGTCGCGGACCGCCTGGTCCATCTCCTCCCGGTGTTCGGAGTCGTGGACGAGGCTCAGCAGGGTGTCGGTGTGCCAGGCGTCGGGCACGAGCAGGTGGCACCCCTCGATCCGGGCGGCGGCGCACAGGCCGTCCAGCAGTGCGGCGGGGATCTCCTCGTCGGTGAAAGGGAAACGGCTGGAGTGCCGGTTCCGTACGGCCATGTGGAGCGTGGCCAGGTCCCAGTCCGTGCTGGTCGACGACTGGAGCCGGACCCTGGCGAGGAGCCAGGGGTCTTTGCTGTCGGGCAGTAGCTCGACAGCGGCTTCGTAGCCCGCGAACGCCGCGGACACGCGCAGGTTGAGCAACGCCGCTCCGCAGCCGAGGTGGAGGGCTCGGAGGGTGGGATCGGAGCGTGGCATGGTCCGGTCGGGATCGGCGTACAGCTCGAGCAGGGCAGCCTCCGGCTTGAAGGCGAACCTCCAGGGCTGGGCGTTGTGCATGGAGGGCGCCGCGATGGCGTCTTCGACGAGGGGGACGACGGTTGCGGGGGCCAGGAGTGTTGTCGGCACGGGAGGCTCCTTGTCTGTGCGGCCGGCCTCAGTCGTGTGCGACGACGGCGACCGGTGCGGTGGCATGGTGGATCACGGCGTGGGTGGTCGAGCCGATGTGAGGGCCCCGCGGCGAGGGGCGGATCCTGCGGCCGACGACGATCAGGTCGGCCTCCGCGCCGGCGCCCACCAGCGTGTGCGCGGCGTGCGCCACCGGCGTCCGGACAGCCACCTCGACGGTGGGGAACTTGTCCCGCCAGGGCTTGACGGTGTCGAGCAGGTTCGTGGTCGCCCTCTCCTTGACCTCCGCGTAGACACCGGGGTCGTAGGCGCCTCCGTACCCGAACAGCGGTGGCGGTTGGCACACGTGCAGGACGTGCAGCCGGCAGGACCGGCATGACGCCTCCGCGAACGCGAAGGCCAGCAAGTCGTCGCACGGAACGCCGATGTCGACGCCGACGACCAGGCCACCCGGCTGCTCGCCGTCGGGGTTCGGCAGCGCGTCCCCTGAGCGGCGTACGAGCACGACGGGCTGCTCGGTGGCCTGCAGCACAGCCATCCCCACCGAGCCGAGAACGAACCCGGCGACCGTGCCGAGCGCACGGGAACCCAGGACGAGCATGTCCGCTGTGGACGCGGCGGTGACCAGCGAAGGCGCGGGCGGGCCGTCGACCGACTGCTTGGTGATGCCGAGTCGCGGGTGATCACGGCGCAGAGCGTCGGCCGATTCGCTGAGCAGGGCTTCGGCCCATTCACGACGTATCTCGGAGGCGGCCGGGGCAACGCCGAGCGGTGACAACCACTCCTCGGCATGGGTGATGCGCAGTTCCACGCCGCGCAGCTCGGCCTCGCGAGCGGCCCAGCGGGCTGCTGCGGTGCTTTCGAGGGATCCGTCCAGCCCGACGGTGATGTGGTGGTCCATGAGGCTCCTCAAAGTTGTGGGTTTGAGGCTGCTCCGGCGGGTTCGTCCGGTCTGCTGTCGAGGAGGAGGGGCGCGTGGTGGCCCGTCCCTTGCCGCCCGTATGCGTAGGAGGACGACCTGTACGTCCAGGGTCGCCCCGGCCGGGTGGACGGCAGCAGGGGCCAGGCGTCCCCATCTGGGGCCGATCGGCCCTGTCCTCGCTCTGCCACGGGGACAGCCGGCCCGGTGGCCCTGTGTGCGGTGCGCACGGCGGATGGGTTCAGGCCTGACCGGACATTTATGCACTGGCCTGACGGGGGCACTCGTCCCGCCCGCCGGACCGCGGGTGAGACGTGCGCGCCCGTACCTCTGGTCGCTGCGGCATGGGGCCGGAATCACCAGTGTCCCAGCAAGGCCGGGGCCGCACCGTTCCGTATGAGGGAAGCCGGCCTCACCCTCCGGGTTGGGCCGACCGGCCCCCGTCGTGGCCCGACCGGCTCAAGCCCGGAACAGGGGACGGCGGGACACTGGCTGAGACCGGAGGCTCGGTCACCCGGACACCGCGACAGCACCACGCAGCCTTCATCGGAAGGATGGAGACATGCTCTGGATCGACCATGGCGCGAGCGGATGGGGTTGGTTTGCCCTGTCGCTCAGCTTCCTGCTCCTGGTCACCGCGACCGTCTCGTGGGCCGCCCTGTTCCGTGGCAGTGGCAACCGCACCTCGCAGCGGCGCGCCGTCCCTGCCGCGCCGTCCCCGTTGCCGGCCGAGCGGGACGACCGAGTCGAGACGCACAAGGCGGAACAGGCGTGGGAGCGTGAGCCGACCGGAACACATGTGCGGCACGAGGGGAGCGCGGAGCGCGACCGGCGAACGCGGCAGCTGGACCGCGATGAGGCGCTCGGGCTGCTCGGCGCGGTCTCGTCCGGACGCATGGTCTTCACCCAGCACGCCCTGCCGGCCGTCCGCCCCGCCCACCACCTGGTGGAGGGGGACGACGTCGTCGTGCGCCTCGACGACAGGGCAGCCCTCGGCTCCCTGCTGACGGATCCCGGCGCTCCCGCGGTCGTCGTCGCCTACGAAGCGGATGTCATCGACTCCGAGACCCGGCTCGGGTGGAGCGTGGTCGTCACCGGCTACGCCCGCCTCGAAGGGGAGGCCGAGGAACGGAACGTGAACGGCGACGAGGAGCGGCCCCCTCCATGGGCGGGGCGGGCGAAGGACGCTGTCGTGCGCATTCGGCCGGACCTCGTCACCGGTTTCTGCAACGAGGCCGTGCCTCACTGAGAGGACCTGACCGAAGTGGCTGATCAGGTGGCCGGCCGCTCGCAGGTCCGCTCGATCGACGGCGCCGCGGCCGGGGGCCGGGGCGCCGTCGATCGAGCGCACGGTGATGTGCCGCTTCTGCTCCACCTGCCCCTCTGGGACGGTGTCACGGCGAAGGGCTGTCCAGGGCGGTCTCCTCGGCGGACGCGGGCGGCTTCCCGGGCGCCGCGGTCGACGGGCGCTCAGGGGCGGGCGCGCAGGCCAGGAGTGTTTGCGTGTAGGGATGTTGAGGTCGGTCGTAGATCTGGTCGGTCGGCCCCTGCTCCACCAGGCGGCCGTCGCGCATGACGGCGACCCGGTCGGCGATGTGCTCGACCACGGCCAGGTCGTGCGCGATGAAGAGGTAGGCGACACCGAGTTCGCGCTGGAGCGTCGTGAAGAGATTGACGATCTGGGCCTGCACGGACACGTCGAGGGCCGAGACCGGCTCGTCGCAGACGAGGATCTCGGGGCGAAGCGCCAACGCCCGGGCAATTCCTATGCGTTGGCGCTGTCCGCCGGAGAACTCGTGCGGGCGGCGGTTCGCATGGTCGGGGTTGAGTCCGACCAGCTCCAGGAGGTCGGCGACGTACCGGCGATGCGCGGCGCGTGGGGCGGTGTTCGGGTGGATGAGGAGCGGTTCGCGGACGATGTCGCCGGCCGTCATGCGGGGGTCGAGTGAGGAGTACGGGTCCTGGAAGACCATCTGGATGCCTCGGCGTGCGGCGCGCAGGGTACGGCCGCGCAGCTGGTCGATACGCGTGCCGAGGACGGTGACCTCGCCCGCGGTCGGCCGGTCGACGGCGGTCAGCAGCCGGGCCAGGGAGGACTTGCCGCAGCCCGACTCGCCGACGAGTGCCAGCGTCTCGCCGCGGCGCAGGGTCAGGCCGTGCTGGGTGCCTCGGCCAGTTGGGACCGGGAGGTACTCGCACGCCTGGGCACGTACCTCCGGGCGGGACTGATGAGCGACCTCACCGCACTCCGCGTCGAGGCCGCACCACTGCAGCGGTCGGACACGCAGCCCGCAGGCAACCCGGTCTCCGGCTTGACGGCCCTCCGCGAAGAGCCCGCACCCCTCCACCTGATCGGCACGAAGCCCGCAGGCGACGTGCTCGCCGACATCACGGCCCACGGTCAGGTCCGGATCGCCACCGTCCAGACGGGCAGCCTGCCGCTGCCCACCGCACGCCCGCGCAGCTCCCTGCCCGTACGCGTGCTCGATGTCGTCGCCGAAGCCGGCATCCGCATCCTGCGCACGCACCCGGCCTACGACCACGACGCGCTGGATCGCGCCGACGTCGTCATCGGGCTCGGCGCCGGCGTCCCCGCGGACGCCTACGGCGAACTCGACGGCCTCCGCGGACAGTGGGGAGCGGAACTCGCGGCGACCCGCAAGGTAACCGACACGGGAGCGCTCGCCCACGGACGCCAGCTCGGCGTCACCGGACGCTCCGTCGCCCCTCGCCTCTATCTGGCGATCGCCGTTTCAGGAAGCCGCGACCACCTCGTCGGCGTGGAACGGGCCCGTACCATCGTGGCGATCAACCACGACCCCGAGGCCCCGATCTTCCAGCACTGCGATTTCGGCCTGGTCGCCGACTGGCGCGAGGCCGTGCGCGCCCTGACCACACGCGGGGCGAGCCGTCCGGCCGGCGACATGTTCGCCCGATCCTGAGGAGAGGCCATGCTGCTCCCGGTCAACGCCACTCTGGGCATCATCATGGCGGCCCTGCTCGCCATGGCGACAGGCACCGCGGCCCTCGCCCGCTTCGCCGACGCCCGCGACCGGCGCCGCTACTGGAAGGACATCGTCACGGCCGGAGTACGGGCCGCCGCCCAGCTCGCCGTCGTCTCGCTGGTGGTCGGCGCCGTGATGCACCAAGTGCCGCTGCTGCTCGCGTTCGTGCTGGTCATGTTCACCGTCGCCACGTTCACCGCAGGCCGTCGCATCGCCCGGAACGGCACCGGATGGTGGTCCGCCCTCCCGATCGCCGCAGGCGTCCTGCCCACGCTCGCGCCGCTCCTGCTGACCGGCCTGCTGCCGCTCAAAGGCATCGCGCTCATCCCGGTGACGGGAATCCTCATCGGCGGCGCCCTCACCGCCACCGTGATCGCCGGACGGCGCGCTCTTGAGGAACTGGAGGCCCGTCGTGGCGAGGTCGAGGCGGCCATGGCTCTCGGTTTCCTCGAACGTGACGCCCGCCTGGAGATCGCGCGCCCGGCCGCGTCGGACGCTCTCATCCCCGGCCTCGACCAGACCCGCACGGTAGGCCTGGTCACCCTGCCCGGTGCCTACGTCGGCATGCTCCTCGGCGGCTCCTCGCCCGTCCAGGCGGGCGCGGTACAACTCTTCGTCCTCATCGCGCTGATGGCGGTACAGACGGTGGCTGTCGCGGTCACCTTGGAACTGGTCGCTCGTGGCCTGCTCCACGCTCGCGTACCCGACCGGAAGGCTTCGAGGGGTCACGATGGCGGACCTGGTCCGTCCGGAAGAATCCTCGGAGCCCGTAAAAGGATCAAGAGCGGCGCTGCCTGACCGGCAAGTCCACGAAGGGTCCCGCCATGTGGCGGAGCGGGGGTGATGAGTTGGCGGCGCTGAACGGGCGTGTCGCCCGTTCAGCGAGCGAAGTCGCCCCCGCTCGCTGTGCTCATCTCATCCGTGGCTGTTGCCTCACACGGATGTGGCCTCAGTTCGCTCGCTGTTCGTCTCGGTCTGTTTCACGTGTTCGTTGACGCGCTTGCCGAGCAGGACGAACAGCAGGATGAGACCGACGGTGAGCAGGATGTGGCCGAGTCCGGCGGTCAGCGGCACAGCCTCGGGAATGTGGTCCTCGTCGCGACCGAGCACGGTCAGGATTCCGTGGACCCCCATCATTGCGGTCGAGAGGGCGATGCCGGTGTTGTAGAACCAGAAGAACGCGGTGAACAGTCTTGTCCCTGACAGCTGGAAGACCTTGTCGAGGACGAGGACGACCAGGAAGACGATCATGCCCAGGGCCAGCAAGTGAGTGTGCATGAGCGCCAGTTGGGTCTCGCCGTCGAAGTCCTCGGCTTTCGTGAACTCCCGGTAGAAGAGCCCCGAGACGACTCCCACGATCATGTAGACGTGTGCCGCGTAATACGACTTGCGCACCGTGCTTCCCCCCGATTCGAGTCTCACGTGTTCGCGTTCATTCAAGCGTTCCCGGCCCGCCCACGGAGGAGCTTCGGCAGATGATCTTTGGCGTGGGCGGGGAATGGGGGAACGGTAGCGAGAGGATCAGCGCGAGGCATCGCGACCTTCGCCCGCTGTCACACCGTCCTGGCCGCCGATGCCCCAGAGCTTCACCACGCCCGCATGCCGGCTTTCCTGGAAGCCGTCAGCGACCTCGGCATCAGCTCCACCGGGGACATCTTCCACCGCGCCGAAGAGGTCATCCAGTTCCTGCCCCGCCTCTGGCAGGCCACGGAGGACATCTTGGTGAGCAACGCGGACATCAGCGATTAGCGGGAGCGCCGGGCCGCTTCGGCGCCGACGTATGTGGGGTTCATGCCGTTCCCTTTCAACAGGTGTCGCAGGACGCGGCTCTGGCCGTCACATGCGACCGTCCGCCGGCGCACAGTGCTGCGGCAACCGGGCCAGGACGTCCGTCCGCTGTCCGCGTTCGGTGGGCGACGATCAGTCCGGGGCGCCTCCGCGCCGCGAGCCGCGAACGCGGCGCCCCTGGGCGGATCCGTCACTGTGCGTCGCGCAGCTGAAGAAGGTGCGCCGCGGTCAGCGCGACGGCACGGTCCACGTCACGCGACAGCTCCGTGAGGGCATGTGACGCCGTCGCGCCCGGGATTCCGGCCAGCGCCTGGGTCAGACGTCCGCGTGCAGGCGCCTGCGTCGTGTCGTGGGCGAGGCGCTCGACGATCCGGGCCGCGATCCGCTCCGCCGTCGCGGCGTCGTTCGCCAGCACGCTCAGTGCATCGGCAGCGTCGGTGTCGTTTCTTCCCTCCGCGATCATGTCGACGAGCGTGGGGACCACGGCGTCCGCTCCACGGGTCCCGAGCGCCAGAGCCGCATGGTCGCGGACCACGACGTCGGGATGCGCGAGAGCGTCCCGCAGCAGTGCGGTGGCCTCACCACCCGGCATCTCGGCGAGGGACCGAACGGCACGTTCCCGTACCGCGGCCACCGGTGATGCGAGGCCTTCCGCCAGCAGTGCCGGGCCGCCGTGGCCCGATCGCGCCAGCGCCCATCGAAGGGCTCCGGCGACGTTCGGCTCCGTCTCGTTCAATACCGCCTCGACCAGGGCTTCCACCGGCATCGGAACCTCGCCGGCCGCGGAAAGCGCCGCGCGTTGGCGCGCGTTGGCGTTCTTCGATCCCAGCGCCTGGAGCAGCGCGACGACCTGGAGGACATCCTCCCAGTCGGCGGGGGCCGCGGCATCGATGCGGCGCAGCCGCCTGAGCACCTCGGTCTCCGCCGCGATGCGGTCACGTGTCTGACGGATGAGGTCGTCCACGAGCGCCGAGGGGGTGAAGCCGGGGTCGTCGAGCGCGCGTCCGATCTCCCGCAGCGACAGTCCCAGCGACCGCAGGCTCTCGATATGGAAGATCCGCCGGATGTCCTCTCCGGAGTACTCCCGGTAGCCGGAGCCGGTGCGGCCGGAAGGACGCACCAGACCGAGCGACTCGTAGTGCCGGAGCATGCGGGCACTGACTCCGGACCGCTGCGCCACCTCACCGATCAACACGTCCTATCCTCCCTCCTGGCCGCGCCCGCCGAGAGCCACGACGCGCTTCGCCTCCTCGATGGCGCACTCGAATCCGGCGTCCGGTTCGCGCAGCAGCCGTCGCGTGGCGAGCGCGTGCGCGCGCATGAGCGGGTCAGGGGCCGTTGCCGCAGCACGCAGAGCCGGCACCGTCACTTCACCCAGCGCGACCAGCGCCCGACTGAGACTGAGTTGCGTCTGTCGTCCACCGCGCCCGAGCTGCGTCGCCAGCACCGCGGCCAACGCGGACTCCTCGCCTTCCGGTACCAGCACGGCGGCCGCCCGCCAGGCACTGCGCGCCACCTCGTCGTCGGCATCGGACAGAAGCGTACGTGTGATCGCCGGCCAACCCCGCGGGTCCCCGATCTTGGACAGTGTGTGCAGCGCCTGGCTTCGTGCCTGCGCATGCTCCGAGCGGACTTCGCGCAGCAGTACGGGAAGCGTCATGGACACCGGATGGCGGACGAGCGCCCAGGTCAGCATGTCGCGGACGAAGAACTCGGGCTCGATCGCGCATCGCTCGACGAGCTTGTCGACGAACCGAGGGTCAGGCGTCGTGCCGACCGCCAGAGCAGCCCGCAGCCGCACGGACGAACGGTCGTCCTCCAACCCCCGGAGCGCTCGCACCGCATCCGTGTCCTGCCCTGTGATCGTCATGGAGACCACCTCCTTGGCAGGCAGTGAAGACCTTGTCACCGTGTCAAGGTCAAACAGGGGCGCTGCGCGGGCACCAGTCACCTGCAACCGCTGCGACACGAGTGGGCCACGGACGGGACCGTGTCCCCCTCAGGCGGCAGCTCGTCGTCGTCACCGCCTGCGGCGTACTGGACTGCACCGACGGCACGCTGCCGATACTCGTGATCGTCCTGGTCGAGCGGTACTGGCGCGAGGTCAGCACCTGCGCCTATCCCAACATGCCATCCTGGTACGGCACTTCGTCCTCCACCGACATTCCGCGATCGAAAAGGCCGACCCCGCTCTGAATTCCTCAATTCTCTCCGGGATGCCGGCATGAGCCTCATGGGGAAAGTCAGGGCTCAAGGGCGATATAAGGCCATCGGCGGCGCTCGTCCGCCGCTTGTCGCCAGCAGTCGAAAACGTCGACGGGCAGGCACCACAACGGGCCTGGGCAGCCAGCTCAGGCGGCCATCGTTTGTCCATGTCGCAGACGCTCCACATCAGCCTGGCGGGCCGAGCGAGCCCCGAGGAAAAGGGCCTGTATATCGGCCGGCCGTGGCACCGAACAGCCACCACGCTTACGATGACCGCGCCCAGGAACAAAGGGTCTGTGATTGGTCAACTCGTGCGGCTCCCGGGCCTCATTCATCACTGATTCGGCTTGATCGAACCGGCTCAATCATTCCTGCTTGTCGCCAATAAGATGCTTCGTTGCCGAACGTATTTCAAGCGTGCCCATCGCCCCCGCCGTGCCCCGCCCTCGCAGGACCCGGTGCCGCCGTTTCGGCAGCGGCGGCGAACCCGCCGCCATCTGCCCTCCCCGCGTTCTGATGCGCGGCCGTGAGGCCGTGGCACGAAGGCGAAGAGGGCGATGCCCAGTCTCGTCACGGGTCCTCCGGCCGCAACTCCCGTGGCGAGAAGGCCCTCAGAGATCCGATGTGACGCGGCCATTGACATCGGCCCGGACCGGGGACCAAGCTCCCCCGCAACGAGTGTTAGCGATAACACGATCTTGGTCAACAGCCTGAGGGAGCCGCCCCATGACAGGCCGTCACCCGCCCATCGGACCCGCCCGAACGTCCACCGGACGTACCTTTCCCAGCCGCCGAACGCTCCTGCGCGCCGCCGTGGCCGGCACCTCCACCGCCGTTGCGGCTCCACTGGTCACCGCGTGCGGCACCGCCGCCGGACAGCCCGCCCGGCAAGGTGGCGCTGCACGGGGACAACCCGTCATGGGCCGTGCCCCTCAAGGCGGCCGGCGAGGCGATGCGATCGATCGACGGCCTCCAGCTCGTCCCTGAGGTCATCCCGTCCCTCGAGTCCTTCGAACAGGTCGTCAAGTCCTCACTGCGCACCGGCAAGACACCCGACATGCTCAAGTACTGGTCCGGGTATCGCCTTCAGGATCTGGCCCGCACCGGGGGCATCGTCGACCTGTCGGACCACTGGGAGAGCGCGGCTCGCAAAGGCTGGGCCGACCCGGCGCTGCGCTCCGCGGTCAGCTACCGAGGCCGCGTCTACGGCCTTCCGATGAACCTGGCCTACTACGTCTTCTTCTACAACCCCGAGGTCTTCCGTGCCAACGGCCTGAGGAAGCCCGAGACATGGGACGACTTCCTGCACGTCACCGGCCGGCTCAAGCGTGCGGGCATCACCCCGCTGCACGGCACCACCGCAGGGCGGTGGCCCGCGTTCATCTGGTTCCAGGAGATCCTCAGCCGTCAGGACCCGCAGTTCTACGAAGACCTCCTCAACGGGCGGGCCCGCTACACCGATCCACGCGCCGAGCGAGCCCTGCGCACCATCGCGTCGTTCTTCGACAAGGACTGGTTCACCTCCATGGACATGGACCACGCCGCGGCCGCCGCCGGTGTGGTGCACGGCAGAGTCGGCATGGTGCCCTGCGGGACCTGGCTGGGCGGCACCTTCGTGGGCGTCGGTGGCAAGCCCGGCAAGAACGTCGACGCGTTCGTCCTGCCGATGCAGAACACCCGGGTCCGCCCTGCCACCGTCTTCGAGACCAGTGCCCTGGTCTGCACGGTCAAGGGCCCCGACCGCGACGAGGCCTACCGGGCCGCCGGAGCCTGGCCGCACCCGCAGGTGATGAAGGCGTTCTCGCACACGCTGCAGGACGGGTGCCCCAACCCGACGGTGCCGCCCGCCAACACGATCATCGACGGCGTGGCCACGACGGTGCGGCAGAACAAGGCACGCCTGCTCAATCGCTTCTGGGAGCTCGGACCGCCCGAGCTGGTCGAGTCCACGGTCGACGACCTGGCCGGATTCCTGATCAACCCGTCCTCGTACCGGAAGGTGCTGCGGACCATGCAGGGCCGGGCCGACGAGGCCTGGGCGGTCTGGAAGGAGGCGGAGGACTCATGACGGACATCGTGAGCGTGCCCGGCGCGGCCGAGCCGGCCAAGGCGCCGTCGGTACGACGCCGGATTCCCACCCGCACACCGCATCAGACGAAGGGGGTGGCCCGCGGCAGCGGCCGGATGGGCAGCCCCCTCACCGGTCTTCCCTGGGCACTGCCCGCACTGCTCCTCGTCGGCGTGCTGCTCGTGTACCCGTTCTTCCGCAGCGTCTACGGCAGCCTGTTCGACGACAACGGCTTCACCAGCCACTACACGGGCCTCGACAACTACGTGCGGCTCGCCGAGGATCCGATCTTCGGCCGTTCCCTGCTGAACACCGTGATGTGGGTGGCGGGCACGCTCCTGCTGCCCGTCGCGGCCGGTCTCGCCATCGCAGTGGCGACGCACCGCATGCGCTTCGGACGGATCGCGCAGATGGTCGTCGTGCTGCCGTGCGCGATCTCGGGTGCCGCGACCGCCGTGTTGTGGAAGTTCATCCTCACGTCCGAGGGTTCCCTCAACCAAGTGCTGCAGGGCCTCGGTCTGGACTCGTTCGCGCGGCCCTGGCTGCTCGAATGGCCGCAGAACACGATCTCGATGATCGTGGCCAGCACCTGGCAGGCCACCGGCTTGAACGTCGTCCTGTTCGCCATCGGTCTGAGCGCCATCCCGCGGGAGACCGTGGAGGCGGCCGAGCTGGACGGCGCCACCGGATGGCGGATGTTCCGCCACATCACCCTGCCTCAACTGCGTTCCGTGAGCGTGGTGGTGATCGGCATGGCCATCGTCAACAGCCTCAAGGCCTTCGACATGATCTGGGTGCTCACCCAGGGCGGCCCCGCCCGCTCCTCCGAGACCCTGGCCCTGACCATGTACCGCGAGTCCTTCCGGCTCTTCCACGTCGGTTACGGCTCCGCCGTCGCCCTCGTCCTGTCCGTCATCGTCGTCGCGTCCTCGTGGATGTACCTGCGCCGGCAGATGCCCGAGACGTCCCCGCGCTGAACCGAGCCGCCCGACAAGGAGTGACATCCCGTGGGAAGGACCTTCCGCAATCTCTTCGTCGCCGGTTGTGTGGTGCTCTGGCTGATCCCCGTGTACCTCCTGGCCGTCAACGCGCTGACGCCGGTCGCCGCGTACGCCGGCCGGCCCGACTGGGCCCCGCAGGGCTTCGCGCTGTGGGACAACCTCTCGACCGCCTGGAGCCAGGCGGGCATCGGCGACAGCTTCCTCAACTCGCTGGTGTACGCCGTGGTGTGCGGCGCCGCCGCCGTGATCGTCGCCGCCATGGCCGCGTTCGCCGTGGTCGTGCTGCCCGTTCCCAGACCGGCGTTCTGGTTCTGGCTCATCTACTCGGGGACGCTCTTCCCGCTGCAGATGTTCCTGGGCCCGCTGTTCGGCATGTACGCCGACGGCAATCTCTACGACACCCGGCTCGGCCTGATGCTCGTGTACGCGGCGTGGGCCGTCCCCTTCGCCTTCTTCCTCGTCCGCAATCAGATGACCACGATGCCGCCGGAGATCACCGAGGCGGCCATGATCGACGGTGCCTCCTTCCGGCGGATCTTCTGGCGCATCCACGTGCCGTTGATGGGCTCCAGCCTGGCGGCAGCATTCATCTTCCAGTTCACCGCCGTCTGGAACGACCTGCTGTTCGGCATCACGCTGAGCCGCAGCCCCGACATCCAACCGGTGATGGCGGCCCTCACCGCGCTCAACAACGCCTACGCATCGTCGGGCCCGCCGGTCATCCTGGCCGGCGCGCTGATCGTCTCGCTGCCCACGCTCGTCGTCTTCCTGACGTTCCGGGGCCTGTTCCTGCGCGGCGTCACGGCGAGCGCGCGCTGAACCCGAAGCTTCCCGACTCGACCCGATCTCACCAGACTTGGAGATGTCCGCATGACCACACGGGCCCTCGTCCGCACCACCGACTGGGACAACGACCGGATTCGCGAGAGTCTGCGCGGCTACGTCGTCAGCGCGGAAGGTAGCCTGGGCGGGAGCCCGCTGCGGCTGACCACCGAGCCGCTGATGCGCCGGGCGGAAGGGGGTGGCCTGCTGCAGTCCCTCCGGGTGGAAGCGGTGAACGGCTCCTCGATACCGGCCGACCTCGCCGTGCGCACCGCCTCCGGGGCGCTGCTGCCCGCCGAGCGCATCGCTGGGCCGAACGGCTCCGTCCGGCTGCTGCTGCCCGCCGTCGACACGGCGCAGCGGGTCACGCTGACCCTGCCGGAAGGGGCGGGCGCCGACGGGATCGACGTGACGCTCACCCCCCAGCGCCAGTGGACCATCCACCTGGTGCACCATTCGCACCTGGACATCGGCTACACCGACCCGCAGGGCCGGGTGCTCGCCGAACACCTCTCGTTCCTCGACTCCTGCCTGGAGCTCACCCAGGCCACCGACGACTGGGCACCCGAGTCCCGGTTCCGTTGGTGTGTCGAGTCCTTGTGGTCCTTCAAGCAGTGGGCGGACGCACGGCCGGCGGAACAGGTCGAGGAGTTCGTCCAGCGGGTGCGCGAGGGCCGGATCGAACTCACCGCGATGCCGTTCAACCTGCACACGGAGACCTGTTCCACCGACGAACTGCACGAACTGCTGCGCCTGGCCCATGACGTGCGCGAGCAGTACGGCATCCCCTTCACCTCGGCCATGCAGACCGATGTGCCCGGTTCCGTCGTCGGTCTCGTCGACGCGCTCAGCTCGGCAGGCGTCAAGTACCTCTCGGTGGCGCACAACTGGGCCGGGCGGTCGGTCCCGCACCTGGTGGGCGGGGAGAAGCTGCCCCGCCTCTTCCGCTGGCGTGCGCCCAGCGGGAACAGCCTGCTCGTCTGGGTCACCGACACGCCGCACGGCCTGGCCTACATGGAGGGCCCGCTGCTCGGCTTCGACACCGACTACTCCAGCGTCGACGACCTGCTCCCGGCCTACCTGACGTCACTCGCCACGAACCCCTACCCCTACCGGGGCGGTGTCTTCGGCTGGACCATGGACCAGGAGGAGATCAAGCGCGAGCCCTACCCGTGGGACGTGCTGCACCTGCGCGTGCAGGGCAAGTTCGGTGACAACGCCCCGCCGCGACGGATCATCGCCGACACGGTGCGCCGCTGGAACGAGACCTGGGCCTACCCACAGCTGAGGCTCTCGCGCAACGAGGACTTCTTCACCGACGCCGAGTCCCGGCTCGGCGACCGGATCCGCACCTTCGAAGGCGACTGGACCGACTGGTGGGTGGACGGCGTGGGCTCCGGGGCCCACCCGCTGTCCCTGGCCCGTACCGCGCAGGCGGTCGTCGCCGACGCGCAGACCCTCGGCACCTTCGCGGGCGTCCTCGACGCCTCAGGAGCAGCCGACGACACCCGTGACGCGGCCGGTGTGTACGAGGCGGTCTCACTGTTCGACGAGCACACCTGGGGTGCCGGAGACCCCTGGACGCACGGCCACGACCACGGCCACTCCGGCGAGCAGCAGTGGCACTGGAAGTACGGGCAGGCCCTGCGCGCCCACGACGACGGGCAGTCCCTCCTGAACCGGGCGGGCGCCCGTCTGGGCCAGCGCCTTTCCCGTCCCGCCGACGTCCCGGCCTCGTACCACGTGGTCAACACCTGCTCCTGGCCGCGCACCGAAGTCGCGGAGATCTTCCTCCCGGAATCCAGCGTCCCGCCGGAACGGTCCGTGGCCGTGCAGGACGCCCGTACCGGCGAGCGTCTGCGGCACGAGGAGCGTCCGCAGGTCAACGACACCCACCGTGACGCCGGCCGCTTCCTGCTGGTCCGCGTCGACGACGTGCCGCCCGCCGGTTCCGTCCGCCTCGACGTGCTCGCGGTCGACGACGAGGGTGCGAGCGCGGGGGAGGAGGGTTCGGTCAAGGCCGCCACCGGCTGGAACCCCACCGGTGGCAGCGAACGCGAGGACCCGGCCCGCAGCGCCGCCGCAGCCCACGCGCACCCTGATCCGCTGCTCCTGGAGAACGAACACCTCGCCGTCCGGGTCGACCTGGCGACTGCGTGCATCGCGTCCGTCGTGGACAAGGCGAGCGGGCGCGAGCTGGTGCGCGCGGACGCCATCACCGGCTTCAACGCCTACATCCACGACAGCTACACCACCGCGGGCGGCTTCAACCACAACTCCAGCCGCACCACGGCCTCGGACCGTCTCGAACACCTGGGCAAGCGTTCCGTCGCCCCGCCCGCCGCCCTCATCGCCCGCCGGTCCACGGCCACCGCCGAGACACTCACGTACGAGACCCGTCCGCCGGGCGCCAACCGGGTGCGCACCACGCTCACCCTGCCGCGCGGCGTCGGCCGCCTCGACATCGAGAACCAGGTCGACAAGGACGCCACCCTCGGCAAGGAGAGCGGCTACTTCGCGTTTCCGTTCGCCTTCGAGGCGCCCACGGTGCGCATGGAGGCCTCCGGCGGAGCGACCGGCACCGGGCTGCCGGTCGTCCCCGGCTCGGCGCTGCACATGAGGGCTGTGCGCCGCTGGGTCACTCTGCAGGAGGACGATCTCGCCGTGGCCTGGGCCACGCAGGACGCACCCCTGGTCCAGTTCGGCAATATCGCCCTGCCGTACGCTCCGTTCCCCAAGACCATGAACCACGACGAGCCGGCGACCGTCTACTCCTGGATCCACAACAACCTCTGGGACACCAACTTCCCCAGCGAGCAAGCCTTCGAGTTCACTTTCCGCTACAGCCTCTCCAGCACGCGCAGTGCCGACGCCGCCGGCCTCGGCCCGCGCACCGCGGCCGGCCTCTCGCGTCCGCTGCACGCCGTACGGGCCCGCGGACCCGAGTCCGACGAGGCGGCCGACCAACTGCGTTTCGTGACGGTCACGGACCCGCGCGTGCGTCTCGTCGGAGCCACCACCCCCGACGCGGACGGCGCCGTGCTGCTGCGCCTGCAGTCCTTCGCCGAGGAACCCGTCACGTGCCCGGTGCGCGCACTCTTCCCGGTCTCCGAGGCCCGAAGCGCCGACTACCACGGCCGGGCCGGGGACGAACTGACCGTCCGGGACGGTGAGGTGAGCGTGGACCTGCCCGCCCTCGGGACGGCCGCGGTGCTCTTCCGTCGCTGACACCCCTGCCCGAAGGAGGCTTTGTGTACCGGCTCGACCCGCGATACACCCCTGCTCCACAGGCCGTTCTGAGCACCGGCTGGCAGGCGGTGGCCGCTCAACTCCCACCGGGACCGGCAGTGCTGGCCGTGGAAGGATCGCCGTCCGTCGACTGGGACGCGCTCGGCGAGCAGCTGTGCCGCGAACTGACCGTCCGCGGCACCCCGGTCGCCCTGCTCGACGTACGCGCCCACTACGCGCCACCCGCCGAGATCCGCAAGCGCACCGAGCGCCCGGAGGACGAGGACGACCCCTACTTCCGCAAACTCGCCGACAACCCGCTCGACGACCTCTTCGACACGCTCCCGACGCCGACTCCGCCGGACGAGGGACTCCTCATCGTCCACGGGCCCGGTGCCGCGCTCGTCGACCACGATCTGCTCTGGTACGCCGACGTGCCGAAGCGGTACGCGGAGGCGGCCGCGGTCGCGGGCACCGACGGAGTGAACCTCGGCCTTCCGGGCGAGAAAGCCGACCTGCGGAGGCTGTTCTACAGCGACTGGCCGATGCTCGACCGGCATCGGGATGAGCTGGTCCACCGGCTCGACGGCTGGCTCGACGTGCAGAACCCCGAACACCCGGTGTCGCTGGACGGACCCGGCCTCCGGGCCACGTACGCCGCTCTCGCGACGAAGCCGGTGCGCACGCGTCCCTACTTCAACTCCACCCCATGGGGAGGCAATTGGGCGCAGCGCACGCTCGGGTTCAGCCCCGAGGCGCGCAACACCGCCCTCGGCTACGAGCTGATCGCGCCCGAGGCGGGCATCCTCGTCGGTACCGGGCCACAGGCCCAGGCCGAGGTGCCGTTCCAGCTCCTGTGCGTCCTGGAGCCGGACCGCGTCCTCGGCCAGGAGGTCCATGCCCGTTTCGGCACGTCGTTCCCCCTGCGGTTCGACTACCTCGACACCGTCGGCGGCGGCAACCTCTCGGTGCACTGCCACCCCCAAGAGCCGTACATGCGCGAGCGGTTCGGCTGGCCGTACACCCAGCACGAGACGTACTACATGACGCTCGGCGGCTCCGACACCAAGGTGTTCCTCGGCTTGCGCGAAGACGCGGACGTGGAGGCGTTCCGCGGGCAGGTCCGGCAGGCCGCCACACACGGGACACCCTTCGACGTGGAGGAACACGTCCTGACGTTTCCCGCCGAACAAGGCCAGTTGTTCATGATCCCCGCCGGCACCCCGCACGCCAGCGGGGCCGGCAACCTCGTTCTGGAGATCAGCGCCACGCCCTACCTGTACAGCCTGCGGTTCTACGACTGGCTGCGACCCGACGCCGACGGCAACCCGCGCCCGCTGCCCTACGAGCACGGCTTCGCCAACCTGGAGACCGGGCGACGCGGTGAGGCGGTCGCCCGCGACCTGGTGCAGCGACCGCGCACCGTGCGCACCGGACCAGGCTGGCGGGAAGAGGTCATCGGCGCACTGGAGGAGATGTTCTACGAAGTCAGGAGGTATGCATTCGAGGCCGGGGCCGAAGCCGAGGACGACACCGCGGGACGGTTCCACATCCTGAACGTCGTCGAGGGGGACGGCGTGAGCGTGCTCACCGCGGCAGGCGACCGGCACGAGCTGGCGTACGCGGAGACGCTCACCGTTCCGGCCGCCGTGGGCCGGTACTCCGTGCGTGCGGCGGACGGGGGGCCGGTCCGGGTCGTCAAGGCCCTCGTCCGTTGATCCCGGTCATCGAAATCGGCGGCACCCATGCCGCGGCGGCCGTCGTCGGCCTGCCCGAAGGCCGGGTCGGGCGGCACGCCGGCGCCGAGCCCTTTCGGCTACGCGCAAGGCATCACCCCCGGCACCGGTGTCGGGTCGGCCTTCCTCGAAGACGGCAGGATCGTCGCACGCGGGCCGGGGGTGCCGCCCGACGGGCGCATGGACCTCACCGGGGCCGACGGCTCACCGCTGGAGGAGACCGGGTCCCGCCGGTCCGTCCTCGCCCGGTTCGGAGACCAGTCAGCCGACGCGGGCGACATCGCCGACCTGGCCAGAGCTGGTCAACGGCGGGCCCGGCGCGTCCTGGACGACGCGTTCGTGACCCTCGACGCCGCCCTCGGACCGCGGCTCACCGCCTTCGGGGCGACGGCACTGGTCGTCGGCGGTTCGATGGCCGGCTCCTGGGACCTGGTCGCCCCCGAGCTGCACGCGGGACTCGCGGACGGAGGCTGGACGCCGGACGCCACAGGCTCGGATGATGAGCCGCGACGCCCCAGGCGGCATACTCGTGCGGTGCACCCGGCCGGCCTCGCCGGGGACGCCGCGCTGATCGGCGCGGCCCGCGCCGTTGCCGTACGCGACTGACGACGGGGGAGACCGCGACCATGCCCGACACCCGTGGGGCGAAGGACCCGCAACCGACACTGCGCGACGTCGCGCAGCGAGCGCACGTGAGCGCCATGACGGTCTCGCGTGTCCTGCGCGACGACCCCAAGGTGCTGCCCGACACCGCCGCACGAGTGCGGGCCGCCGTCGCCGAACTCGGCTACCACCGCAACGAGATGGCCCGCAGTCTGCGCCTGGGCAGCGGCACCGGGCTCGTCGGGCTCGTGGTCACCAACCTCGCCAACCCCTTCTACTCCCGGCTCGCTCTCGGCGTCGACGCCGTCCTGGCCGAGCACGGCCTGAAGACGGTCATCGGGAACACGGGACACGGCCTCGACAGCGAGCGTGGCCTCGTGGCGGACCTGATCGCGCGACGGGTCGACGGGATCATCGTCGTCCCCGCCGACGACGACCAGCGCCACCTGGCCGCCGCGGCGGCCAACGGCCTACCGGTCGTGGTGGCCAGCCGCCCGCCGAGCGGATTCACCGCCGACTGCGTCCTGGTCGACGACTACGGCGGCTCCCGCACAGCCACCCGACACCTGCTCGACGCGGGACACCACAGGATCGGCTTTCTCGGTTCTCCGCCTGCTGTCTATACGGGCGCCGAGCGGTTGCGCGGCTTCACCGACGCACTCGTCGACGCGGGCATCGAACGCGAACCGGACTACATACGGCTCGGCCAGCAGCAGACCGCTGAGGCTTCGCGTGCCGCGGCCGAACTGCTGGCTCTGCCGGAGCCGCCGACGGCACTGTTCTGCTCCAACAACCGCAACACCATCGGTGCCTTCCGCGCGATCCGTGGCGCCGGTACGACCACCGCACTCGCGGGCTTCGACGACTTCGAACTGGCCGACGTACTCGGACTGCCGCTGATCATCGCGGCGTACGACAGCGACGAACTCGGCAGGGAGGCAGGCAGGTTGCTCGTGTCCCGGCTCGGTGAGGCGCGTGCCCGCGACACCACCCGTCGCGTCGTCGTGCCCACCACTCTCGTCCGCTACGGCATGGCGACGACGCCCGCCGGGGAACAGTGACGGGTCGAGCCGGGGAACGGTGACGGGTCGAGCGGAACCTTCATGACGGACGGTGCGCCGGCCGACGCGCGATCACGGTTCCGTCCTGCTCGAGCGCCGGCTCTCCGCGCACAGCACGCCGACGCGGCGGCATGGGCCGCGGCGATCGATGTGATCCGCGATCCCGTGCCGCCCTATGAAGGGCGCTTCCTGCACCGCGACTTCCAATCGGGCAACGTGCTGTTCGACGTGCGGCCCGCAAAGCCGGCGGGTGTCCGGATCACGGGGGTCGTCGACTGGGCAGGGACCTCATGGGGCCCGGCGGATCTCGACGTGGCGCACTGCTCCACCAATCTCGCGCTGCTGCACCGCCCGGCGTGGGGCCTGCGGTTCGCTGAGGCGTACGAGGAGGCCGGCGGGGGACTGGCCGCAGCCGCCAGCGACCGCCTGTACTGGCGGGTGCGGGACGGACTGGCGTTCTCGGAGGAAGTGGAATTTGTGTCGCAGCCATGGCGCGAGGCAGGAAGGACGGACCTGACGACGCGAGTAGTGGAGGAGCGGCTTGATGCCTAGGCCACCGCCCTGATGGACTCGCAGACCTGAGCCGAAGCAGCCCGGGCGCGGGCACCGCCGCGAGCGCCGGGCCCGGCTCCCCGGTCCGGCAGCGGGGCGACCGCGCAACCGCAGCGGGGCGTTCCGCGATCAAGCATCTCTGCCGTCCTCGTGGTCGCGTGCGCCCCGATCGCGTGGCTGCTGAAATTCGTTGCCGAGCTGCTTGCCCCTACGGGCGCTCCGTCCTCAGCAGGCGCGGCTGCCCTCTCACCGGGCAGGGCCCGCCGGGCATGACCGAACCGCCTGCGGTCCAGAGCCCGGCGCATACATGAGCCGAATACATGAACTGTGGACCACCTGGTTGACGGCCCCATGCCGCGCCCCTGGTCCGGTCGTTGGATGCGGCATGGAGACCGAAGGTGTCACACACGACGTGTACGCCCGCCTCACCGGCGCGTACTGGCTCGACTCACCCCACGACTGCCATGGCTTGTGCGAGTGTCCGCTGGACGGTCAGCCCGCGCGCGATGTGGCAGGGCTGATCCGCTACGCGATGCTGGGCCTGGCTGCCGTGGTCATCCTTGTCGGTATCGCCTGTTCAACGGTCTGACAGACTGGTCCGTAACCCGCCTGTGAACGGCCCGGTGGGGAGCTGGCCACCATGGAACGTGTGAGCCGAACGGCGAGCCGGCCAGTATCAACTCCCGGGTGTCGGGCGCATGTTCAGCGGCTCAGGTCTGGCACTGCGCCGTGCCGGCGGTGGACCATCCGCTCCAGGCTGCGCCGTCGGCGCGGGCGTGTACGCGAATCTCGACCCTCACGCCAGGCGCGCACACCCTGGTCGAGCTCCCCACCTCCGTGGGGTCGACGGTCCCACCCGCCGGGACATAGGTGCGACCGCTGCCCAACTTCACCCAGTAGCCACCGTCGACGACACGAAAGAACGCCTCATAGGCGACGTTCACGGCCCTCGGTCCCGTGTTGCGCGCCTTGAGGTACGCGGTGATCTCCCGCGTGTAGACCCTGCCTTCCTTCCCGCGCTGGGCGCTGATGCAGCCGTTGACGGCCAGCCGGCCCGTCGACACCCCACCGCCGCAGGCGACTGCCGCGGCGTGAGCGTTCGCCGGAATCGTCATCATGGTGAGCGCCGCAGCACTCAGGATCGTTCCGATACGCCTTACCTGCACAGAGGTGATCCTTTCGTTCCCGTTTGTTCCATAGGAACCATGACGCGTCGAGGGCGTGGCAGGCAGCGGCTCATCGCGTTCTTCACTCCAACGGAAGCGAACGGTGACCCGGTGGGTGCTGTCTTCGCAGGTCCGGTACGTGCCAAGGACGCCCTGCGCGGAGGCAGAGGACCTGCGGCAGGTCCGGGTTGCGCCGTTGCCGCGCGGCGTCCGGCTCGTGAGCGGGCCGAGGTGATCCAGGCCCACGTGACCCGTGTGAATGGCGAGGAGTTCCAGTGGGCTTCAGTGGCGCGGTGATCGCCTGCACCGCTTGGGTGAACAAGTCACCCTTCGAGCCGAAGTGCTGCATGATGAAGGCGGGTCGACGCCCTCCGCGGCTGCCACGGCGCGAACAGTGGTGCGCTCGAATCCTTCTGTGCGAACGCCCCGGGCCCTGTGGGGGTGCGCGCCTCGATGGCTCGACGGCGGTCGGCGCGAGGCCGGCGAGGAGTGGAAACCGATGCACGCCAGAGGCGTTGACCGAACTGACGGCCGACCTGAACGGCGGGTAGGTCAAGAGCTGTTGAGCGAATGGAGTGGCCTCTGTGTCGCATCTGGAACTGCCTGCTGTCCGCACCCCTCGCGAGGTGCTGGCCTGCTACTACCAGGCCATGCTCGACAAGTCCCCGGACGATCTCGCCGATCTCTATGCCATGGACGCGGTGCATGAGTTCCCGTTCGCCTCTCCCGGCTTTCCCCCGCGCTTCGAGGGGCGCGAGGCCGTGCGCGCGGGATACCGCGCGGCCTGGGGCGGCAGCCCCGTCCAGGTGCAGGAGGTCAGGAAGATCGCGGACCACGAGACCGCCGATCCGGAAGTGATCATCGCCGAGCACGTCGTGTTGGGGACGCTGCCGACCAAGCAGACCACCTTCACCGTCCCCGGTCTCCTGATCCTGCGCGTCCACGGCGGACTGATCACGCGGGTCCGTGACTACATGGACGGCCTGGGAGTCACCACCGCCCGAGGGTGAAGGCCGGGCCGGCGTAGAGGCATGCGCCCCGCTTCGAGATAGCCGGAGAGGGGCGTCGTGGTGGAGGTGAGCCGTGAGCACGGGGCTCATGGGCGCGTTCCCACCTCCGCGTGACCCGTGTGATCCAGATGCCAGCGGTGCTCCACCTCGAAGCGGTTCAGCCCGGTGCGGCGTTCGACGACCACGTCGACGGTGGCGCGTTCGGTGTTGGTGCAGGTGGCGGTCGTTCCGTCGGGGTCGGCGTAGGAGAGCGCCACGCAGTCGGCCGGGTCCTGGGTCACATCGACGCGTATCCTGCGCCGCGCGGTGCTGCCTGTGACCGACCAGTCGGGCAGTCCGATCCGCGCGTGCAGCAGTGGCGCGGTCAGCAACGGGTCGCGTGGCCAGTCGGTGCCGCCGATCCGCAGCTGGAGCATTGGCAGGGGTGGCAGCCACCGCATGGTGGGGCGGCGGGCGACGGCGGCCACCACTTCCAGTACGTCACCGCCGCCGAGGCCCGCATGGAGCCACGCCCACCGCTGGGCATTGCCGTGGCCGGCGATCCGGGCGACGCCTCCCACCGCGTCGGAGAGGGTGAACCGCCGTTCTCCGACGACGAGTTCCCCCTCGAAGACGGCGTCGGGGGCGGGCACGATCTGGGCCGCGGGCAGCAGTTCACGCCGCCAGGACCAGCGCGGAAAGGTATAGAGAGGCTCTCCGCCCCCTGTGACCTTCAGACGCCAGGTGAGCGCGCCCGCCGTGCCTTCCAGCAGATCGGGAGATGCCCGCACTCCTGGCGTCTCGAAGTACGCCTCGCCCCGGGGCGGCGGGGAGCCCGGGGCCCCGAACCGCTCGGTGACCGGCGGTCCGTCGGGTGGGAACACGGATATCCAGCCATGCGCCCGGGCCGGGCCGTCGTGACGGGGTGTCACCACTTCGTGGTGGATCCACACGCCGGTCCCGGTACGGGGATCGGTCAACGTCGCGTACCAGACTTCGAGCCGCCCTGGACGGCCTGTCATCCGTGGCGTGTAGAGCGAGTTCACGTGGGTTCCTTTCACCGGGGCGTGGGGGCCCCGTACCGTGCGCGCACGCCTGCCTCGGCGGTGCTCTCCACGATGCCGGGGCAGGCCCGTTCGGCCAGCGCGGCGATCGTCAGTGAGGGGTTGACGCAGAGAGAGGTCGGGACTGCCGAGCCGTCCGTGACGAACAGGCCGGGATGGCCTCGCAGTTCGCCCCGTGCGTCGAGTGCGGAGGTCGCGGGGTCGTCGCCCATCCGGCAGGAGGCGAGGGGGTGTGCGCTCACGGACCCGGTGGGGTTCTCGCTCCACGGCCGCACCCGCGCGAGACCGTCGCGCTCCAGCACGGCGCGGGCCTCGGCGTCCGCGGCGGCCCAGCCGCGTCGGGTGTTCGCCGTCGGCCGGTACGAGAGTGTGGACAGGCAGAGCGACGTGGCCACGCGCGTCGAGCTTCCGGTGGGCGGCGGCGCGCCGAAGACGCCCTCGTTGTCGTCCTCGGTCATGGCGAGCACGGAGAGCCACGACGGCCAGCGTGCCCGCATCTCCTTCTTTCCGACGCCGAACCAGCTCGTCGCCGGGGCGTCGGTGGCCTGGGCCAGAAGGTCGGTGATGCCGGGGAAGTAGATCTGCTGAAGGGAGAAACGGGTGAACTCCGCCGCTGTCGCGTCGAGCCGGTCGTACGACATGGAGCCGATGGGCTTTCCGATGGGGAATCCCTGGTACGGGATGCCCGGGGCGCGCTCGAGACCGAGCAGGTCGCGCACCTTGCCCTCGTCGACGTCGGCGATGGACACACGGTCGCCGTTGCCCGAGAAGTAGCGGCCGACGGCTCGTGGAACACCGCCCAGCAGGGGAGCCGAGCGCTGCAGCAGCACCGGTGTGGCCACCGCTCCTGCGGCCAGGACCACGGTCTTGGCCTCGATCGCCCCCACGCCGACCGGCACCCGGTAGTCGCCTGCGTCGAGCTGCGTGTACGAGACGCGGTAGCGGTATCCGGGAGTGGTGGCAGGCGCGATCGTCTGCGCCTCGTGGAGCGGGCGGATCTCGGCGCCGTGCGCGGTCGCGGCGGGCAGGTAGTTCAGCAGCATGGAGCGCTTGGCGTCGAAGTGGCAGCCGTTCAGCATCCAGTTGCAGTTGGTGCACCGGGCCAGGTCGACGGCGACGGGCACAGGGTTGCAGGTGCGGCCCGCTCGGGCGCACGCCGCAGCGAACAGCCCTCCTGGGTACGGGACTTGGTCCCAGCTCTGTTCGGCGACGGGCAGAGCCTCCTCGACCCGGTCGTACCAGGGGTCGAGTGCCGCACGTGTCAGGGCCGACGGCCACAGACGGTGGCCCAGACTGCCGCGGCGATCGAAGACGAAGTACGGAGCCCGCAGTGAAGCGGCGAAGTAGACCACGCTGGACCCACCGACGCAGTTCCCGGCGACGACGGTGATGCCGTCGCCCTGCACGAGGTCGACGATCCGGGTGTAGCTGCCCAGACGCAGGTCATGGGTGAAATCGGGGGCGGTGAGGTGCGGTCCGCGTTCCAGGATCGCCACCTTGGCGCCACCCGCGGCCAGATGATAGGCGGGGATGGCGCCCCCGAAGCCGCTGCCGATCACCAGCACGTCGGTGCGTTCGGTGACGCTCATGCGGGGTGTCCTCCGGAGGTGGTGAGCGGGTGTTCGGAGGCGAGCCTTCTGCCGTACGAGTAGTCGGGGAAGCGCCACAGGCCGTCGGCATCGGGAGGGGGGAAGCCGATCCAGGCCAGACCCGGGTGGCGTTGCCGGATGGCGTCGGTGGTGTGCAGATGGGCCGCGGTGTCGAAGGCCGCGGCGGCGAAGAGCGCGAGGAGCACGTACAGCTGCCGGTCCGGGGCGCCGGGCGTGAGGAGTTCTCCGGCGAGCGTGGTGCGGTCGGTGAACCGGAGCGCGACGAAAGGGGGTTGAGTGGGCGGCAGGAGCCGGCCGTGAGTGGCCGCGTAGGCGAGGGCGCGGGTGTTGACGAGCAGCGCCAGCTCGGGCAGCAGTACGCCGATGCCGAGGTCGGGAAGGTTGAGCAGCTCCACCGCCCCCGCCTGCACGGCGCCGGGGCCGGGAGCCGCTCCCGCGATCGCCACGTCTGCGCTGTGTCGCTTCTCGCCCGGGACCATGGTGTCCGCGAACGCCTCGAGTGTGGCTGTCGTCGGGTCGGGCAGCGAGAGGGAAGCGGGCTGCGGCCCTGTCCGGGCCACCGGGACCTGCTGGGGGACAGGGCGCGCAGACGGCGCGGCATCGGCGGTCGTCTCCCCGGCCCGCAGGGCGGCGACGGCGGCGGTCAGCCCGACGAGCAGCCGGCGCCGAGTGGGCCGTGCGGGCGGTTCGCTCAGCAC
The DNA here is from genome assembly GCF_042270245.1 of Streptomyces sp. NPDC055955. Taxonomy (NCBI): domain Bacteria; kingdom Bacillati; phylum Actinomycetota; class Actinomycetes; order Kitasatosporales; family Streptomycetaceae; genus Streptomyces; species Streptomyces sp. NPDC055955. Next base: position 514,472 of record NZ_JBHJYS010000004.1, read on the forward strand.
AGCCCGCTCACCGGCAGCTGCACCCTCACACCCGCGGCGTCGCTCACGAGCGCGTCGGCGAGCCGGGCGTCGTACGGCCGGATCACCCTCGCCGCCTCCTCGGCCCGGGCGGGCTGCCCGGCGACGGTGATGTTGCGTACCCTCGCCGCGGCACTGCCCTCCGCCTTGTCGAACCAGTAACTGCCGTCCCAGCCGACCAGTTCGGTTCCCCCCGGCGTGGCCTGCACGCTCCAGTGGTCCAACTGCCAGTACCGGCACGCCGGAACAGCGATCGCGAAGCGCGCCGGCTCGGCCAGCAGGAAGCGCGCCGCGCCGCCGTTGGTCACGGTGATGTCCCGCTTGGCGTACTCCACACACAGCGGGTCGGCGCTGAACAGGGAGAGCTGCGGTGTCTCGCCCTCGCCGTAGCGGTGGAAGGCGCACGCCGACGCGTACGAGGGGTCGGCGTAACCGCCGGCGCCTGGCTCCGCTGCCGAGGCCGGAGTGGCGGTGAGCAGCGCGGCGGCTGCCGCCACGACTGCGCCGAAGGCGGTGAGGCGGACGCTCGTCGACAGGGCGCCGAGGGCGTTCGTCGTGTGGCGAAGTACGGGCACAGCAGGACCTTCTTCGTGTCCCAGCCCTGATGGGCGACGGTTACCGGCGGTCACATGCAGGCGTCATCTTGATCGCTGCGTGCCGTCAGCACAAGGGATGGGACGGAGATGATCCCGGTCGCTGGAGAGAACAAGGCTGCCGATGTGGCCCCACTTCGGCCGAGTTCCGGTGGAGCCCACCGTCGAGCCGCGCAAGAACGCCGACATGGGGGTGCTCCGGCAGGCCGCAGGCAACCCGCGATCACGCGTCGATGCGCCTGATCGGCGGACGGACGGCCAAGGAGCCGGCCGTCGGGTACGAGGCCGCGCTGAAGAACTGCGCCGGCAGCTCGCCGAGGCCCGCCGGCGTCTTTTCGCCGGCGGGCCTCGACTCCTGGCTCACACCGCGGTGGCTGTGTCGGCCGCCTGGAGCTTTTCGAAGAAGAACTCGTGCTTGAGGAACGAAGTGTCGTACTCGTGGCCGGGGTAGGGCGGGATCAGCTGGGCGGCCTGGAAGAGCCGCCAGCCGTCCTGGAGGGCCTCCAGGCCGCTCTCGTACGGAGGTTCGTCGCTGTCCCCGGTGGTGGGGGTGGTGGCGGAGGTGCCGTCGTAGCGCGACCAGCCCACCACCTTGGAGTCGAGGGCCGACGTTGTCAGGTAGAGGACAAGGACCTGCTGCTTCATGCGTGGCTCCCGATGGTGGGACGGTTGGTGACGCGGGTGACCCAGTGGTCGAGGTCGAAGGTGTCGTCGCCGGTCAGCGACCGCCACAGCCGTACCCGGTTGTAGATCTCCAGGCGGCCGGCGGCCTGTTCGTACCAGGGGAAGCCGCGGCGCAGTTCGGTGGCGACCTCGGGACGGTCGAGGTCCGAGGTGTCCCAGAGGCGGACCTGCGGGACGGTGGGGTTGAAGCGGATCTTGAACATGTGGCGGCGGGTGGCGCTGTCGTTGCGTCGGCCGCCGTGCCAGATGCCGTGGTGAAGGAACACGACGGTGCCGGCCGGGCAGGTGAGGCGGGTCTGGCCGCGCAGGTTCTGGTAGCGGCCTGTGTCGGTCTCGTTCGTGCGGCGCAGGTGGCTGCCGGGGACGCTGAGCGTGCCACCCATGTCGGCGGTGACCTCGTGCGGGTAGTACATGAGTTGGACGTCGAAGGCGTCCCTGCGTACGTCGATGATCGCGTCGCCGTGCAACGGCTGGGCCGCACCGCCGTGCGGCTCACGCACGTGGACCGCGTGGTGGTCGACCGTGGGTTCCGGTCCCACGAGGCTTTCCAGGGCCCCGGCGACGGCCGGGAGCGCGACGAGGCGGCCGGCGAAGGAGTCTCGCGGAAACGCCTCGGAGAGAGGGGTTCCGTAGGGCACTTCGGGGATGCCGGCGTCCAGGATGTCGATGGCCTGCTGGTTCATCTCTTGGGGCACGACCGCGTCCAGGCGGAGCGACCCGTGGGCGACGAACCTCGCCATCTGCACGGAGCTCAGAAGCTGGTTACTAGTTCGCATGGTGCAACCCTAGGAAGCCGAGGGCTGTTTATCGTGGGATGCATTCGGCACGTGCTGGTAGATTCTCACCATGCTGTTGCTGCCTCTCGACGAGCCGCCGCAGGTGGTGAGCGCCGGTCTCGGTGTGCACGGCGTCAGCGGCCCGCACGATGTGTTCCGGCTGCCCGGCCTCTGGCAGCTGCACCTGTACACGTACTCCGGCGAGCTCGTCCTCGAGGGGCAGCGCCATGCCATCCGGCCCGGGCACGTGAGTCTCGTCCCGCCGGATGTGGAGGTGCATTTTCACTACGGTGCGCGGCGCTGCGAGCACCTGTACGCCCACTTTCGTCTGAGCGGGCACGACGACCGTCGTACCGTTCCCGTCATGCAGGACGCGGGGGCGCAGGCCGCGCTGCTGGGCGGGCTGCTGCGGCAGGCGGTGGCGGCGCTGCCGGCCTCGCCCGCCCGGGCGTCGGCCGAAGTGTGGACGGTGCTGTGGCGCGTGGCGGCGCTCGGCAGCCGGGAGCAGGCGGGGCAGCCGCATCCGGCGCTGACCGCCGCCACGGCGTACATCGAGGAGCACTTGGCCGCACCATTGGCGGTGCCGGACATCGCCCGGGCGGCGGGAATCTCGCACAACCACCTCACGCGGTTGTTCCGCTCCGGCACGGGCGACACGGTCGTGGCGTACATCCGCCGCCGCCGGATGGAGCGGGCGCGACACCTGCTGCAGGCCTCGACGTTGCCGATCCAGACGGTGGCGGCGGCGGTGGGCATCGCGGACCTGCAGGCTTTCAACAAGGCGTGCCGGCGGGAGCTCGGCGCGCCGCCCAGGGGCATCCGTGCGGCGGCACCCGGTGCGGACACGCCTGCGTGAGCCCGGCGTCCAGGCGTCGATTCCTCCGGCTGTCCGCGCCCTTCTCGGTATGAACACTGTGCTGTGCTGCGGTCTGCTCGGCGGAGCAGTCCGAGCAGCGGGCGCGGGGAGAGGCGCAGGCGGATTGACCCGCTGGTCCTGCTGGCTGAAGGCTGCAGTGTCCGGTGTGTGGTGCGAACTGCCCCTGGCTTCCCCTGATCGGAGACGGTGTTGACGGAACGACCGAAAGGACCTCACCCCACACTCGCGGATGTGGCGCGCAGGGTAGGGGTGTCACGTCGACCGTGTCACGCGTGATCAACGGCGAGACAAGGGTGCGGGCCGTGGTTGCCGAACGCATCCGGAACGTGGTGTCCGAACTCGGCTGGTTCTCACCGGCGCCAGGGGAGCGGCGTGCGATCCGTTCATCCTGCACCCGGACGAGGAGCTCACAGCACACAGCACGCAGCACACAGCATATGGCCCATTGCACGGCTCGAGGCCACCTGGGTCCTGACAGGCACGCGTGGCCACCGCCAAGATCACATGGCGATCTCCCAGATGTGGCCACCCGGGTCACGGAAGGAGGCGGTGCGGATCCCCCAAGGCCGGTCGATCGGGCCGTTCAGCAGTTTGACCCCACGGGCGGCCAGTTCCTCGCACTTGGCGTCCACATCGTTCACGGTGAGAGTGAACACCTGGCGCGAACCGGCGTCGCGGGCCGCGAGGGGCGCGGGCTCGATCAACTCGGGCGCCGCCGTGACGTCGAGGAGGTTGATCAGGGTCTCACCGAAGCGGAACACGGCCGAGTTGTCGTTCTCGAAGATCACAGGAAGGCCGAAGACCTCCCGGTAGAAGTCCTTGGTCGTTTGCAGGTCCTCGGCGAAGAGGGTGATCGCGGTGATGCCGCCTGGCCAGGGACGCTGGTTCGTGTTGTCGGTCATGACCCCGCATCCTGTCCTGGCGCCCCGCCCGGTGCAAAGAGGTGAGGACTGGCCGAACTCTTGCCTCGGGTACTCCGGATCACAGAGTGTCACCGATCGGCGGTCTTGACGCAGTGCTCGGAAGTCAGGGACGGTGCCCTGCAGTTGGGGCGGGCGTGGTGAGGCGGGAGCCGAGCCGGGTCCGCGGAGTCGGAGACGACGTCCGGCCGGTGTGCCCGGGGCGTCGCCAACGTTCTTCGTCCGCTCGGCGGACGATGGAGCCTGGTTGAGGAGGTGGACGTGGTCGGCCCTGATGGCCGCACGCGGGGCCGCCGAGGTGGCGCAGCGCTCGATGGAGATTCCGGTCAGGTGGCCGAGTGAAAGGACATTCACGTGCGCGCACGCGGCATCAATTACGACACCGGGTTCCTCCCGGGGGAACAACTCTCCCGCAAGAGCTTCACCCCTGAGACGGTCCGGCACGACATGGCCGTGATCTCCGGTGATCTCCACTGTGACGCCGTGCGTATCTCCGGACGGGAGCCTGATCGGCTGAGCATCGCTGCCCGACACGCTGCGGAGGCGGGCCTTGAGGTCTGGTTCGCTCCCTTCCCCGTGGATCTTCCCCGGGACCGGTTGCTCCCGTTCTTCGCCGACTGCGCCGCTCGGGCTGAAGCCGTGCGGGAGGGCGGCGCCGATGTGGTGTTCGTCGCGGGCTGTGAGATCAGCGCGTTCTGCGGCGGCTTCCTTCCGGGCGACACCTACGGTGACCGTATGCGGGTCATGGCCGCTGCTGACATGGAGTGGTGGTCCTCCCTCGCGCCGGTGCAAGAACGCCTCAACGGCTTCCTCTCCCGGATCGCCGCGACCGTCCGAACGCACTTCGGCGGGCAGATCACCTACGCCTCGGCTCCCTGGGAGTTCGTCGACTGGGGTGCGTTCGACCTCGTCGGCGTCGATGCCTACCGGGCCGCCTACAACGCCGACGGATTCCGGGACGAGCTGCGTGGGCACCTCGCCCACGGCAAGCCCGTCGCGGTGACCGAGTACGGAACCTGTGCCTACCGGGGCGCGGGAGAGCGGGGAGGCATGGCCTGGCAGGTGCCGCACGGCGCGGTGCCGGACGAGGACGAGCAGGCGCGCTACCTCACCGAGTTGCTGGACATCTTCGAGGAGGAAGGCGTGGACACCGCGCTCTGGTTCACCTTCGCCGGGTACAGCAGGCCCGGAGAGCAAGACCTTGGCTCCTACGGCGTCGTCCGGATGCTCGACGAGAGGAGCTGGGTACCGAAGAAGGTGTTCCACACGATGGCAGCCAGATACCGGCGCGATTGACGCACCAACTGATGTCTTTCACCGTACTGGTGACGATGCGTCGGAACTGGACAGGTGGCGTATGTCGAGCGTGAGTCCAGCCGCCCCGGAGTCGGGAGCCCCGACGGCTCGCGTGAATGCCCGTCCCGCTGAGCTGAGTTGGGACGGCTCGCGAGGGGTACGTACGCTTGTCGACCCGGACCGCGTCCGGTGTCGTGCGGAGGCAGTGAATCCGCCTGCGCATCCGCAAACGGGTCATGATCTGTGGAGTTCGGCGCGGCTGTGGCCTGTACGGAAGGTGAGCGTGCGTGACGAACTTCTGCGGTCACCAGGTGAATTCTCGTGGTCGGTTCACCCGGCGGGAGCGTCCTGGGGCGTGATCAAGCGGCGCGGCGGCCGGGGGCCGTGCGAACGGGCTCCGGTGACGTACTGGTTCGCCCGCATCCGCAACCGCAGCCCCGTGCACTCGGCAAGATCGGCCGGGCAGTCCTGAGTGCGGCCATCCGGCAGTGACGGGGCGCCTCGGGGATGTCGCGCCAGTGGCCCGGAAAGCTCGAGTCTTCGCAGGTCACCAGGCATGTTCGCCTTCAAGGCGCCCGTTGGCGGCCACCGGTCCATGGGTCCGGCTTCAAAACTTGGGCACAAATTACACACATCTTTCTCTTCAGATGGCCCCCGATGGTCTAGATTGACGCTGCTTCACATGAACGGACACTCGGCGACAAATGATGATCTATTAGCTCGGACGCCATGGACGGCCGGCGGCGGCGTCTCTGGTACCGGGTACGGGGGATCGAGTCTTGGCTGACTTGCAACTGTGCTTTCGGCAGGGCGAGTTGTTCCAATAGCGCTGGATCGGCCGGGATGTGATGCGCGGGAGGCGGGGGCCTCCCGTGGGGGAAGAACAGCGCGGCGCGGGGGCGGGGGCCCCGAGGGGAGGAAGCGTGCGGGGGGGGCGGGGGCCTCCCGGGGGGAGGGGCAGTGCTGGGCGATCACGTCGTACCACTGGGGACCAGGGGGGTTCTGTGCGGCAGGGGGGATTAGTCGACCCTTTTCAGTCGGCGCGTGGGCGTCTGGCGAATGGGGTGATCAGCGAGCCCGCGAACGAGTGGGAACAGCGGTACCGCCGTACCGTGGTGACCAGCGACACCGTGGCCACCGCCTTGGTGGTGGGGGCGATCGGCAACTTCTTCGGGGCCCGGGACGCGGCCAACTGGCATGAGAAGTGGGGAATTCTCGCATTCGGCACCGAGCTGCTGGTGCTGGGATCGCTCGCGGTGAGCCGGGCGTGGGCTCCGGCCGTGCTCGGCCAGGGTGCCGAGGAGTTCCGCCGGCTCGGACGCTCGCTGTTCACGGCGACCGTCGTCCTGGCGCTCGGCGGGATCGCCCTCACCTCGCGCAACATCAAGCTCTGGATCTTCGTCGCGATCCCCGCGATCGCGCTCGTCACCATGACCGCGCGGTATGTGCTCCGCCTCTCGCTGCACAAGCAGCGGAAGGAAGGACGGTGCCTGAGACCGGTGCTCGCTGCCGGGAGCCCGGCCACCGTGCGCGACCTGATCACCCGGACCCGCAAGTTTCCGCACCTCGGCTGGCGGGTGGAGGCGGTGTGCACCCCGGACGGACTCGGGCTCGACGGTGACCAACTGGACGGAGTCCAGGTCGTCGGCCGACTGACGGACGTCGCGACCCACGTCCGCCGCGACGGCTACCGTGTCGTCGCGGTCACACCGGATCAGCACTGGTCCCCCGACCGGCTGCAGCGGCTGGCCTGGAACCTCGAAGGCAGCGATGCCGAGATGGTCGTGGCCCCGGTGTTGATGGAAGTGGCCGGCCCGCGGCTGCACGTCGACGCGGTGCTCGGGATTCCGCTCCTGCGGGTCAGCATGCCGACCTTCACCGGTGGCCGCCGGGCGATCAAGGGGGTCGTCGACCGGTTGGGCGCGGCGGTCCTGCTGGTGCTGTTCGCGCCGCTGATGGTGCTCGTCGGGCTGCTCGTGCTGATCGACAGCCGGGGTGGGGCGTTGTACCGCCAGTGCAGGGTCGGCAAGGACGGCCGTGAGTTCACCATCTTCAAGTTCCGCACCATGGTCGCGGGGGCCCACGGGGCACGTGCCGAGCTGGCCGACCGCAACGAGGGTGCAGGGCTGTTGTTCAAGCTCCGCCGGGATCCGCGGGTGACGCGGGTGGGAGCGGTGCTGCGCCGGTACTCGCTCGACGAGCTCCCGCAGCTGTTCAACGTGCTGACGGGATCGATGTCGCTCGTCGGTCCGCGGCCTCCGCTGCCGGAGGAGTCCGCCGCGTACGGCCCGGACATCCGGCGGCGGCTGCTGGTCAAGCCCGGGCTCACCGGTCTTTGGCAGATCAGCGGGCGCAGCGATCTGCCGTGGGAGGAGGCGGTACGCCTCGACCTGCGGTACGTGGAGGACTGGTCGCTCGCGCTGGACGCGGTGATCTTGTGGAAGACGCTGCGTGCGGTGCTCCACGGGCAGGGGGCCTACTGATGCGTGGGGGGCGTCGGCCGATCGGCGCGCGGATCGCAGGCCAAAAGGGCCTGCTTGGGGGGAGGGACGAGTCATGAGAGTCAGCGTTTTCGGGCTCGGCTACGTGGGCTGCGTGTCAGCCGCGTGCCTGGCCGGCATGGGCCACGAGGTCATCGGGGTGGACGTGAACCAGGTGAAGGTGGACCTGGTCAACGACGGCAAGGCACCCGTGGTCGAGGAGAGGATCGGCGAGCTCGTCGCCGAGGTCGTGCGGAGCGGAGCGTTGCGCGCCACCACCGACGTCCGTGAGGCGATCACGGGCAGCGAGATATCGCTGGTCTGCGTGGGCACGCCGTCGGAGCCCAACGGCAGCCTGTGCACGACGTACTTGGAGCGCGTCACCGAGCAGATCGGCACCGCGCTGGCCGAACGGGGCGGGCGGCACACCGTGGTGTTCCGCAGCACCATGCTCCCCGGCACCTGCATGAATCTGCTGGTACCGATCCTGGAGAAGTACGTCGGCGGTACGGCCGGGGCGGACTTCGGGGTCGTGGTCAACCCGGAGTTCCTGCGCGAGGGCACGAGCGTGCGGGACTTCTTCGACCCGCCCAAGACCGTCATCGGCGAGCTCGACCCGGCGAGCGGCGAAGCGGTGATGGCCCTGTACGACGGCGTGCCCGGTGAGGTGTTCCGGGTGCCGGTCCCGACGGCCGAGGCCATCAAGTACGCGGACAACGCCTTCCACGGCCTCAAGATCGGCTTCGCGAACGAGCTGGGCGCGGTGTACCAGGCGCTCGGGGTGGACTCGCACCAGGTGATGGACGTGTTCCTGGCGGACCGCAAGCTGAACATCAGCCCCGCCTATCTGCGGCCCGGCTTCGCCTTCGGTGGCTCGTGCCTGCCCAAGGACCTGCGCAGCCTGGTCCACGCGGCACAGCGGGCAGACGTCTCGGTGCCCATCCTCACGCACGTGCTGCCCTCCAACTCCGCACATCTGCAACGCGCGGTGGACCTGGTCGAGCGCACCGGCAAGCGCCGGGTGGGACTGTTCGGGCTGTCCTTCAAGCCCGGCACCGACGACCTGCGCGAGAGCCCGCTCGTCGAGCTGGCGGAGCGGCTCTTCGGCAAGGGCTACGACCTCAAGATCCATGACGCCAACGTGAGCCTCTCCCGGCTGATCGGCGCGAACCGCGAGTACATCGAGACCCGGCTGCCGCACCTCGCGCAGCTCCTCGCGGACTCCGTCGACGAGGTGCTCGAGCACGCCGAGGTGTGCCTGGTCGGGACCAGGGATCCAGCCGTCCTTTCGGCGCTGCCCCATGGTGGCAGCCCGGTGATTGTCGACCTGATCCGCATTCCCGACGCCGAGACGCGCCGGACCGAACCGGGGTACGTGGGCCTTGCTTGGTGACACATCGTTCGATGACAAGGGCAGCGGCGACCGGGCGAACCGGCGCGCGCTGATCCTGGTGGAGAACCTGTCGGTGCCGTTCGACCGGCGGGTGTGGCAGGAGTGCTTGACGCTGCGCGACGCGGGCTGGAAGGTGCACGTCATCTGTCCCCGAGGCAGCACACGGGACACGGAGCCGGAAGCGGAGATCGATGGGGTGCGGATCCACCGCTACCCGTTGCGCGCCGCCACCGGAGGGCCGGCCGGCTACCTGCGGGAGTACGGATCTGCGTTGTGGCACACGCTCCGGCTGGCCCGCAAGGTCGGCCCGGTCGACGTGGTCCATGCCTGCAACCCGCCCGACCTGCTGTTCCTGCCGGCACTGTGGCTGAAGAGGCGCGGTGCGCGGTTCGTCTTCGACCAGCACGACCTGGTACCCGAGCTGTACCTCTCCCGGTTCGACCGCGGCGAGGATCTGCTGTACCGCGCCGTGTGCGCGCTGGAGCGGCTGACCTATCGGGCCGCGGACGTCGTGCTCGCCACGAACGAGAGCTACCGGGACGTCGCCATGCTCCGTGGCGGGCGCCGCCCCGAGGACGTTTTCGTGGTGCGCAGCGCGCCCGCGATCGAACGGTTCCAACCGGTGCCGCCCGAGCCGGAGTTGAAGCGCGGCAAGCCTCATCTGCTGTGCTATCTCGGTGTCATGGGCCCGCAGGACGGCGTCGACTATGCCTTGCGCGCCCTCGCCAAGCTGCGCGACGAGTGCGGGCGGACCGACTGGCACGCGGTGTTCGTCGGAGCCGGGGACGCCTTCGACGCGATGGTGGAGCTCTCCCGACAGCTCGGGCTGAGCGAGCAGGTCCAGTTCACCGGACGCATTCCGGACGCCGATCTGGTGCGCTACCTGTCCACCGCGGACGTGTGCCTTTCCCCCGACCCACGCAATCCGCTCAACGACGTGTCGACCATGAACAAGGTCCTGGAGTACATGGCCATGAGCCGGCCGATCGTCTCGTTCGACCTTCGGGAGGCGCGCGTCTCCGCCGGTGACGCCGCGGTGTACGCGCCCGCCAACGACGAGGCTGCGTTCGCCGAGCTCATCGCGCTGCTCCTCGACGATCCGGAGAGGCGGGCCCGGATGGGCAAGATCGGCCAGGAGCGGATCAGCGGGCAGCTCTCCTGGCAGAACTCGCAAGCGTCGCTGCTCGCCGCCTACGCCGCCGCGTGCGGTGACCACGCTCCGGTGGCGGCGGTCCGGGCACGGGGGAGGCGGCGGCCGTGAGCGACGACACGATACGTCTGGTCACGCTCGGGCGGATTCTCCGTCGGCGCTGGCGGCTTCTCGCCGTCCTCACCGTGGTGGGCGCGCTCGTCGGCTACGGCACCTCGGTACTGTTCCCGCCGCGGTACACGGCGTCGGCGTCGGTACTGCTGCCCGGTCAGTGGGAAGAGCGCGAACTCCTGACCCAGGTGGACCTCGCGACCAGTTCGTCGGTGGTCGACCGCGCGGCTGCCGACCTCCGCTGGAGGGGCGTCAGCGGCAGTGACCTACGGGATCGCGTGAGCGCCGAGGCCGCCGACGGGAACATCATCAAGATCTCGGGTACGGCCGACACCCCGGAGCGCGCGCAGCACCTCTCCGACCGGATGGCCCAGGAATTCGTGAGTTACGCCGCGCGGATCGCAGGGGGCAGCACCGACCCCGACCCGGCCACGGGCACCGAGGCGCTGCGCAAGCAGGTGGCGGAGACCGACCGCCGCATCACCGACCTGGCCGATGCGGCCGATCCGGGGCGGACCGTGGAGAGCGTGCAGGCCCGCACCGAGCTCGAGAAGCTGCGCACCTCGCTGGAGGATGCCATGCAGAAGCTGGAAGAGGCCGACCCGGCGACCGACAAGGCCGGCATGGTCGTCATGGGCCCGGCGGCCCGGCCGACCGGCGAGGTGGCGCCGACGAGAACGCAGCTCATCGCCGCCGGGGCGTTGCTGTTCTTCCTGCTCGCTGTCATCAGTCATCTCGTCGCCGCACGGGTGAATCGCCGGCTGCGCACCGAGACGGAGATCGAAGCGGCGCTGGGCTCGGTGCTGCTCGGCACCGTCGACGTAGCCGGTGAACGGCGCGCTCACCGGCCGCAAGTGCGTGGCCGAAAGTCCCGCATCCGCAGACTCCTCGGCGCCGACACCCGGTGGGAGATGCCGACCCCGCGGACGTCCGGCGACGAGGCCGGCCGGCGGATCCGCTACCGGCGGGTGTGCACTCGCCTCCGGGACCGGATACCGGGCCCCGGGCGACTGCTGGTCGTCGTACCGGACGGCGACGAGATCGCTCGCCGGGCCGCCGGGCAGCTCGTCGCCGAGGCCAAGGGCGATCTGCTGCTGCGGGTGGTGGAGGTTTCGGTGGACCGCCCGACAGTCCCGGACCGCGACACCGAGTCCGGTGCCCTGGTCGTCCTCAGCGCGGGGGCTTGGACCGCGGAGGAGCTCGCCGGCATCGCCGAGGCGTGTGCGGACGGCAGACACGAGGTCGTCGGCATCGTCGTCGCCGGCATGGTCCTGGCCCGTCCGACACGCTCTGCCGGCCATCCTCCGGATGCCGCCACCGTGGCGCTCGCGGTGCGCGGCCACGCGACGGGAGGTTCAGCGTGACGACGAGCACGACTTCGGAGACGGCGGAGGCCGCTCCGCTCTTCGACCTGCAAGCGCTGGTGGTGGCGGTGCGCAGGCGCCGCCGCTTCTGGTGCTCGCTGGCGCTCGTGGGGCTGCTGGTCGGCGCGGCGGTGGCGGTCCTGCGGCCACCGCCGCCGAGCGCGGTGGCCAAGGTGCTGGTCGCGCATGAGGAGGACCAGCCGAACGACACCGGAACGCTGATGCGTACCGACGTGGAGCTGTTGCAGACCACGAGGATCGCCGACAAGGCCCTGCAGTCCCTCAAGTCCCGGGAAAAGCCCGAGGACTTCATGCGGGACTACGAGGGGACCGGCCTGACCAACAACCTGCTGCAGATCGAAGTGACCGGTGACAGCGACGCGCAGGCGGTGGCCCGGGCCGAGGCACTTGCCGATGCGTTCGTCGCGGACCACGTGCGGCGGATGCAGCAGGCTGCGAAGGCCGAGTCCAAGGCTCTGGCCGACCAGCGTGACCGCATGCGGGGCGAACTCGCCCAGGTCAACAAGGAGATCGGAGACCGATCGCCGGAGAGTGACCCGAAGGCGTCGGCGAGCTTGGAGTCACTCTTCGCCCGCCGGGCCGAGCTCAACTCACGGATCGCCGACTTCGACCAGCGCGCCGAGGAGGCGCGCACCGGCACCCCCAAGGTCGTAGCCGGCACGCAGATCGTCGACGCCCCGCGCGCCGTGCACCACTCGCTGCCCAAGGCCGTCGCCACCAGCGCCGCGATCGGGCTCGCTCTCGGGCTCGTCCTCGGGCTCGCGCTGGCCGCGGTCGGCACGGTGGTGGCGGACCGCCCCGTGCTGCGCCGGGACATCGCGGCGAACCTGGGCGCCTCGGTCATCGCGGAGCTGCCCGGCCGGACGGGCCGGCGGTGGCAGCGCCGAAGGACCCGGGCGACACGCGAACGGCTCACCGCGACCCTTGCCCGTACCGTGCGCGGCTCCACGGAACCGGTGTCGCTCCTGGAACTGGGCTGTGCGCGCAGCACGAGTGCGATCGCCGTGGACCTCGCCAGGACACTGGCGGCGGACGGGCCGGTGGCCGTCGTCGACGGGCTGCCCGGCCCGCAGCTCGCGGGCCGCCGGTCCAAGCCAGGAGACCCGGCCGTGGTCAGCGGCGAGCGTGCCGAGGCTCTGCCGCGCCAGGAGCGCCGGCTCGGCGTCGGCTCGGTCGAGCCCGGCACCGCGTGGACCGATCTCCAGTACCTCGGCACCCAGACCGTGCTCGTCGTGCGGGCCGGGCACGGCAGCGCCGCATGGCTGCACACCGTGGCGCGGCAACTCGCGGACCAGCGTATTGCGGTGATCGGTGTGGTGCTGATCGACCCCGATCCCCGTGACCGGACCGACGGCACGTTGTGGGACGGGCTGCACACCGCGCTGCGCGGCCGCACCGAGCGGCCGGCCGTACAGAACGGGACGGGCCGGCGGCGGGCGGAGCGGCTGCCGGTGTGGGCCACACGGGTCCCGGACAACGACCAGGAGGCGCGGTAAGACATGTGTGGCATCGCAGGCACGTATCGATGGCCGGACGGGAAGGCCGTGACCGACCGGCTCACCGATACCCTCGCCCACCGCGGTCCCGACGGGTCGGGCCGCTACGGTCACCCCGTCGGCGACGGCGAAGTGCACCTGGGGCACCGCCGGTTGTCCATCATCGACCTGTCCGAGACCGGCGCCCAGCCGATGGTCTCGGACGGTCTCGCCCTCACCTACAACGGTGAGCTGTACAACGCGCCCGAACTGCGTGCCGAGCTGTCGGCCGCCGGGGTGCGCTTCCGCGGCACCTCCGACACCGAGGTGGTCCTCGAGGCCTGGCGGCGCTGGGGCACGGACTGCCTGCCCCGGCTGCGCGGCATGTTCGCGTTCGGGATCTTCGACGAACGCACCGGTGAACTGGTGCTTGTCCGCGACCAGTTGGGCATCAAACCGCTGTTCCTGCTCCGGCGCGGTCCGGGCCTGGTGTTCGCCTCCGAACTCAAGGCGCTCGCCGCCGCCACCGGCGGTTCCCTGGAGGTGGACCACGCGGCGCTGGTGGCCTCGCTCCTCTACTACTGGGTGCCGGACTCGCGGTGCGCGTTCCGGGAGGCGGAGAAGCTGCCGCCGGGGAGCTGGCTGAAGTGCCGGCCCGACGGCCGGGTGGAGCGCGGCCGGTTCTGGAACCTGAAGGATGTCGCCGCCGAGGGCCGGGAGCGGGCGCGCAGCGGCGAGCAGCCGGACCTGGCCGCCGTCGTCGAGGAGTCGACCCGGCTGCACCTGCTCTCCGACGTACCCGTGGCGACGTTCCTCTCCGGCGGCCTGGACTCCAGCTATCTGACCGCCCTTGCGGCCCGCCACCAGCCCGGGATCTCCGCCTACACGATCGGATTCCGCGCCGAGGACGCCAAGTTCGAGGCGATGCCCGACGACCTGCGCTACGCCCGGCAGGTGGCGAAGCGGTTCGGCGTCGACCTGCACGAGATCGAGATCGCCCCGAACGTGCTCGACCTGCTGCCGCAGATGACGTACCACCTGGACGAGCCGATCGGCGACCCCGCCGCGATCAACACGTTCCTGATCTGCTCGGCCGCCCGCGAGGCCGGCGTCAAGGTGATGCTCTCGGGGATGGGCGCCGACGAGCTGTTCGCCGGGTACCGCAAGCACCTGGCCAACCTGCTCGCGCTGCGCTACCAGCGCGTCCCACGCCCCCTGCGGCGCGGTGTGTCAGCCGCCGTGGACCGGCTGCCGGTCGCCACGGCCCGCCGGGGCTACCGGTCGGTGCGCTTCGCGAAGCGGTTCCTCTCCTTCGCCGACCTGCCGGAGGAGACGGCGTTCCGGCGCAGCTACACGATGTACGACCGGGACGAGCTGCTCGCCCTGGTCGATCCGGACCTGGCCGGGACGGTCGAGGACGTGCTGACCGAGCACGCGGACATCTACCAGGACAACGACCTCGACGACTTCGTCAACCGCATGTGCCTGGGTGACGCCCGGATGTTCCTGCCTGGGCTGAATCTCGCCTACACCGACCGGTCGAGCATGGCCGCCTCGACCGAGGTGCGGGTGCCGTACGTGGACGTCGAAGTGGTCAGGGCGGCGTTCGCCGTGCCCGGCGACCGCAAGATCGTCGGACGACAGGGCAAGGCCGTCCTCAAGGAGGCGGCGACCTCGATCCTGCCCCGGGAGATCGTGTACCGGCCGAAGGGCCTGTTCAGCGCCCCACTGCGCGCGTGGATGAGCCGGGATCTGGCACCGCTGGTGCGCGAGGTGGTGCACGACGGCGTGCTCGTCGGTTCAGGGCTCCTGCGCCGCGACGCCCTGGCGCGCATGGTCGCCGAGGACGCCGCCGGGCAGCGGGACTTCTCCAAGCATCTGTGGCACGTGCTGACGCTCGAGTACTGGTATCGCGGCGCGGCCTCCGGGTCCGGCCGGAGCGCTCGCCCGACCGCGTAGAAGACGACGTAGAAACAAGGGGACTTTGCGTGAAGCAGGTTGTGCAGAACTACAAGAGCGGCGAGCTGGCGGTGCTCGACGTGCCGGTGCCGGGCTGCAAGCCGGGCGGTGTGCTGGTGCGCACCGCCTACTCGCTGATTTCCACCGGAACCGAGCTCATGAAGGTGTCCGAGGCCGGCATGTCGATGCTGGGCAAGGCCCGTTCCCGGCCGGACCAGGTGGCCAAGGTCGTGCAGAGCGTGGCCACCAACGGGGTGCCCGCCACCTACCGCAAGGTGATGGGCAAGCTGGACTCCTACACGCCGCTGGGGTACTCGCTGTGCGGGGTGGTCGAGCAGGTCGGCACCGGGATCGACGACGTGGCGGTCGGCGACGTCGTGGCCTGCGCCGGCAACGAGCACGCGCTGCACGCCGAGCTGAACTGGGTGCCGAAGAACCTGTACGCCCGGGTGCCGGACGGGCTCGCGTCGCGGCACGCGGCCTTCGGTACCGTCGGCTCGATCGCGATGCAGGGCGTCCGCCGCGGCGAGCCACAACTCGGCGAGGTGGCTCTCGTCATCGGCCTCGGGCTGATCGGGCAGTTGGTCGTGCAGCTTCTCGCCGCCTCCGGAGTCCGCGTCGTCGGGGTCGATCCCGACCCGGCGCGCTGCGAGCTCGCCGAGCGCCTGGGCGCCGCGGCCTGCGGCGACCCCGCGTCCGCGGCCGTGGAAGCCGCCGTCGCCGAACTCACCGGCGGTCACGGGGTGGACCAGGTGTACCTGGCCGCCGGCGGCGGCAGCAACCAGCCCGTCGAGCTGGCCGCCCGGTTGAGCCGGGACCGTGGCCGCGTCGTCGACATCGGGAAATGCCGCCTGGACCTGCCGTGGAACGCCTACTACGAGAAAGAGCTCGACGTCCGGTTCTCGCGCAGTTACGGCCCCGGGCGCTACGACCCCGCGTACGAACTCGAGGGACGGGACTACCCGATCGGCTATGTGCGCTGGACCGAGCGCCGCAACCTGGAGTGCTTCCTCGATCTCGTCGCCCGCGGCAGGGTCGACGTGGAGCCCTTGGTCTCCCACATCGCCGACTTCGACGACGCCGTCGAGACGTACCAGAGCCTCAAGGACGGCGACCTGAAGGCCGTGGCCGTGCTGTTCCGGTACGCCGAGCACGCGGGGGAGGCAAAGGCCCCGGCGGTGGCCGTGCCCGTGGTCAAGCCACGCAGCGGCGGCGTGCCCACCCCGGCCCGGTCCGCCAAGGCGCCGGTACGCCTCGCGTTCGTCGGCGCGGGAAACTACGCGACGTCGATGCTGCTGCCGCACCTGGCACAGCGCGATGGCGTCGAGCTGTCGACGGTCGTCACCACGACGGCGCTGTCCGGGGCCAACGCGCAGCGGAAGTTCGGCTTCGCCGAGGCGACCACCGATCTCGACGCGGTGCTCGGCGACAAGTCCATCGACGCGGTGTTCGTGGTCACCCGGCACAGCTCGCACGCCGAGCTGACCCGTGAGGCGCTCCTCGCCGGCAAGGCGGTTTTCGTGGAGAAGCCCTTGGCCCTCACCGAGGACGACCTGGCGGGTGTACTCGCGGCGGTGGAGGAGTCCGGCAACGACCGGCTTCAGGTGGGCTTCAATCGCCGGTTCGCGCCGTTGCTGAACGAGGCCAGGAAGCGGTTCGGCGCCCGGACCGGTCCGGCGAACCTGCGCTACCTGGTCAACGCGGGCCGGCTGCAGCAGGGCAGCTGGTACCTCCAACAGGGCACCGAGGGCTCGCGGTTCGCCGGCGAGGGCGGACACTTCATCGACACGGCGAGCTGGCTCATCGGGGCCGACCCGGTCTCGGTGTACGCGGTCGCCACGTCCGGGAACGACGACCTGCAGGTCGTGCTGCGCTACCCGGACGGTTCCACCGCCACCGTCAGCTACGTCACCACCGGCGCGCCCAGCTTCCCCAAGGAGACGCTGGACCTTGTCGCGGACGGCAAGGTGCTGCGGCTCGACGACTTCGTCCGTGCCTCGGTCCACGGCCCCAAGCGGTGGGTCAGTTCGCGGCTGCCCAAGGCGCGGGACAAGGGCCAGAACGCCGAGCTGGCCGCGTTCATCAAAGCCGTGCGCACCGGCGGACCGATGCCCGTGCCGCTGGACTCGCTGGTCGCCACCACGGCTGCCACGCTCGCCGTGCAGGCCGGCCTCGCCGGCGGCGCGCCGGTGACGTTGGCGAGGACGCGATGACCATGAGCGCGGGCTGGTACCTGCGGCGCCTTTCCCGGATGGGACCGCGGGAGATCGGCGCCCGGGCGGGCGACGCGGTGCGCAGGAGGCGGTGGCGGTCGGCGCGGCCGACCTGCCCGAGCGTGACCGGCGCCCGGTTCACCGCGGTCCTGCCCGCAGGGACGATCGCCTCAGTGGCTCCGGACGCCGCGAAACGTCTCGTCGCCGAGGCGGACCGGCTGATGGACGGGCACGTCCAGTACTTCGGGGTGGTGCGCGACGACCTGATCGACCCGGACTGGTGGCGCGACCCGAAGACCGGGCTCCGGGCTCCCTCGGGCTACGCCTTCGACGTGCCGTACCGGAACGAGGACGCGGTCGGGGACATCAAGCAGATCTGGGAGCTGTCCCGGCACCAGTACCTCACCGTGCTCGCCGCCGCCTACGCGATCACCGGGAACGAGCGGTACGCCGAGCGGGTTGCCGAGCACCTGCGGTCGTGGTGGGCGGCCAACCCACCGCTGCGCGGTGTGCACTGGATCAGCGGCATCGAGCTCGGCATCCGGCTGCTGTCCTGGGTGTGGATCCGCAGGCTGCTCGACGGCTGGCCCGGCGCGGCCGACCTGTTCGAGGGCAACCCGCAGGCCCTGAACCAGATCTGGCACCACCAGCGCTGGCTGGCCGCCTTCCCCAGCCGGGGATCCTCGGCGAACAACCACGTCATCGCCGAGGCCGCCGGGCAGTTCGCCGCGGCCTGCGCGTTCGGGTGGTTCCCCTCTTCGGCGGGGTGGCGAGCCGGCGCGCTGCGGTCGCTGGACCGGCATCTGCGCAGCAACACCTTCCTCTCCGGCCTCAACCGGGAACTGGCCACCGAGTATCACGGACTTGTGCTGGAGCTCGGCCTGGCCGCGCTGGCCGAGGCGGATGCCGCCGGCGTGCCGGTCCCCGCGTCCGTCCGTCTCGTGCTGCTGCGGATGACCGACGCGCTCGCGGCCGTCGTGGACAGCCGGCTGCGGCCGCCGCGCCAAGGGGACGCGGACGACGGTCACGGTCTGGTCGTGGACGGATCGGGCACGGACCGCTGGGCCTCCCTGCTGGCGACCGGGGAGGCCGTGTTCGGCCGGCTCGCCTGGTGGCCGGCGGTGACCGGCACCGATGCGCGCACCCCACTGCTGGCCGGGCTCATCCGGCCGTACGCGAAGAACGACACCGCACCGGCCGTGATCCGCCCGGCGAGCCGGCCGGCCCACTTCGCCGACGCGGGCATGACCATTCTGCGCGGTGCGGGAGAGATCTGGTGCCGCTGCGACGGCGGCCCGCACGGCTTCCTGTCCATCGCCGCCCACGCCCACGCGGACGCACTGTCCGTGGAGGTGCGGCACGACGGGGTCGACGTGCTCGCCGACCCCGGGACGTTCTGCTACCACGGACAGCCCGAGTGGCGGCGGTACTTCCGGTCGACCCTCGGCCACAACACCCTGCAGGTGGACGGCGGCGACCAGTCCGTGTCCGGCGGCCCGTTCCTGTGGACGCGGCACGCCCGCAGCCGTGTCCTCGTCGCGGACGCATCCGACGAGGGTGTGTCCCGCTGGTCCGCCGAGCACGACGGTTACGAGAGCTCCGTGCACCGCCGACGGGTGGAACTGTCGCCTGCAGAACAGGAGTTGAAGGTGATCGACGAGGTGCGCGGCCCGCGCCGGGACGTGCGCCTGGCGTTCCACCTCGGCCCGGCGATCGCCACGGACCTGGTGGGGAACAGGGCGGTGCTCACCTGGATCCGGGACGGCGAGGGGCGCTCCGCGACGCTCGACCTGCCCGAACAGCTGAGCTGGCGGGCGCATCGCGGCGAGACCGACCCGCCGCTGGGCTGGTACTCCGCCGGATTCGGGCGCAAGGAACCCACCACCACCCTGGTCGGCACCGGCTTCGCCGACGGCGTGGAGGGGTTCACCACCGTACTCAGGTTCCGCGGTTAGGGACCTTCGACGGATCAGGCTGGAGAGGAGGGACGGAATGGATCGGTGCAGGCGAGCGGGGACTGATGTGTGCAACTGCAAGGCGGAGAAGAGCGACCACGTGAAGCGTCGGCAACAGACGACGCGTTCGAAGACGCGTGTGCCGGGGCCCGCGACTTCGGCAAGGTCCGGAACAAGGGGCCCAGGGGGACGCGCGGGGATCAGGAAGCGACACTGGGCCTTGGCGGCGCTGGCACTGGTCCTGCTGGCGGCGACCGGCTGTGACAGCATGCCGGGAGCCGAGGCGGAGTCGAAGGCCGCGCCCTCCGCGTCCGCGACGTCCGCGGCCCGGTCCGTGGCCCGGGTGTGCGACAAGCCCACGGCCGGGCCGGCGAAGGCGCCGGCGGGCGCGGTGACGGTCGACCCCGCCGTGGTCGGTGATCTGGCGGCCAAGACCAAGAAGAGCCCCCCGAACACCACGTTCTGGCTCCGACCGGGCAAGCACCGGCTCGACCCGGACCGGTTCGCCCAGGTCATCCCCAAGGAGGGGGACCGCTACCTCGGTGCGCCGGGCGCGGTGCTCGACGGCCGGAAGAAGAACCAGTACGCATTCGGCGGCACCGCCCGCAACGTCACCATCCGCCATCTGACCGTTCAGCGGTTCGTGGCGCCCCTCGACGAGGGCGTGGTCAACCACGACTCGGCCGACGGGTGGGTGATCGAGCACGCGACGATCCAGGACAACTCCGGCGCCGGGCTGATGGCCGGTGCCCGCCAGCAGACGCGTGCCAACTGCCTGCGCGACAACGGTCAGTACGGCATGAACGCGTACAAGGGCGGCGGCGCGCTGCGCGACCTGGTCGTCGAGGACAACGAGATCGTGGGCAACAACACCGGCGACTGGGAGCGGCGCAAGGAGGGCTGCGGCTGCACCGGAGGCATCAAGTTCTGGGCTGTCGACGGCGCCGACGTACGCGGCAACTGGGTGCACGACAACCGCGGAACGGGGTTGTGGGCGGACACCAACAACAACGACTTCCGGATCGAGAACAACGTGCTCGAGGCCAACGACGGTGCCGCGCTGATCTACGAGACCAGCTACAACGCGGTCATCCGGAACAACACGATTCGGCGCAACAACTGGGTCGAGGGCCGCAGAGAGGCCAAGAAGGGAGACACGTTCCCGTACGCGACCGTCTACCTGTCCGAGTCCGGCGGCGAACCACGGATCAAGGCCCGCACCAACAAGATCGAGATCTATCGGAACGTGCTGGAGAACAACTGGTCGGGGATCACCCTGTGGGAGAACGCCGACCGGTTCTGCAACAGCCCGGCCAACACCTCGTCCGGTGACTGCACATTGCTGGTGCCGAAGACCGGCCGGTGCGCGAAGCCGGCGATCGCCAGAGCACCGCTCTACGCCGACTGCCGTTGGAAGACCCAGCGGGTGGACATCCACGACAACCGCTTCGTGCTGGACAAGGCCGTCCTCAAGTGCACGGTGAAGTGCGACCGCATGGCGGTCCTCGCCAACTACGGCACCTATCCGGACTGGTCGCCCTACCAGGGCAAGCGGGTGGCCGACGCGATCACCACGCAGCAGCACAACCGCTGGCACGACAACGTCTATCTCGGACCGTGGCAGTTCGTCGCCCACGACCCGAGCCAGGTGCTCGACTTCGGGCAGTGGCAAGGCACGCCGTACCAGCAGGACGCGGGCAGCACCCTCGACCCACGGGCCGGTGGTTGAGATGAGCAACGACCTGCGGCGCGGCGCACTGCCGGGCGGACCGGACGCGGCGGACACGCCGCCCGGCGCCGAGCGAGGCCCGGCCGGGACACCGAAGCTCGTCGGGACCATCTGGGGATTGCTGGTCCTCAACACGCTCGGCTCCGCCGGGGCGGAGACCGTCATTCCGCTGCCCCGCTCCCTCATCCAGATGGTCACCATGGGCGCGCTGGTGGTCGCGTTCGCGCTGGCGCTCGCACTCAATCTCCGGCTGCGCATCCGCCCGAGCGCCTTCGTGTTGCTGCTCACCCTGCTGCTGGTGCCGAGCGTGATCTCCAGCGTGGACATGCAGTCCGGGTTCGGCGCGCTGTTCCGCTGCGCCCGGCTTGCTCTCTTCATCGGCACGCTGTGGTTGCTCAGCCGCTGGTGGGACGGCGGCCTGACGCTCGTACGCCACCACATCCGGATGTATTTCGCGGTGCTCGGGTCGGTGGCCGCCGGCCTGGTCGTCTCACCGGGCGCCGCCCTGCCCGACCTCTACGGAGGGCGCCTTGTCGGCGCGCTGTGGCCGCTCACCCCGCCGCAGATCGGACAGTACGCAGCCGTGATCATCGGGCTCACCGTCCTGCTCCTCCTCGGACGCCGCACCGACAGGGTCAGCGCGGCGGTGGTCATCGTGCCGTCACTCGTCCTGCTCGCGCTGACCCATACCCGTACGGCCACGCTCGGCCTGGTCATCGGGCTGGTGTTGGCGATCGGCTCGCTCCTCCTGACCAGCGCCCCGGCCCGGCGGTTCTTCACCTGGGCGGTGCTGTGCGCAGTCGTGGCCGCGGTGGGGTTCGCCTCCGCGCTCCACACGTGGTTCCTGCGCGGACAGAGCCAGGAGAACTTTTCCAACCTCACCGGTCGGGCCAAGGTCTGGGACGCCCTGCTCGCAGCGCCCCGGACGACCACGGAGCAACTGTTCGGCATGGGCCTGGGCGACAAGTCGTTCGACGGGCTGCCCATCGACAACAGCTGGCTGGCCGTCTACCAGGAACAGGGTCTGACCGGCGTCGCCCTGGTGGCGGCGGTCATCATCGTGCTGGGCGGCGTCGCGCTGCTGCGGCCACCGTCGCTGCAGAGGGCCTGCGCGATCTTCCTGATCAGCTACTGCGCCATCGCGTCGTACACCGAAGCCGGCCTCGGCGACGCCTCGCCGTATCTCCTGCATCTGGCCGTGGCCGCCTCACTGCTGGCCGCACCCGCCACGGCACCCGCGCTCCCGACGCCCACAGCCCCTCGACAACGCGTCCCACGGTGGGCCCGGAGATCGGAGGTGTCCTGACCATGCACGTCCTCGTGGTGCACAACCACTACGGCTCGGCGCAGCCGAGCGGGGAGAACAAGGTCGTCGACCAGGAGGTGGAGCTGCTGCGCGCGGCCGGCCACCGGGTCGAGGTGTTCGAGAGGCGCAGCGACGACATCGCCGCCCGGTCCCTGCTCGGCAAGGCCGCGGTGCCGCTGCTCGTGCCGTGGAACCCGGCGGTCCGCACGGAGCTCGCCGCCCGGCTTCGTGCCGAGCGGCCGGACGTGGTGCACGTCCACAACGTCTTCCCGCTCCTGTCGCCCGCGGTCCTGGCCGCCTGCGCCGACGCAGGAGTGCCCGTCGTCGCCACGCTGCACAACTACACCCAGGTCTGCCCGCCGGGCACGCTGCAGCGGGACGGCCGGCCCTGCACCGAGTGCGTCGGGTCGACGCCGCTGCCCGCCGTCCGGCACGGCTGCTACCGGAGTTCCCGTCTGGCGACGGTCCCGCTCGCGGTCAGCCTGTCGGTCAACCGGCGGCGGTGGTGGTCCGGCGTGCAGCGGTTCTTCTGCATCTCGGCGGCGCAGCGTGATGTCCTGGTGCGGGCCGGCATGCCGGCCGAGCGGCTGGCGGTGAAGCACAACTTCGTGCCGGACCCGGGTACTTGCCGCGAGGGGGCCGGCGAGCATGTGCTCTATCTCGGCAGGCTCGCGGAGGCCAAGGGCGTGCGGCTGCTGATGGCCGCGTGGGACGAGCTCGCCGCGGACGGGGGTGTGGGGGTGCCGCTCGTCATCGCCGGAGCGGGGCCGCTGGAGGCAGAGGTGACCGCCTGGGCGGCGGGCCGGGACGACGTGCGCTTCGTCGGCCTGTACGACCCGGACCAGTGCCGTCAGGCCGTCGCGCGGTCGGTCGCCGTGGTGGCTCCCTCGACGTGGCTGGAGGCGTTCGGCCTGGTGGTCGTGGAGGCGATGGCGGCCGGGGTCCCGACCGTCGCCGCCGGTCATGGCGCCTTCGTCGAACTCGTCGACGACGGCGTGACCGGGCTGCTGCACCGGCCGGGCGAGCCCGCCTCGCTCGCGTCCTGCATACGACGGACCGCTGCCGATCCGGACCGCAACCAGGAGATGGGCCGGGCGGCCCGGCGCCGATACGAGCAGGGCTTCAGCCCGGCCGTCGGCCTCGAGCGCCTGGTGGAGGAGTACCGCACCGCGATCGCGGGTCGGTCAGCACAGGTTCGCGGTGGGGACACCCGCGCGAACAGGGGGGATGGGGACAGTAGATGACACGATGCCGACTCTGCGGCTCGGCGACGCTGGCGAGCGTCGTCGATCTGGGGGCGACCCCGCCGTGTGAGAGCTTTCTCGCCGCGGACCGACTGGACGAGGCGGAGCCCGCGTACCCGCTGCACCTGCGGGTCTGCACCGACTGCTGGCTCGCGCAGATCCCGCCGCTGATCACGCCGGAGGAGACGTTCAGCGAGTACGCCTACTTCTCCTCCTTCTCGACCTCCTGGGTGGAGCACGCGCGCACGTTCGTCGGCGACGCCGTACAGCGGGTGGGGCTCGGCTCCGACGCCTTCGTGGTCGAGGTCGCGAGCAACGACGGATACCTGCTGAGGCACGTGGTGGACCGGGGGATCCGCTGCCTCGGCATCGAGCCGTCGGTGAACGTCGGCGCAGCGGCGCGGGACGCGGGTGTGCCCACGCTCACGGCGTTCCTGGACCCGGAGACCGGCTCGGGCGTCCGTGCCGAGCACGGCCCGGCGGACCTGGTCGTGGCGAACAACGTGTACGCGCACATCCCCGACGTGGTCGGGTTCACCCAGGGGCTGCGCGCCCTGGTCGCCGACGACGGGTGGGTCTCCATCGAGGTGCAGCACCTGCTGACCCTGATCGAGGACAACCAGTACGACACGATCTACCACGAGCACTTCCAGTACTACACGGTCGCGTCCGCGATCCGGGCCCTGGCCAGCGGCGGACTCACGCTCGTCGACGTCGAGCTGCTGCCCACGCACGGCGGTTCCATCCGGCTGTGGGCCCGGCCGGCCGAGGTGGCCGGCGAACCCACCGAGTCGGTGGCCGACGTGCTGGACCGGGAGAAGGCCGCCGGGCTGCAGGAGCTGTCCG
The DNA here is from genome assembly GCF_042270245.1 of Streptomyces sp. NPDC055955. NCBI lineage: Bacteria > Bacillati > Actinomycetota > Actinomycetes > Kitasatosporales > Streptomycetaceae > Streptomyces > Streptomyces sp. NPDC055955. The sequence continues at coordinate 538,882 of NZ_JBHJYS010000004.1, forward strand.
GGTACACCGAGTTCTCCGCCCGGGTGGCCAAGGTGCGCCGGGACCTCCTGAAGTTCCTCGTCGAGGCGGCCGAGCGCGGCGAGACGGTCGTCGGCTACGGCGCCCCGGGCAAGGGCAACACCCTGCTCAACCACTGCGGCATCCGGCCCGACCTGCTCGCGTACACGGTCGACCGCAACCCGTACAAGCACGGCAGGTTCACCCCCGGCACCCGCATCCCGATCCTGCCGCCCGAGCAGATCGCCGCGGACAGACCGGACTACGTCCTCGTCCTCCCGTGGAACCTGCGGGCCGAGCTGGTCGAGCAGCTGTCCTACGTGCACGAGTGGGGCGGCCGCCTTGTCTTTCCCATCCCGGAACTGAGCATTGTCGAGGGCACATCATGAAGGTCGTACTGTTCTGCGGCGGGTACGGGATGCGGATGCGCAGCGGCGCCGCCGACGACGTGCCCAAGCCGATGGCGATGGTCGGCCCGCGACCGCTGATCTGGCATGTCATGCGCTACTACGCGCACTTCGGGCACAAGGAGTTCATCCTGTGCCTCGGATACGGGGCGCACCACATCAAGAACTTCTTCCTCAACTACGAGGAGACGACGTCCAACGACTTCGTCCTGCGGGGCGGGCGGACCGAGCTGCTCTCCACCGACATCTCGGACTGGACGATCACGTTCGCGCAGACCGGCATCGAGTCACCGATCGGGGAGCGGCTGCGCCGGGTGCGGCACCATCTGGACGGCGACGAGATGTTCCTCGCCAACTACGCCGACGTACTGACCGACGCCCCGCTGCCGGAGATGATCGACCGGTTCGCCCGGCGTGATGCCGGGGCGTCGATGATGGTGGTGCCGCCGCAGTCCTCGTTCCACTGCGTGGATCTGGGCGAGGACGGCCTGGTGGGGGGCATCACGGCGGTGAGCGACATGCCGCTGTGGGAGAACGGCGGCTACTTCGTGCTCCGCCAGGAGGTCTTCGACCACCTACCGGAGAACGGGGACCTGGTCGCCGACGGATGCGCCCGACTGGCCAAGCAGGGCCGTCTTGTGGCGCACCAGCACCGGGGCTTCTGGAAGCCGACCGACACCGTGAAGGAACGGGCCGCGCTCGACGAGGCCTACGCCCGGGGCGACCGCCCGTGGGCCGTGTGGGAGCGGGACAGCGCCGGGGTGAGCGCGTGATCCGGCTCGGGGCCGGGCCCCTGGAGCGGATCGTCGCGGTGGGCGCGCACTGCGACGACATCGCCATCGGCGCCGGCGGCACGCTGCTGACGCTGTGCCTCGCGCGCCCGGGTCTGCGCGTCGACGCGCTGGTGCTCTCCGGCGGCGGCAGCGAGCGGGAGCAGGAGGAGCGGGCCGCGCTCGCCGCCTTCTGCCCGGACGCCGACCTGCGCCTCACCGTGCTCAAGCTGCCGGACGGCCGGATGCCCGTGCACTGGGACGAGGCCAAGGCCGCGGTCGAGGAGCTGCGCGGGCAGACCGAGCCGGATCTGATCCTGGCCCCGCGCACCGACGACGCGCACCAGGATCACCGCGGCCTGGCGCAGTTGATGCCCACCGCGTTCCGCGACCACCTCGTACTCGGCTACGAGATCGTCAAGTGGGACGGCGATCTCGGCCGCCCGGCGGCGTACCAGCCGCTGTCCCCGGAGGTCGCCGAGCAAAAGGTGCGGCTGCTGCAGGAGCACTACCCCTCCCAGCGGCACCGGCCCTGGTACGACCGGGAGGCCTTCCTCGGTCTCGCGCGGATCCGAGGCATCGAATGCCACGCGCGCTACGCCGAGGCGTTCGCCGTCACCAAACTCACTCTCGACCTGGGGGACTGAACCTTGCGCGTACTGCTCACCGGACACCAGGGATACCTGGGCACCGTCATGGCCCCGGTACTCACGGCCGCCGGACACGAGGTCGTCGGTCTCGACGCCGGCCTGTTCGCCGACTGCCTCCTCGGCCCGCAGCCCGCGGACCCGCACGGACCGCGGGTGGACCTGCGCGATGTCACGGCGGACCACGTGGCCGGGGTGGACGCCGTGATCCACCTCGCCGCGCTCTCCAACGACCCGCTGGGATCCCTCGCCCCGGAGCTCACCTACGACATCAACCACCACGCGTCCGTACGCCTCGCCCGGCTGGCCCGCGACGCCGGGGTACGACGCTTCCTGTACGCGTCGACCTGCTCCGTCTACGGCGCCGCCGGTGGCAGCGACCTGGTCACCGAGGACGCCCCGCTACGGCCGGTGACCCCGTACGCGGAGTCCAAGGTGCGGGTGGAGGACGACCTGCACGCCCTGGCCGACGGCGACTTCACCCCCGTGTACATGCGCAATGCCACCGCCTTCGGCTACTCGCCGCGGCTGCGCGCCGACATCGTCCTGAACAACCTGGTGGGTCACGCGCTCCTGTCCGGCGAGGTGCTTGTGCTCTCCGACGGCACCCCCTGGCGCCCGCTGGTGCACGCCGCCGACATCGCACGGGCCTTCACGGCCGCGCTGACCGCGCCGCGCGAAGCCGTGCACGACCGGGCGTTCAACATCGGCAGTGAGATCAACAACGTCACGGTCGCCGAGATCGCCGAGGAGGTCGCCGCGGCGGTGCCCGGCTCGAAGGTCGTGATCACGGGGGAGACCGGTGCCGATCCGCGGTCGTACCGAGTGGACTTCTCCCGCTTCCGCGCCGCGATCCCCGGCTTCGACTGCGAATGGACGGTGAAGCAGGGCGCGCTCGAACTCGCCGACGCCTACCGGACGTTCGGGCTGACCCGGGAGGACTTCGAGCGACGCTTCACCCGCCTCGCCGTGCTGCGCGCGGCGTCCGACGCCGGAGCCGTCGACGACACCCTGCGGTGGCGCCGATGACCGCGGCCGACACGCAGACGACGACCACTGCGGGCGCTCAGATGCATGCGCTGGTGGAGCGGCTGTACCCGCTGTGCCGGAGCATCACCGGCGACGGGGTGCGCGCCACCCTGGACATCATCGGCGAGTACGTTCCGCTGCGGGTGCACGAGGTGCCGACCGGGACGCAGGTCCTCGACTGGACGGTGCCGCAGGAGTGGAACATCCGCGACGCGTACGTCGCCGACGCCGAGGGCAACCGGATCGTCGACTTCGCCGCGTCCAGCCTGCACGTCCTCGGCTACAGCGTGCCGGTGTCGGCGACCATGCCGCTGGCCGAGCTGCGTGATCACCTGCACACCTTGCCGGAGCACCCGAACTGGGTGCCGTACCGCACCAGTTACTACAAGCCGGAATGGGGGTTCTGCCTGGCCCAGGAGACCCTGGACGCGATGCCGGACGGCGACTACGAGGTGCGCGTCGACTCCACCCTCGCCGACGGCCACCTCACCTACGCCGAGCATGTCGTCCCGGGGCAGGTCTCCGACGAGGTGATCGTCTCCTGCCACGTGTGCCACCCCTCGCTGGCCAACGACAATCTGGCGGGCATCGCGGTGGCGACCTACCTGGCCCGGACGCTGGCGCAGCGGACGCCGTACTACACCTACCGGTTCATTTTCGCGCCCGGCACCATCGGGGCGATCACCTGGCTGGCCCGCAACGCGGAGCGGATCGAGCGGGTCAAGCACGGCCTCGTACTGGCCTGCGCCGGTGACTCGGGACAGCTGACGTACAAGCAGAGCAGGCGCGGCGACGCGGAGATCGACCGGGTGATGCGCCACGTCCTGGCTGCCTCCGAACGCCCGCACCACGTCGCCGAGTTCACTCCGTACGGCTACGACGAGCGGCAGTACTGCTCGCCCGGATTCGACCTCGGCGTCGGCTCGCTCAGCCGGACCCCGTACGCCGGGTACCCCGAATACCACACCTCGGCGGACAACCCGGACTTCGTCTCCCCGGAGGCGATGGCGGACACCCTCGCCGTCTGCCGTGAGGCGTTCGGCGTCCTCGACCGCAACCGGCGGTACGTCAACCTCAGCCCCTACGGCGAACCACAGCTGGGCCGGCGGGGGCTGTACGACGCGCTCGGCGGCCGCAGCGACACCAAGCAGGCCCAGATGGCCATGCTCTGGGTGCTCAGCCTGTCCGACGGCGAGCACAGCCTGCTGGACGTCGCCGAGCGGTCCGGGCTTCCGTTCAGCGCCGTGGCCGGCGCGGCCGACGCCCTGCACGGCGCCGGGCTGATCAAGGCATGACGCCGATGACCACCGACAGGCAGACGTCGACACCGGCCGGGTCCGCCCGGCGGGCCCTCGTGGGCCGGCTGTCCTGGGGACTGGCGGACCAGGCTGCCTCCAGCCTGAGCAACTTCGTGGTGGGGATCTACGTGGCCCGCTCGCTGGGGGTGACCGCGTTCGGCGTGTTCAGCCTGGCCTGGGTGACCTACGGCGTGGTGCTCAACGTCTCCCGCGGCCTCGCCACCGACCCGCTCGTCGTGCGCTTCAGCGGCGTGCCGGACGCGTCCTGGCGCGGGGCGGTGGCCCGGTCGTCGGGTACCGCGCTCGGCGTCGGTGCCGCGCTCGGCACCGCGGCCGTGGTGGTCGGCCTTGTCCTCGGCGGCCGCGTGGGCACCGCGTTCGCCTGCCTCGGGGTCATGCTGCCGGGGCTGCTCTTGCAGGACGCATGGCGGTTCTCGTTCTTCGCCGCCGGCACCGGGCGGAAGGCGTTCGTCAACGACCTCGTGTGGGGCGTCGCGCTCGTCCCCGCCCTGGTCGTGGCGGCCCACGTGGGCACCGTGGCCGCCTTCGTGCTCGCCTGGGGCGCGTCCGCCACGGTGGCCGCGGGGTACGGCTGCCTCCAGTCCGGTATCCGTCCCCAACTGACCGGAGCGCGCGGATGGCTCCGTGAGCAGCGCGATCTCGGCTACCGGTACCTCGTCGAGAACGTCAGCCTCAGCGGCGCGAGCCAGCTGCGGGCGTACGGGCTCGGCGCGATCGTCGGAGTCGGCGCGGTGGGTGCGGTCCGTGGCGCCGAGCTGCTGCTCGGCCCGTTCCTCGCTGTGCTGATGGGTCTTTCGCTGGTCACCGTCCCGGAGGCCGCACGGGTGCTCCGGCGCGCTCCGCACCGACTCGGCCACTTCTGCCTCCTGCTGGGGGGCGGGCAAGCCGTTGCCGCGCTGCTCTGGGGCGGGGCGCTGCTGCTGATGCCGGAGCGGCTCGGCGACCTCGTGCTCGGCGGCGTCTGGCACTCCGCCGCACAGCTCATCGTGCCGGTCACGCTCAGCGTCGCGGGCTCAGGCCTCGGCACCGGCGCGGCGGCGGGGCTGCGCGCGCTGGGCGCGGCCCGGCGCAGCCTGCGCAGCCAGTTGTTCGCCTCCGCCTGTTACGTCGGCGGCGGACTCGGCGGGGCGGCCGTCGCCGGCACGGTCGGCTCGGCCTGGGGCGTCGCCGCAGCGACCGTCAGCGGGTCGGCCGTGTGGTGGTTGCACCTGCGGTCCGCGTTGCGCGAGCGCCACCACAACTCCACTCCCGAAGTGAGGACTTCATGACCCCCCACCCCAGGCTGAGCATCGGCCTGCCCGTGTACAACGGCGAGGAGTACCTGGCCGAGTCGCTCGACGCCCTGCTCGGCCAGACCTACGAGGACTTCGAGCTGGTCATCTCCGACAACGCCTCGACCGACGGCACCCAGGACATCTGCCGCCGGTACGCCGCGCTGGACCCGCGCATCCGGTACCTCCGGCTGCCCAGGAACATCGGCGCCACACCGAACCACAACCGTGTGTTCGCCGAGTGCCGCGGCGAACTGTTCAAGTGGGCCTCGCACGACGACCTGTACGGCCGGGATCTGTTGCGGCGGTGTGTGGAGGCGCTGGACGAGCGGCCCGACGTGATCCTCGCGCACTCCGGCCAGGCCGTCATCGACAGCGACGGCCGGCTGAAGGTCCCCTACGAGTACGGGCTCGCCACCGACTCGCAGCATGTGCCGGAGCGCTTCCGCAGTCTGCTGTTCGAGCCCGGCGGCGACGACTTCTACGGGGTGATGCGGGTCGACATGCTGCGCCGGGTGAAGCCGCTCGACAGCTATCACCACGCGGACCGCACGTTCGTCGCGGAGATCACCCTGCACGGGCCCTTCCACCAGGTGCCGGAGATGCTGTACTTCCGCCGCGACCACCCCACCCGCGCCGAGCGGGCGAACCCGTCCAAACGCTCTCGGTGCGTCAACCTGGACCCGCGCCGGTCAGGCCCGTTGCACCCCACGCCCCGGCTGCTCGCCGAGTACCTGTGGGGTTTCGTCGCGGCGATCCGGCGGGCGCCGCTGACCCCGGCGGACCGGCGCGCGTGCTACGGCCACCTGGCCGCGTGGATGACCAGCCGGGTCCGGCCCGGCGCCGGCGAGCGGGTCGAGGACCGCGCCCCGGTCGACCCGGCCCAGCTCACCGTGTCCGTCGACGCCCTCGTCGCCGGCCGCGAAGGGAGGCAGGCATGACGCCGGAGGACGAAACCCCGGTGCGCGTCGGGGTGTTCGGCCTGCTCGGTTCCGGCAACCTCGGCAACGACGGGTCGCTCGAGGCCGTGCTCGGGTACCTCCGCGCCGAGCATCCGAAGGCGGCCGTGGACGCGCTGTGCGGCGGACCCGAGGCGGTCGCGGCCCGGTACGGGATACCCGCGACGCGGCTGCACTGGTACCGCGGGGAGTACCGGACGGCCTCGCGTGCGGGTGCGATCGCGGCGAAGGGTCTTGGCAAACTCGTCGACGTCTTCCGCACCGCTGCCTGGGTGCGCCGGCACGACGTGGTGATCGTGCCGGGCATGGGGGTTCTGGAAGCCACGCTGCCGCTGCGGCCGTGGGGCTTTCCGTACTCGCTGTTCCTGCTCTGCGCGAGTGGCCGGCTGCTGCGCACCCGGGTCGCGCTGGTCAGCGTCGGCGCCGCATCGATCGGCAACCGGCCCACACGGGCCCTGGTGCGCTGGTCGGCGCGGCTGGCCACGTACCGGTCCTACCGGGACGCCCAGTCCCGCGACGCGATGCGGGCGATGGGCGTGGACACCGCGCGCGACGAGGTCTACCCGGACCTCGCGTTCGCCCTGCCGGGGCCGATCGCGAGCATGCCCTCAGGCCCGCCGGGCCCGGTCTGTGTCGGAGTCATGGACTACCACGGCGGCAATGACGACCGCGCCCGGGCACAGGAGATCCACCGGCGCTACCTCGACGGGACGATACGGTTCGTCCGCACCCTGGCCGAGGAGGGCAGGCCTGTCCGGCTGCTCACCGGTGACGACAGCGACGCGTCGGTGGTCGCCGCGATCCTCGCCGCGGTGGACTCGCATCTGGTCACCGCTGCCGAGGCGACCTCACTGGCCGATCTGATGAAGGAGATGGTGGCTGCCGACACCGTGGTGGCGGCCCGGTACCACAACCTGATCTGCGCGCTGAAGACCGGCGTACCGACGCTCGCCCTCAGTTATGCGGCGAAGAGCGACGCGCTCATGGCCCGGATGGGGCTCGGCGCGTACTGCCACCCGGCGCGCGCCATGGACGCCGACCGGCTGCTGGAACAGTTCCGGGCCCTGGAGGAGTGCTCGGCGGAGCTGCGGCGGACCCTCGCCGAGCGCAACCAGGACGCGGCTCAGCGCCTGGAGCACCAGTTCACCGCCTTGACGGCAGCCCTGTTCCCGGCGACCGACCAGACCCACACCCTGCGGGAGGCTCCATGAAGGCGACCGAAGTCCCGGCGATCGACGGCGCGTACCTCTTCGAGCCGACCCCGTACGCCGACGAGCGCGGCTTCTTCTGCCGCACCTTCGACGCCGACGTGGTCCGCTCGGTGGGCCTCGACCCGGACGCCTTCGTCCAGGACAGCCTGTCCCGCTCGGTCCGGGGCGTGCTGCGCGGCCTGCACCTGCGCTCCGGCGCGGGCGAGGCCAAGCTGGTGCGGTGCTCGTACGGGAAGGTCTTCGACGTCGTCGTCGACCTGCGGCCCGAGTCGCCGACCTACCTGGGCCGGGCCTTCTTCGAGCTGTCCGGAGAGACACAGGCGACCCTGTACATCCCGGCGGGGTGCGCCCACGGCTTCCAGGCGCTGACCGAAACCGCCGACACCTCGTACCGGATCGACCGCCCACACGATCCGGCCGAGGACGTGACGATCGCCTTCGACGACCCGGAGCTCGCCATTCCCTGGCCGCTGCCGGCCACGTCGATGTCCCAGCGGGACCGCGAGGCGCCGAGCCTCGCCGAGGTCCTGAAGCAGAAAGAGAGCTGAAGTCGGCGTGGACACCGAAGAGTTCCTCCTGCCCCGGTCGCGGATGGCGAACGAGCGGCTGCACGCCATGATCCCCGGGGGCGCGCACACCTACGCCAAAGGCGACGACCAGTACCCCGAGCACCTGGCCCCGGTCATCAGTCACGGCAGCGGTGCCCACGTGTGGGACATCGACGGCAACCGCTACATCGAGTACGGCTCGGGCCTGCGGTCGGTCAGCCTCGGCCACGCCCACCCGCGCGTGATCGAGGCGGTGCGGCGGGAACTCGACCGCGGCAGCAACTTCGTCCGGCCGTCCATCGTGGAGGTCGAGGCCGCGGAACGCTTCCTGGCCACGGTGCCGACCGCCGAGATGGTGAAGTTCGCGAAGAACGGCTCCGACGTCACCACCTCCGCGGTGCGCCTCGCCCGCGCCGTCACCGGCCGCCCGCGGGTGGCCGTCTGTGGCGACCATCCCTTCTTCTCCGTCGACGACTGGTTCATCGGCACCACACCGATGTCGGCCGGCATTCCGGCGGCGACCACCGAGCTCACCGTGGCGTTCCCGTACGGGGAGCTGGCCGCCACGGAGGAGCTGCTGACCCGGTACCGGGGCGAGATCGCCTGCCTGATCCTCGAACCTGCCGGGCCCACCCCAAGCTCTCGACGTGGCCCTGGCAGCGAAGACCCCACTCCCGCCTACCTCGCGGGCCTGCGCGAGCTGGCCGACCGGCACGGCTGCGTACTGATCTTCGATGAGATGATCACCGGCCTCCGCTGGTCCGAGGCGGGCGCCCAGGGCCTGTACGGCGTCGTCCCCGACCTCTCCACCTTCGGCAAGGCCCTGGGCAACGGGTTCGCCGTCTCCGCGCTGGCCGGACGCCGCGACCTGATGGAGTGGGGCGGGCTGCGTCACTCCGGCGACCGGGTGTTCCTGCTGTCCACCACACACGGTGCGGAAACGCACTCCCTGGCAGCCGCGGCGGCCGTGCAGACCACCTACGTCGAGGAGGGCATCACCGCGCGACTCCACGCCCTCGGCGAGCAGTTGGCCGCCGGTGTGCGCCACGCCGCGGCGACCATGGGGGTCGGCGACCACGTCGTCGTCCGGGGCCGGGCCAGCAACCTGGTCTTCGCCACCCTCGACGAGAACGGGCAGCCGTCACAGCGGTACCGCACCCTGTTCCTGCGCCAACTCCTCGCGGGTGGGGTGCTCGCCCCGTCGTTCGTGGTGAGCAGCGCGCTCAGCGACGCCGACATCGACCGCACCGTCGATGTGGTGGCCCAGGCATGTGCGGTGTACCGGAAGGCGCTGGACGCCGCCGACCCCACTCCCTGGATGGCCGGCCGACCAGTGAAGCCGGTATTCCGCCGCTTGGCCTGACGACACGTGACGTGCTGTCAGCGCCACTCTCGCCGACCGGCGTCGGCCCTGCTGTCGGCTGCCCGGTCGACCAGCCACGCTGTCGCCGGTACGACCGCCATCGCGGTGCACCAGCCGCCGAGGGCGTCGGTGGGGTAGTGCGCGCCCAGGGCGACCTCGGCCCAGCCCATCACGGCGCCGGCGACCAGCGCCGTGGAGAGCACGAGCACCGTCCTGGCCGCCCTGCCGGCGCCGAGCCGGCCGGTCGCCAGCAGCGTCATCACGAGGGCGAGCGCGGTGGCGAAGGCGGTGTGCCCGCTTGGATAGGACAGGTTGCTCTCGCCGTGGATGGTGCGCCCCACCAGCGACTTGAGCAGCCTCGTCGTCCCCACGGTGACGCCGACCCCGGCGACGACGAACACCGTTGCGCGAGCACGCCGAAGCAGCAGGCAGCCCACCACGATGGCCCCGACCAGCGCCGCTGCGCCCGCGGGTTCCCCCAGGAAGTCCACGACCACGGCGACGTGCCGCCAAGGCGGCCGGACACTGTCCGCCGTCGGCTGGACGATCCAATTGTCAACCGTGCCGGACTCGTCGTGGCCGGCGTACAAGACCCCGAGCACCACGACCACCACCGCGGCAAGGGTCGCGATCAGCCCCAGCCACGCGCGCAGCGAAGGGGGCAGCACCGCGGGCGCCGGCCGCCCGGTCACTTCCAGTTCCGCTCCTGCCAGGCGATCCAACGCGAGCCCCCGTCGTGTAGCTTCCCTCAGGCCAGATACACCATCTTGGCGTACGGAGATGTACGAGCCGTGTCAAAGCAACTCCGCAAGGAAATAACGGAGTTAAAGGGAGGAGGCGCCTAGTGAGTACGAGAGCTGGTCAGACGCCTTCTTTTGAGCCGTTGTTCGGGCCCTTGGAAGAAGCCGAGCCACCGTGCCGACTGCGACGCCAACAGGTTTGTGGTCTACCTCCGGCACACGACTGCGCCCGCTGCTGATCTGCGGAGACGCCTGGCTCGGTCGCGCCTCCAGCAGGCTTGCTCCGCTCCTGGGTCCGCATCATCGGGGAAGCCGTTACGAGCGCCGCCTGGACCGGATGCCATCGTCCTCCAGGACGTTCACCGCCGCGTCACCCGGACCGAGGGTTCCGGAACTCCTGCCGGTAGGCGCCCGGGGTGGTGCCTGTCTGAGCGCGGAAGCGGCGGCGCAGGTTGACCGCGGAGGCGAGACCGACACGCGTCGCGATCGCCTCGACCGGCAGGTCGGTCTCCTCCAGCAAGTTGCGTGCCGCGGCCACCTTGCGGGACAGGATCCACGCACCAGGACTTGTGCCGAGCCGGTCGGCGAAGCGCCGGGCCAGGGTGCGGGTCGAGACACCGAGGTGCGCGGCCAAGTCGCCTACGGACAACGGCGTTCCGAGGCGCTCATCGGCCCACTCGGACAGGCCGTTCAGCGCCTCCCCCGCCGAGGGAGGCGCGCACGGCGTCCGGCCGACCTCGCGATGCGGCGGCAGAACCATGTGCCTTGCGAGCAGGCCGGCATACGCGGCTCCGTGATCGTTCCGTACCAGGTGCAGGCAGAGGTCGAACCCCGCGCCCGCGCCGGCGCTGGTGGCGACGTCACCGTGGTCCACGTACAGCTTGTCCGGCTCCACCCGCACCCGGGGGAACTCGCGCCGCAGCTGTTCGGCGCGCGCCCAGTGCGTGGTGGCCGCGCGGCCGTCCAACAGTCCCGTGCCGGCCAGCGCGAACACTCCGGAACAGATCGTGACCAGCCGCGCCCCGCGGGCGTGCGCCCGCAGCAGTGCGCGGCGCACGGGATCGGAGAGCGGCTCCTCCACCGGCAGCCAGCCCGGGAGGATCACGGTGTCCGCGGTCGTGAGCGCGGAAAGGCCCTGCGACACGGACATCACGTAGCCGCCCGTGGTCGGCACCGGGCCGGGCGTCTCCGTGCACAGTTCGAATGCGTAGTGCTGGGGTATCCCTGGCCGTTTCGTACCGAAGACCTCGACCGCGCAGCCGAGCTCGAACGCCGGCTGCGCCGACCGGACCAGGGCTACCACGCGATGCATGGCAAGAAAGTACCCCACGCTGTCATCGCAGACTCTGTCTGCCGCGACCGACGCACGGCACCGTTGGGGGCATGCACCCCGAGATCCTTGCGCAGGCGGGCTACACCTCCGTCTCTGTCGATGAAAGCCCGGTCCGCGAGCTGTTCCCCGGGATCCGGCTACGTCCCCTGTGGCGGGGACCGGGTGGCGCGCACGCCAATGTGCTGGAGATGGACGCGGGCACCTCCTGGCCGCGCCGAGACATCCACGAGCCCGGCCCGGAGGAGGTCTACGTGGTGTCCGGCACCTTCAACGACGGAGCACGCGACTACCCCGCCGGCACGTTCCTGCACGCCCCGGCCGGGTCGTGGCACGTCCCCTCGACCACCGTCGGCTGCACACTGTTCCTCTTCTACCCACAGGGCTAGCGGTCCGCCGGGTCGCGGGCCCCATCGGGGGCCAGGCGAACACGCCTACAGCGGTTCGGGGTCTGCGGATGGTCCCTCCCGATCTCGAAGGTGACGGTGCCGCTGCCCGTGGACGCCGTGCCGTCGCTTCCTGCGGCGGATCATCTTCGGAGGTCCGACACCCCACGCAGCGCATTCATCCGCATCGTGGCAATGGTCCCGGTGGCGACAGCCTGCTTGTCCGGCGCCTGGGCGCAGGCGAACAGGAACTGACGGGCGCCCCGGCCTCGTCGTCATGAACTCGGCCTGGGAGCAGCGGAATTGCTCGTCGAAATGGGGTGGCCGAGCCGGTGATGCCGTTCCGTCCCATGGGGATGCCTCGTTCCTGCGAAGTGCGCTCAGCCACCGAACGGGGTCCGCGCCGTTCGCACCTGGTCTGTCGTGCTCCGGGCTCTCGGGTGCCGCCGTGCTGACACGCCGCCGGGCCGCGGCTGCCGTAGCAGGCCGCGGCCCGGTGCGACGCGCCCCGAACGGGGCGCGGTGGTGCTGATGTCACATCGCCGGTGTGGGGCGTACCACGCTGCGGGGGACGGACACGTGGGGCTCGCGTGCGCGGGCCGCCGGGGCGGCGGCCACGAGCGGCTCCGTGACCGCTGAGCCAGCGAACGCCGGGATCAGCACCTCGCGCGGCATCTCGAGTGCCTCGTTGATGTGCGGCGCGGGTCCGGCGGGAACCAGCGGGGCGCGCTCGCCGAGGCGGGCGCGGCGGGAGAACCAGATGATCTTTCCCGTGGCCGTGGCACAGCCGCCCCAGCCGTCGCTCAGCGCGGCGATCTCCGCGAGGCAGCCCTGGGGCGCGTAGTGCGGGCCCGGCAGGTCACGTTCGTGGTC